>CAMVED010000001.1 GCA_947166445.1 uncultured Mycoplasmatota bacterium
TGTATGATTACCAACACTTAAAGTATCTAAATATGAAGATTTTAATGTAAGAACTGTACTGCCATTTTTTAAATCATAATTTTCTGAAGAAATTAAAATTCCATCAACCATTATTCCAGTTAACTTATTTAAATTTCCATCAGCAGTTATAGATATAGCATTATTTGAATTAAGAATATAAGTTTGTTTATCAGATAATATTTTATATGTTGTAGATTGTGCTTGAACTTTTGCAATAAACCATGTATGAATTGATGAACCATCAAAAACTTCTTCTGGCGCATTACCATTTATACTTATATTATTTGATACTTCTGGTACAAAAAGATATGAATTAGCATCAATTATTTCCAATTCAATATACGCATAATAATATTGATTTTTTTGAAAAGTACCACTAAATAACTCTTCACATAAATCGTTCTCGCATGTTCCTTTAATCCAGTATGCGGAAACTTGTAATCTTGAATCCGTTGTAGTAACTACAGGTAAACTATCTGGATAACCCAATCCATCTAAAGTAATGGTATCTCCAACATGTGGTGCATTTAAAACTACACTAATTTCAGAAATTTCTTCTGCCCAGTATGCATGAAAATTCAGATCACTATTTATTTTAGTAATACCAAAATTAAATCTTGTTTGATTATTATTTTCTGCAAACCATCCACCAAATGTGTATCCATTTTTTACTGGGGTTTGTGGAGAATAATAATCATAATCTTCAACATAAACTTCAGTTATATCGGTTGCATCATTATTTACTTTTGAATCAAAGGTTAATTTCCATGTTGGTATTAAAGTAATTGTTGCATCACTTTGAATATTATATTCTGCAATTGTTTTACTGTCTTCCAGTTCAGTATTACTAAACACTAATTTTTGTCTTGCAGTTGGAATATTAGTTTCTTCAGCAATCATACCTTTTAATTCAGCAATAGTAATTATAGGTGACACTTCATATTGTCTTTTATTATTTCCTTGCTTATCCTGTACATTAACTTCATATGTTGCAGCATTAACTTTTAATGGTGCAATTACTCCAATAGCGCAAATTAACATTAATATGACACAAAAAAATATTTTCTTAAATCTCACTAATAACACACTCCTCTATTAGTATATTCTGAATTTATTATAGCACATATTTTTGATTTTTTTCACCTAAATTACAATTTTTAAAAGAGTTCGGAAAATTACTATTTTACGATCTTAAATGGTAATATAGTCAAATATCTAAATCAAAATGGCTCCAAAGTGGCTCCAGCTCCTATTTTGGGCTATTTTTTGATAAAAAGAAAAACTCGCTTTTCCCCTTGTTTTATCGGGGTTTGCGAGCTATTTACCACAACATTGCTTATACTTCTTGCCACTGCCACATGGACATGGATCGTTTCTACCAATTTTCTTATCTTTTTTCTTTATTGTTCTACCTTTTGCAGTATCATCAGATTCATTAGTAGATTTATTTTTTACTACTTCTTTTCTTTCTATATTTTGTCTTATTTCTGCTTTTAATAGATATAAAGTTATGAACTTATCTATATTTTCAAGCATAGTATCAAATAGTTCAAATCCTTCTTCAGTATAAGCTCTAAGAGGATTATCTTGAGCATATTGTCTTAAGAAGATACCTTCTTTTAAATGAGACATAGTAGTTATTTGTTCCATCCAGTATTTATCTATAACATTTAAACTAATAACTTTTTCAAATTCATTAGTAACTTCTTCAGGAAGTTCTTTTATTTTAGCTTCATACTCAGAAACTACTAAGTCATTTAATCCATCTATAATTTGATCAGCATCTTTATCTTCAAAGAACTTTTCATCTATTTTCTTTCTTAATAAATTAGAATTAAAATATTCAATTATATCTCTTATATCATCTTCTCCAAGTTGTTCATGTTCATCTAAATGAGATTCAACTGTATCAGCAATATGGTTATAAATAGATTTTAACACTTCTTCATGAATAGATTCACTATCAAGTATAGTATTTCTCTTTCCATAAATAAGTTCTCTTTGCTTATTCATTACATCGTCATATTGAAGTACTGATTTACGCATATCATAGTTATTACCTTCAACTCTTTTTTGAGCAGAAGCAACAGATTTACTAAACATCTTACTTCTGATAACCATACCATCATCTAAACCTGTATTTTGAAGTATATCTTTAATTCTTTCAGATCCGAATCTGATCATTAATTCATCGTCCATTGCAATATAGAATTGAGTAAATCCAGGATCTCCTTGACGACCAGAACGACCACGTAATTGGTTGTCAATACGTCTTGATTCATGTCTTTCAGTACCAATTACACATAAACCACCAAGCTCTTTAACGCCTTCTCCAAGTTTAATATCGGTACCACGACCAGCCATATTTGTAGCAATAGTTACACTACCTTTTTCACCAGCTTTAGCAATTATTTCAGCTTCTCTTGCATGATTCTTAGCATTTAATACTTCATGAGGAATTTTTCTTTTTGTTAATAATTCACTTATTTCTTCTGAAGTTTCAATAGCTATAGTACCTACAAGAACTGGTTGACCTTTTTTATGTCTTTCTTCTATTTCATCAATAATAGCTTTAAATTTAGATTTCTTACTAGCAAAGATAAGATCTGCCATATCCTCCCTTATAATAGGTTTATTTGTAGGAATAGATATAACATACATGTTATAAATATCACGGAATTCTTCTTCTTCTGTTTTAGCAGTACCAGTCATACCAGAAAGTTTATTATACATTCTGAATAAATTTTGGAACGTAATAGTAGCAAGCGTCTTAGTTTCTTGTTGAATTTCAACGCCTTCTTTAGCTTCAAGAGCTTGATGAAGGCCATCACTAAATGCACGTCCTGGCATTAAACGACCAGTGAATTGATCTACTATAACAATTTTTCCATCTTTAACAACATAATCAACATCTACTTTTTGAGAATAATTTGCATGTAATGCTTGATTAATAAAATGCACTAAAGTAGAGTTATCAACATCATATAAATTATCTACATGGAAATACTTTTCAGCCTTTTTAACACCATCATCAGATAAATTAGTCCTTTTAAGTTTTGCATCATAAACTATATCATTATCATAATTTAAACTCTTAGCAAATCTATCTGCATCAATATATAAATTTTTATTTTCAAGGAATCCCCCAGAAATAATTAAAGGTGTACGGGCTTCATCAATTAAAATTGAATCTACTTCATCGACAATTGCATAATTAAGTCCACGTTGTTGAACTCTATCTTCTTTTCTAATAGCCATATTATCTCTTAGATAATCAAATCCAATTTCATTATTTGTAGAATATAAAATATCTTTATCATATTCAGCTCTTTTTTCATTAGGACCCATATCCCTTAAATTAAGTCCTACAGTAAGGCCCAAAAATTCATGAATAGCACCCATCCATTTAGAGTCACGTTCAGCAAGATATTCATTAACTGTAACAATATGAACACCTTTACCACCTAAAGCATTAAGGTATGCTGGCATAACAGATGTAAGTGTTTTACCTTCACCAGTCTTCATTTCTGCAATATTACCATAATGAAGTGCTAAACCACCTATCAATTGTACTTTAAATGGTTTTTCATTTATAACTCTATAACATGCTTCTCTAGCAGTAGCAAAGGCTTCGATGATTATATCATCAAATTCTTCCCCTTCTTCAAGTCTTTTCTTAAATTCTTCAGTCTTAGTTTTTAATTTATCATCACTTAATTTACTATATTCATCTTCAAGTTCAATAATCTTATCTGCCATTTTAGTAAATCTTCTAAGTTCCTTTTCATCGTAATCAAATAATTTTTTTAAAAGTGCCATAATCATCTCTCCTCAACTTATTATTTTATCATTAAATACTTAAAAATAAAAGCAAAATAACATCTTTTTACAAAGATACACCAATTATTTATAGACAAACTCTATTATATAACAAAAACATAAAAATATAAACAAAAAAATACCTAAAACATAGGTTTTAAGTATTATTATCCAAAATAATTAAGCATTAAATAGCTAACCATAAATACAAGTAGTACTAAAACACCAGTAGCAATAAGTATCATTGTTTCAGTATAACCACCTGTTCTCCATACATTTGGGTTATCCTCACTTGAATATCCGCCATTCATATTTTGATAATTATTAACAGTTTCATTACTAGGACTACTACTTGAAGTATTATATGGAGAAAGTCCTCCAATAGTTCTAACTCTAACTTTATCTTTAGTATTACTTTGCCCTTGATCATAACCATTATTAAGAGAATCTTGTATTATTTCTTGGTTAATAACATTAGTATCAAGTAAACTCATAGTATGATCTATAGCAGAAGGAATAGCATTCTTAAATTCAGATTCAGCTTTCTTAGAAAAATCTTGTTTCGCTTCTCCCAAATATTTTAGAATATCATCTTCTTTAAAACCATAATCTCTCTTATTCATGACTATCACCACCCATAGCCATATTTTCTGCTTTTCTTACAATAACCTTTGTGATCCTTTTCATTTGTTCATCACTTAAATCATATAATTTAAATGTTTCATTTATTTGATTTTTTATATTATCTGTAAAATTGGTTTTATAATAATCCGCAAAAGAAGTATCATAATCCATTCTTCTAAATACTCCAACAAAGAAATCTTGCAGCCATTCAGGTACTTTACTCATATATTCATCAAAATGTTCAAGTACATCCAAATCGCTAATGATAGAACTTCCATCTTCATTGGCATACCATCCAAGTATCATCAATGCAAGTGATACTCTTTTATGCTCTTTAGAACTTTTTCTACCAGCCATTACACTAATACCAGTATTAAAACCTGCTATAGTTTTATCATCAACATTTGCAAATAAACTATCAGGAAGAACTATATCCCCAGTTTGAGTATTTATTTTTATTTCATCTAGGTTAATTCGCACAATATTTCTTTCATCTTTATCAATAGCTTCAGATACTTTTTTCATCAGACGACAAAAAGTATGAATTTTAGCATTAGAAAATTCATCCCTTCTATCGATATATTGTCTAAGTGAAATAATATTATCTGTCATAGTGCAAACCACCTATCATAGACATTATAACACAGACTTATGAAAATAAAAAATATTTTTCTAACTTTTTACGCACTTTAAGTAAAACATTGTCAACTTTTTTAACCTCAATATCAAGTAAAGATGCAATATCTTTATAAGAAAAGCCATTATATCTAAGCTCAAAAATTTGGGCATCTAAACTTGTTAAACTATTTTTAAAATTGATAATACTAGTTTGCATTTCATAATCAACATAATTATTATAAGCATCATATGAATCGATAAATTCATCTAAATTATCATATGCTTCAAAATCCATATAATTATATTGGTTATGCTTATATATATTTCTATTAACATAATTAATAACCCCTCTTCTTAAACAAACCATAAGAAAAGAATAAAACAGTACATCGTTATGAGGATTATACATATCAACAGTTTTACAAAGAATAATTCTACATTGTTGAACTATATCTTCGGCATCAAGGCCTCGGTTTGGATACTTAAAAACAAAAGAATAAGCAAGCTTTTTAAAAAGCGGTTCATACTTTTTTAAAAGATATTCCAAAGCTTCCTCATTCTCTTTAACTATATATACAAGTTCATAATCATTATATTCCATAAACCCTCCTACAAGTTTTTTTGCCTCCTTACTTCATAAATTAAAATACCTGCAGCAACTGAAGCATTTAAACTTTCTTGTTTATCACTCATAGGAATCGAAATAATATAATCTGAAGATTTTTTAACTAATTCACTAACACCTTTACCCTCATTACCTATAATAAGAGCAACATTACCATCATATTTAATATCTGTATAACAATCACCATTCGTATCACTAGCATAAATCCAGTAACCTTTATCTTTAAGATAATTAATTGCTTGATTTAAATTAGTAACCATACAAATATTCATATTAATAGCACTACCAACACTAGTTTTCATAACAGTAGAATTGACATTAACACTCCTATCTTTTGGAATAATTATCCCATCAACTCCTGCAGCAACACAAGTTCTTATAATTGCTCCAAAATTATGAGTATCTTCCAAATGATCTAGTATCACAATTATACCATTATCTTTAATCATATCATCAAGATCACAATATTCGTAATCTCCTACATCCATAATTATACCTTGATGATTTTCATTTGCAAGTTGGTCTAATTGAAACTTCCTGCAGAAACTAGGTTTGATCTTTAAATTTTCAATTAGAGAAATTAGTTTTTTATCACTAAAATCCATATCCAAATATAATGTTTTAACCTTTTTAAATTTTTTTAAATATTCATAGCAACTATTTTTACCATATATAAGCATAATATCTACTTCCTTATAAATTAATTATATAATTAAACATCTCATTAAGACGTTTTTTATCATTATTATATAAATATCCAACCAACACTTCAAACGCTGTAGCGTATTTATATGTAATCATATCACAATTTTTAGGACTTTTATGTGTTTTTATATTACGACCTCTTCGAACAATATCTAATTCTCCTTCATTTAAAAAATCATTTTTAACAAGATCATCAAGAAAATGAGCTTGTTTCTTAGCAGTTACAAAGTCAAGTGTCAACTCCTGTAAATCTTTTAATTTAACTACATTTTTAGAAATAATATACTCGCGAACCATAAGTTCAAAAACTGCATCACCCAAAAAAGATAGTTGATATAAACTCATTATCATCTATCTCCTACAGCATTCATAATAAGTCTAGCTATTTCTAAAAGTGTTGTAATAAGGCCAGCCACATAAGTAAGTGCAGCAGCTGTTAAAACTTTAGCAGCACCTACTCTTTCTTTAGCAGTAAGTATAGAAAGTTTTTCTAAATTAGCCATCCCCTTCTTTGAAGCATCAAACTCCACGGGAAGAGTAATAAGTTGAAATACTAATATTGAAGATAGCAAAACAATACCAATCATATATATTTCTATAAGTTGTGCAAAAACACCTATCAAAATAGCTATATAACCAAGCTTTGAACACAAATTAACAATTGGTACAATAAACACTCTTAACTTCATTAACCAGTGTCCTTCCTTATGCTGTATAGCATGACCACATTCATGAGCAGCGATAGAAGCAGCAGCAATAGTATCACCATGAAAAACAGCACTAGAAAGTCTTACAACATTAGCACCTGGATCAAAATGATCAGATAAATATCCGTGAGTTTCAACAACATAAACTTTATCCAAACCATTATTTTTTAAAATCTGTTGAGCTACTTCAACTCCAGTAATACCTTTTTTATTATTAATTCTAGAATACTCATCATATCTGGCTTTTATTAATAGTTGTGCCAAACCAGATATAGCAATTGACGCAAAAAGCAATAAATAAACATAATTCATATAAACACCTACATTACTTCATATTTAGTACCATCTTTAGTATCAATTAATTTAATTCCTAAAGATAATAATTCATCACGAATAGAATCTGCTAAAGTATAATCTTTATTCTTTTTAGCCGTATCTCTTTCTTTAATCTTAGACAGTATATATTCATCAGATACAGAAGATTCTTTTTGAACTTCTTTCATTAAATCAAGTCCAAGCACTTCATCAAATTTACTAACTAAATACTTCTTAGAAGCATCATTTAAATCAGATTTTAATACATCATATAAAGATGTTAACATCATTGAAGTATTCAAATCGTTTTCAATAGCATTCTTAAATTCATTAATAAACTTTTCAGTACCAGAAACATCTCCATCATCAGTTAAACTTAGTACTTTGTTTTTTAGCTTTTCATAACTACTAGTAAAACTATCTAACATATCATAAGTAAATAACATTGGCTTTCTATAATGTGAAGATAAACATGCCATTCTATATACAAGAGGGTTATATCCTTTATCTTCAAGTAAAGAAACAGTTAAAAAATCCCCCTTACTCTTACTCATTTTTCCTGTTTCATCATTTAAATGTTCAACATGAAACCAATAATTACACCATTTATGTCCTAAAAACGCCTCACTTTGAGCGATTTCATTAGTATGATGTGGAAATATATTATCAACACCACCACAATGAATATCAAGGTATTCACCCAAATGATCAAGTGATATACAAGAACATTCAATATGCCATCCAGGATAACCAAGTCCCCAAGGAGAATCCCATTTAAGTTGTTGATCCTCAAACTTAGATTTTGTAAACCAAAGAACAAAATCTGTTTTATTTCTTTTATTAGTATCTACTTCTACATCATCACGTACACCTTCAAGTAAGCTTTCTTCAGTATGATTAGTAAGAGCATAATAATCATCAAGTTTAGATGTATCAAAATAAATATTGTCTCCTGCTTTATAAGCAAAACCTTTATTAAGCAATATCTCTATCATATTAATATATTCACCAATCATACTAGTAGCGGGAACAACTACACTAGGTTTTCTAATATTTAACTTAGCACAGTCACTAAAGAAAGCATCTGTATAAAACTTTGCAATGTCCATAACAGATTTATGCTCTCTTTTAGCACCTTTAACCATCTTATCTTCACCAGTATCAGCATCACTAGAAAGATGTCCTACATCTGTAATGTTCATAACTCTTTTAACCTTATATCCTAAAAACTCAAAAGACTTTTCAAGTACATCCTCCATAATATAAGATCTAAGATTACCTATATGAGCATAATGATATACAGTAGGACCACAAGTATACATTTTAACTATACCAGGTTCATTAGTTACGAATTTTTCTTCTTTTCTAGTTAAAGTATTATATAAACGCATAACATCCCTCCTTAATTTAATCTATTAAGAACAGTATCTTTTCCAAGTAAATAAATAGTATCAGGTAACTCTGGACCATGCATCACACCACTTACCTTAATTCTTATTGGCATATAAAGCATTTTACCTTTAACACCTACTTTTTCTTTAACATTATTAATAGCATTACTTATGCTTTCAACATTCCAATCAGTAATAGCTAAAATTTCATTTTTAAAAGTAGAAATAGTATTATCAATACCGTCTTGCTTCATAAATTCAAGACATTCTTCATTAGGATGAACTTCATCTTCAAAGAATAATTTAACTTCATCCACTATTTGCTTACCATAACTTATATGATTTTGATAAATACTTACTAAATGATTAATCCATTCAGAACTTTTAGAACTCAAATCATAAGCTTCTTTTAAAAATGGTAAAACAAGTTCTAAATATTTATCAGATTTCATTTTCTTTATATAATTAGCATTAAACCAGTTAAGTTTTTTTACATCATACTGACTAGAACTTTTACTAATCCTCTTAGGATTAAATTCCTTAATAAGTTCATCAACAGTAAACATTTCTTGATTACTTTCAGGACTCCATCCAAGAAGCACCAAATAGTTAACAATTGCTTCTGGTAAATATCCTTCATTATATAAATCCATAAATGAAGCGTCACCATTTCTTTTACTAAGTTTTGTGCCGTCTTCACCAAGAACCATAGCAACATGAGCATAGACAGGTTTTTCCCATCCAAAAGCATCATATAATAAATTATATTTAGCAGTTTGATCTAAATATTCCTTACCACGAACAACATGTGTAATATTCATTAAATGATCATCTATTACATTTGCAAAATTATATGTTGGATAACCATCTGATTTTAATAAAATTTGATCTTCTAATACACTATTATCTATTACTACTTCTCCATAAACAAGATCTTTAATAATTGTTTGTCCTTCTTTAGGCATCTTTTGTCTAATAACATATGGTTCGCCATTCTTAAGTTTTTCTTCTATTTCTTCTTTAGTTAAATTTCTACAGTGACCATCATACATAAATGCCTGCTTATTTAAACTTGCAACTTCTCGTAATCTTTCTAATCTTTCTTCACTACAAAAGCAATAATATGCAGCACCTTTTTCTACAAGTTCAAGAGCATATTTTTTATATAAATCAAGCCTTTCACTTTGTACATAAGGACCATATTTACCCTCATTTAAAGGTCCTTCATCTATTTTAAAACCACATAAAGAAAGAGTTTTATAAATAAAATCAAATGCACCTTCCACTTTTCTGTTTTGATCAGTATCTTCAATTCTAAGTATAAAATCACCATTGTCATGTTTAGCAATTAAATATTCAAAAATTGCAGTTCTTAAATTACCAATATGCATATATCCTGTAGGACTTGGAGCAAATCTCGTTCTTGTTTTTTCCATATAAATCACCTGCCTGTATTATATCAAAAAAACAAAGGTTAGACAACCTTTGTCACAATACTATCAATTCGCACTTTATCATTACCCATCATACTCTTATTAGTTATTAACTCTTCAACATTATAACTAATAATATCATCTATTTTTCTAGCACCATATTTATCAAATTCACAAAGATCTATTATTTCAGAAATTAATTTTTTAGAAAAAGAACATAAAATACCCTTAGACTTATAAACTTTTCTTAAATAGTTTAATTTATTAGCTACAAGTTTCCTACAAACATCAGCATCAATTCTATTAAATCTAATAACTCTTTCTATTCTATTAACAAATTCCATTCCAAAAAACTTATTAATATCCTCATAATTAGTTCTATTATTAAATCCAATACTATTTTTACTACATCCTAAATTAGAAGTCATTATAATTGTAGTATTAGCAAAATTAATCTTTTCCCCTTTGCTATTTGTAGCAACACCTTCATCTAATATTTGTAAAAACAAATTGATTACTTCAGAACTTGCTTTTTCGATTTCATCAAGAATAATTAAACTATACGGATTATCTTTTACCTGTTCAAAAACATTTTTACTGTTTTTATATCCAACATATCCCGGAGGGGAACCAATCATTTTGCTAATAGAATGTCCTTCTCTATACTCACTCATATCAATTTTTATAATATTGTCTCCATAAAAGTATTTTCCATATTCTTTAGCAAGTAATGTTTTTCCAACACCAGTAGGCCCTAAAAACAAAAACGAAATAGGTTTACTTTTATAAGAATAATACCTGTTTTTTCTAAAAGTATCACAAACAATATTTATAGCATCATCTTGTCCAAAAACAAGATTAGAAACTTTGCTTTTAAACTTATCAAAAAATGAGTCTGAATTATTATAAATAGGAATTTTACTAAGTTCTTCGACTATTTTTAATACATCACCAACTTTGATAGTTTTATAATTTCTTCTAGTTTTTTTTAACTCAAGTCTATTTTTTTTATCCTCTAAAATCATTTCTGTTTTTTTATATAAAAATGCCTCATCAAACTTATTATTCATAATAGATTTATTTTTTAAATTTTTTACCTCGGATAGTTTAATATTAATATCAGAAACATTATCATTGTTATAAACAGAAACTGAAGTTTTTGAACAAACCTCATCCATAACATCAATTGCTTTATCAGGAAGTTTTCTATCATAAATATACTTACTAGATAAAGAAACTATATTCTCAATAACATCATCACTTATCTTTACCATGTGATAATTTTCATAAATAGGACGAAGTTTTTTAAGTATTAAAATAGTATCTTCAATTGAAGGTTCTTTTACAACAACAGTTTGAAATCTACGAGACAAAGCTTTGTCACTTTCAATAAACTCCTTATATTCAGATGTAGTAGTAGCCCCAATAATCCTAACCTTTCCACGAGAAAGAGCCGGTTTTAATATATTGCTAGCATCAATTGCACCTTCAGCACCACCAGCACCCACTAAAGTATGAATCTCATCTATAAATAAAATAACATCATCATTTTCCTCGAGTTCTGAAACTATTTTTTCAATTCGCTCTTCAAATTCACCGCGATACTTAGTACCTGCAACTAAACTAGCCATAGAAACAGATACAATTCTTTTGCCAATTAAATTACTAGGAACATCCCTTAATTCAAGTCTCCTTGCAAGTTCCTCAACAATAGCAGTTTTTCCAACCCCAGCATCTCCTAAAAGAAGAGGATTGTTTTTACTTCTGCGAGATAAAATTTCTAGTAAACGAGAAATCTCCTTATCCCTAGCAATAACAGGATCTATTTCACCTTGTCTACTCTTTTTGTTTAAATCTATTCCAAAAGAATCTACAATAAGTTTTTCTTTCTTACTTTTTTTAGAAATATAAAAATCATCATATAAACTATCTATATCAACATTCATACCGAGTAATATCCTAATAGCTACTCCTTCACCTTCCTCAAAAAGAGCCAAAAAAAGATCGCTAGTATCAACACAAGATTTACCTTTATCATTAGAAACCATAGAAGCAGACTCTAAAATATTTCTTAAGAGTGGAGTATACAAGTAAAAATCATTACTACTTTTGCCCATTCCTACAATTTTTATTAACTCTGCTTTAAAAATCTCATAAGTAACACCAACATCTTTAAGTTTTTTTATATAATCTTCATTACCATATTTCAAAAGAGAAAGAAATAAATGTTCACTACCAATATAAGGATGTTTTAAATTAACCATTTCTTTTTGCATATTTACTAGTACTTTCTTTGCTTTTTCATCAAATTTTGAAAACATATATATCCTCCCTTTAATATTCTATTCATATAATGAGAAAATACAATCATTTTTAAACACAAAAAAAGTGCAAAAATTGCACTTTATAATATTAAACTAATACCATTACTGTAAATACAATGAATGAAATTAGAAATAATGCTACAGCTAATTTCCAAATGAATTTAACCCAATCAGTATACTTAACATCACTAATTGAAAGTGAAACAAGTAGAAGTATACTAGATGGTGCAACTAACATTACTAAACTATATAGGTTAGTAAACATTATACTAATTACTGAAAGAACTGCAGTATCATCATAAATACTTGTAACACCGTATAATAATGAATTAGAGAAATAGTAATAATCAACATAGAACACACTATTAATCATTGCATAAAGTCCTGTAAGTACTACATTAAATTCTTTAGTAGCAGTAAGAAGATTCTTAGTAACTACTGAAAGGAATGGATTATAGAACACAAATACAAATATACTACATGCAAGTATTGTTAATATTGTAGGTACTACATATGATTTTACTCCTTCAACAAAGCCATCAAATACATCTTCCCACCTTGTCTTATTAACAAATTTAAGACCAATCATAGCAATTATAAGTAATACTGAATAGTTTTGGAATCTGCTAATAGTGGTCCAAGTACCAAGTGCATCTACTCCTCCGAAAAGTTTATCAAGTATTTTAAATCCACTAACTGTAGCGCCTGTCCAAGCAGTATGAGCAGTTTCAAACCAATTAGATTTAAATATATTACCCCAATTAGTAGTTCCTAAAAACATTACTAACAAAAGAAGTACTATAATTACTAATGAAAGTATTACTCCTCGTTCAGCTTTTTCTTTTGTTTCTTTCTTATTAATAGTAGATTTTTTTACTTTAGTATTTGTTTTCTTAGCGTTAGCCTTTTTAACAAGTGTTTTTTTAGAATTCAGTTTTTTATCTTTTTCATTCTCACTATTAACTTTAATTGTTTTAACTAAACCATTACGTTTAACATAAAGAAGAACAAATACAATTAATGCTACAAGCCCTAGTACAAAAAGCACAACTTTAGGAATTATTTGACTAAATTTCTTTAATCCTAAAAGTGTATTATTAGTACCATACATAGTTCCAGAAAGAGTAGAACCATACATACCAACTATAGTAGCACCTAAAGTAGCACTAAGTGCGACCATTTTGTCATATCCAATATTAACAATTAATCCTATTAATAAAGGAAAAACAACAAGCAGACCTAAATCAAGTCCTGCTATTGAAGAAATAATTGCCATTACAACTATAATAGTTATTAATGTGCATTTTTCTCTTCCTGATGCTTTTGCAGATAAAAAGTTTATTGTTTTATCATAAGCACCTGTAGCCTTAAGCACGCCATAAAATCCACCAACTAGTAAAACAAATAATATTGTTCCACCAAAACCAGAAAACGTTTCTAAAATTACATTTATAATAGAAATAAATCCAATTTGTGTTGAAACAGTATCTTCTCCTGTTAGTTTTATTCCAAATACACTATACACAATAGGTACAAGCCAAGATAGTAAAACTAGCACAAGAATTGTTATGCCTACGGCTTTAAACAAATTATTTTTTTTCATTATTTTACCTCCCTAATACAATTATGACACTTTTAAAAAAAAAAATAAAGAAAAAAAACTAAAAAAGGACATATTTAGACTTTTTTTCACAAAAAAAGGACACTTTTAGTCCTTTTTCTTCATAGTTGGGAACAAAATAACTTCACGAATAGTATCACTTCCAGTAAGTAACATAACAAGTCTATCTATACCCATTCCCATTCCTCCAGCAGGAGGCATACCATATTCAAGTGCTTCTACAAAATCTAAATCCATTTCATTAGCTTCATCATTACCAAGATTTTTTTCTGCGACTTGAGCTTCAAATCTTTCATATTGATCAATTGGATCATTTAGTTCAGTAAATGCATTAGCATATTCTGCTCCACATATAAACAACTCAAATCTTTGAGTAAATCTTGGATCTTTTGGATCCTTTTTAGCAAGTGGACTTATTTCAATCGGATGACCAATAACAAAAGTAGGTTCAACTATAGTTTCTTCGACATACTTTTCAAAGAAAGCATTAACTATATGACCATAACCAAAATGATCTTCAAGTTCTATTTCATGCTCGAGAGCAAGCTTTTTAGCATCTTCCAAACTCATATCATCAAAGAAATTAATACCAGTTTTTTCTTCAATTGCATCAACCATATGAATTCTTTTAAACTTAGGTTTTAAAGAAATATCATGCCCTTTATAACTAATATCATAAGTACCAAGCACTTCCATAGCACAAGCACCAACAATATTTTCAGTAATATCCATCATCCCTTCTAAATCACTATAAGCTTTATAAAGCTCTATAGAAGTAAATTCAGGATTATGCTTTCTATCCATACCTTCATTTCTAAAAATTCTTCCTATTTCATAAACAGCATCCATACCACCCACTAAAAGTCTTTTTAAAGGAAGTTCAGTAGCTATTCTAAGATACATATCTATATCAAGTGTATTGTGATGTGTTATAAATGGTTTTGCAGCAGCTCCACCAAGAATAGTTCCAAGCATAGGAGTTTCAACTTCTACAAACCCAAGATTATCTAAATAATGTTGAATTGCACGAATAATTCTAGGACGCATAAATGCAACACGTCTAGAATCCTCATTCATAATTAAATCAACATAACGTCTTCTAAAACGTTCTTCAGTGTCAACGAGACCATGAAATTTTTCCGGAAGTGGTCGAAGTGCTTTAACCAAATGTTCATACTTAGTCGCTCTAACACTAAGTTCTCCCATATGAGTTCTCATAACTGTACCGGTAATACCAACGATATCACCAAGATCACTTTTCTTAAATATTTCATAAGCTTCTTCGCCAATATTATCAATCTTAACATATATTTGAATTTGTCCATATTTATCTTGAACATTAATAAAACCAGCTTTCCCCTTACCACGCTTGGTCATAATACGACCTGCAATAATAACTTCTTCATTAATTTCTTCAAGTTCTTCTACGGTCTTATCTCCAAACTTATCTCTTATAGTCTTAGTATCAGAAGTTACATCAAACTTATGTCCAAATGGATCAATACCTAAGCTTTCAAGTTCCTTTGCCTTTTCTCTCCTTACTAATTCTTGCTCACTAAATTGTCTCATATTAATTCCTCCTTAAAAATAAAAAGTTAATGACAAAAGGGCGAACTTATCGCGGTACCACCTTTCTTATCATTAACTGATATCTCATAAATATAACGGTTATCACCGGGTTAAAACCATCTCCACAGTTTTTAAAGCTTACTGGCTATTACTAAGTTACACCCAACCTTAGCTCTCTATAAATAGTATCAATAAACTCCTGCTAAACGCCTGTTTCTTCAATTTCTGCATATAATTTATCATTTTTCTCATTAATTGTCAACAAAATATTATCTAAAATATTTAAAAATTCATTTTCAGTTTTTGCAGTTGTTATAAGGTTTTTATATTTTTTAACACCATTTATACCCTTCAAATACCATAAAGCATGACTTCTTATTTCTAAAAGCGCACTTTTCTCACTATTATACTTTTTTAAAAGATCATAATGTAACTTAACCATATTTATTCTTTCACCAATACTAGGTTCTTCGACTAATTTGTTATCTAAATAATTATTACACTCTTTTATTAGCCAAGGATTGCCCAAACAAGCACGCCCAATCATTACGGCGTTACAGCCAGTTTCTGAAATCATTCTTTTTGCATCTACTCCACTTTTTATATCACCATTCCCAATTACAGGTATAGATACAGATTCTTTTACTTCTTTTATAATACTCCAATCAGCACTACCACTATAACCTTGATTTCTAGTTCTAGCGTGTACTGCAATAGCAGAAGCACCTGCTTTCTCACAAGCTTTTGCAACTTCTACAGCATTTATACTCTCACTATCCCAACCACTTCTTATCTTTACTGTAACCGGAATATTTACAGAATTAACAACAGAAGAAACTATATCATATACTTTATCTAAATCTTTCATAAGAGCACTTCCTGCCCGATTTTTTATAGCTACCTTTGGAACTGGACATCCCATATTAATATCAATCATATCAGGATGAAACTTATCTTCAATTATTTTTGCAGCCTTCCCCATAGTATCATAATCACTTCCAAACAATTGAATAGCTATAGGAATGTTCAAATCATTTATACCATTTAACATATCAAATGTTTTCTTGTTGTTTCTAACTACTGCTTCACTACTTATCAGTTCTGTAACAGCATATCCTAATCCAAAACCTTCACAAATCTTTATATAAGCAGGATTAGATACACCTGCCATAGGTGCTAAAACAACTTTACTTTTTATATCAATATTACCAATTTTAAACAAATTATCACTACCTCTTTATTGTTTTCCCGTTTTTTATAAGAACATTGCTATATCCATCTTCTATAATATAGTCATCTCGATAAACATAATCATAACCTTTTTCTATCACATCAATATCTTCAATAATCTTAGAAGTTATCTCAAAACCATCATCAGATCTTTCTACTTTCAAAACCTTATAATCATAGTCATATTCTCTTCCTTTACAAACAACATTATCAATACTATCAATTCTTTCATAATGTGTATTGGCTACGAACTCATCTCCTACAAGCTTATAGTCAGCAACTTCTGCTTCATAATAATTCCTAGTAATATGATGTAATTCTGTTATTGAAACAATACCATTATCATCTAAAAAATCATAAAAATCTTTATTTTTAATTCTATCGTATTTTTCTTCAACTAAAGAACAAGACACAGCAAAACTAGCATTTGCAAGTATTATAGTTCCTAACAAATATATTTTTAAATTTTTGATACTCATATAATCACCCCATCAAATGTAAAACAATAATAACACTAAAACTGTAAAAGTCAAGAAAAAAGACTCAAAATTGTTTTGAAGTCTTTTACTATCTCTTTTTTATTGCAACCAATTCTGGAAAGTATAAATTAATATATTCATTAAAGCTTGGTATACATTCGCAAAGTTTACTTATAGTACTACTCTTGTCTGCTATTCTATTTAAATGACTCTTCAAAAAATCTATCAATTGTCTATCTTTAAATACATATTGCTCATTTTTATAATGTAAAACTGAATTACCAGTTTGTTGCAATCCTTCACCTCTTTGTTTGGATAAATAAATTGGAAGCCCTGATAAACCAAGTAAAAAATTACTATAAGTTTTAAATAGATCAATTGTTTCCATTTTAACAGGTATTGTATATTTATTTCTTAATTCTTTTATTTCAGATTTATTATTAATTTTCATTAATTCATTCAAATACAATGTTCTTAACAAATGATATCTATGCATACCATTTTCTGAAATGAGAGCTCCACCATTTTCAAGTTCAGTTACAACTATAGGCTCTTTATTAAAAGAAGAATACAACCCAGACACAATATTGTCAGAAGAATAATCCAACATTGTATCAGCCCTATTATTATAATTTACAATTTTATCAGTATTCTTTGAAAAATAAAGACTTAAATTATTAGCAATATTATTATTGTCATAATTAAAAGGCTCCGATACAACACCCACTATATCAGCAACACTTTTTTTGGATAATACTGGATCATTATATATAATATATTTCGAAATAATAGAATAATAATTATATATGTTATATACACGAGCTTCCGGCATTTCAGACAATCTTTTAATATCTATTTTATTGCTCTTAATAAAATCATTTATATTATCTACTACACAATCATCATAGAACTTATCAAAATCACCATTATACTTATTTTGACAAAATGAAAAAACATATTTATTGATAAACTGATTAATAGAAATTGTTTTTCCATTTCTTAACACAATAGTATCAGTATCACCAATTCTTGGCAAAACATATTTTTCAACATATTCATCAGCAGACATAAGACTTCCATCAGGTAAATATAAAACTCTTTTTTTGGTAAAAGGATTCGAAAACAATAACCCTAAACTATTCATATCATCACCACATTATATTACATTAAAATTATAACATATAAAACACAAATAAAAAAGACTTTAATCTTCTCTAGATAAAGCCTTTTTTAAATCTTCTTTATTCATTTTTGAATATCCTTTTATTTCTTTAGCCTTAGCAAGTTCTTTTAATTCACTTAAAGATAATGATTCTAAAGATTCAAATTCATCAGATTCATCTTCAACATCTTTAGGCATATGACCATGCTCTACTATATAATCAATTTGTTCTTTAGTAATTGTTTCATTTTCCAAAAGTGCATTAGCAATGCTATCCAAAAGTTTTCTGTTTTCTTTAATAATCTTAGTAGCTTGTTTATAACAATCGTCAATAATTTCTCTCATTTCTTGGTCTATTTCATAAGCAACTTGACCAGAGAAATTACGACTCTTATTATAATCTCTTCCTAAGAAAACACTACCTTCTTGAGTTTCAAGTTGAAGAGGTCCAAGTTTACTCATACCATACTCAGTAACCATAGCACGAGCTATCTTAGTAGCTTGTTGAAAATCATTGTGAGCACCAGTTGTCATTTCTCCAAAAACTATTTCTTCAGAAACACGACCACCAAGTAAACCACTTATGCTTTCCAAAAGTTCTTTTTTAGTAGATAAATAAGTTTCTTCACGAGGAAGCATCAAATTATATCCTCCTGCATGACCACGAGGAACAATAGTGATCTTTTGAACCTCATTAGCACCTTCAAGTTTTATTCCTACAACTGCATGCCCAGCTTCATGATAAGCTACAATTCTCTTTTCTTTCTCAGTATATTTATGAGATTGTTTCGCAGGCCCCATAAGAACCCTATCATGAGCCTCATCCATTTCAGACATAGTAATTTCATTTTTATCACGACGAACTGCAAGAAGCGCTGCTTCATTTAGTAAGTTTTCAAGATCTGCGCCGCTAAAACCAACTGTTCTTTTTGCTATATTCTTCAAATTAACACTCTTAGCAAATGTTTTATTCTTAGCATGAACTTCAAGTATTTCTTCACGACCTTTTATATCAGGTAAATTAATAGTAACTTGTCTATCAAATCTACCAGGTCTAAGTAAAGCAGGATCAAGCACATCAGGTCTGTTCGTAGCAGCAATGATAATAATACCTTCATTTTCCCCAAAACCATCCATTTCAGTTAATAATTGGTTAAGTGTTTGTTCTCTTTCATCATGTCCTCCACCAAGACCTGTACCTCTTTGACGTCCTACAGCATCAATTTCATCTATAAATATTAGACAAGGAGCTGTTTGTTTGGCTTGTTTAAACATATCACGAACACGGCTAGCACCAACACCAACAAATAATTCAACAAAATCAGAACCACTTATATAATAAAAAGGAACATTAGCTTCTCCTGCCACAGCACGAGCAAGCAAAGTTTTACCAGTTCCTGGAGGGCCCACTAAAAGGACACCTTTAGGTATTCTGGCACCAAGTTTTTGAAACTTTTTAGGCTCTTTTAAGAAATCTATAAGTTCTTTAACTTCATATTTTTCTTCCACAAGTCCGGCTACATCTTTAAATGTAACTTTATTTTTATCAGAACTAAGCTTAGCTCTACTCTTACCAAAATCAAATGACTTATTAGCACCACCAACTTGTCTAGTTAAGAAATATGCTGAAAATCCTACTATCAAAACTATAGGTAATAGATTAACAACTATTCTAAGTATTGACGAATTTTCAGGGTCTTTTTTAACTGTAACCTTTAAATTATGTTCATTAGCAACGTTCATTACATTAGAAACTAAATTATCAGAATAAGGCATACTAATAACAAATGTTTCCTTTTCCTTATAATTCTTTAATTTACCACTCATTTCATAAATAGCAGAATTAGGTTTAGGAACAACAACAAGTTCTGTAACACTACCAGCATCTAAATCTTTCATAAACTCATCATATGTAAGTTTATTAATTTTTCCACCAGCATTATTAAGCATAAACATAATTGTCAAAAAGAAACAAAAAATAAACACATAAGATAAGAAAGTATTCTTATTATTTTTTTTCATAAAAAACCTCCTTTTTAATAGTACTTAAGTATTATATCACACTTTTTATTTTTTGAAACATCAAACTTAGATTTTTTAAGACCTGGTATCCAAACAATAGTGTCTTTTGAGTCGACAACAATAGGCCATAAATCTCTTTTACTAATAGGTATTTTAGAATCAATAAAAATATCTTTCACTTTCTTTGATCCATTAAGACCTTTAACCTTCATTCGATCCCCACTTCTTCTAGTACGCACCCTAAGAGGTAACACAATATCCTTACTACAAAGCCTACAATAATTATTATCATTAGCAGAAGCTACTTCAATTATTTTAATATTTTTACCATTTGGTAAGTTAGCAGAATCAAAAAGATCTATTTCATAATTATCTATCTGACTAGTTTCAGTTTCAAAATAAAACTTAGAATAACTTTTAACCGCAATTACAGAATTAGGTAAATAAATCTTACTATTTGGACGATTTGAACAAATAAGATCTATTATTAAATTAGTATGTACATCAGATATCAAGATTAAATCATCTTCATAATAATCTCGTAATAAATTTGTAATTATTTTATTTTGAATAACACTATCTAATATCTTAAATTTATCAACATCAATATACTTTTCTTTGTTATTATATACTTTTTTTAAAAGTCTGTTAGCCTCTTTATTCATATATTCATCGTATTCTGACAACATATTACTATATTTTAAGAATTTCAAATGAACATTTTTATCTTCTTCTTTTAAAAATGGCAATACTATCTTACGATATCTGTTTCTTGTATATTTACTTGAAAAATTTGATTTATCTATAACATAACTAATTTTATTATCAGAATCATATTTAAGAATCTCATCCTTTGTAACATAAACTAAAGGTCTAACAATATAATACTCATCTTTTGTAACAATCTTTTTAAATCCAGAATATCCATTTAAAGTTGAACCTCTTACAATTCTCATTAAAATAGTTTCTATTAAATCATCACCATGATGAGCAGTCATCAAATATTTAGCATTATACTTTTTAATAGTTTCTTCAAAAAACTGATAACGTATATTTCTAGCTTCATTATGAAAATTATCATCACCATAATTATATATACACATACCTTCAAAAATAATATTATTTTTTTTACAAAATTCTTCAAGCCATTGCATCTCGTTATCACTTTCTACCCTAACCTTGTGATTAACATGAGCACAAATAAGCGATAAATTAAGTTTTTTTCTGAATTTCATTAAAAAATCCATAAGTGCCATGGAATCTGGCCCACCAGAACAACCTATTACCACAACATCTCCCTCTTTTAAAATACTACTTAAAAAATCATTAACTTTATCCATAATATCACACTCACTAAAAAAATATAATAAAACAAAAACAAATATTTATCAATACAAAAATAATAACATGACTGTTATTATTTCATACGAATAATATATTCGTTATCACCTGAATAAAAAAACTTTTCTCTAGCATATTTTGCAACATATACTGGATCCTTTAATTTCTTAACCTCTGACTTCAAAATATCTTCTTCTTCTTTTAATTCTTCGAGCTTCTTATTTAATTGTTTTGTCTGTTTTTGCATATCATATACATTATTCAAAATACTTCCTACAGAATAAATAACATAAGAATTAACAGCAAGACAAATTAAAGTCACCAAAAATATTCGACGCATTCTTTTACGCTTAATTCTTTTAGTACTTTTTCTAGCCATTATCTCACCTTCCTATACTACTTACCATAAATAATATCAAAAATAAATACTATTTTCAATAAAACAAACATAAAAAGATTAT
The DNA here is from genome assembly GCA_947166445.1 of uncultured Mycoplasmatota bacterium. Classification (GTDB taxonomy): domain Bacteria; phylum Bacillota_I; class Bacilli_A; order RF39; family UBA660; genus UMGS1449. The sequence goes on from CAMVED010000001.1 coordinate 22,468, forward strand.
ATTTGACACATTTAATGTCTAAAAATAATCCTTGATAATACAAAACCAATAATAAAAAACAATAATAAATATATATGCAAAATACCAAAATTTATTTTAACAATACAGATAAAAAATAAAATTGAAAAAATAAAATTAAATATAATATTAAAATATAATTTATATTTAGAATAGAGCAAGTAAAACCTAAACACATTAAATAATAAATAATAAACAAAACCCCAAACAAAGCAAAAAACAAAAGATTCTATTTGAAATTCAAGAATCATTTAAACAACTTATCCATAAAAGATGATTTAGAATTCTTCTTTAAACTATCAAAATATGCAAAACTATCTATACTTCCTTTTATAGAAAGAGTACCATCTTTAGTATCTAATCTCACAATCTCAAGTCCAGAACCTTTAATAGCTAAATATCCCATGTTAGTTTCTAATAAAAATTCTTCATCATCAAAACTTTCGATTTTTACCAAACCTGTCAAATGAATTAATTTTCTCTCATTAATACTAATGCCATGATTATAACTTATATTTTCTACTTGCCTTTCCATAATCTCCTCCTACAAAAGAATATTCAAAAAGAAAAAAAATAGAACAAAAAAAACACCTTAAGGTGTTTTTAATAATCCTATTCTTCAGCAGTATTATATGCTTCTAAAATAGCTTCTTCAAATAATGCACGTGTTTCAGGATTGATTGGGTGTGCTATGTCACGATATCCACCTGTAGAAGTTTTTCTACTTGGCATAGCTATAAATAAACCATTATCTCCTTCAATAATACGAATATCATGAACTGCAAAACAATCATCTAATAAAACTGATGCAATTCCTTTCATACGTGATCCTTCTTTTTCAATCTTACGTACATTTACTGATGTAATTTTCATCTACAATCCTCCTTTAAAAGCAAACTGCTTCTAAAACAATTTTATATTAATAGAAATATAAAAGTCAATAGATTTAAGGAAAAAAAACGAACTTTGTCAAATATCAACATCTAAATTGCCTATTAAAACATCAGAATACGAAAAAGACCTATTAATATAACCTAAATCTATAATAAAAACAAAATTATAACAATTAGTTATAACTCCTTCGAATTCTTCAATCTGATTCCGACTACCATTATATCTAAATTTAATTCTTTTTCCCATTAAACCAATAATATTAGTTTTAATCTTATCAATCATCGAGGATACCCCACATACATAGTACCATTTGTTATAATACCGCCAATACCATCCTTTCCATATTTAGTTCTAGATAGTATTTTTTTTAAATCAATTGGTTCATTTTTATTAGACAAACAAATAGAAGAAGCAATGATTGCAGGGTCGAGTGCATGTATGTTAATTCTCCTAGGACTAGAAGCAAAATTTGAACCAGCTTTAATAAGTTCTTCATAATCAGATTGACAAGCACCGGCAATTATAATGAGTTTTTCATGATCTTTTTCGTATTCTCGAGCACTTTGAACAGCCTTTACAAAATTTTTACTATTTTTATAATTAGATATTTCTTTATAATCGCTATCATTTCTTTCATAAAATGCATCATGACCAGTTATAACTAAAACATCAGGTTTTATTTTTTCTAGATGATCTTTAATTTTCAAATATACTTCGTTTTCTAAACACACTACCCCAAAGCTAGCTATATTCATATCTTTATAAAATTTCATACATCTATTCAAATACTGCTTATCACTATCTATATGAAGCACTTTACCTGGAAGATAAAAATATTGATCTCTATTAAGTTCAAAAGTATCCTGCATTTTTTCATATAAAGTCCTATCTTCCTTATTAATATCAAGCAAGTTTTTATCGTACTTTTCTAAATCATCCAAAGATGCATCCGCCACTAATCTTATACTAACTCCCTCTAAAATTGCAACATTATCATTGATTTCTTTAATTCTAAAAATTAAGTCATGATTATGAGAAATTCTAGTAACATAATCTCCCACATTAAAAAGCATATAATCATCTCCGATAAATTATATGCTTATTTTATTAGAAATTTCACAAAAAATTTCAAGTGGTAATTGTTCTGCTCTAACAGATAAATCAAAACCAGCACTTATTAAAACCTCTTCAATTAGATTCAAATCATATCCTTTTAAATTATTCTTAAGTGTTTTTCTCTTAAACTTAAAACTATCACGAATAAGTTTATAAAAAATATCTAAATCTCCAACATCAATCTTGTCTTTCTTATAAAAAGATACAACAATACTATCAACATTAGGTTTTGGAAAAAAACTATTCCTGCTGACAACAAAATCCTTCTTTACATCAAAATTATAATTTAAATAAACAGTTAAAGAACCATAGTTTTTTGTGCCTACAGAAGCACAAATCCTATCACCAACTTCTTTTTGAACCATTACTCTAATCAATTCAAAATCAATATTTAAATTAATTAATTTTTCAAGAATTGGTGTCGTTATATAATAAGGAAGATTTGCTATCACATACAAACTATTATATTTTTCATTTTTTAAATCAGTTAAAACATCTCTTTTTAAGAAATCATCAAAATATATTTCATAATTATCATAACCCTCAAGATTAGCAAAAAGTTTATCCTTTACCTCAAAATCTATTTCATAACCAATAACCTTATCAAATTTAGAACATAAATGCTTAGTAAGTCGACCATCACCTGTACCTATTTCAATAACAATAGAATTATTCTTCACAGGAATATCAACTATTTTTTTTACAATATTTTCATCAACCAAAAAATTTTGACCATATTTTTTTTTAAAATTAAATGACTCCATAAAACCACCACCATCATTTTAACACTATAAAAAAAATAAAACAATCATAACCGATTATTCTATTTTTCAACACTCATTTTTGCCTTGTTACTTTTTGTTAATAAATCGCAAATAATTAACAGAACATTTGCAGTAAAAATCATATATAACATAAACTCAATAGCAGATAAATTATCAGCAAAGAATGTTGGATTAAAATTAATTTGATATTTGTAAAACAATAACATGTTCTTATCAAATATAGATCTAAGTCCTATAATAATTGTTACTACAAACACTAAACAAGAAACAAAATTGAACAAAAGCTTTGAATTATATAAATTACTATTCATAATCATAGTTACTATAAATGATAATAAAACTAACACAAAAGGAAGAAAAATACTAACTGCATCTGTCAAAGGTTTTTCAAGCCTAGAATAGGTCGTCATAATTCCAAAAAATATTAATCCAAAAGAAACTATTAAAAGTATATATTTCAAAAAACCAAATAATTTAGCAAGAACATCTTTCATTAGTTATTACCTCCAAACTCAGCAACATACCAATTAGCAACATCTTCCAAAATAGATGCCATCATCTTATAATTATTTATAGTTAGTCTTAACTCATTAGAAGTTTTATTATAAATAGAATTCCTACTAGTATCTGTAACAAAACTATATGAACTGTTTCCTAATCCTGATTTTATTAAATAATCAGCATTATCTATAACAATTTTCCTTTTTGCTTCAGTTACTTTATAAACAGAATCAAATGAAACACTTGGCTTATTGTTTTTATTAATAACTGTTATATTATATGGAATATAAAAGATACATACATTATTATATTTTTTTAAAATATCATCATTAGAATCATATATATCTTTACTATTTATATTGCCTTTATTACCTAAACTTGCAAAAGTACCACTACTCAAAGAATCCACACAAGAATGATAATAATCATATATAGGCTTTGCAGTTGTACTATAACTTACTGCATCATAATTAACAGATTTCATTTTCTTATCAACTCTAGCAAGTATTTTCTTATATTCATTATATTGAATCTTACTTCCTTCATCAAATACTTCAAAGTGACTTATCTCTTTATAATGATAAAAATTTGTTATAAATAAAAAAGCTGCAAAAGATAAACATAAAACCAAAATACACACAGATAACAATTCTAATAATTCAGCAACAAATTCTTTCATAAATCCTCCCTATACCATTATTTTTATTCTGAAATTAAGACCAGAATCTTCATTTATACTATTGCTCCAAAGTCTTACTTCATATTCATCAGCAGAATTCTTTAAAGCAGTTGTGGAATACAATTTATTGCTTAAACCAGACAAATTTCCAGATTGAACAGTAATACCATTTCTAAGCAAACTATAATTAATCAAATTAACATTTAAATTTTCATCTTTATCTTTAACTTGAAGCACTACAGAATAATCTAAATCAACAGCATTATTATTAACAATACTAAATTTATAATTAAAAACCTTACTAGAATTATTGTACTTAGAAAAAGATTCAATTTTACCACCATATGAATAATTAGAATGAATAACTTTCAAATGATATTCATCAACAGTAACTCCAATATTACGACCATTTAAATCACTATTCAATGAAGTAAGCCCATAAAAAAGAGCAAACAAAGCAGAAAAAGCCAAAAATACAGCAAAAAGTATTAACAAAGGGCCACCATATATACCTCTTCTGTTTGTAATATATATATGATCATCAACACCTAACTTACTATGTAATTCTTCTTCTGCTACTTCTTCATTAAATAAAGTTTCTTTTTCTTTTATATTATTATCAATTTTCTGATTCATCTTCAACCACCTCTTTTAATCGTTTTCTAGCTAATTTTATTCTTTCATTATCCTCATCATTTAAAACCTTTTCTGCACTGCTTTTAGGTCTAACACCTGTTGCAATCAAAACAATTTTAAGCAAATCATATATTATGATTCCTAAAGCAGGCAACACAACTGCAACTATCCAACCAGTTTTACTAACTAAAAACTGTTGTATATATCCCGCTTTTGGAACTTTAAAAATAACTCTACCTATAACACTATTACTATTTATAATTTCATTATCAGCAGTATTATTATTATCTCCCTTGGTCCTATATGAATATTCACCATTTAAAGACAAAACTTCTTCAACCCTATGAGTAATAGTCATTCCAACATTGTTTTGAGAAACAAAAGTAATAATATCGCCTGTACTATATTTATTATTATCTTCCTTATATGTTACAATTACATCTCCCGCCTTAATTGTTGGATACATACTTTGAGTTAAAATAGTATAAATATTTATTTTAACCTCACCTAATTTATCATTGTCAGCCATAAAATTAACTCTAACAATGTAGAAAATAAGCACACCAATTATAAGGACTAATATTACAAAAATAGCAGAAGAAACAATTTTTAAGATCCAATTAATTGTCTTTTTCAAACTAACCAGCCCTTTCAATTATTCATAATAAGCATCAACTGCTACTTTACAACCAAATTGTTTAGAAACTTTTGAAACCTTAGCATCGTAAGATAACCACATTCTAAAGACATATTCACTAACATTACTACCAGTTACTGATCTTCTATAAATAACTTTTGCACCAGGACGAAACTCGCTATCAGGAAGATCACTATATGTATTTACCATATTTTTATTAATAGATACATCTTTACCATCTTCAGTCAGATATACTCTAATATCACTTGTATTAATTGTATTATCATCAAGAGGAACAAGTGAAATTTCATATACTATTTCTCCTGATTTAATATTCTTTAAAGCTGCAGAAATATTAAAATCAAAATACTCTTTATCACCAGTTAATGACTTACCAACTTCATCCTTTGTAGGTAAAACATTAGTCATGTAAATATAATTTGATTGTTCGTTAAAAGAAAATAATATAGAACCATCTTCAATATGCTTTTTCGGAGTAGTAGATTTTTTATTATCACTAGTTCCATTATCATCAATCTTATTATTTTCTTTTTCATTCTTTTCTTTATCACGATTAACAACAATATCTGTACCAACATCAATAACATTAGTACTATCTCCGTTATAATATGTATTAAATATTGCAAATGATAAAGATGACACCAAAAAAATCAAGCAAATTAGAAATAACAAAATCAAGAAAAATAACCATCTATCATCATCTTCCTCAACAGTTAAAATCTCATCTGCAACTTCATCAGCAATCGCCTTTTCCTCAAAATTTAAATTTTTATTATTAAACTCATCCATAACTATCACCATTAAACCTAGTATACCTATATTAATATATTACCACATATTTAATAAATTTAAAAGATAAAAATTAATCAAAAAAAAGTATTTACACATTTAAAGTAAAAAAAAAGACCATTGATTAACAATAGTCTAATTATTAAGCTTGAGCAGCTACAACTTTAACTTTAAAACTATAAGTTTCAGATTTTGATGTTTTCTTATGTTGTGCACTTCCATCTTGTTGAGGAATAGTTAAATTTCCTCCATTTTCAGTATCTGAATTAGCAGCATCAGTAGGTAAATCATAAGTATCTGCCAAATATGCTTTTACTGTAAATGTATCAGTTAAATCACCATTAGTTAAAGTACCATTAGTTACATAATAACTATCAATAAGATTCTTTGGACCATGATCAGCGGCAAAACTTGAAATAAGAACACCACCAGAAGCAGTTCCTTTTACATAAGTACTATTCTTTTGAATAGCTACTTTAACATAATTATCACTTATAGTAGCACCAGTAGCAGGTGTAGTAGTTATATCACTAAGACCAACTTCATAGTCAACTGACATTGTAGTATTTCCACCGAAATCACCTTGAACAGTAAATGTTGTTTGATTATTAGCATCAGCCATACCAGTAGCATCAGATTCAGGATATTGGTTAGTTATTTCAATTTTATTACCTGAAGTTGTATTATCAAAACTAACTGAAATTGTACCAGTTTTCAAGATGTTTTCTTTAGTTCCAGTACCACTAAAAGTGAACATTGCAAATGATACACCAACAACTGCAATAACCAATACAAGTATTCCAATAATTGATAGAATTAAAGTTCTTTTATTATTGTTATCCATATATATCTCCTTTCTTTATATTTAATATAATATTAATTATTAATAAAATTTTAGATTTGCTATTAACTAGCTAATTGGGTTTACATGTGAATCAACGTTAACTTTAGCATGATATTCTTTACCAGTTACATCACTATAATTAACTGTTTTTGCAATCCATAGTCTTAATGCATAAGTAGTTGTTTTAGCATTTTCTCCAGTAGTAGTAAATACATCTGAATCGCTATGAAGAACTTTAGCACCATTACGAGTAGTAGAAGCAGTTAGAGCACTAACTAAAGTACCATCAGTACCTGTTTCAGAAACCGCTGTACCAGCTTTAGTTAAATAAGCTTTAACTTGATTATCAGCCATAGAAGCATAGTATCCAGTTTGACCTTCAGCAACTGAAGATTCTACTTTAGTTAAGTTAATTTCGTAAGGTACAGTTAATGCATTATCAGCTTTAGTTGATACAGTAAATTCAAACACTCCAGTACCAGTTTGAGCCTTACCATCAGAATCATCCATAGGCATAGCATTAGTAACATTAATTGCACTAGTTGGTTCAGTATAACTAACCATAACTGTACCAGTTGTAACAGTATTAGCGCTTGATTCAAATACCGTATTATAAGCCGCAAATGAAATACCGATTACTGCAACTACTAAAATAGCAACACCTAAAACTGAAAGTAACATCTTCTTTTGATTATTATCCTTCATTTCCATAACTTATCCTCCTTTACTATACTAATCATACAATAACAGAGAATAAAAATCAATATTTTTTTTGCTATTTTTTTATAAATTTTACACAATTTAACCTAGAAAAAAATAAAGTATTTTTTCTAATAAAATACATAAAAAACATAACATTAAAAAAATAAAGTACAAAAAGTACTAAATTCTTATATTAAAAAGTTTAATAGTATTATTAAAAGTAATATCAGCTACTTTATCCACACTCAAATCTAATAATTCAGAAACAAAGTTACAAATTATTTTCACATTAGCAGGTTCATTTTTTTCACCCCTTATTGGAGACAAATAAGGAGAGTCTGTTTCAAAAATAACTCTATCTAATCCTATTTCTTTTATAACATCTTTTAATTTACTATTTTTAAAAGTAATAACTCCTCCAATACCTAAATAATAACCTAAATCAAGATACTTTTTAGCAACTTCTAAACTACCAGAAAAGCAATGAATAACACCAAACAAATCATATTCCTTTAGTATGTTATAAGTATCTAAAAATGCATCTCTAGTATGGATAACTACAGGCAAATTATGCTTTTTAGCAATATCAAGTTGCCTGATAAACATTTTTTTTTGAGCATCAACATCATCCTTACCATAATGATAATCAAGACCAATTTCACCAATAGCAACTACTTTTTCATTTTTTATATATTCTTCTAAATCTATATAATCCTGGTCTGAAACATCCAAAGCCATACTTGGATGAAATCCCACACTAGCATATATATTTTTATATTCACTAATAAGTTTCATATTTAACTTATTATCTTCCCTTTCAGAACCACCAACAATTAAATACTTTACACCAGAATTAATAGACCTATTAATAACAGCATCTATATTATAATCTTCATTAACTAAATGACAATGAGAATCAATTAACATAATATCACCCAGAATAATTATAACACAAAAAAAGATACATAAGTATCTAAGGTTTTAATTTAAAAGCAAATGAAAGTAATACACAAAAATATGAAAAATCAATCATATTTGGATTTATAACAATCATAGTTAAAAACAATACTACTATTAATGTACTAACTACTGTCTTAGTATCAGTAATCATTCTTCTTTTTCCTCCTCTTATCATTTTTAACTGCATTTTCAATTTAAAAACAAAAAAACACAATTTTCAATAAAAAAAAGCATAAACCAAACAAGTTTACACTGTTATTTACTATTTTTTTTGTAAAAAAACATGATTATTCAATATATTTTCCTAAAAATTTTGAAGCTATAGTTCCTGTTTTAATAACAAAATCATCAACTTTATCTTCTGAAGACATAATAATAACAGCACCAACAGCATCACCATTAGTAATGATTGGAGCAATAACGTAACTAGCATCCAAACTATCACCAAGAACAATAGATATTTTTACTATTTCTTTTGAATATACTACAATTCTATTTTGTATTATTAAATCAATAGTAGGAGAAATAGGCTTATCTAAATACTTTTTCTTAAAATCACCAGAAACAGCCACTATTCTATCGCGATCAACAACTAGTATATTATAACCAATTTCAGAATATATAGATTCAGCGTACATTTTATAAAAACTTTGTAAACCTTCTAAAGGAGAATACTTTTTTAAAACAATATTGTCACTATTCAAAAAAATTTCCAAAGATTCACCATCTTTTATTCTAAGTGTTTTTCGTATTTCCTTAGGAATGACTATTCTGCCTAAATCATCAATCCTTCGTACAACACCAGTATTTTTCATTTCAAGCCTCACTTTCACTATAATTATTTTTTACAAATTATAAAAAAATATTCCTTGTTTTAATAACAAACTATATATCTATTATAATATCTATACCCCAGTATTCTTACTGGTAATTTTTACCAATTTTTTTACATAAAAAAAGAACTATATTAGTTCTTTAAACAATTTATTAAACGAGTTAACTATATTATCAGAATCTTTATAAAAAAGCTTAATTCCAATTATATTATTCTTATATGAAAAACTAAAACTTTTATTAATATTAAGAGCCTTAATAAACAAATCCTCATAATCCAGTTTAGCAGAAATATCTCTTTCTAAGAATACCTCTCTATATATACTATTATCAAATATTCTTAAAACACCTAACTTTTTACAAAAATTTTCAAATAATTGTTCATTCATATAAGAAATCAAATCATTATCACAAGGCCCAAATCTATCTTCAATAGAAATTTTTACATTTTTCAAAGTTTCAAAAGAATCAATGCTATTAATAAGTTTATGTATCTCTATTTTTACGTCCTGATCAGAAACATAACTATCTTTTATATGGGAAGAAACATTTAAATTAATAGAGTCATCTTCATCTTCTTTAACCTCTACCCCTTTAATTCTATTAACTTCTTCATCAAGCATCTTTAAATACAAATCAATGCCGACACTATCTATAAAACCAGCTTGGTCACTACCCAAAATATCTCCTGCACCACGAATAGATAAATCACGAGCTGCAATAGCAAAACCACTTCCCAAAGAAGTAAAATCCTTAATTACTTTTAAACGTTTTACAGCCTTTTCAGTAAGAACACGACCTTTTTCATACATAAGATAAGCATAAGCAAGAGCATCACTTCTACCAACACGACCACGTATTTGATAAAGCTGAGATAAACCAAATCTATCAGCATCCATAATAATCAAACTATTAACATTAGGAATATCTATTCCTGTTTCAATAATAGTAGTACAAACTAGTACATCAAACTTATTATCAACAAAATCATTCATCACAGCTTCAAAAGAATCCTTATCCATCTTACCATGAGCAAAATTGATACTTACATCAGGCAAAAGTTCACGAAACATATTAACTTTAGTCTCAATATCATCCACACGATTATAAAGAATAAACACCTGTCCTCCACGAGAAACTTCCTTATAAACAATTTCACGAACAAGTTTTTTATCAAAAGGAGTAACATAAGTAACAACAGATTTTCTATTTTTCGGAGGAGTTTCGATTAAAGACAAGTTTTTAATACCTAAAACAGCCATTTGAAGAGTACGAGGTATCGGAGTTGCAGTAAGCGTCAAAACATCAATATTACTCTTCATTTCTTTAATTTTTTCTTTTTGAATAACCCCAAAACGTTGTTCCTCATCAACAACTAAAAGCCCTAAATCATGGAAAATAACATCATCACTAAGACCTCTATGAGTTGCAAATACAATATCAATTTCCCCTTTTTTAAGCTTTTCCAAAGTTTTATTAATTGATAAACTGCTTTCAAATCTATTTAAAATACCAATGTTAATTGGATAATTCTTAAATCTATCAAGAGCAACATCATATTGTTGACGACATAAAAGAGTCGTAGGACACAAATATAAAACTTGCTTATTATCAAAAACTGCTTTAAACATCGCTCTAAAAGCAACTTCAGTCTTTCCATAACCAACATCACCACATAAAATACGATCCATTGGTAAAATACTTTCCATGTCAGATTTTATTTCTACAGTAGCACGTTCTTGATCAGTAGTAAAATCATATTCAAACTCACTTTCAAACATTTCTTGTAAAGCAGAATCTTTACTAAATGCAAAACCTTTTTTAACCTTACGTTCAGCTTGAATTCGAATAAGTCTTTCAGCCTCTATTCTAATTTTTTCACGAATACGTTGTTTAGCCTTTACCCAAGCTGTACTATTAAGAGAACTAATATTAGGAACATATCCATCTTTACCATTATATTTACTAATAAGTTCTATTTTAGAAGCAGGAATATAAAGTTTATCACCTTTTGCATACAAAACTTCTAAATAATCACCAAGAACTCCACCTTTTTTTAAAGTAGTAATACCATTATAAATACCAATACCATGTAAACTATGAACAACAAAGTCACCGATCTCTAATTTAGACAAATCACGAATTCTAGAAGTATTCTTAAAACGAGTCCTTTTATTCATAACAGTCTTACGACCAAACAATTCATAATCAGTTAAAAATACAAAATCATCTTTTTCAAAACCTTCAGCTAGTCTTTTTCTAACAACATTGACCTTGCCAGGTAACACATTATCAAAGTCAGTAATGACATAAGAACAATCAAGTTCATCCAAAAACTTATTAATATTTGAAGTATTAACACATAGTACTATAGTTTTTCCATCAGAAATACAGTTTTTAACAAATTTGTTGATTTCATCAAAGTTTTCCCCAAACCTTGGAACACTTTTAACTCCAAAACTAATAGTATTATTAAGCTTTATATCAGATATGTTACTATCAAAATCAAAATAATACATTTTTTTATTTACATTAATATCAAATAAACCAAAATAAAAATCATCAAAATTATAATCCAATTCTACACTATCAGAAGCCATCTTTTCATAAGAAAATTTAATTTGTTCAAAATCTTTAAAAATAACAATAGGATCATTTAAATAATCATAAATAGAAGAATTTCCATTAGACACTTCATTAAAAGGAAGTATAGTAAAATTAGAAACACTATTAATAGATTTCTGACTATCTAAATCAAAATATCTAATGGATTCAATATCATCTCCAAAAAACTCAATTCTAATAGGATTATCAGAATTAATAGGAAAAATATCAAGTACAAAACCACGTAAAGCAAAATCACCCATCTTATCAACCATTGAAACTCTCTCATATCCAAAATCTGTTAAAACCGAAGCTATATCATTCTGAGAAAAACTAGAACCGATTTCAAAAGAAATGCTTCTCTTGGCAAAATCAGAAACAGACAAAAGTCTTCTAGTAAAACCACGTACATCAGTTAAAACAATCCTTTTTTTATCAGAACCGAGTTCATTCAAAGTATTTATTCTTTCAACCCTTAATTCAGGACTAACTACACTACCATCACTAAAGCTAACATCATCATCTTCAAATAATATAACACTTTCATCATAAAACTTATTATATAAAGATCTAGCTTCAAGCATATTTGAAGTAACAACTAAAATAGAATCATTTTCATCATTAAACATTTTTTTAAGAGCAAGCACGAAAAAACCACCGGACAAATTAACTAGCCCCGTGTCATTTTTATATTTAAATCCAGTAATCTTATCAAAAACATTCATAATTATCACCTAGATTCAATAATATGTTCTCAAAAAAGCAATTAAATTATACTAAAAAAAAATTAAAAAGGCAAATAAAAAAAAGTTATTAACAAAAATTGTTAATAACTAATTGTACTTACTCATAAGTCTTTCAAAATCTATTACAATAAAATCATTTAAAATATCGACTGTTTTAGGTAAAAATTCAGCAATAGCATCTCGCTCTTCATTACTAAATCTTCCTAAAACATAATCCTTAGTATTCATATCTCTATTATTAGAAATACCAATTCTAAATCTTCTAAACCTATTTGTACCTAAAGATCTTTCAATATCCTTAAGACCATTATGACCACCACTTGAACCAAATAACCTTAATCTATAGTCAAGAAAATCCAAATCAAGATCATCACTAATAACTAAAATATCAGAATAATCAATGTCATAATAATTAGCAAAACTTTGAACAACTTCACCAGATAAATTCATATAAGATTGAGGTTTGACAAATAAAATCTTTTCACCTTCTATAAATAAATCAGTATATAGAGCATTAAATTTCTTTTTATCAATAGAAACACCTAAACTCTTAGCATAATTATCTAGTATGATAAAGCCCATATTATGACGGGTATTTTCATATTCTTTTCCAGGATTACCAAGTCCAACAATCATCTTCATAACATCACCTATTTTCCAATATCAACAGTAACTACCTTAGAATCATCCATTTCAAGCTTACAAGATCTTTCAAAAATATCAACAGAAATAACCTTACCTTCTTCTCCATTGTAAACATACTTTGATCCAACCTTAGGAAGACCCTTCTTATAAAAATTATAATCATCATTTTCATAAGCTAAACAACACATAAGTCTACCACAAACACCATTAATCTTCTGAGGATTTAAAGCCAAATTTTGATTCTTAGCCATATTTATAGAAACACTATTAAGATCTCTCAAAAATACAGAACAACATAATTCCCTACCGCATTGACCATATCCACCAACAATTTTAGATTTATCTCTAACACCAATTTGCCTTAATTCAATTCTAGTTTTATATATAGCAGCAAGTCTCTTAACAAGTTCCCTAAAATCAACACGTGAATCAGCCAAAAAAGTAAACATAAGTTGCTTTCTATCAAAAGTAAAACAAGCATCCAATATTTGCATATCGAGTCCAAGATCACCCGCTATAGAAATTGCTTCTTTTAAAGCATTATCAGCATCTTTTATGTTTTTTTCGTGATTAGAAATATCATTTTTTGAAGCAATTCTAACAATATCTTTAAGATCAGAATTAAGTTTTTTCTCATCAACATCAATAACATCAGTCATAACAGTACCAAATTGTTCACCCTTTTCAGTATTTGTTATAACAAAATCGCCTTTAGCAAGTTTAAAATCACCAACTAAAAAATAATATATCTTTTTAGAGCCACTAAAACTAACACCTATAACCTTTTTCATATCAAACACTTCCCATACTTATAAAAAGATTATCTATAAATAAATTAATATTAACATTAAATCTTAAATCATAAATAAACTTATCAATAATTTCCATTTTCCTTATTATATCATGATAATCATTATTTTTTGCAATTTTTTCAATATCGATATCAAAAAAAGAACACTTGATATTTCTTCCAATTAAAAAATTAAGCGTGTCATAATATAAATAATATCCAAAACACAAAAATTCCCTCAAGCATTCTTTTAAATCATAAAGAGGAGAATCAGCTAAAATAGAAACACCTTTAGATTCAAACTCAAAATAAATATCATAAAACTTTTTAACATATGAATTAACAAAATCATCATATCTAATACCAAAATCGTTATCATATAAAGAAACAAAAATGCTTTCATAAACATTATCATCATTAATTAAGCTAACAAGTTGACAACGAGAAACAATAGTAGGCAAAACATTAATAGAACTGTTGCAAAGTAAAATAGCAATAACATCACCTTCAGGTTCCTCAAGAAACTTAAGTAAACTATTTGCAGCACTCTTATTCATATTTTGAACATCACAAATAATATATACTTGTCTTTTATTATCGATAGATTTCATTGAAAAATCATTTTTTAAAGAAACAATATCACCTTTATTAACATAAGCATTCTCACCAATAATTTTTAAATTAGGATAATTAGAATTATCAATTAAATTACATATTTTTTCATCATAAACACCATTACACAAGAAAAATTTAGCCAAATCAAGAGCTAAATTAAACGCATATGAAACACCATTGCTTTCAATCATATAAGCATGAGAAATATGACCTACACTATTACTATGCATAAAATAATTATAAAAAACTTTTTGTGAATCCTTATATTTATCCAACATATAACCACCTACTAAAAAAACAAAAAATAAATAACAACAAGCATAATAAGACCAACAATACCAAATAATCCAACAACTACTATAGTAATAGCATTCAAAGGAATAAAAATATCCAAAACTACAGCCATTTTATCAAAAAGATATATAATAAACGGTGCCAATAAAAAACGTCTAAAAAAATTAATATATTTTTTCAAAGTAAACACCTCAAAAAAATATATGAACTAAAACTTAATCTAAAACTTCTTTTCTATTATTAAGAGCAGATTCTAAAGTAAGAGAATCAATATAATCCATGTCAGCGCCTATTGGTATACCATTAGCAATTCTAGATATAACAACATTAGAATCATCTAAACACCTTTTAATATACATAACAGTAGTGTCAGCCTCAATACCAGATCTAGTAACAAAAATTATTTCATTAATATTAGTATTTCTTACCCTATCAAACAAACCTTTCAAATCAATATCTTCAGGCCCAATATCATCAAAAGGAGAAATAAGTCCCCCCAAAACATGATAATAACCAGAAAAGTTACCAACTTTTTCTAGAAGAAAAACATCTTTTGAATTTTCGACAACAATTAATACTGAATTATCGCGTCCTTTATCACTACAGACAAAGCACAAATCCTGATCAGTAATACAATTACAAACATCACATTTTTTGATTTTACTTTTTATATTAGAAACACTATTACTAAAATTATCAATTTCATCTTCATCAAAATCATTAAGTAAAGAAAAAGCCATTCTTTCAGCAGATTTTTGTCCAACACCAGGAAATTTTTTAAAACACTCAATTAATTCATTAACGCATTCTGGAAACACACTACATCAATCCATTCATCATACTAGAATATTTACCCATTTTTTGTTCAGTAGTCTTATCAACCTTAGAAAAAGCATCATTTAAGGCCAAAACAACCATATCTTCAAGCATAGAAATATCATCATTAGCTAAATCCTTAGCACCATCTAAAAATTTAACTTCAACAATTTCCTTGGTACCCTTAACTTTTACAGAAACTAAAGAACTAGCACCATCAAAAATAGAATTATCTATTTCATTCTTAATACCAGTAATTTCCTTTTGCATAGCTTGAGCTTGCTTCATTAAAGCTTGCATATTCATATATACATCCTCCTATCTTATTTCAACAATATCATCACCAAAAACATTTTGAGCAACCTTTAAAACATCAGAAACATTTTCGGTAGATTCATTGTCTATTATAACATCATTTTTAATATCATGTTCCATATATTCATATTTTTTACCAGCCTTTACATCAGTTACATACTTATTTTTAAGTTTATTCCACTCATCAGTATGAACAAAAGCAATATTATAAGATTTACCCATGACTAAATTAAATAAAAGTTCAAGTTTAGTAATATTATTATTACCATTATCAACAATAGAATCATAATCAGCAGAAATAATAACATCCTCCTTACCAACCACCTGAACAGTTGAATCTAAAAAATAAGAAACCAAAGCAGAAAATTCTTTATTATGAACATAATCATAAAATCCCTTCCACTTATTAACAATATCATTCTTTAATTCCTTATTAGCAAGAGCAAATGCATTATTCACAACAATATCAAAGTCTTTTCGTTTTTTCACAAATGTTTGTTTGTTATCATTAACATCAGTATTAACATTTCTAAAAGACTTACTAACATTTAAATCATTAATAGAGCTAGAAATTATTTCCCGGGAAATAATTTCATCACTGTCTTCATTTTTTTCATTAGTAGAAATAGAATTAACAATCTTTAAAATTTCAATTTCAAAAAATAACATTTGATTAAAAGAATTGCGTAAACCATTATATATATAACTAACACCATCAATAATCTTCATAAAATCATCATCTGATATAATAATTTTATCTTTATTAACAGCAAGATTACGCATATAATTCAATAATTGTTCAGTAATTATTTCGATACTCTTCCCCGAATTAACTAATTTTTCCACAAAATCGAAAACATTATTGATATCTCCACTACAAATATTAACAAAAAGTTCAGATATAATATCAGCATCAACAAGACCAACAACATCATAAAACAATTCCTCAGTAATAACATTAGAATAAGATAACAATTTATCTAAAAGACCAATAGAATCACGCATACCACCATTACAATAAGAAGCAATTAGAGACAAAACATTAATATCAGCATCAATACCCTCATTATTACAAATATTAGATAAACATTCTACAATATCTTGAACACCAATACGTTTAAAATCATAGCATTGACACCTAGAAATAATAGTCTCAGGCACTTTATTAATTTCAGTAGTAGCCAAAATAAAAATAACATGTTCTGGAGGTTCTTCTAAAGTTTTTAACAAAGCATTAAAAGCACTTGTAGAAAGCATATGAACTTCATCAATAATATAAACTTTATATTTTGAAACACTTGGCATTAAAACAACACTATCACGAATAGTTCTAATTTCATCAACACCATTATTCGAAGCAGCATCTATTTCAATAATATCAGGGTTACTCCTATTATTAATAAGCTTACAACTATCACATTCATCACATGGATCAAAGCCATTTAGTTTAGAGCAATTAACAATTTTAGAGAGCAACTTAGCAATAGTAGTCTTACCTGTACCCCTAGGACCTGAAAATAAATAAGCATGCATAAATCTATTATTAGAAATAGAATTTTTAACAATTTGAACAATATATTTTTGTCCATAAATCTCATCCAATTTTTTAGGACGATATTTACGATATAAAGCAACATATTCCATACCATCACGCTCCCTACAAAAGATATAAAATATTATAACACAGAGACATTATTAATCAAACACAAATCAATTCAAATCAAAATATTTTTTAAACAATGTTTCACGTGAAACATAAACCAATAAAAATTATTTCCCGGGAAATAATCAAAGTAAAAAAAATGTATTACTGATACATTTTCAACAACATACAATAATATTTCACAAAAAAACAATGTTTCACGTGAAACATAGTAAAATTAATTTTAACAAAACAAAAAAAGACATATATAATCCAACAAAAACAACAAGCACAAAACAACCATGAATTAAAATAATTAAAACAAATTATTTTAATATTAAACACATAAAAAATACTTATTAACAAAAACAACATTAAATTATAAAAATCTATGTTTCACGTGAAACATATTAAAACAAAATAATAATATATAATAATAAATACTATAAAACTAATTATTGACTAATATTATACACAATTACAAAAAAAAATAGTTATCATCAAAATTTCAAACAAAGAGGAAACTTATTAACAATAAATAATATATTTAATTACCAAACTATATGTTTCACGTGAAACATATTAAAAACAATTATCATCCAATGTTTCACGTGAAACATTAAAAGATCTAACATTTCTAAAAAAATCAGACAATAATTCATTATATTGATAAAAATCATTAAGTTTTTCATAATTAATACTAGAAATATTAACATTCAAATTATCAGAATAATTTGAATCTAATAAATATATAACTTTTTTAATTCTAGATTCACCAATAGCAGCTTCACACATCCTACATGGTTTTAAAGTAACATACATAACACAATCATCTAAATACCAAGAACCTACTATCTTACATGCATCTATAATACACAATAATTCAGCATGATAAATAGAAACATTATCAGAATTTTTTCTATTATGATTTGCAGATAAAATCTTATTATTTTTAACAATAACTGCACCGACAGGAACATTTCCTTCATTATAAGCAATTATCGCCTCTTTTACAGCAGCATCCATAAAACTATTCATAAAATCACCCCATGTTTCACGTGAAACATATATAAAAGATATATTAACATTCTATGTTTCACGTGAAACATAGAATAAATAAATACTAATAAATAAAAAGTGCACACACATAGAGGATTTTAAGGCTGCTATCTTCCGATCCTGACCTAGTTCAACCATATGTGTTGCACAAATAGATAATACAACAATACAAAAATAAAGTCAATACAAATATATAATTAATGTTTCACGTGAAACATATAGTATAAGTTTAAAAAAGTGTGATTTAAATACATTTTTAAGAATTACATTATTTCCCGGGAAATATTTTTTGAATAATAAAACTTATTAACAAAAAAGAGCAATGCATAAACATTACTCATTTACAATTTCATCATTGTTAACAGAAGTTACTTCAGAATCATCTTCATTCTTTTCAGTTATAGTAACAGAAGTAACAAATTGATTATCTCTTAAATTCATAAGTCTCACACCTTGAGTATTTCTTCTCAAAGTAGAAATTTTGCTAACATCAAGTCTAATAATAGTACCCTCATCAGTAGTAATAATAATATCTTCATAACCAATAACAGATTTAAATGCTACAATTAAACCATTTTTATCAGTAATATTAAGAGCTTTAACACCTTTTCCACCACGATGAGTTAATCGATATTCTTCAATATCTGTCTTCTTACCATAACCCTTTTCAGTTACAACAAGTATTAATTCAGACTTATTAACAACTTCAGCACCGATCAATTTGGCATCAGCCATGTCAATGCCTCTTACACCAGAAGCACTTCTACCCATAATTCTAACTTCATTTTCATTAAATCTAACCATTCTACCAATATTTGAAGCCATAATAACCTCATTTTCACCAGTAGTCTTTTTAACACTAGTAAGCATATCACCTTCTTTTAAAGTAATAGCAATTTTACCAGACTTACGGATAGAATCAAATTCAGAAATATCTGTTCTCTTAACTAAACCATTTCTAGTAAAGAACATCAAATATTTAGCATCATCATCCTTAGCTACAGGAATAATAGTATTAACAATCTCATCTTTTTCCAAAGGTAAGATATTAACAATAGGAACCCCTTTAGATTGCCTACTAAACTCAGGAATCTCATATCCCTTAACACGATATACTTTACCTAAATTACTAAAGAACAATAAATTATCGTGAGTATCACAAGTTATTAACATTTCAACATAATCTTCATCATTAGTAGACATCCCTTTAACACCTACACCACCACGATTTTGACTACGATATGTATCAGCGATCAAACGTTTGATATATCCCCTTTTAGTCATTGATATTACTACATTATCATTAGGAATCAAAGACTCATCATCAATATAATCAATAGCAGTCATATCAATATCAGTACGTCTTTCATCACCATATTTATTCTTAATTTCAAGAAGTTCGTCCTTAATAATACCTAGAACCTTTTCTTCTGAAGCAAGAATAGCTTTATATTCTGCAATCTTTTCAAGAAGTTCAGCAAGTTCATTCTCAATCTTTTCACGTTCCAAACCAGTAAGTCTTCTAAGTCTCATTTCTAGAATAGCATTAGCTTGAACTTCAGTAAGACCAAATTTATTCATTAAACCAGTACGAGCTACATCATCATCTTGTGCCGCCCTAATAAGTTTAATAACTTCATCAATATTATCAAGAGCAATCTTTAAACCTTCTAAAATATGAACTCTCTTTTCAGCTTTATCAAGATCAAATCTAGTTCTTCGAATAATAATTTCCTTTTGAAAATCAATATATTTAGAAATAATATCCTTAAGTCCTAAACTCTTAGGAACACCTTGATCAAGCATTAAAAAGTTAATACCATAATTAGTTTGAAATTGTGTATGTTTATATAAATTATTTAAAACAATTTGAGGATTAGCATCCCTTTTCAAAGTTATAGTAATCTTAATACCATTTTTCAAATCAGTATGATAATCAGAAATACCATCAATAACCTTGTTATGAACAAGTTCAGCAACCTTATTTTTAAGTTCAGAAGTATTAACACCATAAGGAACCTCATCTATAACAATATAATTCTTACCATTTTTTTCCTCAATAGTAGCCCTACTTCTAATAGTTATAGAACCTCTACCAGTTTCATATGCCTTACGAATACCACTATTACCAAGAATAATAGCACCAGTAGGAAAATCAGGTCCCTTAACATACTTCATTAATTCATCTAAAGTAACATCAGGATTATCAATATAAGCAACACATCCATCAATAACCTCACTCAAATTATGTGGAGGTATATTAGTAGCCATTCCAACAGCAATACCCATAGTACCATTAACCAAAATATTAGGAAACCTACTAGGTAAAATACTAGGTTCTTGCTCAGATTCATCAAAATTAGGCTCAAAATCAACTGTATTCTTATTAATATCACGTAAAAGTTCTAATGACATTCTAGAAAGACGAGATTCAGTGTAACGCATCGCAGCAGCACCATAACCTTCGATATTACCAAAGTTACCGTGACCATCCACAAGCATATAACGATAATTGAAATCTTGTGCCATCCTAACCATTGCTTCATAAATTGAACTATCACCATGAGGATGATATTTCCCCATAACATCCCCAACAATTCTAGCACTCTTCTTATGAGGTTTATCAGGAGTATAACCAGATTCATACATAGAATACAAAATTCTACGGTGAACAGGTTTAAGTCCATCCCTTAAATCAGGAAGAGCACGAGAAACTATAACACTCATTGAATATTCTAGGAAAGATGTTTCAATTTCATTTACTATATTGTTTTCTTCTAATCTATCTCTACTATGATCCATAATCTAACCTCCTATATATCCAAATTAGTGACATATGTCGCATTTTCCTCAATAAACTTTCTTCTAGGCTCAACCTCATCACCCATAAGCTTACTAAATGCCTCATCTGCAGACATAATATCATCAACAGTAATCTTTCTTAAAATACGTTTATTAATATCCATAGTCGTTTCATTAAGTTCCTCAGCATCCATTTCACCAAGACCTTTCATACGCATAATATCATACTTAGTATTTTCCTTTAAACCAGCAAGATATTCATCTCTTTCTTCATCGTTAAGCACATATTTAATAACCTTACCATGTTTAATACAGTATAAAGGTGGTTGAGCAGCATAAACATGTCCTGCTTCAACAATAGGTCTAAAAAACCTATAAAATAACGTAAGAAGCAAAACCCTTATATGAGAACCATCAACATCCGCATCGGTCATAATAATAATCTTATGATATCTAAGTTTAGAAAGATCAAAATCTTGACCAATTCCTGTTCCAAATGCAGTAATTATAGTCTTAATTTCTTCGTTAGAAAGAGCCCTATCAAGTCTAGCTTTTTCAACATTTAAAATCTTACCACGTAAAGGTAAAATAGCCTGAGTCATAGAATCTCTTCCTTTAATAGCAGATCCACCAGCAGAATCCCCTTCGACTAAGAATATTTCACACTTTGATGGATCCTTATCCTTACAATCAACAAGCTTACCACCAAAATTAATAACATCTAAATCACCTTTTCTACGAGTAGTCTCACGAGCCCTTTTCGCTGCAACCCTTGCCCTACTTGCTGTAATAGCCTTATCAACAATGATTCTAGCTTGATTAGGATTTTCCATCAAAAATCTTTCAAAACCTTCACCAAAAATCCTACTAGCAATTTGTCTAACTTCAATATTACCAAGTTTAGTCTTAGTTTGCCCTTCAAACTGAGGATTAGGATGCTTACAAGAAACAATCATTGTAATCCCTTCCTTAACATCATCAGCTTGAAGATTTTCATCTTTTTCTTTTAATGCATTAATTTTACGAGCATATTTATTAAGAATACGAGTAAGAGCAAGCCTTACACCATCTTCGTGAGTACCACCTTCATGAGTATTAATATTATTAACAAATGAATAAACATTAGCATTATAAGTCTCATTATATTGAAGAGCTACTTCAATTGAAATATCATTTTCAACACCAGAAACATCTACAATAGTCTCATGAATAGGCTTTTTATTAGTATTAATCATCTTAACATATTCAGATATACCGCCCTCATATAAAAACTCATCCTTCTTATCAACTTCTCTATCATCAATAAGAATAAGCTTTAAATTACGATTTAAGAAAGCAAGTTCACGAACCCTTTGTTTCAAAATATCATAATCAAAAACAGTAGTTTCCTCAAAAATAGTAGGATCTGGCTTAAAAGTAACACTAGTACCAGTTCTTTCAATTGAACAATCTCCAATTTCTTTAAGTCTCTCTACAGGTTTACCACCATTTTCAAACCTTTGAAAGTAAACCTTACCATTCTTATAAACAGTAACTTCAAGCCAAGAAGATAAAGCGTTTACAACAGAAGCTCCAACACCATGAAGTCCTCCAGAAACTTTATATCCTCCACCACCAAACTTACCACCTGCATGAAGAACTGTATATACAGTTTCAACAGTAGAAAGCCCAGTTTTTGGGTGAATATCAACAGGAATACCACGACCATTATCCTTAACAGTAATAGTATTTTCTTTACCTATAGTAATCTCAATAGTATCACAGAAACCTGCTAAAGCCTCATCAATAGAGTTATCAACAATTTCCCACACTAAATGGTGAAGTCCCCTAGCCCCTGTAGTACCAATATACATACCAGGTCTTTTACGAACAGCCTCAAGTCCTTCAAGTACTTGAATCGCCGAACTATCATATTTTACTTCTTTTTCATTCATTATTTATCACTCCTTTTTACAATTTGTCCTTCTTTTACAGTAAATACACTAGCACGTTCTATTATCCTGTCACTAATATTATTAATATCAGTAGTAGTAATAATGAATTGTATATTACTCTTAATAAATCTAAGCAAATTCTTACGTCTTTCTAAATCAATTTCACTAAAAATATCATCAAGTAAAACAATAGGATAATTACCCTTTATTTCCTTAAATAAATTAATCTCTGATAACTTAAAAGACAAAATAGCAATTCTTTGCATACCTTGAGACCCATAAAACTTAAGATCTTCATCTTCTAAATAAAAAGAAAAATCATCTTTATGCGGTCCATAATTAGTAGAACCCTTCTCAATATCAGAAAAATAATTATCCCTATAAAAAGACATATATTCAGATTTATTATGCAAATCAATACTCCTTTTATAAACAACTCTAAGGCCAGAAATTTTCATAATCTTTTTATAAATACTATCTAAATACTCATTAATATCAGAAAAATATTTTTCACGATAATCATAAATAATCATAGCTCTATCAATCAAATTTGAAGTAAGTATATCAAGATAATTATAATCAATATTAGAATAATGTTTTCTAATATATTCATTACGCATCTTTAAAATCTTATTATATTCATTCAAAGTAACCAAATACTTATTATACAATTGACATAACTCAATATTAATAAAATTTCTTCTTATTAAAGGAGATTTTTTAATAATATCAAGATCATCAGGAGTAAACATAATAACATTCATATTAGATACATAATCAGATATTCTAGCAATTAAAATATTATTAATTTTAACCTTTTTCTCATCGTTACCATACAAAACTTCCATTTTTTTAATAGAATTACCAATTTTTAAAGATCCCTTAATTTTAAAAAATAACCTATCCTTCTTTAAAAGTTCATCATCAGAAAAGTTTTTACTTGATTTAGTAAACGCTAAACTATAAATACTTTCTAAAATACTAGTCTTACCTTGTGCGTTTTTTCCAATAAAAATATTAACATTTTTGTTAAATTCTAAATTAATTTTATCAATGTTTCTAAAATTAACAATTTCAATATTTTTTAAATACATATTTAAAATTTAGATTTAAAAGCCTCAAATTCGCACCAACTCCCAAAACTAGTACTCCAGTACTTACTATTACATTATATCACAAAAAAGGCATAAAAAAAACGATTTTTACACATTTAATCGCTTTTTTTACTATTTTTATCTCACTATTCTATTAGAATCATAATTCTCCAAATCTCTTGTCTTAACTAGATCACATAAAACACAATCACCATCTCTTGCAGAATTTTCTAAAGCTGAAAGATTTAAATTTTCATAAACACGAGATTGTTTATTATTTTTAATATACTCTTGCACTTGTCCTTCAACACCATAACCTTTTAAACGCATAGAATAACCTAGATTATCTAAAGATTGCATAAAATCAGAAAACTTAACATAACCAGAAACTTTAGAATTAAGAAGATTTATAACATTTTCATTAGGTGAAAGCAGTGTTTCTGTAGGACGTGGGCTAAAAGATACTTTAACTATTGTATCTTTTAAAAGTCTCGAAGTATCATCGTTAATAACATTATATTGATTATCAACAATATGAATAAATTTTATAGAACCAGTTAAATTTATAGCACCAACAACTCCATTATTAATCAATGCATTAGATAGATATTCCATTTTATTAACAAAATTAACATTAGAATTAGCTTCTGATATAATATCATCCACATCTCTTTTATCATAAAATGCAACACTTTTTCCGTCTCCTAGCACAACATACCTTTTAATTTCTTGACTTTTTACTTCTTCATCATTAATTTTTTCTATTTTTTTCACATTATTATCTTCTATTCTAACAGAATTACCATTCATAGTCTTTATACTATCTGCTAAATCTTGTTTACTTATTAAACCATCATTATACATTTCAAATAGTATATCCATTTTTTCTTTACTTAACATATAACACCTCACATAAAATGAATTATTTTCAAAACAAATTATATCACAAAAAAGGCATAAAAAAAACGATTTTTTAAAGTTTATCGTTTTTTTTATTACTTTTCCTGTTATTAGAAATAGATTCCAACATATTACACCTAAAAATCTGATTTTTTACTGAAAAATAAGGACAATCTACAATAACAGAATCACCATTATTAAAAACAATTTTAGATTTTTTATTATGTTTTTCTACATTTCTAATATTCTTATACGAAATCCAACCAACATTTTCAGATGCAAGAGCTTCTGTAGGAAAAAAAATAAGCTTTTGAGTTTCCTCAACAATAACAGGAATCTTATAAACACTACCTAAAATGCTTTTTGAGCCTACTACTCTACCATCAAAACTACTTCCAAAATAATTACAACTATGTTCCATTACCTCATATGGAGTATCATTAATAATATATTCATCATTTTTTTCGATAACTCTAGTCTTATTTTTATCAAATGGAAGAATAGCTAATGTTTCATCATTAATCTCATATTTCATAATATCACCCCCTAAAAACAATTTTTGCAATTGCAAAAACCTTATACCACTATATAATGTCGAAAAAGATAGAAATTTGTAGAATTTATAGAAAAAATTGCAAAAAAAAAGAAATATTAACAATTATTGGTTAATATTTCTAATTTATTAATAAGTTCTAATTGGTAAAATTAGAGAAACAAGATCATCATTATCATCATTTTTTAACAAAATAGGTTTTATTTCACCAACAAATGTTAATATTACATCACTAGATTTTATAGTTTTAAGAGCATCCATCATATATTTAGCACTAAAACTAATCTTTATTTCATCTGAACAATCAACATTCATCTTTTCTTCTACTTTACCTATTTCAAGTGACATAGATGTTACTTTCATAAGTTTATTCTTAATTTCAAGAGTAACAATATTATTATCATTATCATCATTTAATATGCTTGCCCTATCAACAACATTATAAAATTCATTAACATTAAGTTTTAATTCAAATAAAGATTCAGTAGGAATTAAATTCTTAGTATTAGGATAAGTACCATTAATTAACCTAGATTGAAAAATAATATTATTAAATTTAAATATAATCTTATTAGAAAAGAAATGTAATTCAATTTCATCTTCAGAAAAAGATAAAAGTTTCATAAGTTCATTTAAATTCTTGCTTGGAATAATAATATCTATATCATTAGATACCTTTTTAGAAAGTTTATATTTTCTAAGAGATAACCTATAAGAATCAGTAGCACTACATTCTAATAAATCATTATTTATCTTAATATTAACACCTGTAAGAACAATTCTAGCTTCATCCATAGAACAAGCATAATTAGTTTGACTTATCATAGTTTTAAAATCAGAAATCTTCATATCAACAAAATCTGTTGATAAGTCTAAATTAATATCAGGATACTCTTTAGCATCAATTCCATTTAAACTAAATTCACTATTTTCTGTATAAATCATTATCTTATGATCATCAACAGTATCAATATTAATAAACTCAGAATCTAACTTTCTAATAATATCAAGAATATATTTACCTTTAATTACAATACTTCCTGTATTATCAATAATTAAATTATCACTTTTTTCAATAAATGTTTGAATAGTAATATCATTATCAGATGCAGTAATTACTAACTTATCCTTTAATAAATCAAATTTTATTCCAGAAAGTATTGGTATAATATTTTTTGTAGAGATAGCTTTAGAAACATTATTTAAAGCTTCTAATAATAAAGTTCTTTTAATTTTTAATTTCATTTTAATTCCTTCTTTCTTATTTTTATTTTTATTTTTATAGTATTTATAATAATACTGTTAACAGTGTTAATAACTATTAAAAATCATATATACCAAGGAAAAAATCAGTTTTTAAATGTTAATAATTGTTAACAGTTTTAACAAAGTTATGTTAATTGTTTTTCAATATTGTTGATTGCATCATTTAAATCCTTATTAATCTTCATTTCTCTTTCAATTTTATTACAAGCATGTATTACAGTAGCATGATTTTTACCAGAAAATTCAATACCAATTCTTTCAAAAGACTCATCTGTAAGTTTTCTACACAAATACATAGCAACTTGTCTGGGAATAGCTAAATTTGGAGTTCTTTTCTTGGATTTCATATCCTCAAATGATATCTTATAAAAGTTAGCTACACTTTTTTGTATTCTACGAATATTATTCTGATCTGTAACAGTTTCTTTTTTAGTAAAATCTCTTAAAGCTTCCATGGCAAATTCTAAAGTAATATCAGTAACTCCCATAACTGCTGAATAAGCAATAAGTCTAGTAATGGAGCCTTCAAGCTGTCTTACATCATTGCCAACATTCGAAGCTATAAATGAAATAACATCATCGTTAATAAACAAAGCTTCTCGTTTTAGTTTTTTCTTAATAATGGCAACCTTTAAATCATAGTCAGGTGGACTAATATCGACTTGTAATCCCCAAGCAAATCTTGTTCTAAGTCTATCTTCAAGGACTTTTAAATCTTCTGGAGATCTATCAGAAGAAACAATAATTTGCTTACTATCATTATATAAATTATTAAATGTGTGAAAAAACTCTTGTTGCGTCTTCTCTGCCCCTCCTAAAAACTGAATATCATCAATTAACAATACATCAACATTACGATATTTACTCTTAAAAAAAGTTGCATAATCCAAGTTATTAAAATTATTTCCTTTTCTAGCAAGACCAGTAAAGTCATTCATAAAGTCATCACTAGTAACATATAATACCCGTTTTTTAAATTTATCTTCAATATAATTACCAATAGCATGCATTAAATGAGTCTTACCAAGACCACTATTACCATATATAAATAAAGGATTATATAAAGTACCTGGGTTTTCAGCAACAGCAAGAGCGGCAGCTTGAGCAAATTTATTTGATTCCCCTACTACAAAACTTTCAAATGTATAATTCTTATTTAAATTTGAAACATGATCCTTAATATAAGAAGAATTATTAACACTATCATTAGTAACAGGCTGATTTATATTATCCTTCTCTTTTTTTAAAAAATCATCAACATTATCTTGTAATATATATTTAATATTATCAACATTAGTTGTTAATAAGTTATTAAAACTATCAAGAATAATATCTTTATAATTTCTATCAATATGATTCTTATACCACATAATTGGAATAACTAATCTTACATTAGTATCTTCTATACCTATAAAATCAATATTTTTAAACCATGTATCATAAGATAAAGGATCGACGATATTACTAATATTATTTAAAACTTTAGACCATAATAATTTATCATCCATAATACCATCTCCCCACCTAAAATAAAGTATTTACCACTTAATTCAATTCTAATACATTTAATAAAAAATTAAAAGTTAAAAAAGAAATTAACATACTTATTAACATAATTGTTAACATGATTTTTCCTTTAAATACATACTATAAAATAGTTTTTAACAAATTTCAAGTGAAAATGATATTAACATGTTAACAATTAACAAACGTTGTTAATAATAAAAAATGTTAATTAACGTTAAAATGGTTAATAACTTAAAAAATATTGACAAATCCCCTATTTTTCATATACAATAAAACCGATTAAGTTTGGAGGTGTATTAACTTGAAAAAAGGAACTTTTCAACCAAATAGCAGAAAAATGAAGAAAAAACATGGTTTCTTCGCTCATAATGAAGCTGGTATTGTTAAAAGAAGAAGAAACAAAGGAAGAAAAAAATTATCAAAATAACAGTCCACTAAAAGTGGATTTTTGATTATGGAGGAATTAATATGAAAAAACAAAACATTGTTAAAAAATCCAAAGACTTTACCAGAATAATAAAAAAAAGAAATGGTAAAAGTAATAATTACTTCATAATAAACAAAGAAGAAAATCAAGAAAATATAGCAAAATTTGGAATTACATTTACCAAAAACATAGGTAATGCAGTTACTAGAAATAAATTAAAAAGAAGAATAAAAAGCATAATTGATAATAATGATACAATATATGAAAAAGGAAATACTTATATAATAATAACTAAAAAAGATGTGTTAAGGCTTTCATATGGGCAAATTGAAGAAGAATTAATAAATATTTTCCAAAAGATAAAAGGAGAAAAGAATGAAAAATAAAAAAATAGTAAAAATATTAGTTTTAGTAGTGTTAATAGTAACATTAACAGGTTGTACTCATGTACTAAAAGATAAAGACAACAAGCCTGTAAGAAATGAACAAACAGGCGGTACATTAACAGAAAATATTATTTGTAAACCAACAGATAAAGAAACAATAAAAATATATAAAGAAAACAAAGTAAATATAGATAAATTACCAAATTGTGATAATTTAAAAATATCTGGTAAATATGAAAATCTATGGAATACATTTTTTGTAAGACCTTTAGCATATATAATAATTAAGGTAGGAGAATTTGTAAAATCAAACGCTGTATCAATAGTAATCATAACACTAATTATACGTTTAGCACTTTATTCAAATACTAAAAAAACATTATTACAATCTGAAAACATGAAAAAAGCACAACCAGAAATTCAAAAAATAGAAAAGAAATATGAAGGAAAAACAGATAATGAATCAATGCAAAAAAAAGGTCAAGAAATGATGATGATTTATAAAAAATATGATATAAAACCATTATCAGGCTGCTTATTTGCATTTATTCAACTACCAATCTTATTTGCATTTTATGAAGCAATACAAAGAGTACCAGCAATTTTTGAAGAAAACTTTTTAGGAATAAATATGGGGACAACTCCAGGAACAGCAATGTCAAATGGTTCATGGTATTACATAATAATATGTATAATACTAATAGTAATAACATATTTATCATTTAAAACAAATCCATCAATGAAAAATGATAAAAAACAAGATAAGACAAATAAAAAAGATAAGGCAGACATAAACGATACTATGGCAGCACAACAAAAAATGATGGGACCAATGATGACAGTGTTTATAGGTTTTATGTCATTTACCTTACCAACAGCAATAGCATTTTATTGGATAACATCATCACTATTTACAATATTCCAAAATTTAACCATGAAAAGAGGTAAAAACGCATGAATATACAAACATTTACAGGAAAGACTAAAGAAGAAGCTGTAATAAAAGCAATGGAAGCATTAAATGCTAAAGAAGATGAATTAGTAATAACAGAAAAAGAAATAAAAAAAACATTATTTAATAAAAAAGCTGAAATAGTAGCAATAACAAGAACAGAATTAAATAAAGAAATAAAAGATTATATTTTAAAAATAGTAAAAGATATGGGAATAAATGCCAAAATTGAAGCAAAATCAAAAGAAGATACAATGGTATTTAATTTAATAGCACCAGAAACACCAATATTAATTGGTAAGAATGGTAGAACTATTGAGGCATTACAACACATAACAAATCAAATGGTGAATACAAATTTAGGATCATATTACAGATTTATTATAGATGTTAATGATTATAAAGCAAAAAGGAGAATAAGACTTGAAAAAACAGCAAAATATACTGCAAAAGAAGTAGCAAAAACTAAAGTTGAAGCTCATCTTGAACCAATGAATTCATATGAAAGAAGAATAATTCATAATATATTAACAAATTCAAAAGATGTAATTACAGAATCTGAAGGAGAAGAACCTAATAGACATGTTGTCGTTAAACCAAAAGAAATAAAATAAAGATTACTCCGAAAAGTAATCTTTTTATAAACTAAGGAGAATAAATATGGTAACACAAGAACAATTAATAAAAGAAGCACATGAAATAGCAATTAGCTCTTTAAAGAATTTTTTAACAAATTTAGGATTTAATGAAGAAGCATTTGAACATATTTATAACATAGAACTATTCATAGAACCTATTGCACTACCTAATGTGGATGCAGAGTATAGACATAAAGAAACCCTACAAGAAGATCCAAAAGATAACATAATAGTAGTAAATAGTAAAACATTGGATAAATATGTTAATATGATTAATACAAATAAAGTAAATAAAAACCAAATAACACTTAATTTAGCTACCACTTTAGTACATGAAATGATTCATGCTAATAGAATAGTATTATTAGACTATGTTATAAAAAAAACAAACTATGAAAAAGATAATTTGCCAAATATCAATGAAAAACCAAAAGAAACTTGGGAGGCAAAATCAAACTTATTATCTGAGTTTTATCATAAAACAGACATATTAGGAGATGAAGCAGAAAGTGATAGAATATACTATCAAGGCGATTTCGAGGAAGTTATAACTGATACTATAGCAGTAATGATCATAAAAACTAGAAATAATAAAGAATTTGATTTAGATGAAGTAAATAATGATCTTCAAAATAGCAAAGCTGATGAAGAAATAAAAATAGGTTCAAAAATATTAACTAGTATGGGAATAGATACGATAAGATGGTTTATGACAGCAGCATACGAAAATAACTATTATGATAAATTTGAACATACATTTAAAGAAAGATATGATGATTTATTATATGATATAAGTGATATTCATACATCGGTATATTGCGGCGACACAATAAATAATTTCAGTAAAAAAGAAGCGAATCAAATAATAGAAGAAAAAACAAGTAAGAAAAGATAAAGCCACACAAGGCTTTTTTTATTAGTTATAACGTGATATAATACAGAAAAAAAGGAGGAATACCTATGAATGATACAATTGCAGCAATATCAACAACCTTAGGAATTGGAGCAATATCAATAATAAGAGTAAGTGGAAAAGAAGCTATTGAAAAAGTAAATAATATAACTAATATTGATTTAACAAAAAGAAAAAGTCATACTATAAACTATGCTTATATAAAGGACAATAATGAAATAATAGATGAAGTATTAATATCAATAATGAAAGCTCCAAAAACATTTACAACAGAAGATACAGTAGAAATAAACTGTCATGGCGGAATAGCAACAACAGAAAAAGTCTTAGAACTACTATTAAATCAAGATATTCGTTTAGCAGAACCTGGAGAGTTTACAAAAAGAGCATTTTTAAATGGTAGAATAGATTTAACAGAATCTGAAGCTGTAAATGATTTAATAAATACAAAAACAGATAAAGCTAGAAAAATAGTAATAAATAATTTAAAAGGAACTACAAGTAATAAAATAAGGGATTTAAGAGAAAAATTAGTAAAAATAATAACAAATATTGAAGTTAATATAGATTATCCAGAATATCAAGATATAGAAGAAATGACAATAGATAAAATAAAACAAGAAATAGAAATTATTGAACAAGATTTAGAAAATATAATAAAAAACTCTGAAAACAGTAAAATAATAACAAATGGTATAAACGTAGCAATAATAGGTAGACCAAATGTAGGAAAAAGCAGCATATTAAACAAACTTATAGAAGAAGACAAAGCAATAGTTACCAATATTCCAGGTACTACAAGAGATATAGTAGAAGCTTCACTAAACTTAAATGGGATAACATTAAATTTAATAGATACCGCAGGAATAAGAGAAACAGAAGATATAGTAGAGCAAATCGGAGTTAAAAAATCAAAAGAAGCCTTAGAAAAAGCAGATCTAGTACTATTAATTCTAAATAATAATGAAGAATTAACAAATGAAGATAAAGAATTACTAGAAATATCAAAAAATAAAACAAGGATAATAGTAATAAACAAAGCAGATTTAGATAAAAAATTAGAAATAAAAGAAGAAAATATAATATATACAAATACTATAGAAGAAAAAGGAATAGCTCCGCTTTTAAACAAAATAAATGAAATATATAAATTAGAACAAATAGAAACAAATGATTTCTACTATGTATCAACAATAGAACAATTAAATAAAATAAAACAAACTAGAAATAATATAAAAGACATAAAAAAAGGATTAAAAGAAAACATATCAATAGATATGTTAGAAATAGATCTAAGAGAGATTTGGCAAACACTTGGTGAAGTGATTGGTGAAACATATACAGAAGAATTATTAGATAATCTATTTAAAAACTTCTGTGTAGGTAAATAAAAGGAATTATCTAAAATGACTAGAAACGAAAATAGTAATATAAAACTAAATAATCATAAAACCGAAACAAATGAATTAATACAACTAATAAATCAAATAATTGAACATATAAGCAAAGTAAATCCTAGATATTCTAGTATAAATAATGTAGTAATTACATATAGAGATAAGATTTTTGATATATATAGTAGTTTAGAAAAACAATCTATAGATTTTTGGAGTAATGAGTTTTTACTAAGTGATGCAATACTAAAACACTTAGAATTCAAAGTTTATGATAATATAAATTTGTTATTATCATTAGCTACTGATATAAGTAAAAATAGAGTACTACACAAAAAAGTAATAGAACAAAAGAGAATTAAAGAAATAGAAAGTATTAATGCTTACATAAAAAACTATGATATCAAAAACAATTTATATGAAACCTTAGTAGAGTATTACAGTGACATTGTAGTAAATCAATTAAAGCCAAAAGATACCATATTTTCATATATAATTATACAATCGTGTTTAAAAGATCTAAAAATGGACAATATATTAAACAAAGAACAAAAAAGAAAGATTATACAAATAATAGAACAACGAGAATTAGAATGCATAAAATACAGAAAGAATTTTCAACAAATAGAATTACAAGAAGAAAAAGAGAATCCACAACCAAATAAAATTCAAATCAAAAATAAAAATAAAACTAGTAAAAAGGACATATAGTTCTTTTTTTTCTTGTTAAAATATAAAAAATGTGCTATGATACAAGCGCATAAAAAGAGGAAGTGATATATATGAAATACGATATAATCGTTGTAGGTGGTGGACATGCAGGATGTGAGGCAGCACTAGCTAGTAGCAGACTAAACAATAAAACTCTGCTTATAACAGGAAATATAAATAACATAGCAGATTGCCCATGTAATCCGTCAATCGGAGGATCAGCTAAAGGAATAGTAGTACGTGAAATAGATGCTCTTGGAGGAGAAATGGGTATTAATGCTGATAAATCACTTCTTCAAATCAAAAAACTAAATACTAGAAAAGGACCAGCAGTTTGGTCACTAAGATCACAAATAGATAAAGTAGATTATACACAAAATATGATAGAAACAATAAAAAAACAAACCAATCTAGATATAAAAGAAACCTTTGCAGAGCATTTAATAATAGAAAATAATACTGTAAAAGGAATAATAACAAAAGAAAAAGAAGAAATCAAAGCTAAAGCAGTTATTTTAACAACAGGTACATATTTAAACTCAAACATTCTAATAGGAAGTACTAAAAAACAAGAAGGACCTCATGGAGAAAAAACAGAATTACATTTAAGTAAAAATTTAAAAGAACTAGGTTTCACTATTCAAAGATTAAAAACAGGTACTCCTCCAAGAATAAAAAGAGATACAATAGATTTTTCAAAAACAAAAGTTGAAAAGGGTAGTGATGTACCATTACAATTCTCATTTTATGAAAAATCACCATTTGATATATCAAAACAAGAGGATTGTTATCTAATTTATACAACACCAAAAACACATAAAATAATAAACGAAAATTTAGAAAAATCTGCAATGTATGGAGGATATGTTGAAGGAATAGGACCTCGTTATTGTCCTTCAATTGAAGATAAATTAGTAAAATTCAAAGACAAAGAACGTCATCAACTATTTTTAGAACCAGAGAGTAAACACTATGATGACATCTATATTCAAGGCTTTTCATCAAGTATGCCAATTGAAGTTCAAGATAAAATGGTGCATAGCTTACCAGGACTAGAAAACTGTGAAATACTAAAATATGCTTACGCAATTGAATACGATGCAATAGATCCAACACAATTAAAAAGATCGCTTGAAACAAAAATAATTGAAAATCTTTTCACAGCAGGTCAAATAAATGGAACAAGTGGTTATGAAGAAGCAGCTTGTCAAGGATTAATAGCAGCAATAAATGCAAATCAAAAAATAAAAAACAAAGAACCATTAATATTAAGAAGAGATGAAGCTTATATTGGAGTTTTAATTGATGATTTAGTGACCAAAGGAACAAATGAACCTTATAGATTACTAACATCAAGGGCAGAATATAGATTACTGTTAAGAGATGACAACGCTGATTTAAGGCTTACGGAATACGGAAGAAAAGTAGGATTAGTAAAAGATAAACAATATAAAATTTTTAAAAAGAAAAAAGAACAAATAGAAAAACTTTTAAAAGAACTAAATCAAACAATAACACCAACAAAACAAATAAATGAAGTTTTAAAAGAAAGTAATATAAAACCAATACAAGATAAAATATCACTACATGATTTATTAAAAAAACCAGATGTATCTGTAGATAAACTAAACAATTTTATAAAAGAAAGCTATTCAAAAGAAGTAGCAGAAGAAGTAGAAATAATAATTAAATACGAAGGATATATAAAAAAACAAATAGAAGATGCTGAAAAACAAAAAGAATATGAAAACATAAAACTAAATGAAGAAATAGATTATGCAAAAATACCAAATTTAGCACTTGAAGCAAGAGAAAAATTAAATAAAATAAAACCAACTTCCATAGGCCAAGCAATGAGAATAAGTGGAGTAAACCCAAGTGATATAAGTGTTCTAACTATTTATTTAAGGAGTAAAAATGAATAACGAAACTTTTAAAAAAGAATTAAAAAAACTAAATATAGAGTTAACAAAAGAACAAGAACAACAATTAGAAAAGTATTATGAAATGTTAATAGAAACAAATAAATATATTAATTTAACAAGAATAACCAATAAAGAAGAAGTATATTTAAAACACTTTTATGATTCATTAACAATAATAAAAACAATAGA
Organism: uncultured Mycoplasmatota bacterium; assembly: GCA_947166445.1. Classification (GTDB taxonomy): domain Bacteria; phylum Bacillota_I; class Bacilli_A; order RF39; family UBA660; genus UMGS1449. Next base: position 59,021 of record CAMVED010000001.1, read on the forward strand.
TCTAACAGATAGTTTATCACTGATAGATATAGGAACAGGAGCTGGTTTTCCAGGACTAGTATTAAAAATAGTCTTTCCAAATCTAAAAGTAACACTCCTTGATTCATTAAATAAAAGAATAGAATTTTTAAACACTGTAATAAATGAACTAAATTTAAAAGGAATCAAAACAATTCATTCAAGAATTGAAGATTATAAAGAAGAACAATTTGACATAGTAACATCTAGAGCCGTAGCAAAAACTAATATTCTTTTAGAACTATCATACAATTTAGTAAAACCAAATGGCTACTATATTTTTCTAAAAAGTGATATAGAACAAGAATTAAAAGAATCAGAAAATGCTATAAAAATACTAAATTTAGAACTAATAAAAGTAGAAAAATTCATTTTACCGATAGAAAACAGTAAAAGAACAATAATAAAATTAAAAAAGACTTCAAAAACAAATAGTAAATACCCAAGAAATTTTACACAAATCAAGAAAAATCCATTGTAAAATTTCTTTTTTTGTTGTAAAATGCTAATATAGGGAAAGTATGTAAAAAGAATAGAGGGATTTATATGAATTTAGAAAAAGAGATTTTTGATATATCATTACAAGATATAATTCCAAATAGATTTCAACCACGCGAAATATTTAACGATAACGAACTGGCAGAATTATCAGAATCAATAAAACAACACGGAGTAATTCAACCAATAATAGTTAGAAAAGTAGGAGACAAATACGAAATAATTGCAGGAGAACGTCGTTTTAGGGCTTCACAAATGGCAGGAAAAGAAACAATACCAGCCTTAGTAAGAGATATAGATGATAAAGAAGCTGCCAAAATAGCACTTTTAGAAAATCTTCAAAGAAGCAATTTAACTCCAATAGAAGAAGCAAAAACATATCAAACAATACTAAAAATAGATAATATAACTCAAGATGAATTAGCAAATAATTTAGGAAGATCACAATCAACAATTGCAAATAAACTAAGATTGTTAACTTTAACAGAAGAAGTTCAAACAGCACTTTTAAATTCCCAAATATCTGAACGCCATGCAAGAAGTTTATTAGGTTTAACAAATGAACAACAAATACAACTATTACACAAAACATTACAGGAAAAGCTAACAGTTAGACAATTAGATGAAGAAGTAATGAAAATGACTGGTAAAATACCAGACACTAACATAAATAATGATGTAACAACTAATAGTTTTGAAGGAGATCCGATAATGAATAATCAATTTTCAAGTTTAGGAAGTCAAAACATTAGCGTTCCAGAAGTACCAGAACCAAATGTCAACATTTTAAACACAACAATACCGTTACCAAATCAAAGCAACGAAAATGAAGATCCTGTAATAAATATACCAACAGTGGATATGCCATCGCCAGTAGGAGCAGTTCAAAATAATCAATCATTTATAAATAGCAGTTCATTCCCAAATACTGAAATGCCAATAATAAATGAAAATCAAACACCAGAAACAATAAATACTCAAGATAATAATAATTCAGTTCAAATAGAAATGCCACAAATACCTAGTGAAACACCAATTGAAGCAAGTATTACAGATAACAATCAACCAGAACCAATCACTAATGATGTTGTGCAAGACCAAGCAGTAATTTCAGAAGAACAACCAAAAGTTGAAAATATATTTGATAAATTAAGAGTAAATAGAGAAGAAAATCAAGAAAATAAATTCAATTTAAAAACACCTGATTTATCAAGTGTAATAGGACCACAGCCAACAAATGAACACCAAGAAGACAATTATAATGATATATATGATTTAAGATTTGCTATTAATAATTTTAGGCAAGCAGTTCAAAATACAGAAAAATTTGGTTTCAAAGTTAATGTAGACGAAAAAGATAATGGAGATAAATATCAAATAATTATAGAAATAGATAAAAAATAAAGATGTATTTAATTATACATCTTTTTTAATACCACATATCTGTATATAAACCATCATCTTTATATAAATCATCTAAAAGTACAGCTTGAACAAATTCATCAGAAGCCTCTTCAAAAGTATAAGTATTTATAACAGGTCCACCAAAAGTCCAAAGAGATTCTGCAACATATACATGTTCATCATCAATACCAGCAATTATAGCGATATGTCCCCAAACTCCTAGAAGATCACCAGCTTTAACCTTTCCGGACTTAAATAACTCCACGGAAGTATCCGTTTTAACACCACCTATATCATTTATTTCATTAGTATCTTCAAGATTGTCACCAGCACCTTTATCTCCAACATCAAATCCGCCATTTAAAATGCTCCATGAAACAAAGCCACTACAATCAAGGCCATTAGGTTTATATTGACCTTTTTTAAATACGGTTCCCCAATCTTCATAATTTTTAAGAGGACATCCCCATATAGCAGGACCTGCAAAGGAATATTTTAAACTCTTAAACTTATCTTCATGTAAATATAAACCTTTATGATAGTATCTTCCTTCACCATCAGCATTGTGCATACCGCCATCAATTCTTCCATTCTCAAAGAAATATTCTATTTGATAAGGAAAATCAAGCATCAAAAATCTTATAGATTCAACAACAGCAGCACGAGTACCATAACCACCAACAGATTCAATTTTATCCTTCAAGATTTCATCTAATTTATTTACTTCCTTTTTAGAATAACGATTACAAGGTAAATTTGGTTTGTTATGATTGAAATTTTTAGAACGCTTTGAAATCAAGTTAGTAACCTCAACTTCAACTTCTTTCGAATAATTATCATTAACTGTCATAATTACCTTAGTAGTTCCAACTTTTTTACCAATGACCTTATTTTTTTTAATAGAAACAATTCTATTATTCAAAGATTCATAAACAATATTTTGATTCTTACCAATTAACTTCAATTTTGGATTTAATTCTTTTTTTTCACCAAGAGCTAAATAAACCTTTTTAGGCAAATTATCGCCAATAACTAAATCATTAATTTCAAAATTTCTAACAAATACATATTTTTTTATATAAATTTTAGAAAGATTTTTATCAACCTTTAAATTACACTCATTATTAGAAACACTAAGCCATTTAATGCTACGATTATTTGTACTAAAACCACATTTTATATCACTATTTAGTTTACTAACTTTTAAAGTAAAAATATCGTCATCAGATTCAACAACACTTAAATTGTTCAAAACATCAATATCATAAAAAGGTTTTAAGTAAAAATAGCTAACAAAAGAACTTATACTAACAGTAAAGAATAACATAGCAAAAAAAATTAACCACCTTTTTTTCTTCATATAACACCTACATATAAATATTTTAATAATAATATAATCCTACTATCTAATAAATATTATAACACGTTTTTTAATAGTTGTTATATTTATTTTACCTAATTTAAATAATTAAAAAAAATCTAAAATTTTTCTCAATATAAAATATCAAAAACACTTTAAAAAAATACGTTTTTTTGATAAAATAAAAATAGCGAGAAAAAGGAGTAGTGACATAAATGGGAAAAGTGATTTCATTAATAAATCAAAAAGGCGGAGTAGGCAAGACAACAACAAGTATAAATTTGGCAGCATCCCTAGCATTATTAGGTAAAAAAATACTATTAATAGATTTAGATCCACAATGTAATGCAACAACAGGAATAGGATTAAATAAAGGTGACATAGAAAAAAGTATTTATAATGTTTTTAATGGTACATCAACTATAGAAGATGCTACCTTAAAAACAAGATATAAAAACTTGTATGTGCTTCCGGCTAATATAAATCTTGCTGGTATTGATATAGAACTAGAGCAATCTAATCAAAACATAGGAGTATCTAAAGCAGAGAGATTAAAATATCACATAGATAAAGTCAAAAAAGATTATGATTATATATTGATAGATTGTCCCCCAGCACTAGGAATAATAACAACAAATGCATTAACAGCATCTGATTCAGTAATAATACCGGTACAATGTGAATTCTTTGCACTTGAAGGAATAACACAACTTCTAAAAGCAATAATGTATACACAAGCAAATCTAAATCCAAATTTATCGATTGAAGGAGTACTACTTACAATGCTTGATGCAAGAACAAACCTAGGTTTAGAAGTAGTTGAAGAAATAAGAAGTTATTTTAAAGATAAAGTATATAATACAATAATTCCAAGATTAATTAGATTGACAGAAGCCCCATCACATGGGAAACCAATAGTAGCTTATGATCCAAAATCACGTGGATCTGAAGCATATTTAAATTTAGCGAAAGAGGTGATTAAAGCAAATGAATGATCAACCAAAAAGAAGAGCATTAGGACGTGGACTTGAAGAATTGTTTAATATCGAAGATATAAATTATAACAAAATTGAAGAAAAAATAATGGAAACTACAGACGAAAGCGAAATAAAAGAAATACCAATTGAAAAGTTAAGAGTTAATCCATATCAACCAAGAAAAACATTTAACGAAGAATCACTTAACGAACTTGCAGAATCTATAAAAGAACATGGAGTGATTCAACCAATAATAGTTAAAAAAAGTATAAAAGATTATGAAATAGTAGCAGGAGAACGTCGTTTTAGAGCATCAAAACTTGCAGGGAAAGAAACTATTCCTTGTATAGTTAAAGATTTCACTGATGAACAAATGATGGAAATTGCAGTACTTGAAAATTTACAAAGAGAAGATTTAAATTCTATAGAAGAAGCATTAGGATTTGAAACACTAATGACAAACTTAAATTTAACACAAGAACAATTAGCAAAAAGAGTAGGCAAAAGTAGAAGTTATATAACAAACATGTTGGGGCTTTTAAATCTGCCTCCAGAAGTAAAAGAATTAGTAAAGCAAGGAAAAATATCAACAAGTCACGCTAGGACTCTTTCAAAAATAGAAGATTCAGAAAAAATAAAAGAATTAGCAAATAAGATAATAAATGAAAACTTAAATGTAAGACAAATAGAAGAAGTATCAAAAGAAACTCCAAAAAAAGTAAAACAAAGACATACAGAAAAAAACAAAGAATTTGAAGAATTAGAACAAGAATTAGTAGATTATTTAGGAACAAAAGTAAAAGTTAAAAACAAAAAAATAGAAATAAGTTATGAAAATGAAAATGATTTAAATAAAATATTAGAAATAATTAATTTTAATAAGTAGGTGATACAATGCTATCAGATTATCTAAAATATATAATAGATAAAGACATTCACTTAATAATAATATACATAGTTTTAGGATTTATATTTTATAACATAATTAAATCAGTAATGAATAAACAAACTAATAAATTAAAAAACAATCATCAAAAAACAATGCACAAATTAATTCAAAATACAATAAAATACATAATATTAATACTGGTTATGGTATCAGTACTAAACATTTTAGGAGTTAATGTAACATCAATAATTGCTGGAGTAGGAATAGCTTCAATTGTAGTAGGACTAGCACTTCAAGATGTAATGACCGATATATTATCAGGAATATCAATAGTTTTAGAAGATCAATTTGATGTTGGAGACTATGTAGAAATAAATGGTTTCGAAGGTACAGTGTTAGAGCTAGGATTAAAAAGTACTAAAATAAAAAATTTTCAAAACACAGTAAAAATAATAGCTAACAGAACAATAACTTCTGTTACAAACTATTCAAAAGATAATCCGAAAATTGTAATAGATGTACCTATTCCATATGATATTGATAATAAAGAAGCAGATAAAGTACTAAACAAAGTATTAAAAAGAATAGAAAAAGAAGTACCAAATCAAAAAGATAGTGCACAATTACTTGGACTTCAAAGTTTTAATTCATCAAATATATCATATAGAATCCTAGTATCAGTAAAAGTAAATGAACAATTTATAGCAAAAAGACAAATAAATAGAATAGTAAAAGAAGAGTTTGACAAAGGAAGTATTTCTATTCCATTTGATATAGTAGAGGTAAGAAATGGAAAAAACATATAATTTAGGTACTAAAGTAATTATGAAAAAAGCCCATCCATGTGGGACAAACTTATGGGAAATAACACGCCTTGGAGCTGATATAAAACTAAAATGTATTAACTGTGGAAGAATAGTAATGCTACCAAGAGTTGAATTTAATAAGAAATTAAAAAAAATAGTAGAGGAGTAAACTATGGCTAAGAAAAAGAAATTAAAAGATCTCAAATTACATCCAATAACTAGTTTTATTATATTGATAATAGTAACAATTGTTTTAAGTGCTATTTTATCTTTGTTTAATATAACAGTTTCATATGACAGTATTAATTTAAATACCAATGAGTTAGAGCAAACAATGAAAGTTATAAAAAATATGCTATCATATGATGGAATAAAATCAATAATAAGTAATGCTTCATTAAACTTTGTAAGTTTAACTACAGTAAGTACTTTAATAATAACATTAATGGGAATAAGTGTAGCAGAAGAAACAGGATTAATTCAAACATTTATGAAAAAGAGATTAACAAAAATAAATCCTAAAATAATAACATTCATATTAATACTTTTAGCAGTATTTTCAAGTATAGTAAATGAAGTAGGATATGCAGTACTAATACCTTTAGGAGCTCTTCTATTCTTATTTAACGGAAGAAATCCGCTTGCAGGTATTGCAGCAGCATTCGCTGGAGTAGCATTTGGTTATAGTATAAGTTTCTTTGTAGGAGCTACAGATATGTCATTAATTCCATATACCCAAAACGCTGCTAAATTAATTGATGAATCATTCTATGTAAAGATGACATCGAATTTATACATAATGATTTTTTCGAGTATTATAATATCAATCGTAGGAACTATTATAACTGAAAAATATATAGTAAAAAAGATGGGAAGATATGTATCAAAAACAAAAGATGATTTAGATAAGACAAAAGAAATAGAATATCTTGATCTTCAATATGAAGAACAAAAGAAATTAAAAGAAGAAGAAAGTGAAAAAAAAGGAATAAAATATGCAACAATCGCAGCAGCAATAGTAGGGTTAATATTTATTTATATGATCATCCCTGGTTTACCACTTTCTGGAGCACTTTTAGATAATACCCAAAATGCTTATGCTTATCAGTTATTTGGTGCAAATTCTTACTTAGAATCAGGATTTACATATATGTTCTCATTATTTATGATAATAACAGGAATAGCATATGCAATAGGCGCTAAATCAATAAAAAATGATAAAGAATTAGTTCAAAAATTAAGAACAAGACTAAGTGATTTAGGAATTATATTAGTTATGATATTCTTTGCATCACAATTTATAGCAATATTCAAGGAAACAAACATAGGGACTATAATACTAGCAGTATCTGCTAATATGCTAAAATCATTACCAGTATCAGGAATAGTACTTGTAATAGTTGCAATGTTATTAATTGCCATAGCAAACTTGTTTGTGCCAAGTACTTTAGCCAAATGGGAAGTTTTATCTCCTGTTTTAGTACCAATAATGATGCAACTAAACATGTCACCACAATTTGCGCAATTCGTCTTTAGAGCAGCAGAATCAATGACAAATGGAATAACACCATTACTTGCATACTTTGTTGTATATATAGGATATTTAAACATATATAACAAAGAAGAAAAGAAAGTATATGGAATAAGAAATGGTATAAAAATAATGATGCCATATTGTATAGCACTATCAATAACATGGATTGCAATAGTAGTATTATGGTATCTAATAGGTCTACCTTTAGGGCCTTCAGTATTTCCAACACTATAATAACAAGGAGGTATAGACATGAGTTTAAAAGCAGGTATAGTAGGTCTCCCCAATGTCGGGAAGTCTACTCTCTTTAATGCAATAACAAAAAAAGACATACTAATAGCAAATTATCCATTTGCAACAATAGATCCAAATGTTGGAATAGTAAATGTTCCAGATGAAAGATTGCAAAAACTTGCAGAGCTTTATAATCCAAAAGAAATTAAACCTGCAGCATTTGAATTTGTAGACATTGCAGGAATAGTAAAAGGGGCAAGTGAAGGTGAAGGCTTAGGCAATAAGTTTTTATCACATATTAGAGAAGTAGATGCTATCTGCGAAGTAGTAAGATGTTTTGAAAATAAAGAAATAACTCACGTTGAAGGTTCGGTTGATCCAATAAGAGATGTTGAAATAATAAATCTAGAACTCGCTTTAGCAGACTTAGAAATAGTATCAAATAGATTAGATAAAATAAGAAAAAAGGCACAAACAACAAAAGAAAAAGAAGCACTCATAGAATTAAGTGCACTAGAAAAATCAAAAGAAGCATTAGAAAAAAATATACCATTAAGATTAATAAAATACGATGATGATGAACTATTCTCGCTAAAGTCGTTTAATCTGTTAACACTAAAACCACATATATATTTAGCAAATGTAAGCGAAGAAGACATAAATCAAGACAATGAACATGTAGAAAAACTTATAGAATATGCTTTAAAGGAAAATTCAAAAGTCATAAAAGTATCAGCAAAAATAGAATCAGAACTTGCAGAACTAGACGATGAAGATAAAAATGAAATGTTAAAAGATTTAGGTATAGAAAAAAGTGGTTTAGACAAGTTGGTAGAAACAACATATGCACTATTAGGATTAAAAACATACTTTACTGCAGGAGAACCCGAAGTAAGAGCTTGGACTTATAAAGATGGTATGAATGCCAAAGAGTGTGCAGGAATAATTCATACAGACTTTGAAAAAGGCTTTATTAAAGCCGAAGTTATTTCATATAAAGACTTAATAGAATTAGGAAGTGAACAAAAAGTAAAAGATAATGGTAAATTAAGACTCGAAGGCAAAGATTATTTAATGCAAGATGGAGATATTTGTCACTTTAGATTTAATAAATAGACACAATCAATAACAAAGATTGTGTTTTTCTTTTAAAATATGGTATTATAATAATATAGAAAAGAGGTAAAAAATGAGTACAGTAAAAATATTTATGAATAAAATAAAAGAAATAGATACCAAAAGATTAAATATGCTAGCAGAAAAAATAGCAAAAAAAAATAACAAAAGTATAGGATATGTAAAAAGAGATATGATTAAAAACTTTTTAAAATATAAAATAGGTTATACTGATTATTTTAAAAGTGACTACATTAATTTAACAAAAGAACAAAAAAAAGATTTTTTAACATCTAAAAATTTTATAAATGTAATGGGGTATTTAAATCCAAGACAATATCGTATCTTAACACTTGATAAGATAGTGTTTAATAATATAATGAAAGATTATTTAAAAAGAGACTATTTAGATTTAAGAGTAGCATCAGATAAAGAAATAGAAAAATTTTTAAAAGGAAAAGAAACAGTTTTTGCTAAACCGACTACAGATTTCGGAGGACACAACATTGAAAAAATAAAAGTAAAAGATATAAAAAATATAAAAGAATTACACAAAAAATTGTTAAAAAACAATCAATTTCTTCTTGAAGATGGAATAAAGCAACATAAATTAGTACAAAAAATTAATCCATATGCTGTTAATGCATTAAGACTAATTACCTTAGTAAAAGATGGAGAAGCACATATAATTGGTAACACTTTCAGAATAGGACTAGATGAAAATCATGCTATACAATGCAGGGATACATATATGCGATTAGAAAATGATGGGACACCAGCATGTAAATTTGTAGATGATGATGGAATAACTTATGACAAACATCCTTTAACAGGCTTTGACTTTAATAATATAGAAAAAATACCATATGTCCCTGAAGCAATAGAAATGGTAAAAAAAGCAGCAATGTTGATTCCAGATTTAAGATACATAGGATGGGATGTGGCAATAACTGATAATGGGCCACTTATTATCGAAGGAAATGAGTTTCCAAGTTATGGTTTAATACAAAATCATATGTTAAATCCTAAAAATCCAGGACATTTAAAACAAATAAGAGATGTAATTGGAGAAGAAGAATTCAAAAATATAAAGCTGTAAAAGGCTTTTTTTTATTCAAAAATATAGTATACTATATATAGGTGATAATATGAGTACGACGAAAATAATGTTTGAAAAAATAAAATCAATAAACCATAAAAGATTAAATCTTTTAGCAGAACGTATAGCAATAAAAAATAATAAAACAGTTTCATTTGTTAAAAGAGATATGATTAAAAACTTTTTAAAATACGGAATTGGTTATACAGATTATTTCAAAGGAAATTATATAAACTTAACAGAAGAAGAAAAAAAGAATTACGTGACATCAAAAAACTATATAAATGTATTAAGATATTTAAATCCAAAAGAGTATAGAGTATTAACATTTAATAAATTAGTATTTAATAAAATATTTAAAGATTATTTAAAAAGAGATTTTATAGATATAAGAACAGCAAAAGAAGAAGATATTGAAAGATTTATAAAAAACAAAAAATATATTTTTGCAAAACCAATAACAGATTTTGGAGGACACGGTATAACAAAAATAGAAACAAATAAAATAAAAAGCATCAAAAGTTTAAAAAAACAATTACTTAGTAAAAAACAATATTTAATAGAAAACGAACTCAAACAACACAAAGTACTAAATGAAATAAATCCAGATTGTGTATCATCGTTTAGAATAATAACTCTTTATAATAAAGGAAAAGTATATACATTTGATAATGTGTTAAGAATAGGATTAGATAGCGATCCAGCCCTAGCATGTTTTGATGGCGATATAAGAATAAACGAAGATGGAACGCCTGCAAGTGGAATGTGGGATGATAATGGGACTTTATATAGTACTCATCCTTTAACAGGATATGAAATGAAAGATTTTACTAAGTTGCCATATGCAAAAGAAGCTGTAGAAATGGTAAAAGAAGCTGCTATGCTAGTACCAGAACTAAGATATATAGGATGGGATGTAGCGATAACTGATAAAGGACCAGCAATAATTGAAGGTAACGAAACACCAAGTTATGGACCAACACAAAATTATATGCTTAATCCAAACAAAAAAGGACATCTAAAAGAAATAAGGGACATCATAGGAGAAGAAGAGTTCAAGAATATAAAGTTGAATAAATAATATAAAAAAAGAAAACAAACAAATGTCTAAATAGGCATTTGTTTTGTAATACAAATACAAAAAAACTCTAGACAAACATATAATTTATTGTTATAATACAAAACGAGTAAAAGAGATTTACTCCTTACTTCGAAAGAAGTCATAAGTCCAAAAGGAGGTGTAACGATGAAAAAGTACGAAATTATGTTTATAGTTAAACCAACACTTGAAGAAGCTTCTATTAAAAAAGCATTTGAAGACATGAAAAAAGTTTTAACTGATAACAAAGCTAAAATCGTTGATGAAAAAGAAATGGGACAACGTGATTTAGCATACGAAATCAAAAAACATAAAACAGGATACTATTTTCTATTAGTTACTGAAGCACCTGTAGAAGCTATTAATGAATTTGAAAGAATTTCAAATATTAGCGATACAGTAATTCGTACACTAATAACAAAATTAGAAGATTAATTAAAGAGGTAAAAATATGAACAAAGTAGTTTTAATTGGAAGATTAACAAGAGATCCAGAATTAAGATACACATCTTCAAACATACCAGTAGCAACATTCTCAATTGCAGTAAATAGAACTTTTGCTAACCAAAATGGAGAAAGAGAAGCTGATTTTATAAATATAGTTGTTTGGAGAAAACAAGCAGAAAATTGTAAAAATTATTTAAATCAAGGCAGTCAAGTAGCTATCGATGGACGTATTCAAACTAGAACATATGATGATCAAAATGGTCAAAAGAGATACGTAACTGAAGTAGTAGCAGACAATGTTCAATTTTTAGATACTAAAGCTCAAAGAGAACAAAGAGCAAATAGTAGTAATGAAATAAATCCATATAATCTAAGTGAAGCAGAAGCTCCACAAACAACAAATGATATACCAGAAGATCCATTTAAAGATTTTGGAGAAGAAATAAAAATTGAAGAAAATGACTTGCCATTCTAATAAGGAGGATAAACATGGCAGAATTTTATAAGAAAAGAAAAAAAATATGCTATATGTGTGCTGGAAAAGAAATAGATTATAAAGATGTAGATACATTAAAAAAATACACTAATGAAAGAGGAAAGATTCTTCCTAGACGTGTAACTGGTGCATGTGCAAAACATCAAAGACATATAGCAGGAGAAATAAAAAAAGCTCGTATAATTGGTTTATTACCATTTGTAAAATAATTATGATACTCAGGAAAAGAGTATCTTTTTTTATATAAAATATAATATAAATAAAATGACATATTTCTATTTTTTTGATATAATATTTAGAGACAAGGAGGCCACATAATGAATAAAGATTTAAAAAAACTAATAACAAAGGAAATGATTCTTTCAAAAGAAGTATTTTTAGTGGCACATAATAATATAGATTTAGATGCTTTTGCATCCATGGCAGGATTTTCTTTAATAGCAAAAAAGTATAGAAAAAAAGTATACATAATAATAGATGATAAAGAAATTGAACCTGCTACTAAATTAGCAATAGATAAGATGGTATCAAAGGTAAATATAATAAAATTAAAGGACATAAATAAGTTAATAACTAATAAGTCTATTCTATTTATACTAGACACAAACAGAACAAGTAGAGTATGTGTAAAAGATATATTAAATGAATTTAAAACAGTTATAGTAATAGATCATCATACTAAAACATCAGATACAATAAAAGATGCTAAAGTATTTATTGATGAAAAAGCAACATCAGCATGTGAAATAGTAGCATCACTTCTTCATTCATATAGAATAAAGGTTCCAAAAAGTTATGCGACAGTAATGCTTGGTGGAATAGTGTTAGATACTAATAACTTCACATATAAAATGACCAGAAAATCATTCTATTATTGCTATTATTTATCAACCAAAGGTGCAGATATTAATGAAGCACAGCTTTATTTTAAACAAGATCTAGAAGAATACGTAAATAGATCAAAAATGATAGCAAGTACTGAAATAGATGGTGAAATAGCTATAGCAACAGGTAAACAAGGAAAAATATATAAATCCCAAGATCTTGCCAAAACAGCAGACATTCTTTTAGAATTTAAAGGCATAAAAACATCTTTTGCTATAGGATACTTAGACAAAAACAAAGTTGGAATAAGTACTAGATCAATCAAAAAAATAAATGCTGGCAAATTGATGGAAGAATTTGGAGGCGGAGGAAATAAAACCGAAGCAGCAGCAGTAATAGAAAACAAAAGTATAAAAAAAGTACATGAAGAATTAATAAGCAAAATCAGATAGAAGGTGAAAAAATGAAAGTTATTTTCATAAAAGACTTAAAAAAACAAGGAAAAAAAGGTGAAATAAAAGAAATAAAGGATGGATATGCAAAATTTCTAATAAAAGAAGGATATGTAGTTCAAGAAACAAAAGGATCTTTAAAGCATTTAGAAACAGAAAATGAAAAGAAAAAAGAAGAAACAAAACGCCTAACAGAAGAAGCAAAACAATTAAAAGGAAAACTAGAAAAAGAAAAAATATCATTCATAGTAAAAACTGGAGAACATGATAAAGTGTTTGGAAGCATATCAGTTAAGCAAATAAAAGAAAAATTAGAAAAGTATAATATAGATAAAAAACAAATCATAATTAAAAATCCAATTTCATCTTTGGGATTTCATGAAGTAGAAATAAATCTATATCAAGATATAAAGGCGAACTTAAAAATCGAAGTAAAAAAGTAAGTGGGGGATTTTTATGAATCGAGAAATACCAAATAATATAGAAGCAGAACAATCCGTTCTAGGATCAATGCTTTTGTCAAAATATGCTCTTCAAACCGCGATAGAAACACTTACTAATGAAAGTTTTTATTTAGATAAACATGCAAAAGTTTTTGATGCATTAAAAAGTTTAACAGCCAAAAATATTCCGGTAGATATAACAACTTTAACAACAGAATTAAAAGACAAGAATACTTTAAACGAAGTTGGAGGAGTAGAATATTTAAGTGAAATATTAGAAAGCACCCCAACATCTGCTAATGTAGAACACTATATAAAGATTGTTGAAGATAAAAGTATTTTAAGAAACCTGATATCTGAAGCAACCAACATTGTAACGATGGCTTATAATAATGAATTATCAGTTAATGAAACATTAGATAAGGCAGAAAGTAGAATATTAAATGTAGTTAAAAACAGAAAATCATCAGATATAAAGCAAATACCTGAAGTAATAACTGAATTTCAAGAAAATCTAGAAAAACTAGCTAGTAACAAAGGAAAAATAAGTGGCTTACCATCAGGGTATTATGACTTAGATAGCTTAACAGATGGATTTCATAAAAACGAACTTATTATTCTGGCAGCTCGTCCGGCTATGGGAAAAACAGCACTAGCTTTAAACATTACATCAAATGTTGCTTTAAAATCAAAAAAATCCGTAATAATATTCACTCTAGAAATGAGAGCAGAACAACTTTTATCACGTATGGTATCCTCTTTAGGACAAGTAGATGCTAGAAAGCTTCAAAATGGTTCGCTAGATACTAAAGATTGGCAAAGAATAAATGAAGCATTAAGTCAGCTTGGAGACACTAATATATATATTGACGATTCTCCAGGAGTAACCATCGGAGATATAAAAGCAAAATCAAGAAGAATAGCTAGTACTGATGATAATTTAGGTTTAATAGTAATTGACTATCTAGGATTAATAAATAGTACTGGAAAATACTCTGGAAATAGACAACAAGAAGTATCAGAAATATCAAGAGCTTTAAAAACTCTAGCCCTTGAACTTGAAATTCCTGTTATTTGTATTGCCCAATTATCAAGAACACCAGAAACAAGAGAAGATAAAAGACCGGTATTAAGTGATCTAAGAGAATCTGGATCAATAGAGCAAGATGCTGATATTGTAGCATTTATTTATCGTGATGATTATTATAACGAAAGTTCAAAAATAGATGATAATATGAGTATTTCAGAAATAATAGTTAGAAAGAATAGAAGTGGTAGAATTGGAACTGCAAAAACACTATTTAAGAAAAACACCTTATCGTTTATGAATTACAAAAATGAAGAAGTAAAAAAGGAAGTGGTTGCTAGTGAGTAAAGGAACATCAATTTTTTTAGGAATATGTGCTTTTGCTATAAGTATAATAATGGTAATCTTAGACAGTGCTTCATATGTATATTATGATGCTAGAAATGTGTTTAGAGTTTATTTAAATGGTGAATCACTAGGTTTAATAGAAAGTAAAAAAGATTTAGAAGATTACATAAATAAAAACCAAGAGGCAATAAAACAAAAGTATCACGTAAAAAATGTATATATTCCAAATGGTTTAAAGATAGAAGAAGAGACAACATATAGTGAAAAAACAGAAACAATAGAAAATATATATCAAAAAATAGCAAATCAAGAAGATTTCACAATCAATGGTTTTACAGTTACAATTTCAGATATTAAAACTACTAAAAACAAAGATAATGATAAGAAAAAAACTGAAAAAATAAAAGAATATATTTATTTGTTAGATAAAGATATTCTACAAACAGCCATAAATGATGTAGTAAGATCATTTGTTAATGAAAAACAATATCAAGATTATTTAAATGAAGTAAAAAAAGACCAAACCGCAATAGGTACAATTATTGAAAATGTTTATTTAAAAGAACAAATATCAATAAAGAAAGGTAAAATACCTGCCAATAGTAAAATATATAGTGATAGCAATGAATTAGCAAAATATTTATTATTTGGTACAAATGAAAAAAATAAAACATATAAAGTAAAATCTGGAGACAATGTAAAAAATATTGCCTATGATAATAAAATGTCCACAACAGAACTATTAATAGCAAACCATGATATAAAAGACGAAGATTCACTTTTATACCCTGGACAAGAAATAATAATTAGCTATATTAACCCTGTAATAACAGTAGTTGAAGAAACACATACAGTTAAAAAAGAGTCAACAAGGTATAAAACTATTGAAAGAGAAGATAGCAGTTTATTTGAAGGTACAACAAAGGTTGTTCAAAAAGGAAAAAAAGGTACCAGCAAAGTAACTAGAAAAATAGAAAAAAGAAATGGTGCAATTACGCAAGCTTTAATAGTCTCAACAGAAGTGTTAAAAGAACCAGTTAACAAAATAATTAAAGTTGGTACAAAACAAGCAACCAATTATGGAGGATACTATGGAGGCCCAGTAAATTTAAGTGGTGTTTGGGGCTGGCCAACTACAAGTAATTATACAATAACTACATACTTTGGATATCAACTCCGTGCAGATATTGGAGAATCGTCTCCTAGATGGCATGATGGTATGGATTTATCTGTAGGATGTGGAGCACCAATATATGCTGCTAACGGAGGAACAGTAACGTTTGCAGGCTGGGGTGGAGGCTACGGGAATGAAGTAGAAATCAGCCATGGTGGTGGTATAGTAACTTTCTATGGCCATTTAAATAGCATTCTAGTATCACAAGGACAAACAGTATCTAAAGGTCAATTAATAGGTACAATGGGTAACACAGGTTATTCATTTGGATGCCACTTACATTTTGGATTAAGCGTAAATGGCTCTATGGGAGATCCGTTATCCTTATATAACTAATGAAAATAACAAATATAGCAAGTGGTTCAAAAGGAAATTCTACCTTAATTGAACTAGATAATAAAAATATTTTAATAGATATTGGTCTTCCTATTTCAAACTTAGAAAAAAGATTGGGAAGACCTTTTCCTAAAATAGATATTTTAATAATAACTCATACCCATGTTGACCATATAAAAGGAATAAAATCAATAATAAGAGAACAAAACCCTACAATATACACATTAGAAAACGGTTTAACTGAAAAAGTTTCATCCAAAAAAATAAACTATCAAAAAAGTATTGAAGAAGAGAACTTAATAATAGAACTTTTTGAAGTATCTCATGATGTACCATGTGCTGGAGTATATATAAAATATAAAAATAAAGAGTTAGTTTATATAACAGACACAGGATAGATTAAAGATAAATTATTAAAAAAGTATCAAAACAAAGATGTGTATATTTTAGAAAGTAATTATGAAGAAGAAATGCTAAGAAATGGAAAGTACCCATATCATTTAAAACAAAGAATAAGAAGTGACCGCGGGCATATATCAAATGAAGATAGTTGCAAGTATTTGTCAAAACTAATTGGAGATAAAACAAAATATATAATGTTAGCGCATCTAAGTGAAGAAAATAATAATCCAGAAATAGTAGAAAAAAGAATAAAAGATTTAATAGAAAAACTAAGCTATAAACCAGAAAAAGTAATATTAAATCAAGAAAAAACAAATATAATTGAGGTATAAAATGATAAAAATAATTTGCTTAGGAAGTATCAAAGAAAAATATATAAAAGAAGCAATAGAAGACTATAAAAAAAGATTATCTAAATATACAAAACTTGAAATAGTGGAGTTAAAAGATGAGAGTGATGATTCAAACCCATTGAAAAAAGAAAAGGACAACATTTTAAAACATATTAATCAAAAAGACAATATAGTAATCTTAGATATAAATGGGAATCAATTTACAAGTGA
The DNA here is from genome assembly GCA_947166445.1 of uncultured Mycoplasmatota bacterium. GTDB lineage: Bacteria > Bacillota_I > Bacilli_A > RF39 > UBA660 > UMGS1449. The sequence goes on from CAMVED010000001.1 coordinate 76,568, forward strand.
AGATTTTGCAAGTTTTATAAATAAGGAAATAACTCTATATAGTAATATAACCTTTATAATTGGATCATCGACTGGATTGGATGAAGAAATAAAAAAACTAACGAATAAAAGAATATCTTTTTCCAAATTTACATTTCCCCATCAATTGTTTAGGGTTATTCTTTTAGAACAAATATATCGAGGTTTTAAAATAATAAATAATGAATCATATCACAAATAAGAATACCAATAAGTTATTGGTATTTTTTTTATATAAAAAAAATACAACTATGCTACTAATATTGACATTAATAAAAAAATATAATAAACTACCTTTTAAAAAAGGAAATGAAAAGCAATGAAACAAGAAATATATAATAAAGTAAGCAAAAATATAGAACAGTACATTTTGCAATATTTAGATGAAAGAGATGATTGTTATCTTTGTGAAAATGAAGATAGAATAATAGAAAAATATATAAATGAAATATGTAATGAAGAGAAGCAAAAAATGAAAAGTTGTACTGAAAAAGAAACAGAAGCATACAGAAAACTAATGGGTATTGATAACAATGGAGAAAAGCAAACTTATAAACAGGTATGCCAAGAATTAAATAAACACAATGTAAAACAATTAGTATTTAATGCCAATAGAAAACTAATGTCAACTATATATAAAGAAATACTTTTAGAAGATAAAGTAAAGCTTATACAACTTAATTATCAGTATATAGAAAACAAGGGAATGATACTACCTGAAAACATAAAAATAGATGATTTATCAAGTATCATTTATTATGAATATAAATTCTTAGAAAATAGTGGTATAAAAACAATTAAAGATCTGATTGAATATCCAAAAAAAGAAATCTACAACATAATACTAAATATAAAGACCAAACGAAAAAGCAATAAAGGTACAATTGCAATTGAATTAATAAATGCCATACATATACTAGGTTTTGTGTTTAAAGATGAAGAAGGTTATGAAGAACAACAAAAATATTTTGAAAAATTAAGAGCAATGATAGAAAATCCTTCAAAGATTTACTATAATGATGAAGATATAAGTTTAAAAAAGGAAATATACTCAAGAAAATACTTAATTGAGCATCTTGACAAACTATTAAAACAACAAAAATACTTAACTATAAAACCACAAGAAATAGAACTAGAAATAGGAATAACAAAAGAAAAAATAATAAAAACAGAAACTAAAATTAGAACAAGAAACAAATAAACATAGATAATTTTCTATGTTTTTTTACATAGAATTAAATGGTGATATATTGGAAATATTAAACAAAATACTTTGGGCAACAGCTATAAACTTAATATTAGTAAATAGTATTTATTTCTCCTTTAAACTTAAATTCCTCCAATTAAAAATAAAAAAAGCAATGAAAAGTATAAAAATCAATGAAAAAAAACAAGGAATATCTCCTAAAGATACATTGGTTATGGCATTGTCATCTAAAATTGGTGTAGGGTCCTTATCGGGAACAGCACTTTGTATTTATTATGGAGGAATAGGAACACTTTTTTGGATATTTATATCAACATTTATTCTATCGATAATAAATTATATAGAAAATGCATTAGCAATTATTTATAAAGAAAAGGATAATAAAAGTGGCCCTCATTATTATATAAAAAAAGGTTTTAACAACAAAACTTTAAGCACAATTTATGCCATAATAGTGCTTGTTTTATATGTTTTTCTCTTTACATCAATTCAAAACAACACAATAATAACTTTAACAACAAGTATGTATAATACAAATAAAATGATAATATCATTAATAATAACAATAACTGCAGGAGTAATAATTATGAAAGGCATAAAAGGAATATCCAATGTATGCAATCAAATATTTCCAATAATGATGACGATTTTTATAATAATAGGTTTAATTGTTGTCTTTAAAAATATTGAAATATTACCAAGTATATTAAAACAAATTATAAAAGAAGCTTTTAATAATAAATCTATAAATGGTAGTATTATTTATACTATAATAATATCTTTTCAAAAAACAGTATTTGCCAATGAATCTGGTGTAGGTACAAGTGCTATAATTTCAGGTTCAACTGATAACACCGATTATCACTTACAAGCAAAAATAGGATTGCTACAAACATATTTTATTAATTTTATAGTACTAGGTATAACTTCATTAATCATAATAACTGCACATACTTATAATATAGATATCACAAATGGTATAGAATTAACGAAAGCTGCATTCTCTTATCACTTAGGAACAATTGGAGAAGTTCTTCTACTCATAATACTAATACTATTTTCATTTTCTACAATAATAACTATTTATTATTATGGAGAAAGTAGCCTAACATTTTTAACAAATAGCAAAAAAGCAACAAAAGTACTCAAATTAATAACAATAGTATCAATATTTATTGGAGGAATAACAAATGCATCAATCATTTGGTCTTTAATTGACATATTCCTAGCAGTATTAACAATAATAAATATGTATGCAATTTATAAATTAAAAGAAACAATAATATCAAAACTATCAAAAAAATGATATAATTACTCTTAGAGGTGTACTATGATAACAGAAAAATGGGATAAAATATTAAAAGATGAGTATCAAAAAGACTATTTTTATGACATGTTAAAGAAACTTCAAATAGAGTACCGAGATAAAACAATATTTCCACCAAAAAAAGAAGTGTTTAAAGCGATGCGATTAACAGACTATGACAATGTGAAAGTAGTCATATTAGGACAAGACCCTTATCATGGAGAAGGTGAGGCAGAAGGTTTATCATTTTCAGTAAAAGATGGAATAAGAAAGCCACCATCATTAAGAAACATTTTTAAAGAATTACATGATGATTTAGGATATGATGAACCAGAAAGTGGATCGCTAGTAAAGTGGGCTAAAGAAGGAGTTCTATTATTAAATTCAATTTTAACAGTAGAAAAAGATAAACCATTATCTCACAAAAATTTCAATTGGGAACAATTTACAGATGAAGTAATAAAAAAAATAAATGATAAAGATACTCCAGTAGTTTTTATACTCTGGGGAGCTTATGCCAGAAGCAAAAAAGTTTTAATAACCAATCCAATTCATTGCGTAATTGAATCACCTCACCCATCACCATTTTCAGCGAGGAACGGATTCTTCGGTAGCAAGCCATTTTCTAAAGCAAATAAATTTTTAATATCAAAAAAAATTAGTCCAGTTAATTTTAAACTAGACTAATTTTTAAATATTTCATATTCCTCAAGTTTTCTTATTTTAAAAGATTTATAGTTTTCAAATTTAAGTAATCTAAAAACCTTATTAAAAACTTTTTTTAAAAAAATTTCATTATAATTTAATACATTAGTATTATAAAAATCTTTCAAACCATCAAGATTTTCTTCTAAATTATTCAAATCTTTGATTTCTTCTTTTAATTTTTTATTTTTAGCCTCTTTTATATACTTATTAATCTCAAAGCTGACATTAAATAGGGCATCTTCACGTTCATATAAAGAAGCATCATTATCATATACAAAATCCTTTTTTATTTTATCATTATCAATCTTTTTAAGTAAACCTTCAACTAGTTCAAGTTTAGTATTTAAAACTTCATCTATACTATTACTACAAGTATCAATAGAAATTTTAATATCATTTAATTTATAATAATTTAATACAATTATAAAACAACATATTACTAAAAAAAGAAAAATAAATCCAAATAAATAAATCATAAAATCACCTATCTTCTTTAAAAAATTATATCATAAAAAAAAGAACTTTAAAATATATTTCTATAAGTTCTTTTTGTTTCTAGATAAAATTTTATGACAAGCAACTTCTTGACCTTCAAAGAGTGCATCATTAATAAATTGATCACGTAGTTCATATTTAAGATATTTTATTGGCACATTACTATCTAATATCAAAACTCTATAACTATTCTCAAAGTTTTCTCTGTCTTCCACAGGAATATCTACATCCTCAAATGATTCAATATTTATATATTTGTCAAACTCTGCTAAAGAACTATCTCTTTCAACTTCTCTTTCATAGCCATATTCGTTTACATAACTGCCGGCATATAAATATATATTGTTAGTCTCATCAGTTAAACCCTTATTACTAAAATCATATAAAGTATCAGCAAAAACTTCATCGGTTGTGAGAACTCTATTCGTAGTTTCTTCTATTTGCTTAATTAATTCAATATAGTCTCTTACCAGAGGACTATTCTCTAATATTTTTTTTCTATTATTTAAAACATTTAAACTCTTATTATTAGTTTCATTTTCTTCTAATCTCTTAATATACTCTTGTCTAAAATCTTTCAATACTTCTTCTTTCATCAAATCATTCCCTCCAAAAAGATAATACTTATTCTAACACAAAAAAAAGAACTTTTCAATAAAATTCTTTATATATCTAAATAACTTTATAGTTGATTTCTTCATCGAAAACAATAAAATCTAAATAAATTGATAAAAGTAAGTACCATTTTCCTGTTTTTGGATCGCTAATTACAAAATGATCCCTAGCAGCTTGCTCTACAACTCCAGTAAAAATTCTATCTTTCCATTCGCCAGCATCAGGAAAAGTCATATAAAAACTTGCAATTTTACCTTTGTTCATTCTAAGAATATTTTCAACATATGATTGCTCCATAGGAAGTTCTGTACCAGAAGAAACACTACTACCTGGAGCCCCAGTACTACCAGTCATATTATTATATCCTAAATTAGGATTACCATTAGGATTAAAATAACTATTATTCATTAAAATCATCTCCAATAAAATATATGAAATGAAACAATAAATAGACTAGAAACATATATAAAAATGAGTTATAATAAAATTGGTGATAAAAATGAAAATAAGTGTTGGAATATCAATGAGACATGTTCATCTAACAGAAGAAGATTATAAACTTTTATTTGATGAACCATTAACAGAAAAAAGTCCTTTAAATCAATATGGTCAGTTTGCTGCTAATCAACAAGTAACTATAAAAAGTGATGATAGAGAAATAAAAAACGTTAGAATTATAGGACCTTTTAGGAGTTATACTCAAGTAGAAATATCAAGAACAGATGCGTACTATTTAAAACTAAATCCACCTGTTCGTAGTGCAGGAAATCTAATTGGTGCAGAAAAAATAACCATAATTGGCCCAAAAGGAGAAATTACAAGAGAATCTGCAATAGTTTCCGACAGACATATTCATATAACAAAAGAAGACAGAGAAAAATATAATCTTTTAAAAGATGAATATGAAATAAAAGTAACAGGAGAAAAGTCAGGAATACTAGGTAACATAAAAATAAAAGAAGCACCAAGTTCTTATTTTGAATTGCATTTAGATTCAGATGATGCTAATGCCTTTGGTATAAAACAAGATGATGAAGTAGAAATTATTTAGTTTCTACTTTTTTTATTGCGATAATTCTCAATTTTATTTAGAACTTCCTCAGTTGGATTATCATATTCGTCAAAAGAAATACCAATTTCATTAAGCTCGTAATCGTTTAATAATCCAATATCATTCATAAGATAATATAAATATTCACGATTGATAGAGTTCTCAGTTTTTCTTAACATTTTTATCCTCCTTTACTATATTAGGCTCAGTACCTTTTAAATAGTACAATATTTTTTTGTTTTCATTATTACTAACAACAGGATTACCAGTAATAGGGTTAACTAACATGCCAACTATATTTTTTGGAGTTTTATACCAAGTAGCATCTTTTTCCTTAAAATAAGCTTCCATACTAGTAATCCAAGAATTTTTATTTCCTGCTATTACTTCAGTCGGAATATCAGAGCTGTCATCGTAACCAGCCCAAGAAGCAAAAACAATTTCTGGAGTATATCCAACTACCCAAGAATCAGTATCAGTACTACCAGTTTTAATAGCGTATTTATGAGTAATGCTGCTTGCCATACTAAAACATGTTGGATAAGTATAATCGACTAAATTGACATCATAAGTACTAGTTAATAATTCGCTTATAAGAAAGGTTATATCGCTATCTAAAACAATTTCTTCCCTAGGTTCAACATATTCATATAAAATATTTCCCATCTTATCAACAACTTTAGTAATTAAATGAGGTTTAACTTTCTTGCCACCATTTGCAAGTGATGAATAAGCAGCAGCAAGTTCATATATGCTGAGTTCGTAAGTTCCTAAAGCAAGCGAAGGAGATTTCTCCATTTTCGAAGTAACTCCGACCTTTCTTAAAGTATCATATAGTTCATCCTCTCCTAAAAACAAATGAGTTTTAACAGCAAAAATATTGTCAGAGTAAGCAATAGCAGATGCTAGAGAAATCTCTTTATTTGCATATATTCCTCCATAATTTTTAGGAGAATAAGTTTGTTTGTTATCAAAATAAAAGGTAGTAGGTTTACTAAAAAAAGTAGTACTAGGAGTAAAACCGTTTTCTAAAGCCCTATAATATAAAAAAGGCTTAACAGTAGAACCAGGCTGTCTATAAGAGTTGATGGCTCTATTAAATTGACTATTACCATAATTTATACCTCCGATTAACCCAATAATACTACCATCTTTAGGATTCATCATTACCTTAGAAGTTTCCACTTTTTTGTTAACAGCATTCTTTTCAAGCCCTTGCTCTAAAGCCTTTTGAGCATTTATATCAAGTGTAGTATATATCCTAATATTACCAGTATCCAAATAACTTTTTGGGATAGAATTAATAGAATTAAGTTCAGCCATAACAGCATCGTTATAATAAATTAAAGACGACAATCCATTGCCAAAATCATCATTTTTAAAAACTAATTCTTGATTATAAGCATCATTCATCTCTTTTTCATTAATATAACCATTATTATACATCCTGCTAAGCACTACTTTTTGTCGCTCTTTAGAAAGATTATAATTATCAACTGGAGAATAGTCAGAAGGACTATTAGGAATGCCTGCTAGAATAGAAGCTTCCGCTAAAGTTAGATCCTTAACCTCTTTATCAAAATAATATTTTGATGCATTGCTAATACCATACATACCATGACCATAATTTATCGTATTAAGATATCCTTCTAAAATTTCATCTTTAGTATAATGAACCTCTAGTTCATAAGTAAGCCACATTTCTTTCCATTTTCTTTTCCATGACTGTTCAAAATCTAAAAACAAATTTTTAGCATATTGCTGAGTAATAGAAGAAGCACCTTGTCTAATGCTTTTAGAAGAAAGATTAACCATCATAGCCTTAGCGATTCTCGGAAAATCAAAACCAAAATGTCTATAAAAATTTTTATCTTCAACACTTATTGTAGCGTTTATAATATTATCATTACAATTATCTAAACTAACCCAAGAATCATTACCATTGCCTTGAAATATCAAGTTTCCTTTATTATCAAAAACAGAAAAAGCGTTTGCAGTCTTAATATCGAGTTTCGGAGTTATAAAAGCATATAAAAAGCCTATCAAATTAAAAATTATAAAGCATCCAAACATTCCTAAAAAACCAAAAGACATAAATTTTATAATCTTTTTTTTCATATAAAGACTCCTTTTCAAAATTAGTATGAAAAAAATATAAAAAATTATGTGCAACACAGAAAAAATATGCTATAATCTGAAATTGAAATGGTGATGCTATGCAAAAGTTAAGAATAAAAATAGAAATAAATGAGCACATTATCGAAGGAATAGGAAAAATAGACAATGATGTCATTATACTAAAGACAAAAGAAGAACTTATAAAATATGATACAAAAAAAACTATATTATATAAAAAAAACAAAGACTTAATCATAACATTAGATTTTTTGAACAATAAAGTTTTTTATGAATTACCCAATGAAAGTAAAAAATTTAGCAATAATTTAGTAATATTTTCATTGACTAATAATCATAAACAAGTTATTATTAATTATCAGATAGAGCAAGCAGAATTTTTACTTAAAATAAACTATGAAACAATATAATAAATACTACATATAATGATTTAAAGAAAGGATGTAAAAATAAATATGGCAAAAAAATTAAAAAAAGAAGAATTAGAATTAATGTCTTATAACGATATTGCTCATATGCTATTAAAAGAAAAGCCAAAACAAATGACCCTTGACCTATTCAATACTATAGTAGAAATGTTAGAATTACCAAAAAAGACAGTAGAAAATAAAATTGGAGAGTTTTATACAGCTTTAACCAACGATAAAAGGTTTATTCTTTTAGAAGATGGTCATTGGGATTTACAACAAAATCATAAAGTTAAGAACTTATCTGCAGAAGAAGATCTTGAAGATTTCGAGGAAGATCAAGAAGATTACGATGATGAAGAAGCAGTAGAAAAAGAAGACGAAATGTTTGATAATGAAGAAAATGATGATGACATATCAGACATAACTGAAGAATATAAAAACTTAGTAATAGTAGATGAAGAAGAATTAAACCAAGATTAAGGTGATAACATGTTAGAGCGTTTAAAGGAAATAGAAAATAAATATGAAGAATTAGGAAATGAATTAACCAAACCTGAAACATTACAAAATGTAGAAATGCTTACTAAACTTTCTAAAGAACAAAGCAAACTAGAAGAAACAGTTACAACATATAGAAAATACAAAAATGTGTTAAGCAGTATAGAAGAAGATCAAGAACTTCTTAAAGATAGTGAATTGAAAGACATAGCAAAAGAAGAACTTCAATCCTTAGAATTAGAGAAAGAAAACTTAGAACAAAAACTAGAAGCACTTCTTCTTCCGAAAGATGAGAATGATGACAAGAACATTATAATGGAACTAAGAGGAGCAGCAGGAGGAGACGAAGCAAATATTTTTGCTGGCGATCTTTTTAGAATGTATCAAAAATATGCAGAAAAACAAGGTTGGAAAGTAGAAATAGTGAACGCTGAAGAATCAGCCTCTGGGGGATTTTCCCAATTAGAATGCATTATAAAAGGTGATAATGTTTATTCAAAATTAAAATATGAAAGTGGTGCTCATAGAGTGCAAAGAATACCTACTACAGAATCAGGAGGTAGAATTCACACCTCAACTGCTACAGTGATAGTAATGCCAGAAGCTGAAGATATTGAAATAGAAGTAAAGCCAGAAGATATAAAGGTAGATGTTTATAGAAGTGGGGGAGCAGGAGGACAATCTGTCAATACAACAGATTCAGCAGTAAGAATGACCCATATCCCAACAGGAATAGTAGTAACATGTCAAAATGAAAGAAGTCAGTTGCAAAACAAAGAAAAAGCTCTTCAAATATTAAAAGCAAAAATATATGAAGAAGAACAAAGAAAAAAAGAAGAAGCAGAAGGTACTGAAAGAAGAAGTAAAATAGGTACTGGTGATAGGTCAGAAAAAATAAGAACCTATAACTATCCTCAAAACAGAGTTACAGACCATAGAATAGGACTAACTCTTAATAAGCTTGATAGAATAATTGAAGGAGAACTTGAAGAAGTAATTGAAGCCCTTATAGCAGAAGATCAAAAGAGGAAATTACAAGAAAATGAAAATTAAAGACATATTAAAAGAAGATATAAATAATGAACAAAAACTTGCCATAGAGCAAGTTTTAAATCTATCTAGACCTGAATTAATAGTAAACAAAGATAGAGAACTAACAAAAAAAGAATATAAAAAATATCAAAATATCAATAAAAAACTAAAAAAAGGGCTTCCAATACAATATATATTAAAAAAAGAAAATTTCTATGGCCAAGATTATTATGTAAATAAAAATGTACTAATACCTAGGCCAGAAACAGAATATTTGATAGAAAAAACTAATAAACTAATAAAAGAAAATTTAAAAAAAGAAGACATTAACATTTTAGATATAGGAACAGGTTCTGGGGTAATAGCAATAACTTTAAAAAGATTAAATCCAAACTCAAATATAACAGCGACAGATATATCAAAAAAAGCATTAAAAGTTGCAAAAAAGAATGCAAAAACACATAACACAAAAATAAAACTAATAAAAACTAATCTATATCAAGGAATAAATCAAAAATATGATATAGTTATAAGTAATCCACCATATATAGACAAAAACTCAAATAATATAGAATCAAAAGTGAAAAATAATGAGCCATATATATCCCTTTTTGCAGAAAATCATGGTTTATATTATTATGAACAAATACTGAAAAACATTAATCAAATAATAAAAAAAGAACATGTAATAGCTTTTGAGATTGGAGAAAATCAAGGAAAAAAGATCAAAAAAATAGCAATGAAGTACTTACCAAATGATGAAATAATAATAGAAAAAGATTACAATAAATTTGACAGATATATATTTATAATAGGAAACAAATGAATAAACAAAAGGAATAAGTATCATTACCTATATAGGTGATAAAAATGAAAAAACTTATTCCTTTTATTTTAGGAATCTTAATGCTTATAACAATATCAAACAGTTACAAAGAAAATTACTATATAATACCCGAGGAATCAATAAGAATAAGAATAATACCAAATAGTAATAGTGTTAAAGATCAATATTTAAAAAGACAAGTAAAAACCAATTTAGAACTAGAATTAACAGAAGATTTAAAAGAATCAAAAACTATAGAAGCATCTAGAATTGTTATTAACAAGAATATAAATAAATACAATAATGTTATAAAAACAGTATTAAAAAATGAAAATTCAAATCAAAAATACAGTATAGATTATGGTTATCATTATTTTCCAGAAAAACTATACAAAGGAGTAAAATATAAAGAAGGAGAGTATGAATCATTACTAGTAACACTAGGCAAAGGGGAAGGAGATAATTGGTGGTGTGTGCTATTCCCACCAATATGCTCTATAGAAGAAGATAGTCAAAATAGTCAAAGAATTGAATATAGTTTTTATGTAAAGGAAATGTTTAAAAAATACTTAAAATAACATTTCTTTTTTTATATTAATAAAAAGATTGACATAAAAGGAAAAAAGTGCTATAATAATAGCCATCCAAAAAGAAGGGGGAATTTTTTATGGATAAAAAATATTATATTAATAAAAACCTAGATGGAAAAATCAATTGGGTAGGTATTGATGAAGGAAGCAAATTTGATGTAGTAAAAATAACAAATGTAGATGACAAACCATTTTACGACTATCAATTGCATACAATTAATGTTAAAACCAATGGAGAATTTCTAGAAGCATTAGAAAAGAATGATGTAATAGAAGTTGGAAATTCACTTTTTGAAAGTGAAACAGTTTACAAAGTCAAAGAAGTTAAGACAGCAGACGAGCCAGTTAAAAAGAGTGTAATTAGCAAGAAGCTTGTAGCAATTGGAGTAGCAGCAGGATTTTTACTAGCTACTACGACTGTACTTGCACTTAATGAAAAAGCACAAGCACAAGCACAAGCTTGGTTTGATAAAAAATCAAATACCCAAACTGAATCAGCAGAAGAAGCAGATGAATCATTAGATTTAGAAAACAAAACAGTAAGTGAGCTAATCGAAATGTTAAACGATGAAGAACAAGAAGAAGCATTTCATAAAATAGTAAATACTCAAGATTATTTTAATGAACAAGCAGCTCCAACAGTAAAACAAGGAGATAAACAATTATACTTAAATTTTGATGAAACAACTGCTGCATATCTTTATGCAAATGCCAAAGTATTAAGTTCTGATAAATTAGCAAGTTTCTTTGGAAAAAGTAAAATTATGGTTCTAAATGAAGAAACTGGAGAATATGAACAAATGGATAAAGATATAGTTTCTGCAAAATATTTATCATTCTGTTTAAACTTAAGCTATTATTATCAACTTGGTGCTACAGAAAAATCTGGAGTAGATGGATTGTTTGAAAATGAAAAAGAAGCAGAATTCTTTAGAGATTTCGAAGCAAAAATTCTTGAATATAATAGAACAAAAAGTCCAGAAAAAGCAGCAGAAATAAGAAAAGAGTTAGAAAACATTTTTATGAGTGGTAATGTAGATACATTAATGGATAAATATTCCGGAGCAGCTTCTATAATAGGAACTGCTATAGTACCACACTTATATTTAAATGGAGTTATAGATAAAGATATGTATAATTCATTAGTAGAAATTAATGAAACAATTACTTGTCAAAGTATCTATAGTCAAATAGAAAAAATAGTTAATTGTAAAACAAAACTAAATGGAAAAGAAGAAATAATAGAAAAAATAGCAGAATTACAAAATTTAAAAACAAAAGATTTAGATAGAAATATATCTTTAGAAGAAGCTCTTGAAGGATACAGATATAGTGATCTAGACTTAAATGGTGCAGTTTTAACATCAACACCAGGGTTTACAAAGAAAAAAACAGTTACCAAACATTATAGAAAAATTACAAAAGATAGAAATGAAGCAATTAGAAAAACTTCAAAAAAAGATGTTGAAGAAGCAGAAAAAGAAGCAAGAAAAAAAGCGGGAATAGACGAAAAAAATCAAAATGAAAATGATTATTGGGATGGATATACAGCTGGTTATAACAAAGCATACGATAACGTATGGGGCGGAGGTTCTGGTAATGTATCAGTACCATCTGGATCTGCTAAATATGTTGAAGGATATAAGGCAGGAATTGCTGCAGGAAAACAAGCTGCAAAAGAAGACTTAAAAAAGGCAGAAGAAGCTAAGAAAAAACATAAACCTGAAAAAAAAGAAGAAGTTATTGAAGAAAACTATGTAGAAGAAAACAATAACAACAATAGTAATAGTAATAGTAATACAAATACAAATACTAACACTAACACTGATACAAATACAAATACTAACACTAACACTGATACAAATACAAATACAAATACTAATAGTAATAGTAATAATGATAATAATAACAGCAACAGTAGTAATACAAATACTGATACAAATACAAATACAAATAATAGTAGCAGTTCTTCAAGTACACCATCATCTACACCACATGAAGAAATAGTTGAAGAAACATTTGTATATGAAGACAATTCAGTAAGTATGATTGGTGATTCATTAATAAAGAAAATAAAAAGTATTGTATCACATGAATCAAGAGATATAGAATTAATAGATTTAACTTTAGCAGAAAAAAATGCTAAAAAAAGAGTTAGAATTTAACAAGTAAGGGGGTTTTTAAGATGAATAATGAACAAAATTATCCTAATAATGTTGAATATCATTATAATTATGCTAATCCTAATGGATATTATGTATCAAATCAAATGCCATTAAGTTATCACATAAAAAGATTCTTAATTGGACTTTTATTAGCATTTTTATTAATATTCTTACTAGTATGGTTATTTCCAACAAAAGCAGGATTAAAATCTACCATTAATGATAGTGTGTCTGATGCATTTGATAAAACATTTGCAGAAAAACTAGAACCACTATATGACAGAATCTTTTCAGATAATATTAATACAATGAAGGAAGTAGCTACAGCATACTTCACAACTGAAAGATTACCAAAGGCAGAAGGACAAACAAAAAAACTAACATTAGGACAAATGTTAGATATGAAACTTCTTTTAAACATAAAAGATAAAAATGGTAAAATGTGTGACGAAGACAAATCTTATGTTGAAATCACAAAAATGGATAAAGAATACAAAATGAAAGTAAATTTATCTTGTGGTGATGAAGAAGATTATATAATCACATATTTAGGATGTTATAACTATTGTTTAAATGATGTGTGTGAAAAGAAAACAACAACAGCAACAAAAACAACAATTGTTACAACTAAACCAACAACACCAATAAAAAGAGTAATTAAGAAAATAATAGTACCAACACCATCACCACAACCAAAGAAACACTACTGTGTAAAATATGATGGAAAATACTATGGTAAATATGGAAAAGTAGTAACAAAATCTACATATCAAAAACAATGTGGTACACCACAACCAGAAAAACATTATTGTGTAAAATATAATGGAAAATACTATGGTAAATATGGAACAGTAGTAAGTAAAACCATATTTAAAAAACAATGTGGTACACCACAACCAGAAAAACATTATTGTGTAAAATATAATGGAAAATACTATGGTAAATATGGAACAGTAGTAAGTAAAACAGTATTTAAAAAACAATGTAGCACACCACAACCAGAAAAACATTATTGTGAAATATATAATGGAAAATACTATGGTAAAGATGGTAATGTAGTTAATGAACAAACATATAAATCTGAATGTATTAATCCAGAAGTTGTATATAAATATTTATATGAAAAAATTGTAACTACAACAACCCATCATGAAAAAGAGTATAGTGAATGGACAGATTGGTCAGCTAACATTGAATATAACCCAAATAATAATAATATTAATTGGGGAAAACATGAATATGATTGGTATGAAAAAGTAGGTTATAAATTAACTAAGTATTATTCTTATGAAGAAGATACTAGTCAACCAATTTACAATACTTATTATGATAGATTACTTGGTTATAAAACTCAATATGCATGTGATGGTTACACATATTATATAGATACTACAACCAATACAACATATATTTCTACTAGTAATCCAGGATCAGGATGGTCAAAAAACAGTAGAGTAACATTATCATATTTACCTTCACAAAGTAGTACAAAAAGATATGTATATGTTGGTATGAACTATGATTATTGTGCAGAGACATGTAATCTAAAACCATATTATATATTTGATGTGTATACAAGAAATCCTGGAACAGCAACAACAACACAAGTATCATCAAGCAAATCAACAGTATCTGCAGTATGTAGTAATGTTGTAACTAAACAAATTCCAATGTATGGAAAAAGAATGGAATTCGCAGGATATGTAACTAATAAAGTATTAAAAGAAAGAAGAACATATTATTATCACAAAAAGACTCGTACTTTAATAAGAGATGAATATACAGATACAAAAACACAAAAATATGATGCATGGTCATTTAGTAAACATGATGAAGTATTACTTAATCAAGGTTATGAATATACAGGTATTTATAAAATAATAAATTACTAAAAGCAAGGCTTCTGCCTTGCTTTTCTGTATGATAATATAATAAAATAAGTATAAGGAGGAGATTGTTGTGGAAAAAATAAATTTATATATTGATTTTGATGGAGTAATATTAGACACAATAAGTCCATTATATGAAGATTATGAAAAACAAAAAATTACTAAAGACAAAAGAGATGAGTTTTATGCCAATTATCCATGGGAAACAATAATAGATGATAAATACATCATTAATGACGCAATTAATGATATAAAAGCAATAATCGATAGTAACAAATTTAACTTAGCTATTTTAACTCATGTTAACTCACTAAATGAAGCAATACTAAAAATAAAATATTTAAGAAAATACTACAAAGACATTACAATAATACCTGTCCCAAAAGCCATATCAAAAACAAAAATGATACATACAAAAGATGCTATTTTAATAGATGATTATGCAGGTAACTTAAGAGAGTGGAGAGAAGAAGGCGGCATAGGAATCAGATTCAATCAAAAAGGCCATGATAAAGGTTTTAAAGTAATCAAAAACTTAAAAGAAGTAATTGACATGTTTTAAGTGAAATATACTTTGATTAATTGAAAAACACAATAAATAATGATACTATATAAGTACAAATATTAGTAACTAATAAATGCAATAGGCATATATTACTATAGAAAAAATGTGAGGTTGAAGTATGAAAAAAATAATAATTAATGGAAATAATAAACTAAGTGGAACAATAAGAATAAGCGGAGCTAAAAATGCTGCTGTGGCCATTATCCCTGCTGCTATTTTAGCAGAGTCAGAAGCTACTATATGTAACGTTCCAGAGATATCAGATATTGAATCACTTGAAGAAATTCTAAAGTTTTTAAATGTAGATATAAAAAGAGCAACAGAAACAATGGTTATAGATACAAAAAACATGAAAAATAAATTAATACCCACACAAATATCAAGTAAATTAAGAGCTTCTTACTATTTTATGGGAGCACTTTTGGCAAAATATAAGTATGTTGAAATGTATTTTCCAGGTGGTTGTAAAATAGGAAAAAGGCCAATAAATCTTCACCTTGAAGGATTTAAAAAACTTGGTGCTACAATAGAAGAAGATGGAGATAAATATATAATAAAAGCAGAAAGACTAAAAGGAAGCAACATATATTTAGATGTAGCATCAGTAGGAGCAACCATCAACCTTATGATTGCAGCAACTAAAGCTGAAGGATTGACTACTATAGAAAACGCTGCTAGAGAGCCTGAAATAGTAAATGTTGCTACATTTTTAAACAATATGGGTGCTAAAATAACTGGAGCAGGAACAAGTGTTATAAAAATTAAAGGTGTAGACCATTTGGGGAAAGGATTTACTGAAATTATTCCTGATAGAATAGAGGCTGGTACATATACTATAATGGGTGCTCTTCTTGGTGAAAATTTAAAAATATCAAATATAATTCCAGAGCATATTGAATCATTAACATCAAAATTAGAACAAGCTGGAGTCGACATAAAAATAGAAGATGATACCGTTGTCTGTAATGCAGTAGAAAAATTAAAATCTGTAAATATAAAAACATATTACTATCCAGGTTTTCCAACAGATCTTCAACAACCATTTTCAGTGCTTTTAACTCAGTGTAATGGCAAATCAAAAGTTGAAGAAACAATATATGAGAATAGATTTATGCATGTTGAATATTTAAACAAAATGGGTGCTAATATTACAACTAAAGAAAGAGTAGCAACAATTACAGGAAAGACTCCATTGAAAGGAAAAGATGTAATAGCAACAGACTTAAGAGCAGGAGCAGCCCTTGTAATTGCAGGCCTTATAGCAGAAGGAACTACTACTATTGAAGAAGTAGAACACATACTTCGTGGCTATGAAGGAATAATAGAAAAATTAACTGCTGTTGGAGCAGATATAAAAATAGAAGAAAAAACTTGTCAAACGGCATAAAATTTGGTATACTACTTAAGAATTATTATTACTATGACTGAAACAAGTCATGGCGAAAGGAGCGACATATGAAAAAAGGAATTCATAAAGAACAAAAAGAAGTAACATTCAAATGTTTATGTGGAAATAGTTTTAAAGCAATGTCAACATCTAAAGATGATGAAATTCATGTTGAAGTATGTTCAGCATGTCACCCATTCTATACAGGAAAACAAGGAACAGCTACATTAACAGGAAATGTTGAAAAATTCAAACAAAAATATGGAATGAAGAACTAATAAGTTCTTTTTTTGTTGTAAGTCAAAAAAGTATATGTTAATATATTGAAAAAGGTCGGGATAAAATGAAAATAAAAGATTATCTTATAAATGAAAACATAACGAAAGAAAACTTAATCGAAGCAGGTTTTGAATACTATAATAAAAATAAGTTATTTATTAGAAAAAGTTTATCAAAAAACGTATTTTTATATATTAGCATTCCATTTTCAAAGAATAACATAGTGCTAGAAGAGATAGGAATATACGTATTAGAAGATGTATTTCTTATATATTATGAACCATTCTATAGATTACAGGAAAACCCAACAATAGCACAAGAAGAGATTAAGAAATTTTGTCAAAGTTATAATGAAAAAATAAATAAGCAAGCACATATATATGGAATATTAGACAGTTCAAAAGAAACATTTAATCCGAACATAAAAGACATTGTTAGAAATTACAATAAAGAAATGGACTATTTAACAAGCAAAAATATTTTAGAATCAATTATAAAAAAACCAAAGACAAGAGTAAAAAAATAGTATATAATAAAAGCAGGTGATGAAATATGAAAATAGCAATAGCTAGTGATCACAGAGGATATACTCTAAAAACATATTTAATAAATGAATTAAAAAACAAATATGAAATACTAGATCTAGGAACAGAAAGTACAGAGTCAGTTGATTTTCCAATATATGGTATAAAGTTAGGAGAATCAATCAAAAATAAAGAAGCAGATTTAGGAATAGCAATATGCGGAACAGGCATAGGAATATCCATTGCAGCCAATAAAGTAAAAGGTATAATGTGTGCGAAAATAAATAATGTAGAAGAAGCAAGGCTTGCTAAACAGCATAATAATGCCAATGTAATAGCACTTTCTGGAAGTAAAGAACCACAAGAAGCACTAAATATGATTCAAGCATTTTTAGATGAAAAACCAAATCAAGAAGAAAAATATCAAAGAAGAATAAATCAAATATTAAGCTACGAAGATGAACGTTAAATTTTTTTTATACATAGTAGTTACAGTATTTGTAATACTATCACTTGATTCAATAAACATAAATCAGATTTTCAAAAAGAACAAAGTGTTTCAAGCTAGATTATTCTTCTTATTTTTAGCACTTGCTTTAATATATTTAGTAACAAACTTTATTTATGACTTTGCAATATATTCAAAAATTATTTAAAAAATGTATAAAACCTCATTATTGGTAAAAACTTATAATGAGGTGATTTTTTATGATAAGGAGAAGTTCAAAATATTTTTTGCTCAGAGGTTTAGTAGCTTTTGTATTAGGATTAGTATTTATATTAGGGTATGCTGTTACTAGATCATACCAAAGTAATAATGTTGAAACAGAAGATGTAAGATATGTTTCATACGAAATACTAACAGATAATGTAATGCCTGTAATAAATGAACAAGAAGGAGAAACAACTAGTATAATGAGGCCTTATACAGCTGAGAAAGTAGAAATAGGTAAAAGTTTTTATGATTATAATTCAGATGAAACAAATCAAGAAGACTCTGTAATATACTATGAAAACACATATATTCAAAATACAGGAGTAGACTATACTAGTAAACAAGAATTCGATATAAATGCAATAGCAGATGGCACAGTTTTATCAGTTACAAAAGATGATATAGTGGGTACAACAGTAAAAATAGAACATAGTAACAACATGATCAGTGTTTATCAAAGCATAAAAGATGTAGAAGTAAAAGAGAATGATCAAGTAACAATAGGACAAGTAATAGGTAAAAGTGGTACAAATAGTATAGGTAGCGAACTGGGTAATCATTTACATTTTGAGCTTTATCAAGACGATGTTTTAGTAAATCCTGAAACAATATTTAATAATCAAGGAAATTAATATGTTTAACAAAGATATTGGAATTGATTTAGGAACAGTAAATGTACTTATATATATAAAAGGTGAAGGTGTAGTTTTAAATGAACCTAGTGTAATAGTAATAGACGAAGATAGCAAAAATGTAATAGCAGTAGGGACAGAAGCAAATGATATGTTAGGAAAAACTCCAGGAAAACTCAAGGCAATAAAACCAATGAAAGATGGAGTAATAGCAAGTTTTGAAATGGTAGAAAGCCTACTAGAACATTTTTTAAAAAAAATAAATATAGGAACAAGAATAAATAAACCTAGAATACTAATTTGTTGTCCATCAAATATCACAGAAGTAGAAAAAAATGCCATTAAAGAAGTAGCAGAGCGAACAGGTGCAAAAAAAGTATTTGTAGAAGAAGAACCCAAAGTTGCAGCAGTAGGAGCAGGACTTGATATAGGAAAAGCAGAAGGCAATATGGTAGTAGACATTGGAGGAGGCACCACAGATATAGCTGTCCTGTCACTAGGAAATATAGTAACAAGCGAATCAATTAGAACTGCAGGTAACACATTTGATCAAAACATAACAGACTATATAAAAGATAAGTATAAATTGTTAATTGGAGAAAAAACAGCAGAAAAAATAAAAATAACAATAGGAACAGTAAAACAAGGAAAAATTAAAGAAAAAATGAAAGTTAAAGGAAGAGATTTAGTAGGAGGGTTACCTAAAACAATTATAGTAACAAGTGATGAAATAGAATTAGCTTTAAAAGAAAGTATAGATAAAATAGTGACTGCGATAAAACAAGTGTTAGAAAAAACTCCACCAGAACTTTCTGCTGATATAATAGAAAAAGGAGTAGTATTAACTGGAGGAGGAGCCCTTCTTAATGGATTAACTGAATTGCTTCAAGAAGAATTAAAAGTACCAGTAACAAGAGCAGAAGATCCATTATCATGTGTAGCAGAAGGAACAGGAATCATGTTAGAAAAATTAAACTATATAGATAAGTAAAAATATTTATCTATATTTTTTTATAATAAAATGTTATAATAAAAACAGGTGGTAGTATGTTAGATTTAAATAATCACACACATATTTTTATAATAATATTAACTTGCTTTATATTTTGCTTTTTAATAACTTTTTACATAAAAAAAATAGCTAAACATATCGGAGCAATGGATATACCAAACAAAAGAAAAGTTCATACAGTACCAATGCCAAGACTCGGAGGATTAGGTATATTTCTAACATTTTTGTTTGGATATATGTTATTTGGAGTTCAAAACCCCCAAATGAACGCTATACTAATTGGTTCATTTATAATAATAATTGTTGGAGTTATAGACGATATAAGTCCCATTGGAGCAACTACAAAATTATTTGGACAACTGATTGCAGCTTCAATAGTACTATTCTATGGAGGAATAATATTAGATAAAGTTACAATCTTTAAAATGCATATAGATTTTGGTTTATTTGCTTATCCATTAACAATATTATTCATTGTAGCTTGTATAAATATAATAAATCTTATCGATGGATTAGATGGACTTTCTACAGGAATATGTAGCATATTTTATTTAACTGTAGGTATAATAGCCCTAATGAAAGCAACCTTCGGAGGATTAGATGTATCGTTAGTATTTATAATGCTTGGCGCATCTTTAGGATTTTTAGTTCACAATTTTCATCCGGCCAAAATATTTTCTGGAGATTCCGGTTCAATGTTCCAAGGATTTATGATAGCAACAATATCTTTATTAGGGTTTAAAACAATAACAATGACTTCATTTGTTATCCCAGTTTTGTTATTGGGAATACCTATATTAGATACACTATTTGCTATTATAAGAAGAACTCTAAAAAAAGAACCAATATATAAACCAGATAAAGAACATTTACATCATCAATTATTAAAATTAGGTTTATCTCACCGAAACACAGTTCTAGCAATCTATGCAATGAATATACTATTTGCTTTTGCTTCAATAGTATATACAATAAACGACAAAAAACTAGGAATAATAATATATATAATAATATTTATCTTAATAGTATTTATAATAACTAAAACAAGTATTATAAAAGAAAAGAAAGCTAAAAAATAAAGCTTTCTTTTTTTTGAAATGGTGCCAATTAACAGAATTGAACTGATCTCTGATGCTTACCATGCATCTGTTCTACCACTGAACTAAATTGGCATTGGTGGAGACGAGGAGAATTGAACTCCTGTCCAAAAGCAAACTTGGTTTAAACTTCTACAAGTTTAGTTAGATTAAAAAATTCATTACTTACCAAGAACCTAACCACCAAGTAAGTAACTATCCTATAAACATTCACTATTGCATATAGGAACTACAATAGTATAGCTTGCTAAGTATTACCCTTATATATCTCCACAAGCAAAAGATATAAAAGAGCTCGCTACAAAATTAAACTAAGCGAATTGTAATTGTCTGTTTCCAGTTATATTTAAAATGCATTTATAGATTGCCATCTACTTGCTATTTAAACTGTTAAACTTTTGTCGAACCCTATCGTCCCCGTGGCATAATTATAACATAAAAATGTATAAATATCAATATAAATCTATACCAAAAGAATATGTACATAAAAATAAAAAAATGATAAAATAAGAACATAAATTGGAAAATTTTACCAATTTGCGTTTTGCTTGCGCTTCAAAAACATAAAAATATAGTACAATGAAAGAGAGGTAGTTTTATGAAGGATTTTGTCAAATGGTTAGGGGTTAATGAAAAAGTAGCAAAAGTAGTAGTGTGGTTATTTATAATAATGGTTATGCTTATAATATTCAATACTGCTATGGAAAGTTTAGGTTTCCCTTATTATGCAATAACATACGATAATTTAGTAAAAATAAATAGTGGAGAATTGGTTGATTATATAGCAGCATATATTATTACAATATTAAACTTTTATGTTATGGCACTATTAGTTTTTAGCATAAAGGATGCAAAAGAAATTCTAAAATATGCAATAGTGTTTGTATTATTAGATGCAGTATTTGCGTATGTAATTCCAAATATAGTAATGCAAATTTTTATGATCTTATATATGATAGGGTTTTGTTATTTATATTCTAAAAGAAAAAAGAAGTATATCGTATATGGACTATTAACAAGTATCATAACAGCAATTATACAATATGTATGGTATATATCAAAAGTCCAATTCATTGATTATTCAAAATTAACAGATGTAACAAAGACTATTTTATCGCTAGATTACTTTATAATTATGGCAATAATTATTTTAGTTAAAGAAGTATATATTAAGAAAAGGGGTGAAAAAGATGCCAGGAAAACCAATATGCTTTCTATGGATCGGCGAATTCAAAAACGAAAGCAAATTCGCAAAGAAAATCGCAAAAAAAGTAGCTAAAGCAGTTAAATAATAAGTAAAAAGAATAAAATAGGTAAAAAGGGGCCCTTATCTATTTTATGTCGGAGGTAATATGGAAAAGAAAGAAGAAAAAAAGAAAAGAACGAAAAAAAATGGCATTTGGTTTAACAATACAGAATCAATTGAATATTATGCACAAGAACGAGCTGCAAAACTAGAGAAGATTTTAGAAAATATTATATTTTATGGAATCACAATACCACTTCAATTAATTCAAACAATAGGAGTGTTTACAATAGCATATTTTAACGATGCTTTTGCAGAACTTTCATTTTTCTTAATAGGATTTTTCTTTACACGTTCTTTTCTAGGAGAAACATTTCATTTAAACTCAACAGTAACATGTACGACTTTTACATGGACACTATTCTTTATTATTACAAAACTAATACCGAGCATATATATAAGTGTATTATTATGTGTTGTTTTAGGTAGTATGCTATCAATATATATGAACTATATAGCGACAAGGGAAGATGAAAAATGTCAAGAAGATTAAAAACTTTAATGAGCCTACCTATAAATAAAGAAAGCTTAATTGAATTATGCAGAGAAAAAGGACTAAATGGATACGAAATGGAAATAATATTAAGAATTTACTGGAAGAAACAAAGTTTAGCATATATTTCATATAATATGGATTTTGAAAAGTATGGTAAACCACAAAAGTATTATTCTGTTAGGAGTTTAAATAATTTCCACAAAGAAGCATTTATGAAACTAATATCATAATATATTCTACATTTGTAGAATTTTTTTTATTTTATTTTTCTCTAAAGTATGATAAAATTATATAAAGGAGAATGATATGATGAAATTAAATATTCGTGGTGAAAAAACTGAAATCACAGCTTCAATGAAAAACTATGCAGAAGAAAAAATGCAAAAACTAGATAAATATCTAGAGAACAGCGATGAAGTAAGCGGAACTATACTATTTAAAGTAAACGGTCCGAAACAAAAAATTGAAGTAACTATTCCACTTAAGAACTTTACTTTAAGAGTTGAAGAAGAAGGGGACGATTTCTATTCTGTTGTAGATACATCTATTGATAAACTTGAACGTCAAATTAGAAAAAATAAAACAAGATTAAGCAACAGAAAAAAAATAGATAAAACAGATTTCATTCTTGACTTCGAACCAGAAGTAGAAGAAAATAAAAACAAAGTAGTAAAAAGAAAAACAATAGAACTAAAACCTATGGATGAAGAAGAAGCAATTTTACAAATGGAATTAATAAATCATGACTTCTACATGTTTAAAAATATAGATACAGATAAAATAGCAGTTATTTACAAGAGAAAGCATAATGATTATGGAATAATTGAACAAGAATAAGAAGATTACCACTAATCTTCTTTTTTATTTTCTGCTATGTAGTTGAAAAAAAAACATATAGGTGTTAAAATATAAATCGACTCCTAAGTAAACAAAAATTGACAAAAAACAACTAAAAGTTGATAGATTAAATAAAAATAAAGTATACGATTATTGATGGAGGAAGTAGTAGTATGAATTCAGTGTTATCATATTTGGAAAAAACCACAAATAAATATAAAAACAAAATCGCAGTAATTGAAGAAGAAAAATCAATAACATACGGAGATTTACAAAAGTATAGCATGATAGTAGGGTCATATTATGCAGAGAAAAATTATTTTAACAAACCTATTATTATATTTATGGATAAAGGTATTGATACGTTAATTGCCTTCTTAGGAACTGTCTATGCTGGGTGTTTTTATAGTTTAGTTAACCCAGAATTACCCGAAAGCAGAATAAGTCACATTAAAGAAACACTAAAAGCAGAATATATAATTACAGATGACGAAAATATTGAATTGGCTAGTAAATATTTCGGCGATTTAGAAATTAAGAATATAAAGCATCTAAAAATAAGAAAAATAAATGAAGAGGTACTGGGTATTGTAAGAAACAAACATATCGATTATGATCCATTGTATGTTAATTTTACATCAGGTTCAACAGGTGTTCCAAAAGGAGTAGTAATATCACACAGATCAGTTATTGACTTCATAGATAATTTTACTGAAATATTTAGTTTTACAAATAAAGATATTATAGGTAACCAAGCACCATTTGATTTTGATGTATCAGTAAAAGATATATATTCTGCACTTAAGACTGGTGCGGCATTAGTTATAATACCCAAAAAATACTTTTCAAACCCTTCCAAATTATTAGATTATTTATGTGATAATAAAGTAACAACTCTAACTTGGGCAGTATCTGCATTATGTCTAATTA
>CAMVED010000002.1 GCA_947166445.1 uncultured Mycoplasmatota bacterium
CTCCTTTTACTTGTACATATACTGTTGTTGTTCCTGCATCTGTTCTTGTTGGTTTTGTTGTGCTCCATGTTCCTGTTGTCGATGTTCTATATTGTAATGTTCCTCCGCTTTGTCCTGCTGCTGTTATTGTGTGTGAAGACCCATCATATGTTCCTGAGTATCCTGCGTAGTTTGTTCCTGATGGACATACTGCCGGTACAGATCCAATTGTTAAATCTCCTGTTTCGTATGATAGTTCATAGTTTGTTGCACTTAATCCGCTTACATGTATTTTATATGTTCCTACATCTGCTGTTGAAACATTACTTACTGCTGTTCCTCCACTTGTTTTCACTGCATAGCTTGCTGTACCTGTTACTACACTTGCTGTATCTCCCGTTACTAACTGACTTGTATTTACTGTATAACTATAGCTTGGTGCTGTCGCTCCATAACTCATTGTTTTATCATCTGCTGTTACTGTTAATGATTTCTTACTTATATTTGCTGTTGTTGTTTTTGTACTTGCTATGCTGTAGTTTCCTTTATCTGTTCCAGATAGTGTAATTCCTGAACATGTTACTGTCTTTCCTGTTCCTGCATTCTTATTATCAAATGCTCCTGTTGTTGATGCTGAAGCTGAAACTGTATCTCCTGAAATTACTCCAGTAAGTGTTACACTACTTGAACAAGTCGCTGTTGTTGTTCCATCATATGTTTTATTACTTGCACTTACTGCTGCTGTTAATGCTTTTGCTGTTATAGAAGCTGTTGTTGTTTTTGTTGCTGCTACTTCGTAGTTATCTTTATCAGCTCCTGATAAAGTTATTCCTTTACATGTTACTGTCTTTCCAGTTCCTACATTTTTATTATCAAATGTTCCTGATGTGCTAGCCGTAGCCGAAACCGTATCTCCAGATTCTACTCCAGTAAGTGTTACGCTGCTTGAACATGTTGCATCTGTTGTTCTATCATATGTTTTATTACTTGCACTTACTGTAGCTGTTATTGTTTTTGATGTTACTTTAAGTGTTCCATTTGCTTTTGTAATTGAATAGTTATCTGTTACTACGTTTTCATTTGCATCTTTTATTACTACTGTACTTAAAGTCTTTGTACTTGTTCCTGCATTTGTTTGTGATCCTGTACTAGTACATGTTACTGTGTGTCCACTTACTTGTTTTGTTGAGCTTGTTACACTACATGTAGAGTCTGCTGTTAACGCTGTTTTATTATATACTTTTTCTTGATTTGTTGCTGTTACTGTTATTGCTCTTTTCCCTATTGTACAGCTTAAAGTCTTACTTGTTGAGCCATCACTAAATGCATGGTTTGTATTTGCTCTTACTGTTACTGTATATGTACCCGCATTTATTTTACTGTTGTTTTCATAACTTACGTTACTTCCTCCGCTTGCTAGTGTATGGGAATCTCCATCATATACTAAATTTTCAGCACAAGATCCTGTTGTTGCATCTTTTTTGTTTCCTACTGTTAAGGTACCAGTATTTATATTCTTTATATTATAGTTGCTTGTTGCACTTAAGCCACTTACATGTATTGTATATTCTCCTGTTGATGTGTTAGGCCCAACTGTTATTGTCGTCCCTCCACTATTTTTTACTTGATAACTTGCTGTTCCTGATACTGCTGTTTCTCCAGAAATCGCTCCTGTTACTGTGTATGTGTATGTTGGCGCTTGCCCTCCATAAGCCATTTCTTTATCATCTGCTTTTATTGTTATATCTTTCTTTCCTATACTACATGTTATTTCTTTTTGTCCTGTTGTATTATCACTCCATCTATATCCGTTTGATATAGATGCTTTTACTGTATAACTTTTTGCATCTTTTCCGCTTGTTGTTGATGAGTCCCAGCTAAATCCTGTTCCTGCAGTATTTACTAGTGTTTGATTTTCTCCGTTATATGTTAAGCTTTTACAATATGCCCCAGCTGTTGGTATTGTTGCTGCATTTACTATTGTTGCTTCATATGTTTTCTTTCCACTACTTGTTGTTGTTATACTATTGTAATTATTCGTATCCGTCGGAGTAAATGTTACTGTTATTACTGCTTCTCCTACTCCTACTGGCGTTACTGTTACTGCACTATTTGTATTTGCTGCCACTTCACTTGCATTTGTCGCAGGTGATACTGTTGCTTTACTTGGTGCACTACTTGTATTTGTAAACTTTCCTGCTACATTTGCTTTTTCATTAAATGTTAAGTTGTGTCCTACTATTGTTGTTCCTGATGTGCTTGATAGTGTTATTGTTGGCGTTGCTTTTTCTATTGAACATGTTAGTGTCTTACTTGTTGAACCATCACTAAATGCATGATTCTGATTTGCTTTTACTGTTACTACATAATTATCACTTGCATTTGCTCCACTATTGTTTTGATATGTTACATTTGCTCCGCCACTTGCTAGCGAATGGCTATTTCCGTCATATACTAAATTTTCAGCACAAGCTCCTGTTGTTGCATCTTTTTTGTTTGCTATTGTTAAAGTAAATACTTTGCTTGCTGACTTATAATTTGCTGTTTGTGCGCTTGTTACAGTTACCTTTACTTCTGTTCCTGCTGATAAACTTCCTATACTTCCTATTGTTACTGTTGTTCCTGTTATATCACTTGTTGCTGCTGCACTATCATCTGTTACTGAAAGTGTTCCTCCATGGTTTGTCTTTACACTAAATGTTGTACTTGTTGTGCCATATTCTACTGATTTATCATTATCTACTGTTACATATCCGTTTGCTCTATGAATTACGCAGGATAGTGTTTTTTGTACTGTCCCATCACTAAATGCATAGTTATCATCTGCTTTTACTGTTACTGTATAAGCTGTTTCGTTTTGTGCTGATGTTCCTTTATTATTTGTATAACTTACGTGTGTTCCTCCACTTGCTAGTGTTTTTTCTTCACCGTCATATACTAAATTACTTGCACAACTTCCTGTCGTTGCTGATTTTGCTCTTGTTATTGTTAACGTTCCTTTTACATATGTAAGTGTATAATTGCTTGCTGTAAATCCCGTTCCATTTGTAAGTGCTAACGTTCCTTGTGTTATGTCATATTCTCCTGCATCACTTGTTTGAGTTGCACTTGTTGTTAGGCTTCCTGTAAA
Source organism: uncultured Mycoplasmatota bacterium (assembly GCA_947166445.1). Classification (GTDB taxonomy): domain Bacteria; phylum Bacillota_I; class Bacilli_A; order RF39; family UBA660; genus UMGS1449. The sequence continues at coordinate 3,110 of CAMVED010000002.1, forward strand.
TGCTGGTGTTTCTCCTGAAGCTGCCCCACTTGCTGCATATGTAAAACTTGGATTTTCTTCTCCGTAACTTCTAGTTTTATCTGCCGCTGTTACTGTGATTGTTTTTTTGTTTACTTTTATCGTTTTTGAACCACACTCTTTTGTGTTGTGGTTTGAGTCTCCTTCTACTTCTACATATACTGTTGTTGTTCCATAATCTTTTCTTGTTGGTTTTGTTGTTTCCCATGTTCCTGTTGTTGACGTTCTATATTTTACTGTTCCTCCAGTTGCTTGGCCTACTGTTATGCTGTGGTTTTCTCCATCATATGTTCCTTCATATGCTGTTAGACTTGGACATGTCGCATCTATTTTATTTACTGTTAAAGTACCATTTGATATTTCTAAATCATAGTTTGTTGATGAAAGCCCTGTTAACTGTATTGTATATGTTCCTGCTGCTAAAGAAGAATTTACTGTTACTTCTGTACTTCCACTTTTTACTTTATATGAAGCTGTTCCACTAAGTACGCTTTCATCTTCTCCTGATACAAATCCTGTTGCTGTATATGAGTATGTTTGCGTAGCACTTGATCCATAGTCTCTTTCTTTATTATCTACTTTTATAGTTAAACTTTTTGATACTACTTTTAGTGTTCCATTTGCTTTTGTTATTTTATAGTTATTGGTTACCACGTTGTCATTAGAATCTTTTATTACTACTGTCTCAAGTGTTTTAACACTTGTTCCTGCATTCTTTTGGCTACCGCTGCTAGTACATGTTACTGTGTCTCCTGTTGCTAGTGTTCCTGTTGTTACAGAACATGTACTATCTGCTGTTAGAGCCGTTCCATCATATGTTTTTGTTTGATTTGTTGCTGTTACTGTTATGTTCTTTAACCAGTGTGCATATATTGTATGTGCCTCAGTATTTGTTACCGTTGTTTCACTTGTTATTTTTGTTCCTCCAGTTTTTGCTGTATACCATCCATCAAATGTATATCCTGATCTTGAGGCTGTCGGTAACGTTCCATATGTTCCGTTATATCTAACTTGTTTACTTGCTTCTTCTCCTGTTCCATTCCATCCTTGTGTTTGCGCTATACTTCCTCCGTTTGCATCTGCTGTTACTATATATGAACTTTCATCCCATACTGCATATAAAGTTATTGTGTTACCGGATGTAGTTAGATTTGTTACTTCTTGTCTATCACTGTAGGTTGGTGTTTCAGCATCTTGATCTGTATCCCATCCTATAAAGCCATATCCTGCTTTTGTAAATGTGTTCTTTAGTAGTGTATATTCTCCTCCTACTGGTGCATAATCTGTTTTGCTTTCTCCTACTCCTCCGTTTGAGTTATATATTACTGTGTAGAACTCTGTTACACTTGTTACTGTTATTTGACATGACCCTTTGTTTCCTGCTAGGTCTGTTAGATATGCTTTGTATACTCCGTTTTGTCTTATCTTTCTTGTAGATGTTGTTATATTCTCATCATCGTCCCAAGAATATCCTTTTAAATCTATGTTTGTATCTTCACTTATTACTGTTAATGTTTTGTTAAGTGTACTATCTGGTGTTGAATTTAATCTAATTGTACATGTTGGTGCTACTTTATCAACACGCGCTACTACTACTCTTTCTCCATTTGAGATATTACCCGCTGCATCTTTTGCAAATACATAATACGTTCCATTGTCATAGGTATTTATACTCGTGTATTTGTTGCTTGTTGTTACTTCCCATCCATTATCATTTGCACTTGGACTTTCATTACTTGTTTTTACTAAGTATCCTGCTATCTTTTCATTGTCGCTTGCTGATATTTCTATTGCTTTATTTGTTTTACTCCATTTTTCTTCTACTCTTGCATATGTTATTACTGGCTTTTCATTATCCGTACTTGTTATACTTGGATTACTATATTTTCCTGTTACATAATATGGACTTGCTTCTGTTCCTGCCCCAGAAAGAAGAGTGTCTTTTTTTATTGTTATTACCGGCCTTATTCCTACTGCTGTTGATCCGCTTACTTCATATATACTCTTACTTGCGTTTGATGCATATACTGTGCTTGCGCTTGATGCCGATCCTGTTAGGAAGCTTCCTCCGTTATATAAATAAAAGTTTGTATTTGCTTTATCTAGTACTGCTCCTGCGAACATTAACTCATCTACTGTTGGTAATCCTATCTTTGTATATGATTCATTACCATTACATTTGCTCGTCGGATTGTTGTTTTCTGTTCTTATCTTTGCTAAATATTCTCCGTTTGTTGCTTTTTCTCTACAGAACGTACTTGTTGTTTTTATGTAGTCTTCTTCATCTTGTAAGTGTGTGTTATAAAAACTTGTTAATAAGTTTATCGCATTTGTATAATTGGACTCTCCTATAGATTCTTCTGTTATTAAATTTACTGATCCATCACTATTTGTACTTAATATTTTCCATTTTATTGTGTCTCCTACTGCATGGCTTCCTGTCGCTACATTGTATGATCCAAATGCTACTGTATTTGTTGGTGTTCCTCTAAAGTAATAGTTTGTACTATTTCCTTCTTTTTTTTCTACGATACCACTTTGATTTGCTATATTTTTATAATTTACATTTTTTAAAAGTGTTTCTCTGTTTCCCGAAAAATAACCTATACTATTTGTGTTATATACTAGTGTATTTCCTTGTCTTGCTTCTGAATTTACTATTACTTTGTTTTCTACACTTCCTGATATTTCTTCTACATCATAATCTATCCATGTTCTTAAGTTAAATGTTTTTCTTTCTCCCGCTTTTAAAAATCCTTCATCTAATAGATATGTTCTTAATACATCATCTTCATCTTCTATAAGTACTGCGCTATCTAATTCATCTTCTATTGTTGGCTTTAAATAACTATCTCCATCTAATGCTACTTTTATTTTTGATAAGTTCGATAAGTTAGATCCTTCAAGTGCATTTAATGTTGTTTCATAATAGGCATCTACCGTGCATGTGTTTTCTATTGTATATGTATAAGGGTCGCCCGCTAATCCTTCTTTATCTTTTAACGGATATGCGTTTTCTAGTGAAAGATTCCCGTTATCACTCATTTCTACTTTTAAACATCCTGTATTTATTGTTTGTGTTTGTCTTCCTGTCAAATTAAATGAGAACACTGCAAAAGATACCCCTGCAATTAAGGATATCATTCCTAGTATTCCCATCATACTTATTAATATTTTTCTTTTTACTTCTCTATCCATTATTATCACCTATTATCATATATATATAATTATATCTTTTTTGTAGATTTTTTGCAAGTAAAATATGCCTTTTTTCTACACTTTTTTTATAAAAAAAGAACTATTATAAAAATATAATAATTCTATCAAGATAACGACTAATGATATAGTAAAAAATCTTGTTTTAATTTTTGCTAATAACCTAAATGGAGTTTTATTTGCTGTATGGAAAAAGCATTATTGGATTGTGCTGGCACAAAAACAACATAATCTATATCATTTTCATTAACATAATCATTTATAGATTTTCCAGATTTATTGTGTCTATAATCTATTGATGTCATCAATTCATAACTTGGTAGTGAAAGAGCTTCTAAAATATTTGTATATGAGGAACCCACATACATAATTTTTTTATTGTTTTTTACACTAGTAATTATCTTAGTATATGCCATGTCACCTTCCATATATGCATCTTCATATGAATGACCTTTACCATAGATCTTTTTATTACTCAGCTTATTATTTTCGTATCTTATATAATTAATATCAATTTTAGGCACTATATATAAATCTTCAGGTTTTGCCTTTACAGTTTGCCCAAGTTGCCTATTGTAACCTCCATTTACTATAGTTTGTTTTATATCGAATGTATTCTCTAAAGAATAAGTGCTTACACCTGTATTTTTATTTATTTCATTCAGAAGTAAATATGCACATCTTGGAGTTATATGATGATCGTTGGAATAGTAACAATTATAAACACCATTTTGTTCAAACACTTCATAGGCATTTATAAATACTATACTATCATTTAAAGTTTCTTTAGCTATACTAACTTGTTTTTGATATATACTATAGCTAGAATTATAATTGTTTGGTAAATCATTTCTCATATATGCATCTTTTCTAGGAATAGACAAAAATATAAACTTAGCATTTGTAGACTCTGCTACTTCATTTACTTTTTTTAATACTTTTTCTAGGTTTTTATAATAACTTGAAGGTGGAATAATCTCACTAGGACTATATAACTGATTATTGTTACCTTTTACAGCATCTCCATAATATCTTTGAAAATTAAACAAGAAATATCCTTTAACTAAGTATTTACGGAACGCCAACTGATCACTAAAGGCATTAGTTAGTATATCATAATAGTTTTTTGAAATAATACTTTGTACACTTATTTTAGGAAATGTTGTTAGTTTTCTTCTTTCTACTTGACTATACTTTTTATTATTAGAAAGTGTCATTATCATAAAAAGCATTAGAATAAATACAAATATACAAATAAATATCTTTTTTATTTTATTCTCCATAATAACTCCTTTCTAAAATCTAAAATATATAAATGGATTATAACTTGAATATGCTAAAAACATAATTGTTATTATAAATATAATTATTAAAAATGAGTAATGAAAAACAGTTAGAACTTCTTTTATTTTTTTTCCTTTCATTTTATCTATTTTTTCAGTGATTTTATAATAGATTGGTGTTTGAAATAAGAAAGCAAGAATAAAGTATACCCAGTAACTTTCAATATAGACTGATAATTCATTTAAAGAAAAACTAGTTATATTAAAAGAAAATAATGATTTAAAATATAAAACTAGTGATGACAAATTATCGCACCTAAATATAACCCATCCTATGTAGACGATAATTAAAGTATACAAATGTGATAAAAAACTAGGAATCTTCTTTAAGATATTCTTTAATATGTATTTTTCTAATACTAAGAACACAAAATAGTATAATCCCCAAATTATAAAGTTCCACTCAGCTCCGTGCCAAAAACCTGTTAAAGTCCAAACTATAAACATGTTAATGATTTGTCTTTTTGGACCTTTTCTATTACCTCCGAGTGGTATATAGACATAGTCTTTAAACCATGTGGAAAGTGATATGTGCCAGCGCCTCCAAAACTCTGTTATACTTTTTGATATATATGGAAAATTAAAGTTTTCTAAGAATTTAAACCCAAATATTCTTCCCATTCCTATAGCCATATCTGAATATGCTGAAAAGTCAAAATAAATTTGAAACATGTAAGCAAGTCCACCTAAGAACGCAATTGGACTAGATAAATTATTAGATAAAAATATGGTATCGGCAAGTTTACCCATTTGATTAGCAATTATAACTTTTTTAGAAAGTCCTAGTATAAATCTTTCTATACCATAACAAAAATCATCAAATGTCGTTTTTCTATTTTTTAATTCTTTTTCTATAGTTTCATATCTAACTATAGGACCTGCTACCAGTTGAGGAAATAATGATACATATAAAAGTAATGTTAAAAAGTTTTTTTGAAGAGTTACTTTCTTTCTATAGACGTCTATTACATAGCTCATAGCTTGAAAAGTATAAAATGATATACCAATTGGAAGTATTATTTTAGGAACATGTAAATCTATATTAAATAAACTATTTATATTTTCTATAAAGAATCCAGTATATTTAAAATAAACTAGTATTCCTATATTCAAAGTAATAGTTAAAAATAGAAATAGTTTTCTTTTATTGGTTTTATCTATTAGAATAGCTCCTAAATAGTCAATTAAAACTACTAAAATGAGCAATAATAAATATTTTGGCCCTCCGAATAGATAGAAAATAATACTAAATATTAATAAGACATAGTTCTTAAACTTTTCTGGTACTATAAAATAAAAAAGAAGAACTAGTGGTAAAAATAGAAATATAAATATACTACTTGAAAAAACCATATAGTCCTCCTTTAAAAATTAAACATTAACCATTCATATTTAAATATCATTAAAAGTCCAATAATAATCATTATTATTCCTCCAATTAGATGAGAATATTTAGTATATTTATTACTAATTGCAGTTATTTTCAATGTTTTCATTGCTATGAAAAATATTACTAAATCATCTATCAAAAAGAAGAACACATATAAAAGTATGTAAGCTACTTTAGCTATACCTTTTATATTATTAAGACTAAGTATTTCTGTAAATACAACAGGAAGTCCTAATGAACATAATAGTTCTATTAAGTTTACTGAAACTGCTAAAAGCATTATACCTAATAGTGAAAGAACAAAACTATTGTTAGCTAAAATATTTTTTATTCTAACCATTATTTTTTTTCTTTGATCTTTATTTACTACATCGCACCCTGCTTCATTTCTCGTTTTAATATATCTATAAATATTATATCCACCAAAGCAAAGAGCAAATAATGCAACTAAATATTTTAAAACAGTTATGCTATTAATAAATGTTGCTACTTGTAAAAATCCTATCATAAATAGAAAATAGACAAAAGCACTTGTAAACAAAAAAGTACAACCTAGAATCCACATTTTCTTTCGATCTTTATAATCAAATAACATGGTAATTAAAAATATTAGTATCCACATAGCACATGGATTAAAACCATCGACAAGGCCTATTACAATTGCTATTATAGGCAAAGATAAATTTTTTAAATCAACTTTTCCTATAAGAGGAATATCTATTTTAGTGTTTACACTTTGTTCTTTTTTTCCATTATTATTCTCTATAGTTTTATCTTTATCTTTTTCGTTAGTTACTCCAAGGACTACTCCGATATCATCTATATAACCATTTGTTTTTACATCTTTTATAGCTTCATCTACAGTTTCTTCCCAAGAAGATGTTTCGTTATATCCTTGGAATAATTTATCACCAATTATAAAATATGGAACACCTTTTGCTTCTTTTCCTGTAATATCTTGAACTTTTTTCCAAAGTTTTTGATTATCTTTGTTAAACCATACTTCGTATTTATAGATGTTTAAATCTTTGTCATTTTTATATTCTTTGTTAAGGTATTCTTCGAGTGCTGCACAATGGGGGCACCCATCACCATAAAAAAGATATATGTTTACCTCTTCTGCTTTTACTGCAAAAGGTAAAAGAAATAATACGAAAGTAAAAAAGAATAAAAATCTTTTCATTTTACTCACCTAACTCTTTAATTTTTTCCTCAATTTGTTCATATGTTGATTCTCCAATTAATCTAGCATATTCGTTTCCTTCTTTGTCTAGAAAAATTAGAACAGGAAGTACACTACCCACTTCATATGGAACATCATCAAAATCATAATCATATTCTTTAATGTATACTTTGTAATTTTCAAGTATTTTTTCTAAAGTATTATTTATTATTATACATGATGAACACGCAATTGATGAAACTTTTACTATTGTCATTTTACCCACTCCTTCAATAGTTTAATAAATTGATCTAGTTCTTCTTTAGTAGTTTTATATGAAATGCTAACTCTGTTTGAAGATTCTGCCCTATCCATATCATGATAAAGTTCATTTACTACAAATGAATAACTTCCTGAAGAACAAGCTGTCTTTGAAGATATCAAAATACCATTATCAGAGAAATATTTTAATGTATCTTCACTGTTCTTACCAAGAATACTGAAGTTAAGTATATGTGGTATAGAATGCTCATTTGAATTAATTAGTACTAAATCTTTTATATTATCTATTAAGTATTTATTTAGTTCTTTTACTTTTTTATAGTGTTCATCTACATTTTTAACCGCTTCTTCAATTGCAATACTAGATGCAACTATAAGACCTGTCTGAGGTGTTCCACTTCTATAAATTGTAGTACTTTTTCCTCCGTGAATTAAAGGCACTATTCTAATGTTTTCTTTTTTTATAAGTCCACCAATACCACGAAATCCGAAGATTTTATGCATTGAAAAGCTTGCTAAATCTACATTAGTTAAATCAACAGGAATTTTTCCAAGAGCTTGAGTTATATCACTATGGAAATATACATTAGGATATTTCTTTAAAAGTTCTCCTATTCCTTCGATATCTTGCCTAATACCTGTTTCAGAGTTAACTGCTCCGATTGATACTAATGTGGTTTCATCATCTATTAAACTTATTAAGTGTTTTTGATCTATTAAACCGTTTTTATCAAGATTTACAAAATCTATTCTTATTCCTTTTGTTTGAAGATATCCAACAGGAGTTGTAATAGAAGAATGTTCTAGTTTTGTTGTTATAATATGATTAACATTTAGACCTTTTAAAACAGTGTTATTAGATTCACTAGCACCACTAGTAAAGATAATTTCATTTTCTTTTATTCCTAAACATGAGCAAATAGTATTAACTGCTTTATCTATTTCTTCTTTACATTCTTTTCCTAAGTAATGATTGGAATTGGGATTAGCAAAATACTTTTCTTCTGTTTCAGAAAACTTATCAATTACTTTTTTATCTGCTTTAGTAGTAGCAGAATAATCTAGATATATCATAATAATCACCTTTTATAATTATAACATATAACTATCTATATTTCTACAAATTTTATATTTATAAATAATAAAAAGGACATAAGTCCTAAATTAAATATTTAATAATTGCAACAGGTGTTAATAGTATTATTTTTAAATCTAATATGAATGATAAGTTATCACAATAAACTCTATCATATTTCAATTTATCATCGTGAGATATGTCTCTTCCTCCTTTTACAAAGGCAAGTCCAGTCATACCAGGTCTTACTAAATAACGTTCTTTAGGAGGTTTTTTTGGTAATTCTTCTCCAGGTATAAAAGGACGAGGTCCTACTATAGACATATCACCTTTTAGTACATTAAATAATTGCGGCAATTCATTCAAATGGGTTTTATCCATAAAATATGAAAACTTTGTATATCTTTCTCTATGTGATAAATGATAAGAATCAAGTTTTCTGGTTCTAAACTTATACATCAAATAACTCTTTTGGTTTAAACCTTCTCTCATTCTTTTTTGATTCCATAAAGGGGCACCAAGATTTACGTATAGAGATAATCCTACTATTATCATTAGTGGAAAAGTAATAATTATCAATAATAGAGAAACAATGATATCTAATATTCTTTTTATATATTTTCTATACATTTGACTACCTCCTCTGTTTAATTATATCATAAAAGAAGCAGAAAAAAGAACTATTATTTTTCTGTTTTATTTAGTCAATAAACAAACTAACATTGCTTGCAAAAAAGTATATTTTATGTTATTATGAATATGTCAAGGAAACTTGCGTAAAATAAAAAGGAACATTCAATAGTGCTATGTTGAGTGTCGCCATATTATATGGTTTCCACCTAAACTATGCTATAGTTAGGTGGATTTCTTTTATATTAAAACTATAAATAGTAATAATAGTAAAAGGAAGATAATTACGATTAAGGAAGATATTAATATATCTTTCTTTTTCATTGTATCGCCTCCCTTCTTTATGAAGTTTGGCTCCACCCAACTTTATTAAATGTTCCTTAATATTATTTTAACAAATATTTGTTCGCTATTCAATGGTTTTATATAAAAAAAGAACTATTATTTTTCTAGTTCTTTTAATGATTCATAATAGTCTTTTATTTCTTGTTTATTTTTTTCAAGTAGTTCTTTATTTGATCTATATCTGTTTTCTCTTTTAAATAATTCATCTAGTTTATCAAACTCTGCACCTGAATCTACTGTAAATTTGTTTGTTTCTGGATTATATCTAAATAATGGAAAATATCCAGATTGTGTAGCTAATTTTTGTTCTTTATTGCTGTCTTGCATTCCTGTTTTTATTCCGTGAGCTATGCAAGGAGCATATGCAATTATAATTGATGGGCCATCATATTTTTCAGCTTCAAGTATTGTTTTTAAAGTATGCATAGGATTTGCTCCAAGAGATACTGTTCCTACATATACATGTGGATAAGCCATAGCTATTTTAGCTAAATCTTTTTTAGCTGTTTTCTTACCAGATGCTGCAAATTTTGCTATTGCACCACTTCTTGTTGATTTAGATGATTGTCCTCCAGTGTTTGAATATACTTCAGTATCAAGGACTAGTATATTTACATTTTCCTTATTTGAAAGAACGTGATCTATTCCTCCGAAACCTATGTCGTATGCCCAGCCATCTCCTCCAACAAGCCAAATACTTTTTTCTTTAATATATTTTTTATAAGGAATTATTGCTTTAAAATTGTCATAATCTAAATTCTGATATACTTTTTCTGAAACTTCTTTTGAGTAATTTTCTAAGTATTCATTAATTAGTTCTTTATTCTTTTTATTTACTTTGCTTTTATTTTCTTCCATTATTTGTCTTATTCTGTTTTTCATATAGTCTTCTGCTACTCTTATACCAAATCCAAACTCAGCATTATCTTCGAAAAGTGAGTTTACCCAAGGCGTGCTCCAAGGAGTATTAGGAAGTGATGCTCCATATATTGAAGAACATCCTGTTGCATTTGCAACCATTAAACTATCCTTAAATAGTTGTGAAATAAGTTTTAAATATGGGGTTTCACCACATCCTGCACAAGCTCCTGCAAACTCAAATTTTGGACTTATAAACTGAGAACCTTTTATAGAATTTTTATCCATTATATGTTTTTCTTCAATTGTTTTTAAATAATCGTATTTAATTTTTTCTTTTTCTTTTATTTTACCCATTTTAATAGCACCAGTAGGACAAATATTAGTACATAGTTTACAGCCTGTACAATCAAATGTAGATATTCCTACAGTATACATAAGTTCATTGCCTTTTATTTTAGCTTCTTTTGCATCTTTTTTTACTTCTTCTGGAGCGTTGTCATATTCTTCTTTAGTTAAAAGATATGGTCTTATTACAGCATGAGGACACACAAATGAACAAAGATTACACATTATACATTTTTCTTTATCATAACTTGGTGTTTCGTTAGAAAGGCCTCTTTTTTCAAGTTTAGATAGACCAGGTTCGCACACCCCGTCTTCTCTACCTGTAAAATGACTTACTTTTATTTCATTTGCTTTATCATGTTCAAGTAAAGAGAATACAGTATTTTCTACATCTTCTTGTTCCATTACTTTAATATCAGAAATATTTACTTCTTTTATATTACTTAATGCATCATTTAAAGCATTAATATTTGATTTAACAACTGATTCACCTTTTTTAGAGAAATTTTTCTTTATCATTTTTGTAATATACTCTTTGGATTTTTTCTTATCAATTAAATTAGCTAGGTCTAGAATAACCATTTCCATAATCATACTTATTTTATTTGGAATACCATTCTTTTTAGCAATGCTTGAAGCATCAATGGTATAAACTTTTATGTTTCTATGTTTAACTATATCTATATAATAATCCGGTAAAGATATTTCATCACGCTCAGTATTTAGTATAAATATACCATTATCTTTTATTTTAGAAATCATATCATATTTATTTAGATATGTGTCTTTAGAACATACTATTACACTAGGCTCTTCTACATAGTAAGAACTTTTTATAGGTTTATCACTAAATCTTAAATGACTCTTTGTTACTCCACCACTTTTTTTAGAATCGTATTCAAAATAACCTTGAACATATTTATCAGTATTATCTCCAATTATAGTTAAAATATCTTTAGAAGTTGTAACCATCCCATCTGATCCATATCCATAAATTAACATTTCATCGTAGTCTTTCTTTATTTTTAAAGGTTTTCTAGTTAAAGATAAATTAGTAACATCATCTATTATTCCTACAGTATATTCTTTTTTACCACTGCTGTTTTTCATATTTTCATAAACTGCATCAATATCAGATAAATTAGTATCTTTTGAGGATAGTCCATATCTACCTGTAGTTACTTCAATATTAAGTCTTTTTGATTTTATTATTTCAAGCACATCTAAATACAGAGGCTCTCTGCCACCACTTTCTTTAGTTCTATTAAGAACTGATATCTTTTTAGTTGTCTTAGGAAGAACATTTAAAAAGTATTTACTAGAAAATGGTCTATATAAATGAACTTCAATTAAGCCTATTTTACTTTTCTTATAATCTATATATTCTTTTATAGTTTCACAAACTGAACCCATTGCTACAATGACATATTTTGCTCTTGGGTCTCCATAATAGTTGAATGGTTTATAGTTTTCTCCTGTTATTTCATTAATATCTTTCATATAATTATTTACTATATCAGGAAGGTTTTCATAAAACTCATTTCTAGATTCAACGGCTTGAAAATAAATTGCATCACCTTGATTAGTACCTCTTGTAGTAGGATTATCTACATCAAGAGATCTATTTCTAAACTTATTTAAAGCTTCTTTATCAATTAATTTCTTTACTTTTTCGAAATCTATTACGTCAATTTTGCTATACTCATGTGATGTTCTAAAGCCATCGAAAAAATTTATAAATGGCACTTTACCTCTTATCGTAGATAAATAAGCAATATTAGTCAAATGCATTACTTGTTGTACAGAAGAAGATGACAGAATTGCAAAACCTGTGCCACGACAAGCATATATATCACTATGATCCCCCATTATAGATAAGGCATGAGTTGCAATAGTACGAGCCGCTACATTTATAACACAAGGAAGAAGTTCTCCTGCAATTTTATACATATTTGGAAGCATTAAAAGTAGTCCTTGACTTGCAGTATATGTACTAGCTAGAACTCCGTTTTGTAAAAGTCCATGAACTGTTCCTATTGCCCCTGCTTCACTTTGCATTTCTACAACTTTTACAGTGTCATTAAAAAAGTTTTTTTCTCCTTGAGAACTTTTATTATCTACTACTTCTGCCATAGTAGAAGCAGGTGTAATCGGATAAATTCCTGCAACTTCTGTAAACTTATAAGATACTTCTGCACAAGCAGTGTTCCCATCCATTATTTGTTTCATTATACATCACCATAATTATTATACTATAAAAAACAAAAAAAAAGAAGAACTAAGCAGTTCTTCTAAAAGATGCAGGTTCATCATAATCATTCATAAAATTTTCATTTATATCCACTGCTTCATCTCCCCCTTCTGAAGCAGCTCGTCTAAAATTTTCAAAAATACTCATAGCTTGATTTAAATCTCTAACAGGTTCTTGTTCAGTTGGTATAGTTAAATTAATGCCAACTTTAGCATTTTCTTCTTCTGTTATAGCATCATATTCATCTTTAATTGCTCTATCACTTTCTTTTTGAGCATCTTTATATTGATTATCAACTTTAATTATATCTTCAAGTAAAGGAGTTTTTTCATCAATAAATCTACTAAGTTCTGCTGCATATTTATGTATTTCAGAACCAGCTTTTTCAGATGCTTTATTTATTTCTTTTTTATCAAATTCATATTTTTCAATTCTAGCTATAATTTCTTTATACAAGGATTGGTTAACATTATATAGATTCTTAAGGGACTCATTAACTGCACTAATAGCTTCTACTATTTGCCCACTTTCATTTTCACCAATTGTTAAGTATGTGAAATGATCTTTATTATTCATTATTCTAGTTCTATTTTCTTTTACTTCCTTGTCGGCTTTAGCATTTTGTTCTTCATTTGAAGTCTTTCTATAAGAATCAGCAAACCTTGCTTGTTCTTGCTTTGCGTTAGTTAATTTTGCTTGCTTTTCATCAAATACTTTTCTGAACATATCCATTTTATCTTGCATTATAACAACATCAGTAGCAAGTAATTTTTCAAAATTTGCAACTTTTTCATTTAGGTTAGGTTTTTGGACAGGTTCAGATTTCTTTTCAAGTCTTCTATCAAAATTAGCTAGATTTTTATAGTTTTCTGCTACTCTTTCTTTTAGAGCAGTTTCATCAATATTATATTCTTTTGTTTTTGAGTCATGGTCGTTTAGATACGTAGGGGCTTCTTCTACAGGTTTAACATCTTGAACCACTTCAGGCTTTACTTCTTCTACTTTCTTTTCAAATTCTACTTCCTTTGGTTGTTCAACTACGACATTAACCCTTGATGCTTTACTTTCATCTAATATGCTATTTAAATTAGGCCTTGTTACTTTAATTTTCTTAACTGCAACACCTTGTATATTAGTATATTCATCATTTACAATTGTAACATTACTCATAAATATCCTCCTTATGCTTCTTCCTTTTTAGCAAGCTTTCTAAGTACATCTTTGATTCTTGCCCATTCTTCGTCAGTTGAAACCCCAAGGAATCTGGTTCCTTGTGCATCTTTCACAACTTCTGTAACATAAATTGTTACATTACCATTTTGGTCAACTTCATTCTTAGTATAAACTACGTATCTTTTTTTAGTGTCATTAAATTCAAAGCTAATTACTTCTTCTACTTCTTCAGTAGTACCATCCAATTTATTAATTGTTAGAATCTTTTTGTCTTCCATATTAGACCTCCCTCTACTCTATAAAAGAATTGTATCATAAAAAAAAATCAATTTCAACAAATTTTTCTTATTTTTATTGTTTTTCTTCTACAAAAATATTTATCTTTTAACTTATTTTATTATGTAGTTTTTGTTAATATATTTTTGTAATTAAAAAGATAGTAAAAACTATCTTTTTTTATTACTATTTATAAATGTTTTATTGGATATTTGAACAAGCCGAATTACCATAAGCATTTACATAACAACTAATATTACTATTATAAACACGAATATTTCCATCTTGTTTAGCTTCGGCAGTAATACCTCCAGAAGTACAAGAATATGTCGTGGCGCCGCTTGAACAAGTATTAGTTGGAAAAGATTCTTTTAATATTTCAACATTGCTATCATAATAAGGACTATCTCCTGTACCATTACCTTTATAACCTTTCAAACAATACAAATCACTATTCAATACATAACAAACTTCACTTGAAACAAGTTTTTCATTACTATTCATAGTATACTTTAGAAAATATGTTTTGTTTAATTCAGTATAGTCAGTAACCATGTTTGTTGTTGATAATGTGTTACCTATTTGTATATTTGTGCTATTAAAACCATATACTACTCTAGGTGTATATTCTGATTGTTTTGCCTCTACTTTTAAGCTTAGATATGCTTTTTTCGTATTGTTTGCTTGTATTTGTGAAGTTTTAGTTTTATCAAGCCATACTCTCATTTTATATCTTATTACTTCATCATTATTTATTGTATTACTATCTATTACGTTATCTACATTAGAAAGTCCCATTGGTCCCATTTCCTCTCCATTTACTTCCAAACCTATTCTTATATATTCATCTGATAATGCTGTTTGTCCACTTGGTGCAGTATTAAGTAACTTTAAATCATATTTAGCAGGTGCACTACCTATGTTAGTTATAGTGAACTCATATACTGTTTCTTGTTGCAATCCCTGAGTATCTTTCATTATAGAAAAACCTGTTTCTAGAGAATCATACTTTTCATTTAATTCTAATTCTACACTACCTGCTTTTACTACTTGTATATTATTTGACATAGAATTTCCTTTTAATATTGCATAACTAGTGCCTGAAGCAAGAAAAAAAAGTCCAAATATTGTTATAAACAAACTAACTATATATCTTTTACTAAACTTTATTTCCATACGCATAACCTCTTTAGTATTTTCATATTAATTTTAGCATACTAAAATTTCTTTTTCAATATAAAATGAGAAAAAAAAAGCCATTTGGCTTTTTATATTAGTTTACTGCGTCTTTAAGAGCAGATCCAGCTTTAAATGTAACAGCAGTTCTAGCAGGAATTTTAACTTCAGCGCCAGTTTGTGGATTTCTACCAGTTCTAGCAGCTCTTTTTGAAGTTGCGAATGTACCAAATCCTACAAGTGGTACTCTATCTCCTTTTACTAATGCTCCTGTTATAGCTTCGATAGTAGCATCAAGTGCTCTACCTGCATCTGCTTTAGTAAGTCCTGCTTTAGCAGCTACTGCTTCGATTAATTCTACTTTTTTCATTTTTCTTACCTCCTAAATATTGTGAATAAGCAATCGCTATATGCTTACATATTCAGAATATCATTTATTTTTTTTAAAATCAAGCATTTTAAGCAAAAAAATATGGTTTTTTATTGTAATTATAAGATTTTTATTAAATACTTATTTTATTTTTTTAAGCAAGAACCATTTCGAATTATAAGCACAATAATTTTTTATATAATCATCTAAAGTATCTATATTATTTGTTTTATTATATCTTTTGTTAGTTTTTTTACAAAAACCTTTTAAACGAAGTTTATTATAAGCTATATCTCCAAGAACATAGTCAAAAACGTCAAAATAATCAGTAAATAGTTCTTTTACTACTGAATAATCAAAGGCGTTATTATCATCTTTTTCTACTATATATTTATTGTTACCGAACTCATATTCCTTGTTCATGTTAATCACCATTTAAAGTATAACATAAAATTATAAATTATTCTACTGGCATCATGTATGAAAAACCACTGTTGCTATAATAATTAGGTATTTTTCCTTTAATTAGTTTATAAGAAATAGGGATATCGTTTACAATGGTTACATCTTTTGCAGTTACTGGTAGTATTACCCTTTCTCTTACTTCTACATGTACATATATTTCTATTAGACTATTATTAATACCATAATCTTTTACCTTTGAATTTATTCCTGTTATTACTGATCCTACAAGTTCCATTCTTACAGGTATTTTTGGACCTCTGTTGTTTAAAACAGGAGTTTGAAATATTGAACCCATCGGTATATAAAAAGATGCATTATTAGATTTATCTTCTTCCATAGCTAAACAACTTATAATATTGTTGGTTATATTTCTTAAAAAAGTATTTATTAAGTAAGAATCATAATCTATCATTTCTATTTCTTCATCTTTATTTTTTATAATAGTATATAATTCATTATCTTTTATTTTGTTTAATACTTGATCATTTACTGCTTTAGATATAGCACTTGTTATGATTCTACTAGCTTCGTTTTCTGAATAATTTAGGTAATAGTGATTTAAGTTTTTGGAGAGGATACTATATACATATAAAAATAGAATAAGTGTTAAGCATATTAAAACTAAGTTTCTTTTTACAAATCTTTTTTTATTATTTTTTAGATACATTCTCATATTAAAATATATTTTTGATAAAACAAAAATAACACTTTTCAAAGTGTTATTTTAATCCGAAGAAATATTCATATACAAAGAATCCACATGTAACTAATATAAGTATTACTACAATAACAATAGCTACTATTAAAATTTTACTTTCTTTTTCTTCAATGTATTCATCTTGATCGTCTGCACTTTCTTTTGCTTCTTTTAGGTCTACTCCTTCAAGCATATTTTTAGGTTTTTCTTTTTTCTTTTTTGATTTTTTATCTATTCCAAAATCATACATAGTTGTAGTATCGGCCATATCATCTGATTTTGGAATTATTTGAGTTGCTACTACTTCTTCCTCTTCATTTACTTGTTCTTTAGTCTCTTCATCAGCTTCTTCTTCATTTTTATCAAGTATTTCTTTACTTAATTCTTCTTGTAAATTGATATTATCTTTAGTGATAGTGTCCTCAAATAAATCATTAAGAAGTCTAGCTTCTTCACTTCTAGAATATTTCTTAACTTTTTCAGGGCTTTTTGGTGCCTCTTTTTCATAAATGTTATCTATTAAAGAACGCAAGTCTTCTTTTTTCATTGTTTCATTTTCTAATTTATCTACATCTAATTTAGTAAGAATATTATATTCGGTATTAATTAATCTTTTCTTTTCAGAATCTTCGAATAACTTATTTTGACGAGCCATGCTAAGTATTTCGTTTATATCATATACCCTATCTTCTTTTGTTTCTGTGTACTCTTGCATATTATTTGTTTTTTCTCTATTACTTGGTAATATCTTATTTAATTCCCTTTGCTTTTGAAAATCTTCTCTTGATGTTCTACCGCTTTTTGTAGGATTTAATTCTACTGCATTGTCTACATCTATATCTACGTAATCAATATTCATATTACCAACTTCAGAATATAAGTTTTCGTTTCGCGCTGTTCTTTTTTTATTTTCTGTATTAGTATCATATTTTTCCATTCTAGCTTTCATAAAATCACCTATCATTACTAAAAAAATTATATCATATAAATAGTGAAAAGAAAACTTTTATTTTTTGTTGTTTTACGTTATAATGTAAACAGGAGGTAAATAATGAAAGCAAAAGTATTAGATAATTTATGTATAGGTTGTGGGGCATGTGCAGCACTTGTACCTGATGAATTTGATTTTAATGATGACGGATTTGCATATGCAGTAAATGAAGAAGTTAAAGAGGAAAACAAAGATTTAGTTAAAGATGCAAAAGAAAATTGTCCTACTGGTGCAATTACTGTTCAAGAATAAACTTATCGAAAGATAAGTTTTTTTGTATTAGAAAAGGACTCTTTATGAGTCCTGTTTTTATTATGATAATACTTGTGTAGCACCAATTTTTATTTTAAACGAGAAACTTCCTCCTGCTTGTGTTGCTTTTTGGTCATATCCCCAGATTTCTCCGGCAGCTTCACACGTTTCTTCTGTTGTATATGTTGTATTACTGCATAAACCATTTGTATTTGTTATTGCAGGTGTTCCACTACCTTCAGATGCAACCCATGATTTAATAGTATATAATATAGAATGATTTCCTGTTACTATAGCAGAGTCTATTTTATAACCAGTTATATTTGCATCGTATTGTCCTGCACTAGATGCTAGACTACTAACTAAAACACCACTGTTAGCTGAAGTACCTGCAAGATATTGTACAGAGCCGTTATCAATTTTTTTGGTAGCTTGTATTTTTACGTTTCCGGTTCCAATAGCATCAGATGGGGTGTCAGCATCAACATCACCAAGAGCAATATCATATCCTATATTCATGGTACCAGCCATAGTAGATGTAAGTGTACATGTAGCAGTATTACTATTTCCTAATGCTATACCTTCTGAATCCGATAAAACATGAGTATTTGTAAGATTAAAGTTCGTTTCAGCGCAGCTGATCATTACATCACCAACAACAAGTTTATTCTCTTTTGTACCTGTAAGATTTGCAGTAAACATAGCATATGAAACTGCTATTATAGCAACTACTAACAATAATACTGAAACAACAGATATTATTACAACTTTTTGGCGTTTCATGCTTAACTTACCTCCTTTGATATTACTCTATATATTCTCCTATGATATAAATTTATCACAAAATGTCATAAAAGTAAAATAGTTTTTAAGTATTATTTATACTTTTATGTAAATTTAAAACAATGATAACTGACTTGATTCAGGCAAATCTTTTAAAATACCCATAATTCTCATTTTTTCTACTATAGTACTAGATGCTTTTGATCTTTTTTGAAAATCATCGATACTTAAGAACTCTTTATTTTCTCTTTCAGTTATTATGTTATTGGCTACCGCTTCTCCAAGTCCATCTATAGCTCTAAATGGAGGTATTAAAGTATCGCCATCAATAACGAAGTTTTTAGAATGGCTTTTTTCTAAACTAACACTTCCAAACTTCAATCCTCTAGCAGACATCTCTAGAGCTACTTCTAAAGTGGTAATTAGATCTTGTTCTTTTGGAGTAAGGCCAAATTTTTTAAGTTTAAGTTCAGAAAGTCTTTCTTTAATTTTGTCATATCCAAACTCCATTGCTTCCAAATCAAAGGCTTCACATTTTATTGAAAAGAAGCAGGCATAATACTCTATTGGCCTATTTATCTTATACCAAGCTATTCTCCATGCCGCTGAGATATAAGCGGTTGCATGAGCTTTTGGGAACATGTATTTAATTTTATCACAAGAATCTATATACCAATCTGGGATGTTTTTGTCTTTTAATAATTTTTTATATTCATCCCATTTATCTTTCATTTTCTTTTGTCTACCTTTACGGACTAATTCCATTATTTTAAAAGCGTCAAGTGGTTCAATTCCGTGGTTAGATAGATATACCATAATATCATCACGACAACCAATTGTTTCTTTAAATGGGCAAACATTATTTCTTACAAGTTCTTGTGCATTACCATTCCAAACATCAGTACCATGAGAAAGACCTGATATTTTTACTAGTTCTGCAAAAGTAGTTGGTTTTGTTTCTAGAACTATTCCTATTACAAATCTAGTGAATTCAGGAAGTCCTAAACACCCTACTTCACATTCTATTTGTTCTGGTGTAACTCCAAGTGCTTTTGTAGAAGTAAATAAACTCATTACTTCTTTGTCATCCATAGGTATTGTTTCCGGATCTATTCCAGTAAGTTCATGTATCATTTTAAATATAGTTGGATTATCATGGCCTAGTATATCTAGTTTTAGTAGGCAATCTTCGATATCGTGATAATTAAAATGAGTTGTTGCCCACTCTGCGTTAATATCATCTGCAGGATATTGATATGGAGTAAAATCAAAAATATCTTTGTAATCTGGAACTACTACTATTCCTCCGGGATGTTGTCCAGTGGTTCTTTTTACTCCGGTTACACCACGTGCTAAACGTTCTATTTCAAGGGATCTAATACCTTCGATACCTCTATCTTCATAATAACCTTTTACGAAACCAAAAGCTGTTTTTTCTGCCACAGTTCCAATTGTTCCTGCACGATATACATGATCTTCTCCAAATAGTACTTTGGTATAATCGTGTGCTTTAGCTTGATAATCACCCGAAAAATTAAGATCAATATCTGGTACTTTATCAGCATTGAACCCAAGGAATGTTGCAAATGGCATATCTTGTCCTTCTTTGCGCATCATAGAGCCACATTCACATTTTCTATCGGGAAGGTCGTATCCACTTGGATAATCTTTTCCAAAAGGCTTTCCATCATCATAATAGAAAATGCTTTTCTTACAACTTGGACATACGTAATGAGCAGGAAGTGGGTTTACTTCTGTAATACCAAGCATAGTAGCTACAAAACTTGATCCAACCGATCCACGAGAACCTACTACATAACCATCATCATTACTTTTCCAAACTAACTTTTGAGCTATTAAATATATTGAGTCAAATCCACCATTTATTATACCTTTTAATTCGGATTCTAATCTGTCCTCTACTTCACTAGGTAGTGGGTCGCCATATATAGAATGAGCTTTTTCATAACATATGTCTCTTATTGTTTGCTGACTGTTTTCAAACTTTGGAGAAAAAGGAATTCCCCCGGTATCAGGAATAACATCAAATTCTTCAATCATATCTGATATTTTATTTGTATTAGTAACTACTATTTCTTTAGCTGTTTCATCACCAAGAAATGTAAAATCATTAAGCATTTCTTCAGTTGTTCTAAAGTGCATTGAAGGAATTGATTTGATATCTTTTCTATTAAGAGGATGTCTTCCTCCACCAGGAACTTTTTGATTAACTATTATTTCACGATATATTTTATCATCTCTATCTAAGTGATGAACATCACCAGTTGCCACAACAATTTTATTTTTTTCTTTGGCAACAGATATAATCTTTTTGATGTTTTCTTCAACATCACTCATACTGTTGAAATCAGATAGATCTATTAGATGAGAATATACTTCTGGAGGTTGTACTTCTATATAGTCATAGAAATTCATAAGATCGCTTAATTCTTCATCACTTTTAGATCTTGCTAAAGTAAAGATTTCTCCATTAGAACAAGAACTACTTATTAAAAGCCCTTCTCTGTGTTTTTCTACTTCGCTTCTAAGTATTCTTGGCGTTTTATATAAATATTTTGTGTTGGCATAACTTACTAGTTTAAATAAGTTTTTTAGCCCTACAAGATTTTTTACAAGTATAGTAATGTGATATAACTCTCCAAATTTATGTATTTCTTCTTTACTTACTAATTCGTTTATTTCGGATGCTTTTTCAATTCTTTTTGTTTTTAATTTCAAAAGCATTTGATGAAATATTTTAGCAGTTGCATCGGCATCATAATCTGCTCTGTGGTGCCCTTCTTCATCAAACTCTATATTGTATCTTTTAACTAGTGCAGAAAGTGAATGTCTAGAGTATTCTGTATCAAGAGCACGAGATAGTTGAAGTGTATCAATGAGCATATTTTTATATGTGCCTAGATTATATTTTTGATACGCCATTTCTAAAAATGAAGCATCAAATTTTGCATTATGAGCTACCATTGGTAAATCCCCGGTCCATTTAATAAACTCTTTAACTGCTTCTTCTTCATCTGGGCAATCCTCTAGCATTTCATCTGTTATATGAGTAAGATTAGTAATATGCTTTTCAAGTTTTCTATGAGGGTTTATAAGCATATCAAATCTATCAATTATTTCACCATTTTTTAATTTTACTGCTCCGATTTCAATCATTTGATCTCCACCACCAGCATTAAATCCAGTAGTTTCAGTATCAAATACTACATATGTATTATCTAACAAATTAGAATCATCTTCTCTTAATATAAGATCCAAATCATCATCTATCATAGCAAGTTCTACTCCGAAAAGAATTTTTATATCTTTTTTAAACTTGGCAGCGGCAGGAAATGTTTGAATTGCATTATGATCAGTAATTGCTATAGCTTTATGACCCCATTTTATAGCTCTTTTTATTAAATCTCCTACAGGAATTACTCCATCCATTTGACTCATATTGGTATGTGCATGAAGTTCTACTCTTTTTTCTTCTGACTCATCTTTTATGGCATTATCTTCTTTTTCAATAATTTCGATTGTTCTAGCATTTATAATTAAATCATTATAAAAAGTATTATTTTTAACATAGCCACTTATTCTAAGCCACTTATTCTCTTTAAATTTAGCAAGTACTTCGTCATATTCTTCTTCAGTAGATGCATATACTCTTACATACATGCTGGTAGTAAAATCAGTTACTTTTAAAGTAAGTGACTTATACTCTCTTTTGTTTGCAGGAACCACTCCAAATATTTGTACTTCTACATTAATATTATCTATTTCATAGCTTATATCATTTAAACTAGTAATAGCGCCTTTTACTTCTCCGAATAGTTTTCTTGATTTTCTTCGTTCACTATACGATGAACTACTATAATTATTTGACTTATTGGTAAATTTTAAAGGTTCAGCTTTGGGCTTTATATCTATATTTTTAATCTTTTCATCATCTATTTTCTTCAATGTTTCAATATCGTTTTTAATAACTCTTTCTTTTTCTTTATTAAATCTAATATTAGGCATAGTGGTAAAACCAAAATTTTTAAAGTGTTTACAAATTGTATCTAGTTTTCGTTTAATAGTTATTTCTTCGGATTTATTGTAAACTTCTATAAAAAATTCGTTTTCTTCGCGAACCAGTCTATCACAAAACATATTATAGTATAAATTGTTATTATTAATTAGAATTAATACTCTTTTATAATAATCTTCATATAAAGATAAGTCTTCACTATCTACTTTTATGAATAGATTATATTTAAACTTATTTTCTACGAAAGTATTAAGACACTCTAAAAAAATACTAATATCATCATAATTAAAATTAGTATTATTCTTTATATATATATTCCAAGTGTTCTTACTCTCTACTACTACAATCTTTTCAAAAACAGCACTAGAAAAAGAAGAAAATCTATCTTCTGGAAATTTAATTTTAGTAAGTAAATCTTTAATTCTAGTTTCCATAAATCCCCCTTATAGCATTTCAATACTTTCGACTGGTAATAGTTTTGTTTTTAGGATAGTTTTCTTATTTTTTATTAAAAATCCTATAAAAGAATATATATCTATTGTCTTAAGTATTTTTTCATATTTGTATGCATTTTTATCGAAAAAGATATTATCACGAATCATATATTTTTCAAAATCTTCAAAAGGCACTCCTAAATACATAAGCCAATATGGATATATTTTTTCTTTAAGCTCTCTCTGATCTTTTTTTCCAATATTATATTTTGATTCTTTACTAACTCTAGTATATAGTTCATTAATTATAGCAAGTTCAGTTACTACTTCTAAGATATTAGTTTCATCAGTTTTTAATTTTAATATTTCATTTTTTATAATTTTGTACATTAAATATGATAAAAAATTATCTTTATCTCTAGTAATTATTTTTTTCCCTATAGTAATGGTTTTGGACTCAAAATCTGTTTCTACTATATCTAGACTGGGATGAACAACGCATACTTTATATTCATTTCTTATGTTAAACTTTAATATTGAAGTTATTTCTTTTGCATATTTTCTTCTGTTTTGATCCCAAATTTCTAAAATATTGTTTCTATATTTGTTGGTTTCTATTTTTATTTTTTTATACAAAGGTGAATTTTCTACTAAATTATAGATAATATCATCATCTGGTATAAAATTGTCTAATTCGTTTAAAATCTCTTGCTTATCTTTATGAACTTGTGAATATTCTTTCTTGTGACTAAGCCAAAGTTTTTGTTTAAATCTGTGTATATCTTCACTTACAGCAGACTGATAAAGCAAATGCCAAATAAGTAAATATTTATTTACTACTATATCAAGTTTCATTATTACCACCTTATAAATATAATAACATAACTACTAAAACGTAACAAGAAAAAAGAAGAATTTAGTTTAAAAAAACAGGTAATATAAATATACATTACCTATCTATTTCAGAACACACTATTTGATATTCATCAAACCTTTTTTCTACTTTACCAAAAACTTTTATTATTTCATTTTTTTTGAAATGATTATGGGTTTTATAAAGATCTGGGAACACTATTAAGGAAGTACTTCCTGTGTTATCAGAGCCAGTTATAAAACACATGCTTTCTCCTTTTTTAGTTAAAATTTCTTTAATCCTGTCTATTGATATAATAACATTAACATTTTTATTTAAATGGTTTTTTATATCAGATATATCTATTATATCAGGGTTATTAAGCTTAAATTTTTCTGTTTTATGACTAGTTAAATAAAAGCCAAATACTTCTTTTTCATGATTCAATACTTCATCAGATGATAACTCTTCTAGTTTATCAAGTTCTGGTTTAGGGAGTAAAGAGTCTTCGACATCAAAAGATAAGTCCATATAGTTTAAAATACTATCTAAATTACTTATTAAAGTATTAATGTTTTCAAAGTTGTCAAAAACATGAGCATATACTAATGATTCTAATACTTTTTTATTATTAGTCTTTTTAAATGTTCTTTTTAAAAAATCATAAATATCAGTGTATGGTTCATTTCTTTTTTCTACTATATAATCAGAGATTATTTCTCCGACATTTCTAATAGATGAAAAAGGAAATACTATTGCATTGTTGTTAATCATAAATTTTGTGCTATGGCTTATATTTATGTCTGGAGGTAAAACTTTTATACCTAATTTTTTTACTTCTTGTAAATATTCACTAGTTTTAGATTCACTTCCTACTACTCCCGATAAAAGTGATGCATAAAACTCTTTTGGAAAGTAGTACTTTAAATAAGCCATTTTGTAAGCTACTATAGAATAAGATACTGAGTGGCTTTTATTAAAACCATATCCTGCGAACGCCAAAATTAAATTGAATAGTTCTTTACTTTTTTCTTTATCTCTTCCAAGTTTAAGAGATTTTTCAACGAATCTTTCTTCCTCTGATTTTAAAACATCATATTTCTTCTTACTCATTGCTCTTCTTAATATGTCGGCTTCTGCAAGTGAATATCCAGCATATTCTCTAGCAATTAGCATTATTTGTTCTTGATAAATTATAATTCCATAAGTGTCTTTTAAAATTGGTTCTAAAACAGGATCTAAATAATTTATTCTTTCTTTTCCTTCTTTTCGTTTTATAAAGGAAGGGATATTTGCAGCAGGTCCTGGTCTAAATAATGCAATAGCATTACATAAATCTATAAAGTTCTTGGGTTTTAAGTCCTTTAAGAATCTACGCATACCATCTGATTCAAACTGAAATATTCCAGTAGTATCGCCCTTTTCAAAAAGTGTCATGACTTTTGGATCATCAAATGGTATTTTATTGAAATCAAGTTTTTTTCCTATACTTGCTTCAATCATTTTTATAACATTATCAATAATTGATAAGTTTCTTATTCCTAAGAAATCCATTTTTATTAAGCCAAGCTCTTCCAGGTAGTCCATAGTATATTCGGTCAAATTTATTTCTTCATTATATTTCACAGGTACAATATCATATATTGGCTTATAACTAATCACTATTCCTGCAGCATGAATACTAGTGTGTCTCTTATTGCCTTCGATTAAATTTACTATGTTATATAATAGTTTTAATTTGTCATCACTTTCTATCAAAACGTTAATTTCTTTATCTTTGTGTTTTAACTCTTTAAGCGTTCCTTTGAATGGCATTTTTTTGCATATAATATCTATATATTTAGTATTAATAGCAAGAATTCTACCTACATCTCTTACAGATGCTCTTCCTCCAAGAGTACCAAATGTAATTATCCCTGCAACATTATTCTGTCCATATTTTTCTTTTACGTATTCTATAACTTCGGCCCTTTTTATGTCTGGAAAATCCGTATCTATATCGGGCATTGTAATTCGTTCAGGATTTAAAAACCTTTCAAATAACAAATCATACTTCAAGGGATCTACATCAGTGATTCCTAAACAATAAGAAACCAATGATCCTGCAGCAGATCCACGCCCAGGCCCTACTAAAATGCCATTTTGTTTGGCATATTTGATATAGTCATAAACTACTAAAAAATAGTTTTCAAAATGCATATTTATAATTATATTAAGTTCATATTCTAATCTGTCAATATACTCTTTAGACACATTATTATTAAGTCTTTTCTTTAGACCTTTCATACTCAAGTTTCTTAGAAATTCTTTTGGATTGTCTACATCGTATTTTGGCATACACAATTCTTTTTTAAAAGAAACATTACAAGTGTTAGCTATTTCTAATGTGTTATTAATACTTTTAGAACTTACCATGTCAAAGGCAGTGTTATTGTCATATAAATAGTTATCTTGATAGATAAATTCAAGCCCATCATTAATTGTTTTTCCATCCCTAATCATAAATATATATGGTAAGTATCTATACATAGTTTTTTCTAAATATAATGTTTTCTTAATAAATACAGTGTTGTAATTTTTATATTCTTCTTCATCTTTTCTATTGGAAACACCAATATATATATCGGTAAAAAGTAGTTTATATTGGTTATATTTTTCTTTGTCAAAACAAACACATATTAATCCATCTTTATATTTTTTTATGTCTTCAAAAGTAAGTTCTCTATGTTCTTTTATAGTCTCTATTTTTATTAAGTTATAATATCCTTCAGTAGTTTTACAATATAATAGTATGTCTTTCAAATCTAGTCCAATAATAGGCTTTATTCCGTTTTTTTCAAATTTTTTATATATTTCCATTGTTCCATATAAATTATCATCAACTACTGCACAAGAAGTAATGCCTTTTTTCTTTAAAGACTCTACTAAGTCATCTACTTTTATCATGCTAGATAAAAGACTATAATCTGTTTTTACATAAAGTGGACAATACATAACTACTCCTCCCCTATAAATATTTTAGCATATTTAAATTTGTTTTTAAATATACATTTGATTGTTATATTTTTTATTAATTATCACATGATACAGACTATTAAATACTGTTATTTTCTTGTTCCCTTTTTTTCATACTTTTTTTGATTTTTTTATACTTTTTTGTAAAAATATGTTATAATTGTTATGAATTGATTGTGGAGGGGTATTATGGCTAGTATTATAGCAAAAAAAGAAAAAACTTATAGAACTCCAATTTATGCTGTGTTTTTTATATTATTTGGTGCAACACTTCTTACAATTTCTATAAAACAAATAAATACATATAGTTATAAAAATAACAATTATATAGGAACTGAGGCAAGGGTTATTAAACACACTTATAAAAACGGTAAAGTAGATTCTTCAATTTTAGAATATGTTGTTGGTGAAGATTACTATACTACGAGTTCTAATAACAAATTGGATTGTATAAAATCTTATGGTTCTGTAGTTAATATTAAATACAACCCTAATAATCCTGAAGAGATAATATTTTCTGATAGAAGTATAAATATTGTTTTACCAATTATGGCAATAGTAATATTGTCAACTGGACTTTCTATTACTATAGTAATGCTTTCAGATAATATTAGACGTATAAAAAGAGTTTCGAGAATAATTGCAAGTAAAACTAATCAAGCTAAAGAAAATAATACTAATACTATTACTAAAAATTATGTTGGTTTAAATGATATGATTAATAAAGACTATAATAATAGCAACAATAATAATAACAATAATATCAATAATAATATTAATAATGGTAATACCACTATTATTAGCAATAACAATGGCAATAGTAATATTAATATTAATGACAATATAGTTAGTACTGATAATAGTTCTAGTACTAGTATATCAAATGTGGTTGTAGAAACTGATAATGAGGAACAAGTTCAGAAAGAGAAAATCGTGGATGTTCCATTTATATCAAATGATACTTCTAATCAAAGAATGGTACATCACAAAAATGATAATGCTAATGATAGTATAGATTATATGGAATTTATTTCTGATGTTAATGCTGCCCAAGATACACTTAACTTTATTCCAAATGTTGATGTTTTAAAAGAAAAAGACAATAATTAAATGGTTAATAAATAATTTAATTATTGTTTTCTTTTGCTAAAAAAGTGATATAATTAAATAAAGGAGGAAATAATATGGAAGAATTTATGCTTGTTATTTTAATATTTGTTGTAATTATAGTTTTAGGATCAATTAAGCAAATCAATCAATATGAAAGAGGAATTAAGTTTACGTTAGGAAAATTTACAAAAACAATGGAACCAGGATGGAGACTAGTAATACCAGTATTTCAATCATTTAGAAAGGTCGATATTAGAACAAAAGCTGTAGATGTTCCTGAACAAGAAGCTATCACAAAAGATAATGTATCAGTAAGAATTAATGCTGTTATTTATTATAAAGTTTTTGATGCTTCGAAAAGTGTGTTAGAAGTTGAAAATTTCTTTTATGCAGTATCTCAACTTGCTCAAACTACTATGAGAAATGTAGTTGGTTCTGTATCACTTGATGAATTATTAAGTGAAAGAGATAAGTTATCTACTGAAATATGTAATATAATTGATAAAGCCACTGATCCTTGGGGAATTAAAGTAGAAAATGTTGAACTTAAAGATGTTTCTCTTCCAGAAGAAATGAAACGAGTAATAGCAAAAGTTGCTGAAGCTGAGCGTGAAAAACAAGCGGTTATTACTAAGTCTATTGGTGAAGTTGAAGCTTCAAAAAATTTAGCTAAAGCTGCTGAAACTATGGCTAAATCAGATGGCGCTCTTCATTTAAGAACTCTTTCTACTATTAATGATATTTCATCTGATCAATCAAATACAATAGTGTTTGCTCTTCCAATCGAAGTATTAAGAGCGCTTGAAAATAAGAATGATAAGAAGAATAAATAATTATAAAAAAAAGATCTTTTTAGATCTTTTTTTATTCATCATTTGATTTTTTCTCAACAGTCACATCTTTTTCAGATATAATTTCTGAAGCGATATCACTTGACTTGAACGTGAATTTAATATTATTTTCTACTACTTGTGAATAGAAGTATATTTCATATATTTCTTTTTTTGTTACATCATATTGAAGTTTATATAAAACTGTTTCGTTCTTTTTTACTATTTTTGGATTACTTGTATACTTGTTTGGTATTTGAACTTCATTTATATCATAAAACTTAAAATAATCATCAGGAGTAATTGTGATAGTATTATTAGTTTTATTAGTAATTTCAAAAGTTGCTTCTATACCAGTATTGTTGTGAATATAATTAACTTTTTTTAGAGTTATTTCTATTTTGTCTAGATAGCCTGATTCATTAATACTATATTCACTTTTTAAAATATGATTACCATCACTATTACTAATTACAAATGATATGAATAATGCAAGTATTAGGAAAATTGCTGCAATGATTACTGCTCTTTTTTTATCTATTTTTATTTTCTCTTTTTTATTCTTTTCAATCATGTTTCACTCCCAATCTCATTTTAGTTCTTTTAAATAACTAGTTCCTATCATTGGAGGATCTATTTCAAAGTTATCTGCAATAGTAGCTCCAATATCTGCAAACGTATTCATTATTGGTAACATTTTTGGTTCAATAAAGA
Organism: uncultured Mycoplasmatota bacterium; assembly: GCA_947166445.1. GTDB lineage: Bacteria > Bacillota_I > Bacilli_A > RF39 > UBA660 > UMGS1449. The sequence goes on from CAMVED010000002.1 coordinate 33,203, forward strand.
CTCTACTATACATTATAACCGGGGTGTTTTCCCTAGTGTGATCTGTTCCTTTAAATGTTGGGTCATTACCATGATCAGCAGTTATAATAAGTAAATCGTCATTGTTTAGTTTATTTAAAATCATTGGTATTTCTACATCAAGTTCTTCAATTGCTCTTGCATACCCTTCTACATCTCTTCTATGGCCATATAATGTATCAAAATCATTTAAGTTTGCAAAGCAAAGACCAGTGAATTTTTTATCCATTATTTCTAATAATTTATCTACTCCATCTTTATTATTGGCAGAACTTACTTTTTTAGTAATTCCTTTACCATTAAAAATATCATATATTTTACCAATAGAAATAACACTTAGCTTCTTTTCTTCTATTTTTTCTAATATTGATTTCGATGGCGGATCACATGCAAAATCTTTTCTATTACTTGTTCTAGTAAAATCACTACTATTATTTCCAACATATGGTCTTGCTATTATTCTTCCTACTCTCCACTCATCTTTAGTATTGACAAGCTTCCTTATTTTTTCACATATTTCATAAAGTTCATTTAGTGGTATGACATCTTCATGTGCTGCTACTTGTAATACTGAATCAGCAGATGTATAAATTATAAGTTCTCCTGTACTCATTTGTCTTTCACCAAGATTTTTTATAATTTCAGTACCGCTTGCTGCAATATTGCCAATTACTCCCCTACCTGAAAACTTTACTATTTCTTCAATTAAATCAAGAGGAAAACCATCAGGAAATGTAGGAAATGCATAACTACATCTAACACCTGCGATTTCATAGTGACCTGATAGTGTATCTTTTCCTTTATTAGTAGGTCTTGCAATTGTATAATAGGCTTCAGTTTCATCATTAGCAGTCATTCCTACTGTATTTAAAAAGCCTAATTTTTTTAAATTAGGAACAAATAAATTTTCTTTTTCATTAATATGTCCCAAGGTACAAGCCCCAACATCACCATAATTTGAGGCGTCTAATGCTTCGCCTGCTCCTAAAGAATCACAAACTATTAAAAATACTCTTTTAAATTTCATAAAATCACTTCTCCTTACTATTACGAGGATGAAATTCCTGATAATCCTTTTTTACTTTTTCATTTGATATATGAGTATATATTTTTGTTGTTGATATATCACTGTGTCCAAGAAGCATTTGAATACTTCTTAAATCTGCTCCACCACTTAATAAATGTGAGGCAAACGAATGTCTAAGAGTGTGGGGAGTTACATTTTTTTTGATATTTTTTTCTAATAAAATTTTTTTTAAATTTTTAAAAAAACCTTGTCTAGTCATCTTTCTGCCGTGGTTATTTAAAAATAAATAATCGTTATCTCCATTTATTAAAAACAAATTGCGATGATTTAAATATTCTTTAAGAAAATGCTTTTCATAATCATTAATAGGTACTATTCTTTCTTTTGAACCTTTTCCTATACATCTAATTATATCATTTTCCATATCTACATCTCTAAGCGTTAAAGATATAAGTTCACTTACTCTGAGACCACTTCCATAAAGAATCTCAAGCATTGCTTTGTTTCTATAATCATACTTAGTAATTAATGGAATATCTAATAAACTTGATACTTCTTCGAAAGATAAAGTGTCTGGAAGACTCTTCTTTAATTTTGGTCTGTCAATAAACTCGCAAGGATTATTGTTTATTTGCCTTTCTTTCAAAAGAAAAATAAATAAATTATTAATTGAAGTAATATTTCTAGAAATAGATTTAGGATTCATATTGTTTATGCTTTTTAAATATTTTTGAACTGTTTTTTGATCTACTTTTTTTAAGCTTTTTATATTTTCTTTTTCTAAAAAAGAAAGAAACTTATCTAAATCATATTTGTAATTCTTAGCTGTTTCATTTGATAGTTTTCGTTCATATTTAATGTAATCAATATAATTTTCTACCTTTTCTTTCATTATATACCTCTTCTTAATTATATCAAATATTCTTTTATTTATAAACTATTTCTTTAATTTTTTCTTATTTTTTGGTAAAATATTTAGGGAAAGGAAAGATAGATATGGATAAACCTTTAGCGCTTATTCTAAAGCCGAATTCACTAAGTGATATAGTGGGACAATCTCATCTGATTGGAAATAATAAAATAATAAGTAATATGGTTAAGAATAAGAAACTTTTTTCTATGATTTTATATGGTAATCCTGGAACTGGTAAAACTTCAATTGCTAATGCTATTGTGGGAGATCTAAAGTGTAATGCTAGATTTTTAAACGCAACTTTAAATAATAAACAAGATTTAGTAAATGTTATTGAAGAAGCTAAAATGCTTGATGGTATCGTTTTAGTAATGGATGAAATACATAGAATGAATAAAGATAAACAAGATATACTTCTTCCTTGTTTAGAAAATGGTTTAATTACATTAATAGGTATGACTACTAGTAATCCATATCATAAGATTAATCCTGCGATAAGAAGTAGATGTCAAATTTTTAAATTAAATCCACTTTCTAATAAAGATATTGAAAATGGACTTAAAAAAGCTATAAAAAAAGATGTTTTAAAAGATATAAAAACAGATAATAAAACTATTGCTTATATAAGTGAAATATCTGGTGGAGATCTTCGTTTTGCTCTTAATCTTCTTGAGGTAGCTTATTATTTTAATAAAGAACATAAAATTGATATAGAGGTAATTAAGAGTATTAGTAATAAACCAAACTTCTTTCACGATAAAAACGAGACCGGTCACTATGATGTTTTGAGTGGTCTTCAAAAATCAATAAGAGGTTCTGATGTCGATGCTGCTTTACATTACGCTGCAAGACTAATTTTAGCAGAAGATCTTGATAGCTTATATAGAAGGCTTTCAGTTATTGCTTATGAAGATATAGGGCTTGCTAATCCTACAATTGGTCCAAAACTTGATGCTTGTATTAATGCTTCGGAAAGAGTTGGCCTACCCGAAGCAAAGATAATTATGTCAAACATAATAATTGAAATGGCACTTTCTCCGAAAAGTAATACTGCGTATCTGGCTATGGATAAGGCTATAACTGATTTAGAAACTAAAAATATTGGGGATATTCCAAACTATTTAAAAAGTCCATATATTGGTTATAAGTATCCTCATGAGTATAAAAACTCTATTGTTAATCAAAATTATCTTCCTGATGGTATAAAGAATGCTAAATATTATATACCTAAGGAATCTTCGAAATATGAAATAAATCTAAAGAACACTAAGGAAAAAATTGAAAAATTTAAGGAGGGGTTAAAAAATGAATAAGTATAAATCATTAATAGTTTCTGCTTTATATTTTTTTGTTCTTAATACTATATTTTCTCTTTTAATATACAGATATTTGCACCTTTCAAATGTGTTTTTCTATTTATTAGAAAGTATTAGTGTTGCTGCTATACTGAATTTAATAAACTCTTTGTTTAGAGAAAAACTAAAATTAATAGTAAATATTATACTTTATGGATTTATAACACTTTTATATATGGCACAGTTTGTACATTATAGTTTTTATGACTGCTTTTTCAGTATTTTTTCACTTGTTAATGGAGGACAAGTCTTTGGATTTATTCCGGCGATTATAAAAGTAATAGTTAATAATATATATGGCTTTTTAATACTTTTTGCTTTTCTTATATTTATAATTCTATTTATTATAAAAAATAATAAAACTGAGAATAATATAAAAAAAACAACATTAATACTTGTTTTAGTAATCAATGTTATTATTACTGTTATTTTAATTTATGTTCCTAGCTCTAGTTATATATATTCGAGAAAGAATCTATTACAAAATACTAATGTAGAAACAAAAAATGTTCAAAGTTTTGGTCTTATCACCGCAATGTCTATCGATCTAGACAGATTTGTATTTACTCCAAACTATAGTATTAAAAACTATAACGATAGCTCTGATTATAATAAAAACTATTACAATATTCAGGATATAGATTTTAATATTAAAACTGATGATGAAGAAATAAAAGAACTTACTAATTATTTAGAAAGTAGAGAGCCTACTAAAAAGAATGAATATACAGGTATTTTTAAAAATAAAAATTTAGTATTTATAACTGCTGAATCATTTAGTTTTAGTTTGATAGATAAGGATAGGACTCCTACTCTATATAAATTAAGTAACGAAGGTTTAAGCTTTTCTAATTTTTATACTCCAATATATTATGCTTCAACTTCTGATGGGGAATATACTAATCTTACTGGGCTTCTCCCTAAGGAGGGAACTTGGAGTTATATAAAAACTAAGGATAATTATTTCCCATATACTTATGCAAGTGTCTTTAAAGACAAAAATTATAATTTATATGGTTATCATAACGGAGAATATGATTTTTACAAAAGAAATGAAGTAATGCCTAATTTTGGATATAGTTTTAAAGCTTGTGGTAATGGCTTAGAAAAACAGATTAATTGTAATTTATGGCCTCAAAGTGATGAAGAAATGATTACTAAATCTTTTAACGATTATAAAGATAATGAAAAGTTTCATGTCTATTATATGTCTATAAGTGGCCATTTAAATCATAATTTTACTAATAATGATATGGCTAAGAAACACCAAAATAAAGTAAAGGATTTAGAATACTCTGAACCTGTTAAAGCTTATATAAGTGCTAATATTGATTTGGATATAGCTTTAGAGCATTTATTAGATAACTTGGAAAAAGAAAACAAGTTAAATGATACAGTTATTGTACTTGTACCTGATCATTTTCCATATGGTCTATCTAAAAAAGAATATAGTGAACTTAGAAAATTAGATACACCTTATTCTAAACACAAATCTGGTTTAATAATATATAATCCTAGTGTAGAAAAGAAAACAATTGATAAATATGCTTCGAATATAGATGTATTACCTACACTTCTTAACATGTTTGGAATAGAATATGACTCAAGACTTATTATCGGAAGTGATATAATGAGTGATTCTGATGGTATAGTTATGTTTAACGACAGAAGTTTCTTAACTGAATATGGTTTTTATAATGAAAAAACTACTAAATTTAGTAGTTTTAAAGAAACTCCAAGTAATTATATAAAACAAAAACAAAGTGAAGTTTTAAACAAATACAATGCTTCTTCGCTTATATTAGAAAAAAACTACTATAAATTTTTATATAAGTAGTTTTTTTATTTCGTTTATTATAAATTTTATAAATAAATCAATACCAAAAATACTATATTCGAATCCATTTGTCTTTTTTCTTTTTATCCTCATAATTTCCCCCACTTTGGTGGTTATTATAAACTAAATAGAATTTTTTATTGTGCTTGGTGCTAAAATGTTAAAAAGAAGTGTTCTTTCGTTATTTTTTTATTTTATTTATTAAGGTCATTATTTTTTATTATATAAATGCTATTATCTTTATAAAAGCCATAAAATATATCTTTTATATCGACTGATAGATGTTTGGTAAGCCAAGAGATATCCTTATCTAAAAGTTTTAAACTATCATAGTCTACTTGTCCTTCGATAATTATAGGTAGCGGAAATGTTATTTTTTTATTTCTATCTTTTTTGAAAACTGATAGTTTTCCACTTGTTTCTAAAACTGCATATTCTACTTCACTAATACTTTTTACGCTTTTTTCTCTAAGCTGGGTTAGTAAATCATCTAAATTGTATCTTTGTTTTAACATTTCTTTTACTTGTATTTTACCATTATTAATTATTAATGAAGGTTTTCCATCAAATATGTCTCTAATATTCTTGCTTTTTAAAGATGCGAAGGAAGATCCTATTTGTAGTACTACTAAAAGAATAATTGGCATTATTACTAACCATATACTTTTGGTAGTATCCTCTAAACTAATAGCTACAAGTTCTGCAATTAGTATAGAGATTATTAAGTCAATTATTCCTAGTTCTCCAACTTCTCTTTTCCCCATCACTCTGTATACAAAAAGTATAAAACAGTAAAAGAAAAATGTTCTAAACATAGTTATAAATAGTTCCATATTATCACCATTTTTAGTATAAACAAAAACATATTAAATAAACTAAATAGTTGCCAGTTTTTATATAGAATATGTTTTATTATTCTAACAATATAAAAAACCGTTTATGTATTTACAAACGGTTTTAATCTATATATTCATCCTACTTTAATCTAGATAAAATGTAACTTTATCATTCTTTTTTATTGTTTTATTTGCAATACTTTGAGATCTAATATAACCATATCCTTTGAATGTGCAGTTTAAATTAAGCATATTACATATTTCTATCGCTTCTTTTTTACTATATTCTTTTAAATCAGGTAATTTATAACTTTTATCATTTGTAAGCAAAATAAGTGTTTCATTAGTATCTAGTACAGCGTCTTTTTCAGGATATTGCATTATAACTTTCTCTCCTGTTCCTAATACTAATTTTTTTATGTTTTTTGTCTTATTTTTTACAATGTTTAGATCTTGGTTTATATAATTACCTATAGTATAATTTTTTAATACTTTTTCTTTATCACTTTCAAATATATTTAAATATTTATTCATATTTTTTACAATACTTGTTACACAATCTGATAGTGGTTTGCTACTACCTCTTTTAGCAGATGCATAAATAATTACTTTGGGATTGTTTTTTGGCCACATCCCCATGAAGGATTTAGTTACATTATAGTCATCTGTATAATACCCTCCAGTATAGGAGTTTACTAATTGAGCAGTACCTGTTTTCCCTATTACACTGGAATTTTTTACTTTATAATCTCCACCAGTAGCGTAAGTCCAGTCGGAATTAACTGTTTGATACATTAATTCTCTTATTTTTTCAGCAGTTTGTTTTGAAGCAACACGGCCTAATTCTTCTTTTTTACCTTGAAAAACAATTTGTCCATTTTCATCTACGACTTTATCAATTATATATGGTTTTAGCATAATACCATCGTTAGATATTGAAGTAAGTGCTTTAATATGTTGCATTGGCGTTGTTGTAATACCTTGTCCAAACGATGCATTGTATACCTCAGTTTGATATTTAAACTTTATTTGACCAGGTACTTCATTAGCAAGTGTTACACCAGTTTTTGAGCCAAATCCCATTTTTATATAATAATCATAAAGTTTTTGTCTATTTATAAAATTATTGACTATATTAATAACACCAACGTTACTAGAAGCTTGAAAACCTTGATCATATGTTATTCTACCGAATCCATAACCATTCCAGTCATTGATGATTGTTCCATCGTCAGCTTTAAATTTACCTGATTGGAAGGTGTTATTTCCGCGATAAGTTCCTGCTTCCATAGCTGCCATATAAGTATATGTCTTCATAATACTTCCTGGTTCATATGCTTCTCCTACAGTTATATCTATCCAGTTTTTTATGTCTCTTTTATTTGGATCAAATGAAGGCTTTTGTGTTGTTCCTAATATCTTACCAGTTTTAGCATCTGCTACAATAAGGGTTAACCAATCAAAATTATAATCTGCCTCTGCTTTGTTTGCAGCTTGCTCTAAAAAAAACTGAATATTTGAATCTATTGTTAAATAGACATCATTTCCATTTATTGCATTAACAGTTACGCCTTTAGTACCCGGAATTTTATATCCGTTTAAATCCTTTTGATAAGTGGTGTATCCATCAGTACCTCCTAAGACATCATCTAATAAGTCTTCGAGTCCTAGAGCACCTTTAATTTTTCCATCTTCGTCACTGTTAGCGTATCCTAATGTATATGAAGAAAAGTTACCATTCGGATAATATCTTTTTTCTTTTTCAATAAAATCAAGCCCTGGTAAGTTAAGTTTTTCAATAGATTCTTTTTCTAATTCAGTAAGACCTTTACCGGCGCTACCAAATTCAACTTGATATTTTCCCTTTTGATTTAAAATACTATATATGTCTTTTTCTTTCATTTTTAATACTTTTGAAAGTTTTTTTGCTGTAGTTTTTTTATCTTTTACATGATATAGTTTACTTTCGCCTTTGCTACGTGATGGATCTAAATATGCTATTAAAGTGTAAGATGAGACATTGATTGCAAGGGATTCACCATTTTGATCATAAATATTACCCCTTTTAGCATATATCTTTTTTGATACGATACTTCTGCTATCAGCAAACTCTTTTAAATTAACTCCATCAACTTCTGGAGAAAGTGCTAAAAAAGAAACTCTGTAAATTATATAACCAAAACAAAAAAGAGCAACGACAATAAATAAATTAATTAGTTTATTATGCTCTTTTTTTCTCATTAAAATCACCCTACTTATCTATAGTTTTAATACTATTACTAGTATAACTCAACCCCATCTTTTTTGCAACTGATTCAAGATTTTCAAGTGATGCTAATTCGTTAATTTTCATCTTTAAACTTTCATTATTCTTATTTTGTAATGCTATTTTTTCTTTACTGCTCTCTAATTTGTAATTCATCTCACTTAACGTACTTTTGGCAAAGATATTCATAAATGGATATGATAAACTTACCACCAATGTTATAACTAATAAAAATTTTTCAAATTTAGTAATTTTTGATTTTTTCTTTCTTGTCTTTTTCATTTTTATCACATCCTATTTTATTTTTTCTATAACCCTCAGTTTAGCAGATTTACTTCTTGAATTTTGTCTAATTTCTATATCTGTAGGAATTATAGGTTTAGTAGTTATTAATTTAAAATCTGGTAACATATCTTTTGGAATATTTGGCATTCCTTTTATTACTTTATCTATTTCAGTTGCTTTTTTAAAAATATTTTTACAAATGCGATCCTCTAAAGAGTGAAATGTTATTACTGCGATTCTACCTCCAACATTTAATACTTCAAGGCAGTCTTTCAAGGTTCTTTCAAACTCATCAAGTTCATTATTTACTTCAATTCTGATTGCTTGAAATACTTTTTTAGCTGGATGTCCATTCCTTTTTTCTTTATATGGATAACATCTATCAATTATCTCTACAAGTTCTTTTGTTGTTTCTATTTTTTTTACTAATCTTTCTTTTTCAATTTCTTTTGCTATCTTTAAAGCATGTTTTTCTTCTCCATACTTTCTAAAAATATCAACTAGTTTTTCTACTGTATATGTATTTACTACTTCCTCTGCTGTTTTTGGATTATTCTGATCCATTCTCATGTCAAGTTTAGCATCTTTCATATAACTGAAGCCACGCGTTGCATCATCTATTTCTACCGAAGATATACCAAGATCAAATAGTATTCCATCAGGTTTTATGTTTTCTTGGGTACATCTTTTTTTAATATTTTCAAAACCTTCGTTATATATTTGAAAGTTATTATTTATTGATTCTAACCTTTCTTTACTATAACTAACAGCGGTTTGGTCTTTATCAAATGCAAATAGTTTTCCTTTTGGTATTCTTTTTAGAATTTCACTAGAATGTCCTGCGAATCCTAATGTTGCATCGATGTAAACACCATTTTCTTTTATGTTTAAGTTTTCAATTGATTCATTTAAAAGTACACTTACATGTTTTTCCATAATCTGTTTATCCTTCGAAATTAGTTTCAAATAGATGATCCGCTAAATCTGATAAGTTTTCACTAGCAGTATTTATAAAACTATCCCATTTTTCTCTAGACCATATTTCAAGCCTATCATTTACCCCAATTATGATACATTCTTTATTTAAACATGCATATTCAATTAAAGGTGATGCAATCTTTATACGGCCTTGTTTATCAAATTCAGCATCTGTTGCTCCAGATAGGAACATTCTGGTAAAACTTCTGGCGTCTTTTTTAGTAAATGGCAATTCATTTAGCTTTGTAACAACTTTAGCCCATTCTTTTTCTGAATAAATAAACAAGCAATCTTCTAGGCCTCTAGTAACTATTATGTTATCTCCAAGCTCTTCTCTAAAGCGTGAAGGAACTATTATTCTGCCTTTTTCATCAAGGTTATGATGAAACTCACCCATTAGCATAATAATCACCACTTTCTACCACAATTATCCACTATCTACCACAATTTTACTATTTTGTATCTTCTTTGTAAATATTTTTGTGTAAAAAAAAAGAAGTTTCACATTAAATAAAACATTCGTTTGTCAAAATATATATAGTGTTTCTATGCTATGCGCTTTTTTTACTTCTTACTCTTGTCTTAGGTTTAATATCCACTACTTGTTCTTCGGATAAATCTTTTTGTGTTCTTTTTTCTATTTCGTTTATAACATTGATTTTTTTCTCTATTTCTGTTAATTCACTGATATATTTATTAAGAATTCTTTCATCTTCTTTTATTTTGTCAGCGTAATATATGGCAATTTCAGGTTCTATTTCTCGACAATGATAACATGTTAATCCTTCTTCTAACTCTGCTACTAAGTCTTCAAGTGCAGCAAGTGCAATGTCTTTTACTCCTTCTTTGTCATACTCTATCCTTTTATTAAGGATAATATCTTCGAAATGATCATCAACTAATTCTGCAATTACTTCATATCTGCCTGTATATGTAGTAACAGGAATATTTTTTACTCCAAAAAAACCTTTTTTTTGTTCTGTGCCTTTTTGAGGAAAGATTTCAATATATCCACATTCACTATAGTGATTAAAAAGATCTCTTCTCCTGCCACAATTTAATGATAATCTATAATACTTCTTCACTACTACCACCTATTATAAATATATAATATTAAAAATAACTTGTCAATTTCTATAACAAGAAAAAAAAGATTTATTTTAATAAATCTTTTATCTTGCATGATACTTCTTTCATATCACATCTGTTTTTTATAATTGGAGTTATTTCTTTCATCACAATTCCCATTTCTTTAACAGTACTTGCACCTGTTTTTGATATAGCATTTGCAATTATTTGATCTAATTCTTCATCACTTAACATTTCTGGCATATATGTTTTTAAGATATCTATTTCATTTTGATAGGAATTAACTAGGTCATCTCTTCTAGCTTTTTTAAATTCTTCAATTGAGTCATTTCTCATTTTTATTTGTTTGTTTATAACATCAAGTACCAAATCATCATTTTCTTCTTTTTTATTATTGATTACTTCCATTTGAATTGCTGCTTTAACACTTCTTAATGTGTTTAGTTTTTCTTTATTCTTTTCTTTCATTGCATTTATTAAGTCTTGCTTTAATTGTTCTATTAATGTCATAATAATCTCCTTTCATATATAAAAAGCAGAAATATTAATCGTTTCTGCTTCTGTTATTTCTTTTATTTCTCTTTCTTGAGTTAATGATGTTTTGTTTCTTTTCTTCTCTTCTCTTAACTCCTGGCTTGTCATAAAATTTTCTTTTTTTAGCTTCAGAAAGGACTCCATCACGTGCACATTTGGTTTTGAAGTTTTTAAGCGCTTTGTCTAAATTGCCTTTTACTTGTACTTCAGTCATTTTTTATTCCTCCTTTCTTGCTTTTCTAATGTGTATTATAACAAACTTGTATATAAATTTCAACATTTTTTTTAGTTAAATGTCTTTTTCTTCTATTTAATTTTCTTTGGTGTTGGCACTTCTTTAGCTACTATTACTTGGTATTCTGCAATATTATCACAGCCGTTTTCTAACGAGCAGGTCTGAATTACTAAGACTTTAGAGTTTTCTTCTATAGATACTCCAGTATCATAAATAGATTTTTTCTTTAGATTTAGCAGGTGTTCATAGTACTCTAATCCTGGAAAACCATTTAAGTCAAGATAATCAAAATCTTCTTTTTCTGTAAAAACGGAAAACACTTTATATGTCTTTTTTCCATGATCTGAAAATATCTCAATTTCTGGATGAGCATCATAAAAATTTTTATTTTGATAATCTAATAATTTAGAAAATACTAATGTCATGTTCATTTTATTATGTCCATATATAATTAGTTTTCTATCATTTAATGATTTATTCCTGTAATCTAAATACGGAGTCCCTTTATTAGATTCTTCTCTATAAATATTGTGAGTAAGATAAAAACTATTGTTTTCTGTTTGAACGATCGGAACAGATAGTACATCAGGTATTTCCATATACATGACAATTTCATTGTTGTTGTACTTGCTTTTTAATTCACTGATAAGTTCAAATTCATCATTATTGTTTGAAATAAAATCATCATTTTCGTCGTTAATATTATAGTCTTTATAATAATCATATATTAAATATACTGATACCAACATTATGCACATACATAACACTAATTTGATTATTTTTTTCATTTAAACCACTCCTTGATATGATTATATTGTATCATATATTTATGCATTTTTATATTATTTGTTTTAAAATAATAAACTTATTACTTTGAAAGGTTGAGAATTATTCCAATACTAGTCATAGTCACAAGTAGTGAACTTCCACCATAAGAAATAAATGGTAGTGTAACTCCTGTAACTGGAATAAGGCCTACGACTACACTTAAATTGAGAATAGTTTGAAATATTATTTGAAATCCTAATCCAAAAATAGTATATTTCTTAAATAAATTATTTTGCTCTAAAGATAGTTTTATTATTAGATGGCAAAGTATACAGAAGCATAAAATTACAACGAACGCCCCGATGGCTCCAAATTCTTCACAAATAATTGAAAAAATAAAATCTGTTTGAGGTTCAGGAAGATAAAAATGTTTTTGTCTAGAGTTTAAAAATCCAAATCCAAGTAGTCCTCCAGGCCCAATTGCATATAAACTTTGAATTATTTGAAAACCTGTTCCTAAAGGATCACTCCAGGGATTTAAAAATGAAGTGATTCTATTAATTCTATATGGGGCAATCAAAACAAGACCAATTACTCCGATTGCTCCAATTATTCCAAATATATAAAAATATTTTATATCAACTCCTGCGATAAACATAATTGCTACAATAGACATCACTAAAATAAAACCTGTCCCAAAATCTGGTTGTAACATTATTAATATAAAGGCTAATCCTGTTACTATTAATGGTGGTATTATTGTTTTTATTTTTTTATAAGCATTTTTATTACCACTTAAGTATTTAGAAGCATAAATAATAATTGCTAATTTCATAGCTTCGCTTGGTTGTATTCCTAAAGGTCCAATACCAAACCAGCTTCTTGACCCATTTCTAACTGAACCTATTCCTGGTATTAATACTAGAACTAATAGAACAAAAGAACACAAAAGAAGTATTTTGGATTTTTTATAAAAAAAATCATCATTTAGCTTTAGTATAAAATATAATACTAGGTATCCTATAACAATAAAAATTGCTTGTTGTTTTACATATTTAAGACTGTCATTAAATTTAAATGATGCCCAAATATAAGAAGATGAAAATATCATTATTAAGCCAATAAAAATAAGTATTGACATGAATATAAATACTAGTAACCTTTTGTTCTTTAACATGATATCACCTTATTAATAATATGAAATTGTTAATATTTTTAAGCCAAAAAGAAAAAGCCTTAAGGCTTTAAAAAAGTTTTAGTATGTCATTAAATGTAACATAAATCATTAAAAGTATTAAAAGTATAAATCCAATTGTATGAATAGTATTTTCAACTTTGGCATCTACTGGAGAACCTTTTATTTTTTCAATTACTAAGAATAGTATTCTTCCTCCATCAAATGCTGGAAATGGCAATAGGTTTATTACTCCAACATTTATACTTAATAAAGCTGTTAGTGATAAAAGTGAAGCAAGTCCTGCTACTTTTGCTTGACCTACGATTGAAGCAATTCCTACTGGACCACTTAATTGATTAACTTTAACTCCTCCAGTAAACAAATTACCTAATACTACAAACATTTGCTTAAAGATGGCACATTCTTCTTTAAAGGCATAACCAATTGAATTAATTAATCCTTTTTCTGTTTCTGCTTTTAATACTATACCTATGGCATATTTAGTATTGCCTTCGTCATCAGTAGTTTTTTCTGGGGTAAGTGTATAAGAAGTATTTTCTCCACTTACTTTAGTTACTTCAAATGTAACAGGTTTAGATAAATCTTCAACAGTTAAGTATAAGCTTATATCATCTAAATAAGTAATTTTATGACCATTTATCTTTCTTACTATATCGCCTTTTTCGATACCCACTTGAGATGCTGGATAATTTTCAGAAACATCACTTATTTTGGGAGTTGTAGATGGTGCACCATATATTAAACCTATCATTAAAAGGATTAGAAAAGCAAATATAAAGTTGTTACCCACTCCCATAAACATAACTAAAAATCTTTGAAATACAGTTTTATCTTGTAAATTTGAACCTTTAGTTTTTTTTCTTTCTTCTTCTGATATTTCTTCACCTGCTAAAGAAACATAACCTCCGATAGGTATCCATCTTATTGAATATTGTGTTTTATCTTTTGCAATTTTCTTAGCTAGTAATGGACCCATTCCTATTGAAAATTCATATACATGAACTCCTGTAAGTTTGGCAAATATGAAATGCCCTCCTTCATGGACTAACACAATTAATCCAAGAATTAAAATAAATAATACTATTGTTATAATCATAAATCCTCCTTATAAAATGTTCATAAATAATACAAATGTTATCACCACAAAAATTATACTGTCTAATCTATCTAGAATTCCACCGTGGCCTGGAATTAAATTAGAAAAATCTTTAATTTTATAATGTCTTTTTATGCTTGAAAAGAACAAGTCACCAATTTGACCAATAATAGATAGTACAAATGTTATTCCTATTAGTACTAATATATTTATATCAGAATTTATTATGTACAGATAAAATAGAGATGGAATAATAGTTCCAACTATTATACCTCCAACGGCACCTTCTATAGTTTTATTTGGGGATATTCTTTCACATAGTTTGTGTTTTCCTATAAAGTATCCTGTAAAATAAGCAAAAGTATCTGTAATTGTTGTTATTAAAAGTAAATATATCAAATAATTAATACTTGTGTTGCTTATCAAAATCATTGAATTATATGCAACCCCTAGAAAAACAGTTGCTCCTAAAATATATAATGAATCAGTAATACTATATTTTTCTGTATTATCAACTAAGACAACAGGTATAAAATATAATAAAAATACTACTATTAAAATTTTATAAATAAGTTCATAATTAGCGCTATAGACATCTGTTCCTAAATATACAAATGTTGCTATTAATATATATGAAATAATTCTAATAACTAAAGGTATATTACTTCTACTTGATCTTGCTTTTAATATTTCATACATCGATGCAATAGATATAATTATTCCTAATATTTTAAATGGTAAACCACCGATTAGAGTAATTGGTATTACTATTATGCACATTATTATTGCACTTATCACTCTTGTTTTCAAACTATCACCTACCTTATTAATTATAACCTAAATATTAAGTTTTGAAAAGATAACCTATTAATTATTTTCAAATTTTGACAAAAAAACGTGATTATTTTGAATCACGTTTTCTAACTATAGCATCTCTTTTTTTCATTAGACCTTCGAAACTATATTGTCCTCCTATATAGTTTTCAATCAATTCATGTTTTGGAGTTATTCCATAGTCATCCATATATTTTTCTCTAACTACTGTGCCTAAAAAGCGAACGTCTTCTTTTAAACCTCTATATGCTTGATAATTAATATAATCTAAGTCTAAATTTGGTCTAATTTTAGCTACTCTTTTAGTACACATAACATTTGTGTATATTAGAGCGGAAACTTTATATAGCAAAAGACTTTCGCTCATTTTATCCGATAGTTTATCTGTACTTTTTATCTTTATTCTATAATCATTATACAAACTATTCTCAAGGTTTTTTCTAGTACTTTCAAATATACCAACATTTAAAGAACCAAGAATCTCAACACTTGTATTAGGTATTCCATAATCTGAAGTGTTAATCTTTATGTAATCATTATATTCACTTTCAAGGGCTTGTAATTCTTTCTTTGTTGCACCTTCTAATTGTGTAATTATTTCATTTAATATATTTAATAAGAAGTCTGTTTTTGCTTGTAACTTTTTTTCTTTGCTGTTAGTACTTTCAATCTCGTTGTGATTTTTTTCTTCTGTCGTTTTACTTTTATTATAGTTTTTTAGACCATCCAAAATAATTGTAGGAAGTGGCTCAAATATTTCTTGAAAGCCCATTCCTCTTGCAATTTTAATTTTTACACTTTTTAATGCTGATTGTAATACTGCTATTCTTTTTTCTTCTACTTGACTTTTAAATAAAGCTTTTTTTATTCGATACATATATGTATAGTTTGATGTTTTAATACTTTCAAAAGATGAGCATTCATATCTATGTTTAGATAATATATATTCTAATTCTAGTAATAATCTTTTTTCTACAATGGAGATATCATTAAAGTTTTGCATTTGCTATTCACCCCTTTAAATGATTGTATTGTAACACATGTTAGTTGTTTTGTAAACTCTACAGCAAAGTAAAAATCAAGTCTAACAATTGTTTGTTACTATTATCGTATATTATATATAAGATTAAACTATCACTACTTATATGCTCAAATTTCTTTATTGTATATTTAACTTTTTCTGCAGTTAAAAACTTGTCTATATCTTTAGAATCAAATACCTCTAACTTTTTATAGTCTTTACTTGAATAAATAAGATCATTTTTATCGTTAAATAGAATTATTTTAAAATTATAGTTGTTCTCTAAAAATTTTAGTTTATGTATTATTTTTTGATATTTGTTTTTTGGACTTTTTATTTTTATTCCAGTAGCTGTTGTTGATAAAAGTAATACTTGATTGTTAAATATACTATATTTTCCTCTTATATTTTTTGGTATTAATACCCTGCCATATCTGTCAATTGTTAAAATATAGTTTATTTTTTCTAAAAGTAAGCAATCTTCTTTTTCTACAACATTTAATCTAGTAGTACTATTTATATTACATTTATTTCTTATTTCTTTTGGTATTACTAACCTGCTTACTGAATCTGTTTTTATGGGATAATTCTCTATCATTACTATTCTCCTTTATTTCATTATAACATATATGTCGCATTTCAGGGGCAAAAATAATTCTTTGTATATTTAATGAGAAAATTAGTATAGGTGATTTGTATGGTTCTTACCAAAATAAGAGATTTAAGAGATGAGCATGACTTAAACCAAGTTGAAACTGCTGCTATTATGGGTGTTTCCAAATCGACTTATGCTAGATGGGAAACTGATGAAGCTATCATTCCTCTTTCTCATTTGAATAATTTATGTAATTACTTTGATGTATCTATGGATTATATAACTGGTTTTTCTAAAAAGAAAAATTATGAAATTATAAACAAAAAACTAAATAAAGAGCTTATTGGAAAAAGACTTAAAGAATTTAGAAAATCCCACAACTTAACTCAAGAAAAATTAGCAAAAGAAATAAATACTTCTCATTCTACTATTAGTGGTTATGAACATGGCAAGAATATGATACTTACTGCTTTTGCTTATAATATTGCCAAAAAGTATCATGTGTCTTTAGACTGGTTATGTGGCAGAATAGATTAAAATCAAAATAAAAGGCTCAAAAACTTGAGCCTTATTTTTTTATTGGTGATCCCTCAGGGGTTCGAACCCTGGACCCACAGATTAAGAGTCTGTTGCTCTACCAGCTGAGCTAAGGAACCAGAACACTATAATTATAACATAAAATAAAAAAAAATAAAGGATTATTTTATTTTTTTTTATTTTATGTTATATATATAAAAAAGAAATATTATAAATATATAATAATTCCCATCAAAACAACAACAAATGATATCAGTGAAAAGAACGATGAAAATGTATTTTTATATAGTGTTCCTTTATTATTTATAATTCTATTTATGTTAATTGTTGAAAATACTAACAAGTGTAAAAGCATTATTATCAATAGCAAAACAAACATATCTTTTATTATTTTGTACTTTAAAATTGTGTTTAAAACCATAAAAACTATTAATAAAAAACTGATTATAATATATATTATTTTCAAAAAATTATATTTGTTTTTATACACATAAACCTCGTGTATATATTTAATTATAAATTCAACACACGTTATAATAGTTACTATATATAAAAATACTATACTTATTTTAGGGTGGTTGTATAACAAAGTATAATATAAATACATAATTGCTAGAGGTATTAATATTATTTCAAAGATAATCTTTTTTACATTTATATTTTCGTTATTTTTTTTCATTAAAAAACTCCTTAAATTCCTTAAATATTCCATAGTTTGGATAGATAATAAAACTCATCATTTCTTTCTTAACTGGATGAATAAATTCTAATTTATAACAGAAAAGTGCAAGTTGTTTTCTGTCTTCTTTTCCATATCTTTGGTCTCCATATAAAGGGTATCCGCGCGAAGCAAATTGAACTCTTATTTGGTGATGTCTTCCTGTAATAAGTTCTATTTCTACCAGGCTTAGATTATTTTTTTCTTTAATTAGTTCATAGTTAAGGTTAGAATATTTACCATTCTCTTTATTGGTTACAATAGTATTACCATTATCTTCTTTTTTTAAATAATCGATAAAAGTTCCTTTTTTTTCTTTAAAATTTGGGATAACCGCTAAATAAGTTTTTTTTATTTTATTTTCTTTGATTTGTTTTGATAATCTACTTGCAGCTTTACTAGTTCTAGCAAAAATCATTATTCCCCCAGTAGGACGATCTAGTCTATGAACTAGTCCTACATATACGTTGCCTGGTTTGTTGTATTTGTCTTTTACATAAGATTTTACTAGAGATAGCATATCTATATCATGAGTATTATCGCTTTGAGATAAAATATTAATAGGTTTTTCTACTACAATTATATGATTATCTTCATATAAAACATTTATTTTATCCTTCATATCTACCATACACTCCACATGGAAGAATTAATCCGTTCTTTGATTGTATGCCTAATTCTCCACTTGTAATTGTTCCTTTTTTATTTTTTAAAAATATTTTTAAAAGGTTTTCTAATACTGTTGGAGATAGTCCTGCAGTATATGAATTAATTATAAAAAATAATGGTTCATCAGTTATTATTTGCATACATAATTCTACTAAATTAAATAAATCTTTTTCAATATCCCAAACTTCTTTGTTAGAACCTCTGCCGTATGAAGGTGGATCCATTATAATAGCATCATATTTGTTTCCTCTTCTAATTTCTCTTTTTACAAACTTTATACAATCATCTACAAGAAAACGAATTGGTCTATCTTCTAAATTTGAACTTTTTACATTTTCTTTAGCCCAATCAATCATTCCACGAGATGAATCTACGTGTACTACTTCAGCTCCTTTTGATAGGCAAGCTACTGATGCACATCCGGTATAAGCAAATAGATTTAAAACTTTTACTTTTTTTCCTTGCTTGATTTTTTCTTCAATTTTATTCATCATAAAATCCCAATTTACACTTTGTTCTGGAAATATTCCAGTATGCTTAAATCCCATGAGCTTAACATTAAAAATTAGATCCTTGTAATTAACAGTCCATCTGTCAGGTAATGGTTTTAGTTTCTCCCAGTAGCCGCCACCACTACTTTTTCTATGATAATGAGCATGAGCAATTCTTTTATTTATTTTATCTTTCCATATTATTTCTGGATCTGGTCTTAATAAGTAAAAGTCACCCCAACGTTCTAGTTTTTCTCCTTCACTCATTGAAATTATTTCATAATCATCAAAATCTTTTGCTAATAACATATAATCACCAACCTATATAAATCAACAATAATATATAATAAAAACTGAAAAAAATCA
The DNA here is from genome assembly GCA_947166445.1 of uncultured Mycoplasmatota bacterium. Classification (GTDB taxonomy): domain Bacteria; phylum Bacillota_I; class Bacilli_A; order RF39; family UBA660; genus UMGS1449. Next base: position 52,869 of record CAMVED010000002.1, read on the forward strand.
ATAATTGAGGCTTTCATAATACGTTTTTTCATAACAATTATTTCAATTTATTATGTTTTTCCAATTCTTTTAAACTATTCTTTGGTGTAGGAAAATCTTCTGGCATAGTTCCACCTGCTTCTTTAATTGCTTTTCTTACTACTTTACCAATTTTATAGTGGGTTTTATTAGCATTTGATTCTTCTTTGATATTATCGTTCTTAATTCTTTGATTAGTTTGGGATATTCTAAACAAATTGGCAATTAGCTCATCACTACACATATTATCTAGTATATCTTCTCTATATCTAAGGCCTTTTCTTTTTGCTATATCATCGGCAGTTTCACCATTATATAGTCCCATATATCCATAATTATGAAACTTATCAAAATTCTTTACTCCTACTTTTTTAGCAGTTTGATTTAAAGTATAGTTTCCTTTTTTGGTTAAGTTTCTTTGATATAATCTTTTCTCATCTTCAGTTAATTCATTATATTCTTTTTCTAACAATTCTTGTTTTCTAGTTTGGACTGCAAAATATGTTTGTGCTAAGGCTATTACTCTTTTTCTACTGTCACCATTTTGAGCTATTAAATAACACGCATAACGAGAAAGTTTGTAATCATCAACTTTCCTTTTAGTGTTTGAACCTATTTTGACCATATCGGCCACATGGACGAAATGGTCATTAACATTCACATTACTAGTTTCACAGGAAGTAACCGCCTTTTTTATTACAGGCAAAAACTTTCTATATTCACTATATTCTAGTGCTCTCATTATCTCTCTAGCCTTCCAGTATTCTTTTCCATTCTCATCAATATGTTTAATATTTTCAAACATATTTTTATTAATATCTATTTCATTCATTTTATCATTCCTTTCTGTATTAATTATGCCAAGTTAAAAAATAATTCACCCCCTTATAATAAAAAAAGACCTACTTTCTTTTCGAAAGTAAGTCCGCATGCGCGCAATCTTTTTTTCTTGCCTAAAAAAGAAAACACTAGTCGCCCAAATTGTCATATTAACCTTGGCAAGTAATTAATACATTTCAATTGTATCAATAATATAAATAAATTTCAATATTTTTTTATTCTAAAATAGCTTTTATTCTTCTTACTCCTGCAGAAGAAGCTTCTTCTTTTTTGATTTTGAAGTGTCCTAGTTCTCCGGTATTTTTTACATGTGGTCCACCGCATAATTCTTTTGAAAAATCTCCAATAGAATATACTTTTACTTCATCTTCATATTTATCCATAAACATACCTTCTGCACCAGCTTTTATAGCATCTTCTTTATTCATTATTTCGCATGTAACAGGTATGTTTTCTTTAATTTTTTTATTTACTAAGTCTTCTACCTTTTGAAGATCTTCTTTTGATACTTTTTCTGGATGCGAAAAATCAAATCTTAATCTTTCAGAAGTAATATTTGACCCTTTTTGATGAACATGATTTCCTAAAACATTTTTAAGTGCTGCATTAAGTAAATGTGTTGCTGTATGATATCTAGTTTCTATTTCACTGTTTCCTGATAATCCACCTTTGAATTTTCCTTTCGAAGCAGTTCTTGATAGTTCTTGATGGGCTTTAAATTTTTCTTTAAATCCATCAGTATCAACAGTAAAACCTTTTTCTTTCGCAAGTTCTGTAGTTAGTTCAATTGGAAACCCATAGGTATCATATAGTCTAAAAGCTATATCTTTATTTATTCTGTTGTTTTCTATCGTCTTTATTTCTTTTTCAAATTCTTTTAGGCCTTTTTCTAGAGTTCTATTAAATTTTACTTTTTCATCTTTGAGAACTTTTATTACTATTTCTTTATTTCTTTCAAGTTCTGAATAGTACTTTTTATACTCTTCAATAAATATCAAAGCTAGTTCTTCTTCCCAATTGCTATTTATATCAATATTTAAACTTTTAGCATGTCTAATTGCTCTTCTTATTAATCTTCTTAAAATGTATCCTTGATCAGTATTAGATGGTTTAATTCCAGCATCATCACTAGATATAAACACTGCAGTTCTTATGTGATCTAGTATTATTCTCATAGATCTTTCATTACCTTCATATGGAATGCCTGCAATTTCTACTAGTTTATTTCTAGCGTTATCCCAAATACTAGTCATATAGTTATCATCTTTATTTTCTAGTACTGCTACTACTCTTTCATAACCCATACCAGTATCAACGTTCTTTTTAGGAAGTTCTGTAAAAGAACCATCTTCATGTTTGTAATGATCCATAAATACATCGTTCCATATTTCTACCCATCTATCGTCTTCTGGGTCATACTTTTCAGGAACAGGATCATCACTTCTAAAATAGAACATTTCTGTATCTGTTCCACATGGGCCTGTTTCTCCTGCAATCCAAAAATTATCGTCTTTTCCCAAAAAGGCGATTCTTTCTTCTTTTATACCTAAACTTTTCCAAATATTTAAGGATTCTTCATCCCTTGGCAGATCTTCATCGCCTTCGAAAACAGTAACTGCTAATTTTTCTACAGGTATATTTAATACTTTCGTAAGGAATTCAAAACTCCATGAAATTGTTTCTTTTTTAAAATAATCTCCAAGTGACCAGTTACCTAACATTTCAAAAAAAGTATGATGAGTTTTATCACCAACTTCTTCCAAATCATTGGTTCTTATACATTTTTGATAATCTACAAGTCTCGTTCCAGAAGGATGCACTTCTCCCATCAAATAAGGAATAAGTGGTTGCATTCCTGCAGTGTTAAACAATACACTTGGATCGTTTATTGGAACAACTGGTGCACTTTCTATTTGTTTATGTCCTTTGCTTTCAAAAAAGCTTATATATTTATCTTTTAAATCTTTTGCATTATTCATGTATTACACCTACTTCTTTTAATATATCTAATGCTTTTTTTTCTAATTCTTCTAAGGTGCCATTATTATCTATTATATAATTATAATCGTTAAAATTATCAAGTGCTGTTTCTGTTATATTGTTTTTTTGACTTTCATTTAACTCTTCACTTTGTCTTTCTATTTTAATTGTTATAACATTATCATATTTTGCTTTTACTTTTTCTATTTCTACTGGAAATCTTACATCAGAAACGATAAATGTATCATAAAAGTATGATAAAACCTCTAAATCCTGAATTAATCTATCAATATGAAAATCAGGATCTATTTTGTTTCTAATTATATCTGTTCCTAAATGAATTAATAAATCTCTTGGCTTTGTTTCTTCTTCTCCGTCCCATCCAAAATACTTCATAGCATAGTATTTTATATATTGTCCTATTTGTACTTTGCATGGTTTATTGTTTTCTAAATGCTTTATAAGAAAATCTGCTAAAGTATCTTTGCCACTTCTTGCTTTTCCACATATCATAATTACGTTCATATTACTACTCCTCTGTAACTTTAGCATTTACTATTTTTTCTTTTAATTTATATCTATCATTAAAGAATAGTATCAATACTTTAGCACAAGCAATTATTGGTGTCGCTAGAATCATACCTATGATGTTAAAGAAATATCCAAATACTAATAGTCCTATCATGATAGTTACTGGATGAAGTTTCATAGTTTTACCCATAATAAGTGGTTGTAATAATAATCCATCTATTTGTTGAGATATAAACGCTATAACAATAGCAAATATTCCTACTAAAGGGCTAACTGTAAATCCTACTATTGCAGCAACAGCACCTCCTACCCAAGGTCCTATATATGGAATTATATTAGTTATTCCGCATATTAAACCAAATAACATTGGAGATGGTAAACCTGCGATAGCAAATAATATACTAGTAATTATTGCTACTATTAAAGCAATTAATAATGTTCCTTGTACAAAATCTTTGCATGTTTCATCTAAATCATGAACAAGTTTTCTAACTACATTTTTATATTCTTTAGGAACTATTTCAAATACTTTTTTCATTCCATCAAAATCTATTAATAAATAGAATCCTACGATTAAACTAAGAAGTAATGTTCCTATACTGGAAACAATAGTGCTTACTCCTCCAATGATGGTCGTAGGAAGTGATGTTGTAAGACTAGTCCCAAAATTTTGTAATGAATCATATACTCTATCTTCAACTGTACTAAAGTCGAAACCTGTTGAACTTAATTTTTCAAATGCATCTTTAGCAAAGTCACTAACATGCAAGAATAGTGCTGGAATTATTTCTATAAATTCATTTATTTGTCTATAAAGCATTGGTATCATAAACTTTATAACCAAGAATACTATTACTAAAAACATTGAAAAAACAAAAACTGATGCAAGTGATCTATTAACATTTTTCTTAGTTAAATACGTAACAAGCGGATCTAAAAGCCAAGCAATCACAAACCCAATAAATAAAGGGGCAACAACTCCTAGAACACCAAATATTATTTTACCTACATGAAGTCTGGTAAGTAAAACAATAGCTAGTAGTACACTTACTAATATTATTGTTATATATAATACTTTTAATATTTTTCTTCCTAAAACTATAACTTGATTTAAGTTTTCAATATCAATTTCTTCTTTTTTTCTTTTCATCATATTAATCACCATTTAAATTATAGCAAAAATGCAGTAAAAAATAAAGATAATAAACAATAAAAAAAACAACCTTTATAAAAAAAGATTGTTACATAGTTAAATCAGACATAAAATCTTTATCTGCGTTTATCATTTTTACTGCTTTATCTTTAAGATTTTTCTTTTTATCTTTAGGAAGTCCCATGTAATAAGATGCTCCCATAATCATTCCAGCACCCATCATCATCATTGCAGTCTTTCCCACTTTATTCATTATATTCACCTCTAGAAATATAATGGACATTTTTTAAAAAGTTATACCTTCAATAAGAAAATTTTTAAGAAGTGTTTTTCTGTTTTCATCCCTATCAGTGAGTACTGCTTTTTTTAAAGCTGATTCTTCTCCAATTATAATAAGTTTTTTCTTGGCTCTAGTTACTGCTGTATAAATAAGTTTTCTATATAGCATAAAATTATAACTTTTTAAAACCGGTAAAATAACAATATCAAACTCACTACCTTGTGCTTTGTGAATACTAATTACATAACCAAGTTTAATATCATCAAAGTTTGAAGTTTCATATTTTACAAGATTACCGTCGAAATCACATATTATTTCTTTTTTACCAATACCATTTATTCTTATAATTTCTCCAAGATCTCCGTTAAAAACATTATCGTCTAGATTATTTACTAAGCCTATCACTTTGTCATTTTCTCTAAAAGCGGTATTATTGTGTACTATTTGACTTTTTAAAGTTTTATCATTCAACAAATTTTGACAATAAATATTTAAATTATCAATACCGTTTTCACCTTTATACATTGGTGCAAGTATTTGTAGGTCGTATATTGAAATATCTTTATATGTATTTAAAAAATCATTCAGAATATCTTTGGTGTCTTTTTCTGTGCATGGTATAAAAGTTAAATCATCACTTGTATTAAATAGACTAAAATCTATGGTGCCTTTTATAATATCACGTGCCAAAAAGTGTATATTGGAAGTAGAATCTTGTCTATATAGTTTTTCTAAATATGTAACTATTGCACTTTTGCTTTCTATAATATCCTTTAAAATTTGTCCTGGTCCTACTGAAGGTAACTGGTTGTAATCTCCAATTAATACTATTTTGCAATTTTCTTTTAGTCCAAGAAACAAATTATAAAGAAGATATTCATCTACCATGCTAGCTTCATCAATTATAACCATTTCGGCATCGCTTTTATTCTCTTCATTTATATAAAAAGTATTGCTTTCTTTTTGCCATTTTAAAAACCTATGAATTGTGTAGCTAGGAAGGCCTGATTCTTCGCTCATTCTTTTGCTTGCTCTACCTGTAGGTGCTAGGAGTACTAAAGATTTTGAAAGTTCAAAACTTGTAAATTTGTTTATGTCTTTATATATACTAGTAATAGCTTTTATTATTGTTGTTTTACCAGTACCCGGTCCTCCAGTTATAACTGAAAAATCATAATTAAGGGCATTTGAGATGGCATCTTTTTGTTCTTTATTAAAGGTTCTGTCAATTTTTTCTTCTAGCAAAGATATCTCATTAGTATAGTCTTTTTCTTTACTATTACCTGAAAGTTTTAGTACTTTTTTGGCTATGGATAAACTGATATTATAATATTCAGTTAAAATGTATTTATCATCATCAATTATTATTTTTCCATTTGTTACTAAATTTGCAATTCCTTCATTTATTACTTCTGTATTTACATATAAATATTTGGAAGAATAACTAACCAATTCTTCATATGAAAAATAAATGTTACCTGTTTTAAAACTTAAGTTTTCTAATGTGTATATGATTCCAAAAGAAACTCTTTCTATGTCATCTAAGGAAATATTTAAATTATGTCTTAATCTATCAATAACTGGAAAAGATATCTCTGGTATATCATCTGGTATATAGTAAGGGTGTTTAATCATATAATCTATGTCACTTTGATAAAATTTTTCTAGTTTAACAGCGTTTTTTACTGAAAAACCAATCTTGGTTAACATAAGCATTCTATCATAACTAGTACTATACTCTAATAGTGCTTCATAAATAGTGCTTTTTTGCTTTGGTGTAAGCCCTTTTACCATATCTAATGACTCTTTGTTTTCAAGTATTACATTTAGACAATTGTCGCCTAAAACTTTGACTATTTTTTCTGCTTTCTTTGTTCCTATTCCTTTGAATAGTTCGCTTGATAAAAACGATATGATATTATCTTTATCGTCTGGAAAAACAACTTCATAACTAGTTACATTAAACTGATTACCATATTTGTTGTGAAATACAAAATCGCCTTGAAATTTATAAGTATCAAGTTCATTTAAATCCGAAAAAAATCCAGTGAAAGTTATTGTGTAATTATCTATTTGTATATTAGTTTCTTTAACATGAAAAAGCCCCACAGTATAACCGTTTTCTGAACGAAAAATATATTTTTTAAAATTTCCTTTAATATATGACATAAATTCCTCCAGTATATAAATTATAACAAAAGATAAAACCTTTGTAAAATCTCTCTTTATTATGCTTTATATGTAGTTTTATACAAAAATACAAAAAAAGTATATAAATATTTTTTTATATTTAATATACTTTTTACTTATCAAATACTTTTTTCATACATTTTTGATTTTTTTATTCTTTTTTTATATAATAAGTTCGGATGTGGTTTTTATGTTTAAATATACAGATTCTAACAAAAGATACCATACTTTAGATTATTATTATAAAAGCAAATATGGCTCTAAAGTATTTAAAGTTACACTTGATTTAGGTTTAACTTGCCCAAATATAGATGGAACAAAAGGATATGGAGGATGTATTTATTGCAAGGCAGGGAGTAAAGGAATCTTAAATAAAGAACAAAAACCAATTAAAGAGCAATTTAACGAAGTAAAAAGCATTCTTCATAAAAAGTGGAAAAATGCTAAATACATTGCCTATTTTCAAAATAATAGCAACACTTATGGCAATTTAAATTATTTAAAAGAATCATTCGAAGAAGTGCTTACATATGATAATGTCGTAGGAATAAATATTGCAACACGTGCTGATTGTATAAATGAAGAATGCCTCGAATATTTAACTAATCTAAATGAAAGAACAGATTTAGTTATTGAGCTAGGCCTTCAAACAATACATGAAAACACTTCTAATTTAATTAATAGAGGTCACTCTTTAAAGGAATTTGAAGAAACATATAAAAAACTTAAAAATAACAATATAAAAGTAGTCGTTCATATTATTAATGGTCTTCCTTATGAAACAAAAGACATGATGATAGAAACTGCTAAGTATTTAAATAAACTAAAAATTGACGGAATAAAGATTCACATGCTGCATATTTTAAAAGATACAGTATTAGAAAAAATGTATGAAAAAGAAAAATTTCACATACTAACTAAATCAGAATACATAAATATTGTATGTGATCAACTTGAATACTTAAATGAAGAAATTGTTATACATAGAATAACTGGTGATCCAATAAAAGAAGATTTAGTTGAACCTATTTGGCTTATTAAAAAGTTTAGTGTTTTGAATGATATCGATAAAGAATTAAAAAAAAGAAACACTTATCAAGGATTTAATCTAAGTATTTTAAATAAATCGAGATCTTTAATGGAAACAAACCTTAAAAACAATGACATAGTAATTGATGCAACTGTAGGTAATGGAAAAGATAGTTTGTTTTTATTAAACACTATTAACAAAGGTTATTTATTTGGATTCGATATACAAAAAGAGGCTATACAAAATACTAATAATTTATTAAAAGATAAATTTAATAATTACACTCTATATAACACTGGACACCAAAATATGTATAGTTTATTAGAAGAATATAAGAATAAAGTTAGTCTAGTTGTTTTTAATCTTGGCTACTTACCAAAAGGAGATAAAACAATTACTACTAAAAGTGATACTACTATTAAAGCTATAAAAGATGCATTTAACCTTTTAAATAACAAAGGGCACATAGTAATAACTATATATCCTGGGCATAACGAAGGATTAAAAGAAAGCATTGCTATAAAAAATTATTTAAACAAGAAAAAATATGAATATTATGAATACCATAACACTGATAATAAAAAAGCACCATATGTAATTGAAATAAAACAAAAGAAATCTCAAAATTAAGATTTCTTTTGTTTTATTTAAAAGATTTTCTATAAATTAAATATCCACCAGAAGCTACAAGAATTATACCAGTTACTATTGAAATAATTGCTATATTACTACCAGTATCTGGAATACTTATAAACTGATTATTCAATAATGGATTCCTAAGTTCATCTAGTTTTATAACAGGATCATCGTCATATTGAATGGATGCATTATTTTCAACTAATAATTTTTCACCAGTTACTCTAACATCATATGTTAATTCTTCATCTTTTCCAGAAGCGATTTCTTTTGTCCATACTAACATTGTACCATTAGCATCTTTCGTAACACTAAGTGGATTAATCTTTTTACCATTAACACGAGATGAACCTTTTACATATTCAAGACCTTTACTTAAATTATCCATTATAATAACACTACTTGCAGTATCTTTAACATTACTATACTTAATACTATATGTAATAACATCATTTTTCTTAACTGTTGCACCATTATATCCAGCTTTAGTACTCCTAGAATAAGTCTTTTGAGGTACTGGATTTACTAATCTTTTTAAAACTCTTTCATATTCTGGATTATTACTATATATAATAGAAGCTTTATTTATTACTTTAGTAGTTTCACCAGTTACAATTACTTCATAAGTTAATGATTCTTCTTGATCCTTTTCAAGTTCTCTTTTCCATGTAAGTGTCTTGTTCTTATTAGACAATTTAGGATCAGCAATCTTTTTACCATTAATTTTACTTGTTCCACGAACATATTCTATACCCTTACTTAAAGTATCCTTAATCGTAGCAGTAACTTTTTCATCAGCAACATTAACATATCTTATTTCATATCTTATTCTATTTCTTTCAGCTACTGCAGCATGATTATATCCACTTGGAGTATTTTCATCATATCTTTTCACAGGAACAGGATTCTTTAATTCTTCAATATCTGTCCATGGACTATTGCAAACATATCCAGTCATACTACATTCTTGTTTAGTAGCAGAACAAGATTCATCTGTTGCAGCTTTACAACCATCATCTACTCCAACAGTACATCTAGGTTCACATGACTTATTTAATTGTTCTGTACATCCCTCAATCGTATCAGTTTTTTCAATTGCTTCAGCATTTTTACATATCTTAAAATCAAAATCATTCTCAACTCTAATTGTTTTTCCAGTAACTTTAACTTGATAAACAATTATCTCTATTCCAAGAGATGGCATATCCCTTCTAGTCCAATAAATTTCTGTTTTTCCATCTTCTTTTGTAATAACTTTTTCAGTAACACCCGCTTCTTCAAGAGACTTACAATTTTCTTTATTGTGATCACAAATCTTAGCAGTACCTGCTTTATATGTAAGTCCATCACTCAAAGTATCTCTTAAATTAAGTGTTGCAGAAGTTAAGAAACCATTTGAATAACCAATATTATAAGTAATGATATCATTTTTTTGAACAATTTTACCATTCATTCCATTAGCTGTATTTACATCATATTCTTTTCTTGGTACAGGATTATGAAGCGAACCAATATCTAAAACAGGCCCATCACCATATTTAGCAGTTGCATTATTATTTACAAAATTTATTGCATCACTATTAACTCTTGCACTATATGTAAATGAAGCAACTGTACCTTTAGGAACTTTAACTTGCCATACTATACTCGTTGTTTTAGTTTCACTATTCACTTGCTCTGCTAAAGCCTGTACTTCAACACCATTTAATTTTGAATCTTTATTATAAGTTAAACCTTTTGATAAAACATCAGTTATAGTAATAATTTCATCAGAATTAACACTTGCCAATGTAATTTTATATTTTATATCATCACCAACAATGTTTCTTTTTTCGTTAGGCATCTTTACTTCGTGATGATTCCAACCTTTATTATCATCATAACTAGTACCATCATATAATTTTTCAGGTGGAGGTGCTACTTTAACTTGTACTACATTACCTGTTAAAGGTGTATTATTAACATAAGTAACAGGTTGATTATTTACAATATAGAATCCAGCTTGATCTTTTTGATAACTACTATAATCATATCTATCAGGTTGATTAACATAAGTTTGTCCTAATTTAAACTGTGCAGGTATTACCAATTCATAAGTTGAACCATAAAACGCATCATTTGCTAATGTTGTAGCTTTAGCAGTTGCTTTAACCACATTATCTTGTACCGTTATATCAAAATAACTTGTTACATCAGCATTATTACTAGTTACATTCAATACTTTTATCTTGTCAACAGTAGTTTTTGACATATCATGAGCAGGATCTAAAGTATCTTGCATCCAAAATGATTGATAATAATATTCAGGCAACTGTATTGGTACATTTTGTCTCACAGTATAAGTAAAAGTAGTTTGATAATCTACATAATCAGTACTAACAGCTTTTGTAGGAGGTGGAGTTTCAACAACAACTGGTGCTTCAGGAGAATGTTGCATACCACCTACTGAAGATTTATCTGCTTCATAAAAACTATATACTCTTTCTATTGATGCACCAGAGAATATTTCACTAAATGCATTTTCTTTCGTAGTTGAAGGAACAGAATCCTTTGTATTATAATATACATAAGGTTTATTATAAGTTCCATCTGCTTTTACCCAACTAAGATTAGTAAATCTTAAAGCATTATTGCTTGAGCTAATATATAATAACCTTACGGGTGATGAGTCCCAAAAAGAAATTCCTTGTTGATTATCAACATCCCAATAAGTTGTATTACCGTTTACAACGTAAGGAGTACCAGAACAAGGACCATTTGTTGCAGTATCACTTGCAGTAAAGCTCCAAAGTACTCTAATATAATCAAGTCCTAAAGATTCTACAGAAAGAACAGATCGCCTTTGTGATATTGAAACCTGACTTGAACCATTAGTTATAGCCATAACAGCAGTATTAGGTTGTGAGCTATCATCATCTTTAACGCTTTCACTAACTCTATAATCAATTACTTGGCCTTCAACATCTACCCAACGATTTGCAAACATTCCAAGTCTTGGAAAACAAACTTTATAATCACGAACTTCATCAGTAGTTGATGTAGCAACTGGAGCTTTAGACGGCACTATACCTGAGCCGCCAAAAACAGCTTTCCATGTCTCACTTTCTTCTGTATAATTTTTCCATTTTGTCTTCAATGAATCAGATACAGCCATACCACCAGAATATGTAACTGATGCAGGATTTGAAACATTACCAAAACTAAAGCCAGCAAAATCTCTTGGTACTGTACCTTGAACCGCGTTACCTGTCAGTGGACTTCCACCAGATTGTATTGCAGACTTAATCGCTCCATATAAAGAACTAGGAGGATCAGCAGCAAATACATTTGGCACGCTTATAAAAGTTACCAACAAAATAAAATTCAGAAACAATAATTTAAAAATATTCTTCATTACTACACCTCTTTCTATCAGACAATACTATCTTATACTATTGATTATAACATCATAAAAATCAAAAATCAATACAAAAATAGTTTAAAAAAATAAAGAAAAGATCAATATAAATTTCTTTATTTAAACCATTGATTTTCTAGTGAAAACTGATACATCTTTATTAACATAGACATACACTTTTCCTTCAAGTATTGTTTTAACAAAACCTAATCCATTTATAACTACATCTTCATGATACTTTAGATTCAGTTCTTTTCTAGATAAATCTTTTAAATCATTATGTCTTTTTCCATTTATTCTTTTAATAGTAATATCATTTGAAACAAATACTGTAAAGCTATTTCTCTCTCCTTCAACATAATCTATTCTTAAGAAATCTTCAAAAACTAAAGCCTGCCCTTTTTTTATTTGATATGTTCTTGGCTTTATTGTGCTATGTGATGATATTTTTTTTATATTTGACTCAGTTATATAATTAACAATATTATATGAATCTACAATTCCAGGAGTATCAATAAGAACAAAATCTTTAAAAGGAATTCTTATTTCATCCAGTGTCGTAGAAGGCATACTAGATATAGTTATACTTGAAGTATCTACTGAATAATTTTCTATAATTTTATTCATAAGAGTACTTTTTCCAGCATTAGTACTACCTACTACATATACATCTTTATATACTCTATGCTTTTTTATTAAGTTCATAAGTCTGTCCAAATTATAATTCTTATTAGCACTTATTACTATTTTATCTACAAAAACATCTTCTTGAGTTCTATTAATATATTCTATTATTTTTTCATCTGTAACTGATAAAGGAAGCATATCTTTTTTATTTAAGACAAGAATTACCTTATTGTTTGAAAGATATTCTTTTATACTCTCTAAATGTTCTGGAATTGATAATAAGTCCACTACATATAAAACTAAAGACTTAGTTTTACCAACGTTTTTGATTATTTCTAAATACTCATCATTTGTTTTTGCAACTATTTGATACTCTCCGTAATTCTTTAGTCTAAAACAACGTCTACATAAATCATTAGTTAAGTCATTAGTATATCCTTCAAGCAAAACATTGTTGTCTTGAAGTCTTGCACCACAACCCTTACAATACTTAATCATAATAACTACCTCTCTTGATTTTATTTTTCTTTAAAATAATTCTTTCTATAACTCTGTTTAGCCTTGTTAATAACCATTCGTTATTATTAATGGGGTCAATTAATATTGAGAAGTAATTCATTCTATTGCTTCCTAACACATCAGTTATAACTTGATCTCCAATCATGGCTATTTCTTCTGGATTTATATCTTTTAGTTTAAGCTTTCTAAATCCTTTGTTAGAAGGCTTTCTGCTGTCCTTTATATATTGTACACTTAGTTTTTCAGAAGTTTTTTGTAGTTTGCTTTTATGAATACTGTTAGAAACTATATATATATTGAATTGTTTCTTGAGATTATTAAAAAGTTTAATAGTTTTGTCATCTATTAAATAGTTCCCTTTTTCTAGCAAAGTGTTATCGAAGTCAAACAAAAGTACTTTTATACCTATTTTTTTTAATTTTTTATAGTCAATTAAATGAATATTTTTTTTATACATATCAGGAATAAATTTACTCATAGTATCACCATTATAATTATATCATAACAAAAGAAAAAAAGCACTAGGCTTTCTTTCTGGAATTAGATTCAAGTTTTAATTTTACTGTTATTTCTTTATTATCACGTTTAATTGTTATTTTTATTGTTTCTCCGACTTTGTGTTCATATAATTTATATTTGAAGTGTGAAGAATTTTCTACTTCTTCTCCTTCCACTTTTGTAATTATATCTCCTTTTTTAATCCCAGCATTTTCTGCAGCGGAATTTGGTTCAACTGAATCTACTATTACATATGTTTCGTTACTAAAGAATGATGCAGTTGTATCATATATTGAAACGCCAATATATGGTCTATCAACTTTATCTCCTTTTACAAAACTATCTGCATAATCCATAGCTGTTTCTATCGGAATAGCAAAACCCATTCCTTCGATTTGATCGGATGCAAGTTTCATATTAGTTATTCCTATTACTTCACCATTAGCATTACAAAGCGGTCCACCACTATTACCTGAATTAATTGGAGTATCTGTTTGCAGAACGTTCATATAACTTGTACCGCTTGATACTAATCTGTCTTTACCTGATAAAATACCTCTTGTGACAGACCAAGAATATGCTTTAGCATCAAGAGGGGTTCCTACTGCAAAAGTAGTATCTCCCACTCTCATTTTACTATTATTACCAATTTCTGCTACTTGGGTTATGTTTTTCTTGGGTACCCTTAAAACTGCAACATCTGAAAAATCATCATTTCCAAGAACTTCTGCTGTTGCAGTTTCTTTATTAGTAAATCTAACATTTACTGCTGTTGCATTAGCAATTACATGATTGTTTGTTAAAATATAACCATAAATGTTATCAGTTTTATATACAAATCCTGATCCTGTTGCATATAACTTATCATTTACATAGTTTTCTACAACTACTACTGAGTCATATACTTTAGCAACCGCATCTGCTATTCCTGTATCATCTACAGTTACTTTCTTATTGCTGTAATTTATATTGTTTTCACTGTTTTCGAAATATCTCCATAAAAATAATGAACCCGCAAAGAATAATAAAAGAAGTATCAAAACTATAAATAGTTTAAAAACACTAAAGCTTTTTTTAGTTTTTTCTTTACTAATTGTTACCGGTTCGCTTTGCTTATGACCGCATCTAAAACAAAACTCATCTTTTTCTGAAATAACATTTCCGCATTTTATGCATCTTTGTTCTACAACTGTAGTTCTTTTGCTCCTTTTTTTGTCTTCTTCTTTAATACTTTCATCTTTTTCCATTATAATACATCTCCTTACTTTGCTAATATATTACTATAATAATATACCACATTATTAATATATCTGCAAAGTATAAAATTTATTTGTTTGGATTGTGAAAATTTTATGAAATGATTTTAAAAAAAAGAATTAGATTTTTTTATCTAATTCCTTTTATATAGTTTAATAAAGTAGGTATAATAATATGTTTTGTGAAGAAATTTTATTTATATTTAAAGTTTTTACTTAAAGTTTCCGTCTTACAAAAATATTTTTTTATTCGATGTATCTCCTCCTTTCTAATATAATAGTAAACTCTAATTGTGAAAAGTTTGTGTTAAAAAAAAGAAAAATATATAAAATAAACTAAATTCTGTTTCTATATCTTTCTTTATCGTCTAATATTTTTTTTCTAAGTCTTATAGCATCTGGTGTTACTTCAACAAGTTCATCATCTTCAATAAATTCTAATGCTTCTTCTAGAGAAAATTCTTTTGGTTTAATTAATGTTAAGGCTTCATCAGAACCTGATGCACGAGTATTAGTAAGTTGTTTATTTTTACAAGGATTAACATTTAAATCATTGTCTCTATTGTGGATACCTATAATCATTCCTTTATATACTTCTGTAGATGGTCCTACTATCATTGTTCCTCTATCGCTTAAATTAAATAGTGAATAAGCCATGGTTTTCCCGTCTTCCATTGAAACAAGTACACCATTTTTCCTTCCTTTTATTTCTCCAACGCAAGGTCTATAATCTTTAAAACTTCTAACCATTATTCCTTCACCTTTAGTATTGGTTATAAAATTGCTTCTATAACCTATTAATCCACGAGTAGGAACAAAGAAAGTGATTTTAGTATATGATTCATCACTAGTGATAGAACTCATTATTCCTTTTCTCTCATTTAAGTCATTAATGATAGTACCTGAGTAGTCATTTGGACAATTTATAAAAACTTCTTCGAAAGGTTCACATTTTTCGCCATTAATTTCTTTATATAAAACTTCTGGTTTTGAAACCCCAAGTTCGTAACCTTCTCTTCTCATATTTTCAAGCAGTATTGACAAGTGAAGTTCTCCACGACCTGATACTTTATAACCATCACTGTTTGTAAGTTCTTCAACTTTTAAACCTACATTTGTTTCTAATTCTCTATCTAATCTTTCCTTGATATGACGATTAGTTAAAAACTTTCCACTACGTCCTGCAAACGGAGATGAATTAACTAAAAAGTTCATTGATAAGGTTGGTTCTTCAATTACTATTGGGGGAAGCGCTTCAACATGTTCTGGATCACAAATAGTATCGCCAATTTCAATTTTAGGACTAGACATAAAAGTAACTATATCTCCGAATCTAGCTTCAGATACTTCTTTTCTTGTTATTCCTTCGTTAACAAACAACTTCCCTATCTTTGTTTTTTCTAATTCTCCATTGTTTTTGCTTATAGTAATATTCATACCTGATTTTAGTATTCCTTTTGAGACCCTTCCTATACCAAGACGCCCTATATAGTCATCATATGTTAGTGATGATACTTGAAGAACAACTGGATCATTTTCGTTACCTTGATATACTTCAGTATTTTCTATTATAGTGTCAAGAAGTGGAAATATATTTTCGTCAGAATCTTCTACATTTAATTTAGCAATACCTTTTTTTGCCATGCCATATACTATTGGAAAATCTAATTGTTCCATACTAGCACCAAGTTCTACAAATAAGTCAAAAGTCATGTCTACTACTTCATCAATACGAGCATCTTTTTTGTCTATTTTATTTATAAATAAAACTGGATTTAAATTGTTCTTTAAAGCTTGTTCTAAAACAAATCTTGTTTGAGGCATAACCCCTTCTTTTGAATCTACCATTAAAACAACAGTGTCTACTGTTTTGATAATTCTTTCTACTTCTGAAGAAAAGTCAGCATGTCCTGGAGTATCAACAATATTTATTTTATAATCTTTGTATTTAATAGAACAGTTTTTTGAATATATAGTAATGCCACGTTCTTTTTCTATATCATTACTATCCATAATTTGAGCGTTGACTATTTCTTCTTTTAAAGCACCACATTGAGATAAAAGTGCATCTACAAGTGTACTTTTTCCAACATCTACGTGTGCCACTATTGCTATGTTTAGAATTTTATCCATACTACTACATCTCCCTTTTTGCAAACCTTAAAAATTATATCAAAAAATACTCATTATTGCAAGGAAAAGATACTAAAAGATTAGTGTTGTTCTAAAAAAGTGCAAAACTTTTGTTTTGCACTTTGTACTTATCCTATTTCATATAGTATATTTCTAATTTTTTATCTGTATGTATAAGCTTAACCGTTACTTCTTTTGGATATCCTAAATCTTTTTTATATTCAAGTTTTATAGTTACTGTATATGCTTTGTCATCTTTAACATTTTTATAACTATATTTATTTTGTTTTATATTAGTAGCTTCTACAGCAGTTACTATTGGAAGTTCTTGGGTTCTTTTACCATCTAAGTTTTGTTCAATATATTTATATACTGTTTCTGATGCTTGCAATATGAAATTATCAACATTTTGCTTTCTTATGAACTGTGTTCCTCCAATATCATTCTTTGATGTTTTGTTGTCTAAATTATAAAAATCTATAACTGCCATTTGAGATATAAGTTTTGCATACTCTTCTTCATCAACTTTTTCTTCTTTTAAAACATCTGCTAATTTCTTAAATAAGCTTTTATACAATTTTGTTTTGTTACTTTCTAGTACATATCCATATTCTGGTATTTTCTCAACTACTTTTGCCCCTATATCTGCACTTGTTTGTCTGTGCAATCTATTGTATACAAACAAACCTGTCAACATCATTATTAAAACTATTATTAACACTATTAAAACTACTACTTTTTTCTTTAATTTTCTTTTCTTTTTCATTTATTTTCCTCCAAAGGGAATTTATTTCCAAAATAGTTATATACTATTATATCATTAGAAATATCTATATATTTTTGGGTCTTTTCTTTATTTCTTTTTATATAGTTTGCTGATAATGGTATGTTTTTTAATTGCTTATATTCGTCCTTATTGTCATTGTAATATACATAATTTGTAACATAATTACCATTGGGAAACGGAACTAAGTTATCTTTTTTGTCTATTATATCAGAGCCAAGAGCATATTTATTTTGTACTCCAAGCATATTTCCTAGTGTTGGGGCAACATCATACATACCCATTACAGTACTTATGGTCTTTCCGTATTTATTTTGAATTTCTTTATCGCTAGTCCATATTATAAGTGGTACTCTTCTGTTGATTTCTTGCCAGTAATAATCTAATTCTTTATATTTAGGACTATCAGCTTTTAGAACATCATTTGTTTTATAATCATAATTATAAAATCTGTTCCACATAGAAGTGGCTATTCTGGCATCATGATCTCCATATATCATGATAATAGTATCATCCATAATTCCTTCTTTTTCAAGCAATTCTACCAGTAGCCCTAATTGAGCATCAGCGTAGTGAGCTGATACAAAATAATTTCCTAGTTTAGTATCGGTCATATAAGGATATGTTTTCCCATTTTTAGTCATAGTAACAGGAAATTCTCCAAATAATTCGTTGTAGTCAAATGGTGTGTGATTACTTAAAGTTATTAATGTTCCATAGAACTTTTTGTGTTCTTTATTTATTTCCTTTATTTTTTCTACTGATTGTTTTATAAACGATCTATCACTTAAACCAAAACCTATTTCTTCATCTATATCATATTCTGCTTTATCATAAAAATAATCATATCCTAGTTTTTGGTGCATTATATTTCTATTCCAAAAATCGCCAGTATTTGCATGCATACTAAATATATAATAGTCATTTGCTTTAAGTTCTTTATAAAAAGATGCATATTCTCTATTAGAGTAATTTATAAATACTGTTCCACTTGAAACTGGGAGAAGTGATGTAGCTAGCGTAAACTCTGTATCACTACTTGTACCAAAACTGACTTGTGAATAAAAATTATCAAAATAAATTCCTGAAGAAATTAGTTTGTTCAAGTTTGGAGTAACTTCTCTTCCATTAATTTTCATATTCATTAGTACTTGTTGCATACTTTCAGCATGTATTGCTATGACGTTTTTACCCTTAAATAAATCTGTATATTCGTTTTTTTCATGTTTGGTATTATTTTCATCATAAAAATCATTAATTTCTTTATAAGCTTTATCTTTGCCAAAAAGTGCTGACATTTTTGGCTCTATACTACGTACCATATCATTTATTTGATATAAATAGACTCCGAATCTTGAAACTAAATATTCTCTATTCCACTGACTGTGTAATCTGCCAAAATCTACAGGTTTTAAACTTGATAAAAAAATAATTAATATTATTAATACCCATGAATAAATTGTTTTTAATACGTCGTTTTTCTTTACTTTTTTAAAAGTCATATCATTATTATTCTTTTTCTTGTCAATTGCATGCATTATTAGTAAGACTATCGTTAACCAGAAAAAGATAAAAAACTTAATATTAATCATAGAACCTAATACATTAGAACCACCTGTGTCATGATTCGTTAATGCGAATGAAAAGAATGTAATAGATATAAAAGAACTATAGTAAAAATAATAAATTACGTTAGCTATACACACAATTGTGCTAACAAGAGATATTAGTATTAAATATCCAAATCGATGTTCCTTTTTTATTAGAAAATAAAACGAGACAAAGATTAAAGATATAATAAGATCTGCTAGAATTGGTCTAAAATTAAGTAATTTGCCTATAGTAAACGTTCTTAATAAGATGCCATTTATAACAGCACCGATTAAATACAATAATATTAACTTATTATCAACTAAAATGTTTTTAGCATTTTTACAAACAGATAACAAAAAATCTTTTATTTTTTCTACGTTATTTTTGCTTTTTTTTGTTTGCTTTAGACTTGTTTTCTTTTTTACTCTTTTTTTCATCAACCCACATCCTTTGTTTGTGATAGTCATCAACATTTAGTGCCATACCTACTACAAATAGATACGCTAATATGTATACCCATAAAAGTAATATAAGGACATTTGCAAAGTTGCCATATACTACATCATAAGATGCTATATTTGTGATATAAAATGAAAATATATATGTTGCTAAAATCCAACCAATTGATGTAAATATTGAACCTTTTGTAGTAGTTTTTTTGTCAATTTTTTTACTTGGAGCATAAGTATATAAAAGTTTTATTATAAAGTACATAACAACAAATGATCCAAAAGCCTTTAATATTACATATAATAATCTATAGTTATCGAGTAAATTACTATTGAAAAATTTAACTATTAAACGAACTATTAAATCCCCGAATAATGGGATCAAAATTACAAATAATAGGAGTAAAACAATTATTATCGTCATAACAAATGATTTTAATTTTAATTTTACATACTTTGGTTGTTCTATATCATATAATATATTTGAGGCAATTATTATTGATCCCGGAGCGTTTGAACCCACTAAAATGTAGAAGACTAAAACAAAGGCTACACCTTGAAAGCGCATATCACGGGATAAATAAGCAAGTATATCTGTTATTGCAGGTGGTAATACAGCACCAACAGAATCAATAAAATTAAAACTATGTGTTACATATGATGCAAATGCAGCAGTTATTGTAGCAATAGGAATTATAGCCATTACTAAATAAAAGGCAATTTGCCCAGGAAGGATTTGCATCTCTGGGCTTTTTAATATATCAGTAAAGTTATTAATTATTTTCTTTGCTTTGTTTTGAACCATTATTTGTAATTTTGCTCCTTATCTGCACGCATTTCAATACTTGCTTCATTTATAGCATCATCAATTGTTTTAATTTCATCTTCAATCATACTATAACCTATTGCAGCGCCAAATCCATGTGGCATTTTTTCAAATTCACGCGATAGTTTATTTATATATGTTTTTACTTGTGTTTTATTATATCCTATTAAATATATTAAGAATTCGTTACCATCTGTCCTAATGATTTCACTTTTTTCTAACTGCGTATTGATTAGTATAGCAGCAGCTTTTTTTATTAATTGATTTCCTTCTTCTTGTCCATAATTATCGTTTATATATTTTAAGTTATTCAAGTCGGTTATAATTATGGTTCTTGGTATTATTTTTTGTTCATCCCACTCATCAATGTGAGCATTTAAATAATTCCTATTTTTTAGCGAAGTAAGCATATCATTATATTTTAAAACATCTTCTTTACGCAATATTTTAATATTCTTTCTAGCCCTAGTAAGTGCTAAAAATGCAAATAATACAATAACAGGAATTACTATAATAAGTACAACCGTTAAATATGTATTAGTAAAACCACCTTTGTTTTGACTTGTAGTTATCAGTTCATTTAGTGCTTGAACTTTAATGTCACTACCATCAGTGTACATCATCATAAAATTCATAAAACTATACATTACTTTTTCATCACTTTTTACATAAAACTTATAGTCTGCTGAATAATCATCTTTTACTAACAAATAATAATCTTCAAACATATTCTTTTTAGAATAATAGTGATAATCTATTTCATCTAAAACAAGTATAGCATCTTTAGGAATATTAGAACTGAAGCTTTTTACAGTTTCTACTGACGAATTATAATTATCTTTTAAATAGTTTTCTAAATATGTATTCTTCAAAGTATATAGTTTTCTGTTTTCAAGACCATCTTTATTAGAGATCCTGTAATTAGTCTGACTAATAGCAACCATTTGAGGTGTAAAACTATTTACTGTATATAATCCTTGTTCATTTTTATAATCAAAATCTATAAATGCTACATCAATATTTCCACTTTTTATAGCACTTGCTAATTCTTCTCTAGATGAATATTCTTTATATTCTAAATCTATGTGTGCCATATTAGAAAGCAAATTAATATATTCACCTGCAAAACCATATAATTTTTTATTGTTTTGTATGTTATAAGTACTGTTTTCAACATATCCATACTTGTATATTTTACTTGAAAGGGTACTAGTGTCTAAATCTGTTGTGTCTGTATTATTAATATAAAAACTCATAAACTCTTTTTCATAACTACTCATATAATTGTTTGATTCAAAAGACTTTAAGTATTTAATCATAATAGCTGATAATCTATTATTATTGCCAGGTCTTAATACTAATTTATTAGATAAATTGTTAAAACTATAGTTAATATAGGCATTATGACTTACAACTTCCCTTAAAGCATAATATCTTGGGGCAATTGCATAACTAATCTTATTGTTTTTTAAATTGTTAACTAGATCACTAATTGTATCAAATTCTTCATAATTAAAGTTTGAATTAACATAATTTGACACTACTGTTTTATCATCTTTTAATACACCAATTTTTTTATTATATAAATCGTTTATGTTTTTTAAATATCCTTCTCTCATTCCTAAAACTACATAATTATCTTCTGCTATTAAAACATCTTTTTTTGATATTTTATCTTCATTAGAAAGGACCACAATTCCAAGCCCGTTTAGGGTGTTACTTCTAACTTTGTAATTATAGGATTTTTTATTAAATTTAAGTCCTGTGTCTTTTTCTATTTTTGATAGATAATCGAATATAACCCCTTGCCCATTATCTGCCAGAATCGATAAATTATTAGGAACATTTATATCTAATAGTGTATTTTTATTTTTAAGTATCCATTGTTTTTCGAGTATTGTTAGGCTTGATTCGTTATCTTCTGCTGTTAAAAAGAAATAAACTCCTACGCCAATAACAATAACAATAATTGTTATAATACATATTTTTAAATAATTAAACTTATTAATAATTTTTTTACTTTTATTTTTTGTCTTACTCATATCTATTCTCCCTAGAATACAAATCCTTTATCACTTGAATTCTTGTATCCCATTATTGGATAATCTTTTGCTTTTTTATTTTCATTTTTAATGAACAGTTGAACATCGTAATACTTTTTTTGTTTATCACTTATTGCACTAAGTACTACGCTATCTAAAGACTTAGCAGTTGATGTAGATGTGCTTTTCTTTACCTCTACTATTACGTTAATAATTCTGCCTTCTACACTAATAGAAGCACTTTTTACATAACTCTTTTTTTCAACTGCTGCAACAATCTTATCAGTTTCTTCTTTAGTAATCATGGCATTAGCTTCTTCTATATCATCTAATCTATTACCATATTTTTTGTTTTCATCTCCATTTGGCATGATAAGTCCAAACACGACCCATCCAATTATAAATAGTCCTAAAAATATGCAAAATACAATAATTGTATATCTATTTTCTTTAAGTTCTTTTCTTATTTTTTTAGACACTTAAATCACTCCTATTCTACTTAATTATACATTATATTAAATTAATAATCAATTCTATTTATTTAAAAGATTTTGGAGTGCTTCTATAGTGGTTTTTGGGTTAATTTTACCACCAGACTCCTTCATGCACATACCCATTAAAAATTTAATTGCATTATCTTTTCCTTTTTTATAATCTGAAACAGAATCTGGATATTTAGCAATTACTCCGTTAACTATATTTTCTATTTCATCGTTGTTATCAACTTGTTTATAAGAATCTAAATCAAGTTTTTCATCTTCCATTAAGGATTCAAGTATTTCTTTAAATATCTTTGAAGATATCTCTTCGTTTTTTAAAGCATTTACTACTATAATAAATCTATCTCTTGAAAGTTTTGTATCAAAAATACTAACTCTTTTCTTGTTTAAGTAAGCAGAGATATCTCCAAGTAAGATGTTGCTCGCTATAGAAAAATCAATACTATCATTAAGAAACATATTTAAGTAATCCGATAATTCTTTATTAGCAATAAGTTTTTCTATATTTATATCAGAAACACTTCTTTTTTTGTACTCTTCTCTTCTTTCAAATGGAAGCATAACTAGTTCTTCTTTTACAGATTCTATATCTTCATCATCAAGATATATATATGGTATATCAGGTTCTGGAAAATAACGATAATCATTATTAGTATCCTTGTTTCTCATAAATATTGTTGTTTTTGTATTAGAATCAAATTTTCTTGTTTCAAAATTCAGTTTTTCTCCCTTTTCGAGAAGTGCTATTTTCCTTTCAACTTCATAATCTATTGCTTCCCCAATGTTGGAAATTGATCCAATATTTTTTATTTCACTTCTAACACCTAAAGTATCATCTTTTGAAACAGAAATATTTACATCAAAACGCATAGATCCTTCTTCAATTTTACAATCTGATACACCCAAATACAACATAGTTTCACGAAGGCGCTCTGCATAATCCATTGCTTCTTCTTTAGAATTCATATCTGCACAAGATACTATTTCTATTAATGGAACACCACATCGATTATAGTTAAGAAGAGTTTTTCCGTTATGATGAAGGCTTTTACAAGTATCTTCTTCAATATGAATATCTGATATTCCTACTTTCTTACCAGTTGAAAGTGTTAAATAACCATTTAGTCCTATTGGAGTTCTAAACTGAGTTATTTGATATCCTTTTGGTAAGTCTGCATAATAATAGTTTTTACGATCAAAATGCATCTTTCTAGATATATTCATATTAAGTCCAAGGCATGCAAGAATTGCTTTATCAAGTACTCCTTTATTAAATGTTGGAAGTACTCCAGGATAAGCAAGATCTATTTCATTTATGTTTGTGTTAGCTATATCACTGTAATTATTTTTTGAAAGTGAAAACACTTTAGCATTTGTATTAAGTTCAAGATGGACTTCAATACCAATTGTAGGTTTATAATTATTCATTTTTTTCACCTCCAGGAACTAAATCTAAAGAAAGTTCTTTTTCAATGAACGCTGCCAACTTATACATAACCGCTTCTTCCCATTTATTACCTATAATTTGCATTCCTATTGGTAAATGTTCTTTAGAAAAACCAATTGGAAGACTCATTCCAGGAAGACCTGCCATATTTACTGGAATAGTTAACACATCATCAACAAATGATCTATTTGGATCTTGAAGAAACTCTCCAATTTCATATGGAAGACATGTTGTAGTTGGCCCAATTACTAAATCATATTTTTTAAATATTTCTTCAAAAGAATTAGCAATACTTTTTCTTATTCTTAAAGCCTTATCATAATACTCAGATACATTTTTACCAGAAAGCATGAATGAACCTACCATAATACGACGTTTAACTTCATCCCCAAATCCTTCACTACGAGTTTTTTTATAAAAATCGTCTAAATTATTAGCATTTTTTGTACTATATCCATATTTTATGCCATCAAATCTAGCAAGGTTAGAACTTGCTTCTCCAAGAGCAATAATTTGGTATAAAGGAACAGCATAATCTATATATGGGATATCTACCATATCAACAGTTGTACCATTATCTTCAAGAAGTTTTTTAATACTGTTGAACTTATCTAAAACTTGTTTATCTATTACATCGCTAACATAGAATTTAGGCACTGCTATCTTCATGCCGGAAATAGATTCTCCAATTAGACGAGTAAAGTCTTCTTCTTTTCCAATATGAGTTAAATCTCTTTTATCTTTTTTACAAAGAATATTTAAAATACTAGCGTTTTCAAAAACATTACGTGTCATAGGCCCAATTTGATCAAGACTTGATGCAAATGCAATTAAACCATAACGAGATACCCTGCCATATGTTGGTTTAAGACCTACAATACCGCAGAATGATGATGGTTGTCTAATTGATCCTCCTGTATCAGAACCAAGCGCAAATGGTACAATTCTAGATGATACAGCTGAAGCACTTCCCCCAGAAGAACCGCCTGATACTAAGGCATTATTCCAAGGATTACGTACTGGTCCAAAGTAACTTGTTTGATTGGATGAACCCATAGCAAATTCATCCATATTTGTCTTACCAACAATAATCATATCTTTTTCGTTTATTAGGTCTACTATATGAGCATCGTAAACAGAAACAAAGTTTTCTAACATTTTAGATCCTGCAGTTGTTCTCATATTAGAAGTAACCATATTATCTTTTAAAGCAATAGGAAGTCCCCAAAGAATGTTATCCTTATCTGGTTCACCTAAAGAGTTAGCTCTTTTTAAAGCACTTTCTTTATCTGTTGTAATAAAACAATTTAGTTTATCAGATTCAACTTTTTCGAAAACTTCATTAACAAGATCTGCTGGCGTTATTTCTTTTTTAACTAATAAATCGTGAAGTTCACTTATACTTAAATTAAGATAATTACTCATCAAAAACACCTGCCACTTCTATAAAGTTTTCTAGTTTTTTTGGTGCGTTTTCTATAAGTTTGTTAGGCTTTTCAAAAGTAGTATACTCATCAGAAAACATTTCACATTCAGCATTTAAAGGACTAAATATTCCATCTTTTACAGAAATATCTATTTCATTTACTTTATCTATTTCATTAAATAATTCTTTTAATTGATATGCAAACCTATCTACTTCTTCATCAGTTAATTCTAGTTTACCTAAATCCGCTACATGAAGAACTTCTTCTCTAGTTAATTTATCCATATACACGTTCCTTTCTCACCATATAATTATACCAAAATAAAAGCAATTATTCAATAAATCTAATAATTACTTTTAAACATAATAAATCAAATG
>CAMVED010000003.1 GCA_947166445.1 uncultured Mycoplasmatota bacterium
AGTATCATCTTCATCCATTCTAGATATTAAATCTACTTTGTATGGATCATCTTTAAATCTTTCAAGTGCTTCTTTCTTTGATATTTCTTCCCTTACTATTCTTTTATTGTCTTTAGCACATTTTTTCATTTCTTTTTCTATTTTTACCAAATCTTCTTCAGTAATCACATCATCACCAAGATCAATGTCATAATAAAATCCTTCTTCAATAACTGGTCCTACCCAAAACTTAGCATTTGGATATAAGTGTTTTACAGCTTGTGCTAACAAATGTGCACAACTATGGTTTAAAGTATTTAAACCTTCTGTTTCTTTAATGTTAATCATATTATCATTTCCTTTCTATATTCTCTTTTTCTTACTTTTTCTAATTTTTCTTCTTTTGTATTATTATCACTAAACTTTCTTTTCTTTAGTTCCTTTACTACTACATTTTTTGATTGAATATCATCCAACTTTTTATATTTTTTAAGAAGTTCTTCAAGTTCATATATTTTAAGATGTTCAACATCTTCTTTTTTTAAACCTGTCTCACGTTCAATACTTCTGTAAAACTCAGCAATTATAGGATGTTCGAAATTTTTTTCATATTCTTCTTCATCTAGATAAATAAATGGATTTTTGTATCCCAAAATATATTTTTCCGCATCCTCAACAAGTATAACTCTACCTTGACTAATATCACTAATAGAGATATCGCATCCCAAACAAGGTTCTACTTCAAACATTTCTATCATCTGCTCATGAGTAAGACCATTAGTATTACTACCTTGTATATTGTAATACTTAGACAAAAACTTTCCTATTTTCATTTTATTCATTTATATTCCTCCATTTCCCCTAAAAAAATAAAAACACCCCTTATACAAGGAGTGTTCATCACACGGTACCATCCTACCTTTAACTCTACATTTATAACGGAATTACCCGAAATCCATTTCTAGACAGGCTCAAAGGTAGTAACAAATAACTAACTTATTAGTTCACAGCAACCACTAACTCTCTTAAAAGTATTATTATTTATCGTATCCTTATCTTCGCTTTCATATTTATTTTATGATTATTTTTATTAATTGTCAATATTAAAAACATTAAGTAATTTTTCTGATATAAATTGAACAATAACTTCTTTATTTTCAATTCTTGTTTGTTTATCAGTTTTTAATTCAAAATCATAATACTTATCAATATCTTTATCATAAATACTAATAAAGACTTCTCCTACAACGCCAAAAGGATTATTAGGATCTTGCTTGTTTATTTGTCCTGTAACACCTACTCCATAATTTGAATTTGTAAAACTAGATATAGCCTTACTCAT
This sequence comes from uncultured Mycoplasmatota bacterium, assembly GCA_947166445.1. GTDB lineage: Bacteria > Bacillota_I > Bacilli_A > RF39 > UBA660 > UMGS1449. Next base: position 1,322 of record CAMVED010000003.1, read on the forward strand.
TTCTCTGGCAGTTTCTATACTATAAACAGTATACTTATCAATAATATTACTATCTACTCCCATTTTTATTTTATATTCATTTGAATAAGTTACTGCTCCGAAATGAAACACTTCGCTTGAATTTGGAATACAAGTAATTGAACTAGCAAATGCTCCTCCAGTACATGATTCCATACAAGATATAGTTTTATCGTTATCTAATAAAAAACTTACTATTCTTTCAAAATTATTCATTCTATCACAATCCTTTATTAAATTATAACATAGATTACCTATAATAAAATAGTACTTTAACAAGAAAAAATCTCAAGTATATTGAGATTATTCTTTACACTAACTTTTCTACTTCACTTATAACATAGTTTTTAGTTTCCTCAAAAGACTTGTTTAAAATAACACCAAGTTCTGTATATAAAAACTTCTCTGCTAGTTTAAAATAAGTATCATCTTTCTCACTTATTTTTTTATTACTATCAAGTCTGTTTTTATTTCTTAAATAAGTAGTCTTTATAATTCTAATTAAATCTTCATGTTTTTCTGTTTTTAATAAATTCTTATAAGATGATTCAAGCATCCTTTCATCAATATCTATTGTCTCAACATTTGGTATATTTTTAATTAATCTATTAACATCCTCTAAAGTAAGTAAATCTCTTAATAAATTACTATTAATAGGAACATTTATTATTAAACTTAAATCAGATATAGGATTAAGCACATAATAATCTATATCATTATAATACTTTTCTTTTATCTCTTTTACTATACATACATCTCTTTTATATACTACGTAGTCTCCAGTTTTATACATAAGAAAAACCTCCCAAAAATAAGTATCTCTTTATATATTATAACTTTTTTTGAAAGATTTCGTAAGAAAAAATTATTTTAAATTCTTAAAAACATACTCAATATCATCATCTATAACTAAGTCAGCGACATTATCATAACTAGTAGTCATCTTATTAATTATAACTAAATTTTTACCCCTGAAATAACTTATAAAACCAGAAGCAGGATAAACTGTTAAAGAAGTTCCTGCCACTATTAAAAGATCACAATTTGATATATATTTAATAGTATTATTTATAATCTCACTATCTAAAGGTTCTTCATAAAGAACTACTTCAGGTTTTATCAAACCTCCACAAGAACACTTAGGAATAGAATCACTATTAAAAACTATCTTTTCATCATAAAACTGATTACAATCCATACATCTATTTCTATATATACTACCATGTAGTTCTAAAACATTTTTACTACCAGCTTTTTGATGTAATCCATCTATATTTTGGGTAATAATAGCTTTAAGTTTACCTTTTTCTTCAAGTTTAGTTAAATACAAATGACATTCATTAGGTAATTTATCTAAACAATTCATCTTATCCCGGTAAAACTTGTAAAATTCTTCTGTTTTACTAATAAAAAAGCTATGAGAAAGTATTTCTTCTGGAGGATAATCATATTTCATATTATAAAGTCCATCTTTACTTCTAAAATCTTTTATTCCACTTGCGGTACTAACTCCTGCTCCTCCAAAAAAAACTATTGTTTTTGAACCATCTATAAGTTCTTGTAATTTTTCTATTTTATCCATAACTACACTCCTAAATATTTAAGAGCATCTTCATATACATGAGTAGTATCTTGATATTTAAAATAATCTTTTGCATTCTTGTAATTTACCCACTTTGCATCCATTAACTCTTTAGGATCAATAACCAAATTATCTGAAATAGCTTTTCCAATAAAAAATACTACATCTTTTGTAACTCCTGCCCTAGGACTATAAGTAATAACTTTTCTAAAATTATCATCAATCTCTACATCGATATTTGTTTCTTCTTTTATCTCTCTTATTGCAGTATCAATTTCTGTTTCTCCTTCTTCTACATGTCCTTTTGGAAATCCCCAATATCCATCTGTTTGCTTAATTATTAAAAGCTTTAACTCATTGTTTTCTTTTTTTATAACTACAGCTCCACATGATTTTTCACACTTCATAACATCACCACTTTCATTTTAACATAAAAAGAAAACAAAATTAATTGTTTTCTATATTATTATCAATATAAGACTCTAAATCTTCTTTCCAAGATGATCCTATCGAGTCTTCCTCATACATCATAGAACTAGCTCGTGCTACTGCTCCGAACATTTTAGACATCCCTTTTTTATCCTTTACATAATTTGAAATATTACTAGTTTTAATACCTATACTACTTCCTTCACTATAAGAATCTATTCCTGCACCTATATAAATAAATTCCCAATTACTATGTCCCTTGATAAGTTCTTTTATTTGTTCTTTACTATACTCTCTTGATGCATTCTCATAGCCATCTGTTGTTATAACAAACATTACTTTTTTAGCTTTTTTCAAGTCCATAGATTTAATTGTTTTTCCTATTGCATCTAAAAGTGCAGTACACCCTCTTACATAATATTCCTTACTAGTAAGTTTTTTAACATCATTTATATCCTTTCTATCGTGAAGAACTTCATACTGATCATCAAATAATATAGTAGTTACTTTTGCGTTTTTTCCATTTTGCTTTATTAAATAGCTATTATACCCCCCAATTGTATCTGATTCTAATCCACCCATAGAACCACTTCTATCAAGTAAAAAAACTATGTCCATTTCTTTTTCATTTTTATTTTTGCTTTTTTCTTGCTCTTTTTTCATAAAATATTTCTCCTTTCTGCTATAATAGTACTATAAATAAAACTTTTATTGGTCGCATGAAAGGAGACAATTATGAATATAAAATTAAAAAAATATATAAAAGAAAACTTAAAAGAATATAATAGAGAAACAAAAGCAAAAAGAATCGCATTTGCTAGAATGGCTAATTCTTTTTATGGAGATGAACAAGCATTAGAATCATCAATTAATAATTATATAAATATAAACAAAACCGAAAATAAATTTCAAACTCTTCTTTTTAAATATATTGACAAAAAAGGTTTAAAAGATAGTGATGTCTACAACAAAGTACATATTGATAGAAGATTGTTTTCTAAAATAAGAAGCGATGTTAATTATCACCCTAGCAAAGAAACAGTTATACTACTTGGAATATCCCTTGAACTTAACGAGAATGAAATAGAAGAACTTCTTGAAAGTGCATCATACTCATTGCCCAAAAATAATTATTATGATTTAATCATCAGATTTTGTTTTAAAGAAAAAATATATGATTTGAAAACTATAAATGATTTTTTAGATGAATACAAACAAAAAATGTTTAGTTATTAGCTAAACATTTTTATTTTACTACCTCAATAAGTTTTTCATATATTTTTACCATAGCATACGTATCAAGTTTACAATACTTTAACATATTGTTTCTTAACACATTTTGTTCTTCTGTACTAAGTGTCGGTAATAACAAATAAGAATTACTTGCTTCATCTCCTTTATGCACTTGCTCTAGATTATGATAGTCTAAACTAGGATCTTTTGGATATAATGCTGGTAAAACAACTTTAATTGACCACCTACCAGCCATTTCCTTAGTGTAATAATCTTGATTGAAGAATGGTATCATTAAATCAATAATGTTATCTCTGATATTTAATAAATGTTCTCTATACTCTGGGAATAATTCTGCCATTTCCTTTAATCGTGCTTTCTCAAAAGATTGATTATAAACAAGTACGCAAGAATCCATTGGTATATCCTCACATAACCTTTTACATAGTCCGTACATAGGATTTCCATCATAGTCATCACTTAAAAACTCTTTATGATATAACTTACCATTTTCTTCTAAATAATAATGAAGACTATATTGAAAACATATTTGCTGGTAAGGTTTGGTTCCATCAATTGTAGGAATTGGCACTTGATATGATTCGAAATCCAAAAAATACAAAGGATATGTAAAAGTATCTAATAACTTTTTTATATTATCTTTATTTATTTTAGGTTTAAGATCTTTAAGTTCATAATTCATTTGCACATCAGCTTTTGGATTAAGTCCACCAGCACTTAAAATATCCTCATAAGAAACCTTATTGTTATAATACATTTCTAATTTTTTATCTGTATGAGTATTCCAGCCTACATCAAATACATTAGGACTAGGTAAATGCCTAGTACAATACTTAAAAAATGGGCATTTATAAGGCTTAAAGCAATTTAATCCAATATCATCATTGGGTTCTTTTGTTTGCTCCATATACTTATTTATATCATCAATATTTTTCTTAACTTCATCAAGTTTACTAATAGCTATATCAGTAATATCATTTTTTATAAACAATTTATCTAACTCAAGATCTCCATTTTTTACATATTTATTATTTATTAAAACTACAAAACACTTTTTTACATTTAATCCTAAACTAGTAAGAACATAATATTGATATGATGCATCATTAATAAAAACATCTTTTAAATGAGTAGAACTTTTTACTTCGTATATTTCATAAGAATCTCCTTCTTTTTTCAAAATATCTACACTACAGAAATTGTTCTTATAATTAAACGAAGCCTCTGTTACTATTACATTTTCTTTTTTTAAAGCTTCTTCTGTATCCTTTATCATTTCATTTAAATTTTCATTAAACGAAATATTTATATCTTCTCCGAGAAGCTTTCTAGCTACTTCATGTACAGCATTACCATTTTCAAGTACAGAATCATTATCAAGTTCTCCTTGTTCTTCAGGTTTATATTTATAAAGCCATAACATTTTTTTACATTGTATTCCATTACAATACTTTGATTTTGATAAATTCATATTACTACCTTCCTTAAGTTTATTATAGCACAAAAAAAGACACTAAGTGCCTTTTATTCATCTTCTGTTTCTTCTGTATCTTCAGATTCATCAGAATTGTCTACATTACTATCTTCATTATCACTATTATCACTATTATCACTGTTATTACTATTATCTTTGCTTTGTAATTTTATTAATGTTTCTTGAATTTTAGTAGTATCAACATTATCTATGTTATACCAACCATATTCTGTCATTTTATCATAAGTATCAGCTTGCATAGACATAGTGTTATCTAAACACTCTTTTAGATGTTCTCTTACATCACTATTAGAGCTTTCAAGAGTACCATGCACATATACTTCTACAGTGCTTTTTAAAAGTAATAAATAGTTATCCATTAATACTTGATCAGTCATTTACTTTTTCCTCCAATAAATTCATTAATCCTTCCTTCATAGAAGTGTGATTTTGTAATTCTTCTTCTATAAAAGAGACCAATTCTTCATCTTGTAATTTTTCTTTAGTGTCTTCTAAAACTGATATAAGTGTAGATTCATGCCCAATTGCATCTTCTACATAACATAATTCTTTTTGTGTCATATTTTCCTCCTTCTCTATTAATGTAACCAAAATTAAAAAATATAAACACAAAAAAACCATTTATATTTAAATGGTTCTAATTCTATGTTTTTTAGGTTTTTCTAATAAATCCTCAGTCAACATAACAGTATCTTCTTTATCAAATTCCTCCATAATTAACTCAAGTAACATTTCATTTTGAATTTCTGACATAAGCGTTTGCAAACCTCTTGCACCAGTATTCATATTATAAGCTTCTTCAACTATTTTTTCGATGAACTCATCAGTACATACTACCTTTTTATATCCAAACATTTCAGCAGTTTTTATAAAGTTCTTTAAAGGACTTATCTGAGAATTTAATAATATTTTCTTTAAATCTTCTTTAGAATATGATTTCGTACTAGTTATAACTTTAATTCTACCAAAGAATTCACGTAACAATCCATAATCTATATAATCTTGTACAGTAACTTCATAACTATTACTTTTCTTTTTTAAGGCATCGTCATCAGAAAAACCAATTGTTCTTTTATTTAATTCTTTTGTTTTCTTTTCTTTTAAACCAGTAAAAGCTCCACTTAATATAAATGTTAAAAAGCTTGTATCAAATGGTACTACTATACCAAGATTTTCAATCTTCACATCGTATATTCCGCCACTTATAAATGATAGCAATTCTTCTTGAACACCTTTTTTCATATCTTTTGAGCCATAATTATAATTACTTGCTATTTTATCTATTTCATCAAGAACAACAATACCGCGTTCTGCAAGTTCTAAATCTCCATCAGTTTGAACAAATAAATTTGCAAGTATATCAGTTATAGAAGGACCAATATAACCAGTTTCTGAAAAAGAATTAGCATTTACTATTTCCATTGGAATACTTAATTTATCAGAAATTTCCTTTAATATTGCAGTCTTACCAGTACCAGTAGAACCATCAAGTAATACCGAAACTTTTCTTCCATCCATTTCAGCCATATCAAATTCTTGTCTTTCAATCATGCTATCTATTAAAGCTTGATTATAATAAATATTAGTAACTAATGTTTTAATAGCTTCTTCTTGTCCGATTATTTTACTACTTATTTCAGAAATAACATCTTTTACACTAATTGATTCTTCTAAAATTTCATCTTCAGAATTATTATCTTCATCTGATTTAGCTTCTTCAGTATCTTCCTCTGTAATCCTTTCAACTTCTACTTTTTCTTCCTCTATATTTCCAAATAGCATTTGACATATATCCATAGCACCATAAGTAACAGTGCTTTCTCCATTTTTTACAGATATAACACTACCATTTGAATTTAATATACTAGCTCTTTCTTTAAGTTTTATTTTAGATAGTTTTTTAGCAATATATACATAAGCATTAATTTGATCAATTTTCTTTTCTTCTTCTACTTTTTTTATAAAATCATTATTAAATACATAAATACTATATGAAGATGAATCATCTAAAACTTCCATTTCATTAAAATTACCATAGATAAAATCCCCTTCTCCAGTAATTCTATTGAATGCTTTTTGATTAGAGTTTTCAAATTCTCCGTTTAACACAGTAAAATTACCATTATCTTTACTATAATCTAGTAATGCTACTGTTTCAAAATTAAAATTAGTATTATCACCAGAATTTTTAAAAATAACGGCCAATCTTTCTTCATGATTTTCCATTCAAACACCCCACTTAATTTAGCTATTTTATTGCGTTATTGCAATTTAGTCAAGAGTTATATTGCGTTTTAATTCTTTTGTATTGCGTTTTTTATTTTTTATCATAATCATTCAAAAATGACTCATACATACCATCTTTTTTTGTGCCTAAAACACAGTTTAAATTAATATTATCATATGCTTTAAAAATGTGTTCGTCTATTTTACTATCAACTTTTTTTAAGTCTTTAATTAAGTTTTTTATCTCTTCACGCTTACTTTCTACTTTACTTAAATTATATTCTTCAGTAAACTTGCAAGCACAATTTAGAAATGAAAGATTATTATATTTAGACCATGATATTATATTCTCTTCCTTTATTAAATACAAAGGTCTTATAAGTTCTAGCCCTGGAAAATTATCACTATGAAGTTTTGGCATCATTGTCTTTATTTCAGAACCATATAAAAGTGATAAAAGACTAGTTTCTATAACATCATCAAAGTGATGTCCAAGAGCTATTTTATTACAACCAAGTTCTTGTGCTTTACTATATAAATAACCTCTTCTCATTCTAGCACATAAATAACAAGGACTTTTCCCTCCAACTCTATCTACTACTTCAAAAATATCACTTTCAAATATTTCAATTGGAATATTTAAAAGAGATGCATTTTCTTTTATTTTATTTAAATTTTTATCAGTATATCCAGGATTCATAACTACGTAATGAGCTGTAAAAGGTATTTTACTATGTCTTTCAAGTTCTTGAATACACTTAGCAAGTAAAAATGAGTCTTTTCCACCACTCATACAAACCATAATATTATCGTTTTCTTCAATTAAAAAAAACTCTTTTATTGCTTTTACAAACTTACTCCAAATCTCTTTACGAAATCTTTTTATAATACTTCTTTCAATTTCTTTATACTTTTCCATATATACTCCTTTTTGACAAGTAAATAAATTATATCACAAAAAAAGCAGATTTTCATCTGCTATATAATAATCTTAATATCCAACCCTAACTTCATTAACTGCTTCATGATGTCCAAAACTATTTGATGATCTTTTAATACTGTTATCAGTCTTACAAGTAAATGGATTAATACAAATTGAATTTCCACTTGGTAATTCCCAACCTGTTGTAACAGCCGCAAATATTTTTGGAGCAACAAGCAAAAATAATGCTATTCCAATAACTGCTACAACAGCTGCTATAGCAGTAGAATTATCTTTTTCATCTACTTCTCCAACTGTCCTTATATGGATATTCTTAGTTTCCCATTTAAGCATTTTTATTCTTAGCCACCAACCATATATACCAAATGTTATTAATGTTAAAAATGCCCATAGTAAATACTTTCCAAATAGATTTAAAGCTTTACCAGAAAATGCTAATTTCTTCCTATTGATTATTGTATGTCTATTGATCCATCTTAATCTAAAGCATATAGTAAATGGGAATAATAGTCCAAAACTAAACAAGTTTAATAAATAACATAAAATATTTAAACCTATTAAATGTGATGTTTTACCATCAAAGAAACTTTCACCTTTTATTAAGTTTTCATCTTCAAAATGTAAATTCGCAGTTACCCATTGTTGTTTCTTTACTGGTATAAAAAATAAATATATCCCTAGTGTAACAATCGATAAAAAGAACCATTTAAATTTATTAACAAATAAGTCCCCACCAGTACCCTCGAATTTAAGTCTCTTTCCATTATAAACAGTATGCTTATATTGATAATTATAAAGCATACATGAAGCCCAAGGACCTCCAATACCAAGAGTAAAACCTGTAATTAATCCAGCTAAAATACGCCAACCTATAAGTTCTAGTAATCCTCCATCAAAATATGAGTCAGTTCTGACAGGTGCTTGAGCAACGGCTACTTCTTGGAACTGTGGTTCTGCCTCTTCATACATAGGAGCAGAAACATCAACAGGCTCAAGAACTTCAGTATTACCAGTTACAACAGTTTGAGATATTTGATCTGTTTCCATATTACTCACTTCAGGTTGTACTCCATTATTAACCATATCCCCAGATTGCATCCCATTATTTGGAATTTCTATGTTATTATCATAAGTTGTATTCATCATGTTATCATTATTTTGATTATCATTCATAAATACACATCCTTACCTACTAAGCAAACATAGTCTACTTTAATTACAGTATAGCATAATTCTATGAATTACAATACAATTTATAAAAAAAATACAAAAAAAAGAGTGTCAAATCACTCTTTATTTTCTTGTTCTAACCTTTTTATTATCATCCCAATATGCATGAACATTTTCCCAATAAGGATAATTTTCATCAGCATAGTCTTGTGCAGCCATTATTAATTCATTAATAGTTTCAAATTGATTTTCAATTTCTTCTTTAGAAGCATCAAAATCAATAGTAACTCTACCTGCTACAAAAAGTTTTTCATCAGCATTACCGAAATAAATTTCAGTTTCTTTACCTATAACTTCTCTTCTTATACCATAACGTTGCCATAATTTCATATGTGCATCCCTATCATAAGTAGATACCCTATAAAACATATCACCTCTTGTAATACCATTTTCATCGACAACATCATTCCACATAGGTTGATCAGTAGGTTTTATACTCCATCCATCTGGTAAAGTAGCGACACAAAGTACATTATCACCCGGAATATCGTTAAAAGAAAAGCCTAAGTTTTCCCAGTTTTCTCTACTTGGATGCATATCACGTGGCATCAAAACTCCATCAATAGTTTCAATATTTTGTTTTTTTTCATTATTATTTGTAACTAACATAACAATAGTTCCAAAACTTTCATCATCATACATTATGACTCCTCCTTATATATGAAAACTCTATGTGTTAACTATTATATCATTAGTAAAAAAGTTGTCAATTTTAAAAAGATTTTATTTTCTATTTGCTTCTCGTATTTTTGTATAATGAATTTTTGCTTGAACTATTATAGGTGTCTTCATTAAATCACTAAAATCTTCATCATTTAAGTTTACTATCCAATCTATAACATCATATGGATCAGCATTTCCAAAAGGTAAAACCATACATTCCCCTTCCGGAGTTTTTACTATTTCACGTAATTCCTTTAACATATCTTTTTTCATATTATCCTCCTTTCTAACATCTTATAAGAAGAATAAAAGAAATAAAAAATACCTAAGAAAACTAGGTATTAGTTATCTTATAGATCTAGCATTACCACCTAACTTAATAGGTTGGTGTGACTTCATTGGGCTAGTCCCTCCATCACTCTTTATAAGATGTTGTATATATTATAACATAAAAATTAAATATTTCCCCAAAAAATTACTCTAAAATTAAATTTTCTATATTAATATCTTTTTTAGTAATTGTTTTAAGTACTTTCTTTTGTTTTTTGTCCTTTACGTTAGATGCATGTCTTACTACAGTCTTTTCATAAATATTTCTTACAAATCTTGCATTACCAAAATTCTTCATATTACGATATTTATCAATTATTTCACGTAAGTAATCTATCGCATCTTCTTCTACTTCGAAGCCTGCTTTTTTAGTCATACCAAGAAATATTTGAATTAACTCATCTGTAGTATAATCATCAAAATGAAGAGTATACCCTATCCTTGAGGTTATACCAGAATTTGAATCAAGAAAAGTTTGCATTTCTTTTGTATAACCTGCGAAAATTACCACTAGCTTGTCTCTATAATTTTCCATGGCTTGAATTAGTGTAGCAATTGCTTCACCATTATAAGAATTATCCCCACGATCTGCTAAAGCGTACGCTTCATCGATAAATAGTACTCCATTCATTGCCTTTTCGATTACAGACATAGTTTTCGGAGCAGTTTGTCCAACATACTCTGCTACTAAATCTTTTACTGATACTTCTACTAGTTTATTTTCTTTTACATATTTTAAATTATATAAAATTTCAGAAATCATTCTAGCAATAGTAGTTTTACCAGTACCAGGATTACCTAAGAAAACCATATGTAAGTTAATATCTTTTATTTTTAAATCTCCTGCTTTTTCTTTTAATGAGATAACATCTACTAATTCATGAAGAACCTTTTTAACTTTTTCAAGACCAACTAATTCATTAAGATCCGCAAATACTTCATCAATAGTTTTTTCTTCTTCAATTTTAGGAACTTCTTTATGAAATGAAATATACTTAATTAAATCATTTTTATATTCTACATAATCTATATCTTTTTTATATGTAGCAGTAATATAATCAAGTATTTTTACTTTAAAATCATCATCTGCAGATACTTTTTCTATTACTTCGTTATATATATCTTGTATATCTGGATTAGTACCAACCAAACTAAAATCAAAATAATTATTTTTTAAAGATTCATTTCCTAAAAAGAAATTACTTATTTCTTCATTTGTACCAGATATAACAGTAATACATTTACTATCTTTATCTAAATATTCTGTTAGATCATGAATAAACTTTTTAGAAGTTTTACTCTCTTCAAGATTAATTCCACTTAAATTATTTATAAGAAGAAGTCCTGTATCAGTAATATCTTCAAGTCTATATAAAGATAATTCTTTTTTACCTTTATCTATATAATTATAGAAAGACCCTGCAGTAACAAGTATATCAGTTATTTCATCTTCTAAAAGTTTATTATTTGTTTCAAGTATAATCCTAAATGGAATATAATTAGTCTCAGTTCCTTCTTCAAAAAGTCTCATATACTCGATTATTCTTTTTATTAATTCTTTAGATTCATCAAGAACATTTAAAGCATTTATTCTATCAAAAAGAGATGCCATTTCTTCATTTGATGGCATTTCTTCTACTTCTATTTTAGGAATGTTTTCAGTATCAAAAAAGTCTTTGTATATATCTTTTAAATAGTCTTTATTCATAAAACCACTACTTTTCTACTTTAATTTCTAACATTTTAGATTTTAATTCTTTTTCAATATCTTCTAAAGTCTTTTCAGCTTCAGCTCTCTTTATTCTTCCTTCTTCATGAATCTTAATAACTGTATCTAATGTTTCTATTAAATTTTGGTTTGTCTTTTGTAATGTTTCAACATCTACAATAGCTCTTTCACTTTCTCTAGCTATATCAATAGAACCTTGTTTTAAAGTTTCACTATTCTTTTGTAACATTTCGTTAGTAAGTTTAGATACTTCTTGTTGTGTTTTTAAAGCACTTTTTGCATTATTTATTCCAAGAGCAAGTACCATTTGGTTCTTCCAAAGTGGAATTGTATTTGTAATAGAACTTTGAATTTTTTCAACTAGTTCTGCTTCATTATTTTGTAAAAGTCTAATTTGTGGTGCCATTTGAATAGAAATAATTCTAGTAGTTTTTAAATCATATATTTTCTTTTCAAATCTATTAATTAAAGCTTCCATATCATGAACTTTTTGTACATCTAATTGTTCACCACTTTTTTCTGCAGCTTCTTTTAATTTAGGAAGTTCTTTAGTTCTTAATTCTTCAAGTTTTCTTTCTCCTGCGATAATATATAAAGATATTTCTTTAAAATATTCAAGATTCTTTTCATACATAGTATCAAAAATAGTAATATCTTTTAACATTTGAAGTTTATCTTTTTCTAGACCTCCTTCAATAGTATCGATATTCTTTTCAATTTTACTATACTTAGCTACTATAAAATCAAATTCTTTTTTAGCACTTGTAAACAACTTAGTAAGAAGTCCCTTCTTAGCACTACCACTTACATCTTTATCAAAAGATTTAATTTGACTGACTAAGTCTGCAAGAAGATCTCCTACTTCACCTGTATTTTTAGTTTTAACATCTTCCAAAATACTATCAGAAAACTTTGATATTTTTTCTTGAGCTGCAACACCATATTGTAATACTTGAGCAGAATCTGTAAGATCAATTTTTTTATTAAATTCATCTATTGCTTTTTTTTCTGCTTTAGATAATTCGTCATAGTTAAGTGACTTTTCAATTTGTTTTTCAGTTACTTCTTTTTCATTAACTAAACTTTCTAATTTTTTTTCATCAACTTTTTGTTCTACTTTTAATTCTAAATTATTCATATTTTAACTCTCCTTTAAATAATCTATTAATTTATTATAAGTGTTCATCTTTAAACTAGAAACTGTACTAGTAATTGACTTAGGAACACCAATACCAAGTCCTGAAACATCATAAGTTCCCCCAGTTACACCAGTTCTAAATCCATATTTTTCCCATGCTATTTGACTTATTTCTGGATCATTTATTGCTTTATATACTTTTGCACCATTATCAGAAAATACCATAAAGCAATGTGAATTCCAAATAGTTGGTGCTGGATAAAGAATTGTAACTTCTTCTTTTACTCTATTAAATGCATCTGGACTAGAGTTTGCAAAATCAATCATACTCTTTTCATAATCTACAATCATTGGTTCTCCGCCCATACCTGTTTTTAAATATCTTTCAAATAAGTCTGCTGGAGTATTGTTCATATATCCTGATTTAATATAAAAATCTTTTAATTTAGGTAAATTCTTTTTAACATTTGTACTATTTACTTGACCTTCACTAAGTACTGATAAAAGAAGTCCATAATATGTAGCACCAGGTGATGATGATACAGGATCTGTTGATGCTATATTTATAGTACCGTATAAAGATCTAAGTCCAATATCTTTCCATTTTTTACCTTCAAGAATATAATCAATTAATTTATTCATATCAGTAATATAGTAAACACCATCATCATTAGTAACAATTTTTTCTTTAATAAGAGCTTCTACTACTTTATCCCAGCTATAAATAACTATTGGAGTATTTAAAGTAAGTCCCCCATCAAGAACTGTATATCTATCAGCTTCTCCTGCATCTTTATTTGGAGCAAGTTTATAGTAATCATAAAATCTTTGATCTGATGTAAATAGTGCATCGTATTTAGTTACTCCTGGAGAATTAATTGAATAAGTTTTACCATTTTCCATACTAGATACTATATCTTGATTACCAAGACCTACACTTTCTCTAATAAGTGGTTTAGTAATAGTCTTACCATTACTCCAAGTATCAAATACAACATTTAATTTATATTTTTTTCTTAATATGTTTTTAACATCTTTATCGTTTAAGAAATCTTCTTTTCCTCCACCTGTAGCAACATATACTGTAGTAAGCTTACCAATCAAAGGATTTTCCCCATCACTATTAGTAAAGTTCTTAATGAAAATCATTGCAAGTACTAGTACTACAAATATTATAATACCTACAACCACATTTTTATTCTTCACTTTGATCACTACCTTTCATAATAAGATTATCATCCACTATTCCATCTGCTTTTAACATTAAATTATACACTTTCATATCTGCATCTGCATCTATTATATCATTTTGATATAAATTAGATAAAATTGTTTCAAAAGCATTATTAGTATCACTAATCATTTTATCAGCTTTAATCATGAAATCTTTTCCTTCAGAAGAGACAAGTTTTTGATTTTCAACTTCATCATATTTATTTACTATTTTTATTAAAACTGGTAAATAGTACTCAAAAAAGTTATCAATTTTATTAGCCTTTTTAGGATTACTTTCTACTGTTAAAAGTATTTTTTCAACAGTATCGTGTATCTCTTTAAGATTCTTTTTAGTTTCAGCAGACTCAACTTTAGGAATTAAACTAAGTATTTCCTTATTCTGTTTCCTTGCTTTAGTTATTTTCAAATATAAACTTCTATTAGTATCTTTTAATAGTTCTTTTGTCTTAACTCCAGATAAAACTAATTCTGAAGCTCCAAAAGCTGCTGCACCAATAGCAAGAGCTGGTGCAAGTGTAATTGATAGTCCTAAGTAAGGAATTGCAAAAAATGTACTCCCTACTACTGCCGATATTATTTCTTTATTCTTCATTAGTTGTAACTCCTTACTTCTGTAAATGCCCTTAGAAGTCCACTTTTACCATCAAATACTTTAGCATTACTAAGTTTTGCTAAATCTTTTAATTGGTAATCATCAGAACTACCAAAAGTAATACTGTAAATTGGAACAGTTTCATTATTATTTTTATAATAATTCTCTAAATCATCAAATGAACCACTATTAGAATATCCATCAGTCATTAATATTACTGTTTTAGTATATTCATTGTCATTATCTTTCTTTAGAATCTTTAAGGCTTCAATACTTGGATCATATATGTTTGTACCACCCATAGCTTCTAAAGAATCTATATCTTTAATTACACTTGAAGTATCATTTCCATATTTAGTATCAAACACTTTATCTACATCACTATTAAATGTAATAACTGTTATTTTATCTTTATCAGAAAACTGTAAATTATCTTTACTTGCAGTTTTATAATCAAGTATGTAATTCATAGCATCTTTAAGTTCAGAAAGGCCCCTATTATACATACTACCAGATGTATCTAAGCAAAATACTACATGAGTAGGTTTTCTAAGTGCTTCAATGTATAAATTAATAGCTTCAGTAATAACCTTTTTACTAGGATATTTCATATCTTTCAAGTATTTAGTAGTATCAATACCCCAATCAGGATTAAATATTTTTTTATCTGCATCTTTATTAGTACCACCATACCAAGAACGATATCCATATTTTTCCATCAAGTTGATTGCTTCATCACTACGTAAATAACTTTGAATCTTAATAAACTTTTCTTTATTTTTAGTATCAGTAGCATCATTACTTATATAAGCAAATGGCATATCATTAATAGCAACTCCATCTACTGGATAAACTAAATATAAAGGTTCTTTACCTTTTTTAACTAATGATTGATTAAGTTCAATTAAAGAACTTTCATAGTTAATCATTGCATCATAATCACCATTTTTAAACATATCTGTAAGATACTCTTCATCACCACTTACACGTTCAACACCCTTAAAGAATGATTTTAAATCATTTTTTAAAGATTCACTTTTAAGCATATCAGTAGTAAGAACTTCAGGATTACCCGCTAAACTATTTAAGAAACTTAAATAACTAGTAGCACCTGTATTAGTCTTAGTAACTGATGCCATAACATATTTTAGTTTTCCGGATTTAATACTTTCAAGTAAATCTTTGTTATATACACGATTACCTACAAAACCTAATTCTTTAGCTTTACTTTTTGTAATTCCCATAACAACTGGATCAATTACAATAGATTTACTATCAGTAGTCAAATAAGAATTGTTAAGTTGATATAACCAAATAGAATTAGATATCCAAACAGCATCATAATGACTACTATCAGAATTAAGCATATCAACAATTTCTAAATCACCATAATGTTCAATTTCGACTTTAATGTGATTCTTCTTACCATATTTAATTATATGATCATCCATCTTCTTAGTAGATGTCGAAGCAATAATACGAAAAACACTATCTTCGCTATAATTATCATCAAGAACATTATCACAAGAACAAGATGAAATCATAGAATAAATAACGATAAAAATAATAGTACAAAAAAGCCAATGTTTTTTCAAAAAATCATCCACACTATTCACCTCTATCTACTAATAAATATACCATAATTACGCAAAATAAAAAAGAGAAAAACAAATTTTTCTCTTTTTAAAAATATAAATAATTAACCATTAAAATCTGCAAGATCTACATAAGCAACAGATGTAAGCTTAACATCTCCATTTAAATCCTTATAAATAGTAAGAACATTTATTGAATATATACTTTCCTTTGTTACAGTTTTAGCAAGTGATAAAACTGCATAATTAGTTCCTGAAACTACTTGATTACCTAAATAAGCAATTGGTGTATATTCTACTCCTACTATTGAAGTAGCTTTAGTAAATGCTTCTTTTACATCGTTGCTTAAAGTAGCACTTTTTGTATCTTGATAAATTGTCCATCCTCCCGATAATTGTTCAGTATTAGTAGGAATATCTTTGCTTACATACTTAGTATAGTCAAAGTCTTTAACTGATGTAACAGATGATTTATTATCTAAATCATTATATACTACTACTATTTTTAAACCTGTAACAGGATTTGCAGTAACAGTTGTTCCTTTACATAAGAACATATAATTAGTACCTGAAACTACTTGTGTTCCTAAAAGAGCAAGTGGTTCAAAAGTCATACCAGCATATTCTGCAGTAGCTTTAGTAAATGCTTTAGAAGCATCTTCTGATATATTTACTGCCTTAATATCTGTATTAGCAGTCCAACCTCCTACTATTTCTCCTTTATTAGGACTAGTTTTTTTGCCACAACCTACCAAACAAAGACACACTATTAAACAAAATATAATTGTTTTTCTCATATTATTACCTCCAATTACTATTATACAACTTTTACAGACTTTTTCAATGGTAGATATAATTATTTATTACTTCAATTATTTTATTACCATGAACATTCACTTTAACACTGGGTAAAACAGTATTTAACTCTTCAATAGTTTTAGGTAAAGCTTCAACTATTGTATCTAATTCTTCATTAGTAAATATATAATACGCTGGTATATTCATCTTTTTAGATCTTTCTTTTCTAAAAGAAATAAGTTTTTCCTTTAAAGAAACATTATCATCCTTTTGATAATTATCCAAAACCAGTTTATTTTTATAATAATAGTAATAATTAGTTTTATCTTCAACATTAGAGTTCAAAAATGTTTTGGCCCATACTTCAGTAGAACTTTTACTACCCCATAATGATTTATCAGATAGTTTTAAATCAGTTTCTATTTTCCTTATAAGACCATCTGCTCTAACAACTTTATCTTTTACATCATCAGGTGCATATCTATCATTAATAATTGTTTCATCGTTTGCAGCACATACTAATACTCTATGAATATTAGTAAAATTATCCTCATTTATCAATCTTCTTACGTAGTTAAGAACTTTATTAGAACTTAAACTTGTATTCCAAAGCTTCTTATAAACATCTCTTTGTGCTTCAACTTGTCTTAAAGGTGAATACATACCTTTTAAAATCTTTTTACCATTGTAGTTGTTTTCTCTTAAAAAATCTCCTTTATTATTAATAGTAATGTTTCCATATAAATTTTTACATTCGATAAAGTAACAACAATATCTAGTAACTACAACAAAATCTATTTGAGCTTTTAAATTCTCATACTCTATATTTATATCGTGTAAAACATACATACCTATATTTGCTTTAGATAATTGATATCTTATTTCTTTTTCTCCTTTAATACCCTTTTTTACAACATATAACTCTTCTTTTATCTTTTTATTATTTGGATATTCTTCTAATAACTTTTCAAGAGCATCAAGTCTTTTATTTAAACTAGAAGATTCCTTTAAAAAAATTGTATCTTTAAATGTATCAAACAACATATTTTTCGCCCCAATCCTATTACATTTACATTTTATCATAAAACAAAATATTTTGTAGAAAAAAATATGTTTTTGCGCAAAAAAGAGTTTTTCCTTTGATCCTTTTATTATGTGGTTTCAAACATATTCAATACACATAACGATTCCATTTGATTTTAATTATTATTATTTTTACTCACTATTACACACATAGATAAATTAAATCCTGGTATATCTTTAGAGATCCATTTTTTATTAAGTAAAAGTCCAGCCTTTTTAATTTCTTCTTCTAATGTATTCCAACCTACTATATTACAAGAAGTTTCAGGTACATTTACCACTTCATCAGTGTTTTGATATTTTCTTTCAACAATATTAAAAGCATCTTCAATATTAGTACATTTATTAAAAGAGCCATCTCCTAAAACTGTTATTAAAGCTTTACCATTTTCTTTTAAATGATCTTTTATAAACTTTAAATATTTAATTCTATGTTCTTTTAAAACTAACATATGTAATACTGATACCGAATATATATAATCATACTTATTATTTAATTCTTCAGTTAAAAAATCTAATGTTTTAAAATTCTTAATATATTGATTATTACTTAGTTCATTACATTTATTAATTGCTTCTTTTGAATAATCAGTGGCAAGTAAGTTATAACCTTTATTTAAAAGATTAATAGCATCTCTTCCTTCACCACATCCTAATTCTAATACTGAATCTCCTTTGTTATAATCTTCTAAAAAATCTAATACTTCCTTTGTAGGCTCTTCAAATTCCCACAGTTTACCTAAACTATGTACTTGTTTATATCTTAAATCATATGCTTTATAATAATCATTTTTATCCATAAAACCACCAATTAAATTATAACACATCACTACACAAAAAAAGAAACTATTAACTAGTTTCTTAATATTTAAATTATTATGCAACTGAAGAATATAGTAATGTAATATCTCCAAATGCTACATCAAAATCACCATCTGCTTGATCAGATCCAGCTTCATAAGCAATTCTAACTTTTACAGGTTCAGAGCCATCTTTAGCTAAGTCATGAGCAGTAGCAGAAGTAAATGCATTTCTTAATGTAGTTTGAGTGAATGATTCAGTTCCTACAGTAAGAGTTAATGTAATACCATTACAAGCAGCATTAACTAAATTTTGAGTTGTACCAGTTTTAGCAGTACATTTTTTTGTAGCAGATTCACCAGATACATTAGAGAATGTTACACTTTTTAAATATGCTGCTAATTCTCCAGCGTTTTTAGTATAAAAATTATAAGTTACTTCTTGACCTGGTTTAGTAAATACAGCATGTAAATTTTTAATTACTGCATCTCCATTATCATTATCAATTTCTGCGTTTGTCGCACTAAATCCTGCATCAGTAGTTGGATTTAATACTGGTACTATATCACTATCATCAACACTATCTGAACTTTTTGAGAAGTCAACATTAAATATACTTTCATCAACTTGAACTTCAGCTGAAGATTTAATTGTAAGTGTATTTGAGAATGCTGCGAAACCTAGTGATAAACCTACAACACCTAAAAGAAGCCCTATTATTGCTATTACTCTAGCTCTGTTATCTCTTACATTATTTTCCATATATACCTCCTTATATTACAATACAATTATAAAACATAAATAAAAATATTTCAATTCTATTTACACCATTTATTGATTTAGTTTACACAAGAAAGTAGATTTAAAGTCTTGGAATCTTTCTTTCCATTGTAAAACTTATCAATAATTTTTGAAAAAATATCTATCGAAGGATCAATATAATTAAATAAAGTCATACAAGAGTTTAGTTTCAAAGCATCTATATATCCAAGAATATCATAAATGCTATCATTCAGCTTATATAATTCTTCAGATATTTCTATTAAATGTTTTCTTAATATATCATTATTTAAATATTCTTTAGCTTCATCTATACTTTTAATAGAATAATAATTAGAGGTGGAACTATGTCCTAAACCATTAATTTGAGGAAATATATACCATATCCAATGCGACCATTTTCTTCCGCTTTTTATTTCATATAATGCTTTATCATAATTACCTTCTTGTGCATCTATAAATCTTTGTAAGTTGTAAGGATCTGTTTTCATAATTACTTCCCTACTTTCTCTTCAAACTTAGTTGCTAAGTCAATTAAGTAATTCTTTCTTAATAATTTATCTAACCAAGTTTTAGGAATGCTTTCAATTCCATATATAATACCAGCCATAGATCCTGTAACAGCACCAATAGTATCAGTATCATTTCCAATATTTGTAGAAGCAATAATGGCATCTTTATAATTATTAGAATTCATTATTATCCATAAAGAAGCTTCTAAAGTATCAACTACATATCCTGTAGACTTAATATCATCTAATGATAAATCTTTAATATTATTTTTAAGTACTCTATCATAACAATTAATAGCTTCTTCTCCATAAGAACTATAATCTAAAAACTGGATATTTTTATACGCCTCTTCTTTAGATAAACCTTCGAGTAAATAAATAACAAACCTTACATATAGATAACAACCAAGTTTACTTATATTATGAGAATGAGTTAGAGATGATATATCATTTGTTAAACTAATAATCTCTTCTTCTTTTAGTTTTTTAGAATAAGAGTAAAGTGCTACAGGCAAAATCCTCATTAATGAGCCGTTACCGTTAAGGTTAATGTTATTAGTAGCACATTCTAATGGACTAATACCATAACTAAAATTATGTATAGCTTTTAAACAAGTTCTACCTACGTCAAATACTTCATTATTTGCAGTATATTCTGCATAATTAATCCAATTTAACCATTTATTCATAATATCGTAATAATCAAAACATCCTTTTTCTATAAAAGAATCAATTGTAGCTATTTCCATAGAAGTATCATCAGACCAAGATCCTGCGGGAACAGAATGTGATCCATATCCTTTCATTTCAGTTACAGGATTCATTAATAGTTTTTCTCTTATACAAAATTCAGTAGGAACACCCATAGCATCTCCAATAGCATGTCCTATTATAGAATCAATATATTTACTCATAATATCACCTAGAGATATTATAACACACAAAAATAAAAAGAAAGGATTTGGTAACTAAAACAAATCCTCCTTAAAATTATCTTACAATCATTCTATCTATTTTATTAGATATTTCATCATCTAGTTCTCTTATTTTTTTAGTTATAGACTTATTATAATCAATTAGTCTCAATACTTTATTTTGATCTATATCAATACCTTTTGTATAATTAGTAAAACCTATTCTATGATTGTTATTTTTAATATTTTCTAAAGACACTAAAACACTTATATTATTTATTTCTTCATTTGACTTTATAATTTTTTTAAGATTATTATCATTAACTTTTGACAATTCTTTTATGCTTATTTTTAAATCATTCAAATCTTTATTCTTATATGGATTCTTTTTACAAAATTTAATATAAGTTTTATCTTTATCAATCATTATAGTTTCAATTGTTTCAAACGTATCACTATAATTAGAAATATCACTATATTTACATATCATAAATATATCTGAAACAATCTTATGTTTTTTTACAACATATTCTTTAGCATCAATATATTTCTTCCCATCGTTAATATAAATAATAGAATCATATTTTTTTATATTTATTTCATTTGATATATTAAAATATTCTCTTTTAATACCTAATATTTCATCTAATAATTGATTTTTAAAAAGTTTGTATTTAGTACTATTAATATCACATATATCAACATTTGGATGATTGATATATGGAATATCATAATTAGATATAAGCAAGTATTTTTTATTATTCTCTATATATGCATCAAGGACTCTATCCTTATAAATACTAATTTCATAATCTTCGAAAGCTATTTTTCTTATAATTTCATATATTTTATACTTAACAAAACAACTAACTAATCCTCTTCCAATAATTATTTCAGAATATTTTTCTTTAAGAAAAGGAATTAACTCTTCTACTTGACCATTAATTATTTTAGAATAATCTAGTTTTTCTCTTTCTATAATATATTTAGAGTATAATAATAATTCATAAAAGAATGAAGCACCAATAGTTACATTATCAGTTTTATATTTATTAATATGCTTTTTAATTAATTCAAGTAATTCTTTTTTCTGTATATTATCTTTATTATTAACATATCTAATATTACTTTTCATCTTTAATTACCTCGTTTATCATATATTTTTTTATTGATTCATCATTTTTAATAAGTTTTTGATAAAGTCTATTTCTTTCATTTATAGGGCGAATAATATCAATTAACTCATTTTGTTTATCTATTGGAACTAAAGGTATTTCTATTTCTTCTATATCCCAAAGAACTAATCCTTCTTCTCTACTTTTTCTTTCCATAATTTGATTTATCCCAAAGTATTCTAAATATTCTGCAATAAACTCAAGATTATAAAGATTATTATCATAAGGATTTCTTAAAACAAAGAAATTCTTTTTTATTATTACTTTATCATTATTAAGTGATGAACAATACCCAACATGATTTGTATTTTTCGAAGGTATTGAGGCTATTATAATGTCATTAGGTTTTAATAAGTACTTATCCTTTATATTCATTTTAATTTTTTGAACACCTGAATTTGAATAATTAATGACACAATTTTCAACATCTTTAGTATCAATTAGATAAGCATCCATTGCTTCAAGACTGTTATCATTTTCTATACGTAGGCCTTTATAAATATCTTTAAAAATATCTTTTAATTTCATACCAATCCACCTCATTAATTAAAATTATGCTATATTATATCACACTTTTTCATTTTTGACTAATTTTTAGTCAAAAGTTTATATATAATTCTTTTTTTCACTTTTCTTATTAAAAATAATATCAATATTAATATCTTTTTTTATAATATAATCTTTAAATAATTTATATATTTTAGGACATATTTCATTTGATTTGTAATCATATATCTTGTTTTCGATACTAAAGCACAAAACATTTTTATATTCATTTTTATTTATAATATCAAGCATAGTGCTATAAGTATTTAATAATAATTTATTACATTCATTATTATTAAAATATGGATATCTTATAAACATTAGATCAGATTTCAATTTAAAACTTGGTGTGATTCTAATATCTCCTACTTTCATTCTTTTAATTAAAGTATACTTTTTATTAATATATTTTTTTAGAAGTTTTATATTTACTTTATTAAAAATAATAAATGATGCTTTATTAGTATTTTCCATTGTAGAAGTACATGGAATAACAATTAAATCATAATTAGATAAAAGTTCTGTATATAAAACTTTTTTGGATACCAATCTAAGCCTACCCATTTTAAATGTCCTTTTTTTCTTTATTAAAACTATCAATTATTTCTTTTATTTCATTTTCAAACAATATTTTTTTATCCTTTAGTTCATTTGCTAAAGCATCTAATATATGTCTGTTTTCTATTAACATTGTTTTTACTTCACTATAATAATCAGTTATAGTTCTATTAGCATTATCTTCTTTTGACATCTTTGCTTTTTCTGATGCTCCATAGAAATTACATGAATTAAAATCATTCATACAATAGTCATCTACAAGTCTTCTTACAATAGTATAAGCTCTATCTAAATCTGAAGATGTACCAACATCACATGAATTAAAAACTACTTCTGTTGCAGCTTTTCCTGCAAGTAAAGTTTTAACTCTATTTGTCATAAATTTAATATCTGAGAAATAATCATCATTATTATGAAATGTTGTAAATCCTCTTGTATTGCTATCACTTTTAGCTATAGTAATGAATGATACTGAACCAGGTTCTAAAAGTTCTCCAATTAAAGCATGTCCAGCTTCATGATAAGCAACATTAATAGCATAGTTATCTTCTTGGTTAATATCATTAATAACTGCTTCATATTTTAATTCAAGAGCAGCTCTAACTAAGTCTTCCATATATATTTTCTTTTTATTATCGTATGCTGCATATATACCAGCTTGATTACATACATTTTCAAGTTCAGCACATGATGTATTTGATAATATACAAGAAATATTTTTAATATTTACATTATCATCTATTTTTTTTGATTTTAAATAATGAGTAAATACTTTTACCATATCTTTTTCTTTAGGAATATCTATTAAAAGTCTATTATCAAGTCTACCTGCCCTTTTAAGTGATTTTGGTAAAGAACTTATATCGTTAGCAGTAGCAATTACATATATATCTTCATCTTTTATACTGTCTATAAACGATTGAACAGCAACATATTCTTCATTATTATTAATAAAACCTCCATTTTCTGAAAACTTATCTATATCATCTAATAGAATGATTGAGGGTTGATTCTTCTTAGCTTTATCAAATATTCCATTCATATAATTAATAAAACTTCCATCAGATTTTACCTTTCTAATAACATATTTTGTCCTTTGAACATTATTCATAATTTCATTAGCTATACTAGTTTTTCCAGTTCCGGGAGGACCATATAGTAATAAACCATGTGACATAGCACATCCCATTTTTTTATATTTTTTTCCATTGTTTAACATATCAACAATAGTTTTCAATGTTTTTTTGATATCATCATAACCTATAATGTTATCAAATATTTCTTTTTCTTTTTTTAATTCTTTTTCTTTTTCCATAATATCTCCTTCTTTCAAATTCGATATTACTATTAATTCTTTGATATAGAAATGAATTATTTTGACTAAGGATTTAGTTAAATGATTACATAAAAAAAGTCATAGCTACAATTTGCTATGCTCTTTATTATAATCCTCTATTAGAACTGTATACAATTTGTCCCTTAAGTATTTACATTTATTTTCATCCCAAACTTCATCCTTCAAAGTAAGCTTTGTCATCAATTGAAGTTTAATACTATATCTATCTATATTATTCTTAAAATAATTTGCCTTGTTCGAAGGAGTAGCATTCTGCATCTTTGTATTTGTACCGTATGCCAATAATGCCAGATTGCCAAAATCGTGTACCCAATGTGAATTCTTTTCTTTATCATCATTCTCTCTTGAAAGAAAATGTTCAATTGAATTTCTAAATTTAAATTGAAAATTAGATAAATCCAATTCCTTTAGTAGCGGTATTGTTTTACTGATATTATCTTTATTAATTAATATTAAATAATCCAAATAATTTAGTACTATTCTTTGCGTTTCAAATCCTGTTTGGCACTTTTCTTTTTCATATAGTGAAATAAAATCTCTAATGTATTCGTTTCTTATAAATGATCTTATATAATTAACATAATCTTGATTTTTTCCATTATTGTGGAAAAACTTAAGTGTTTCAAATAACCATTTCATTTGTTTTCTATCAGTAAATGATACTCTTAAACAAGATTGAATACGTATTATATCTTTATTTACATCTTTATTATTTAATATCCATTTGTCATCCTCAGAACTAGATTCATTATCTCTTCTTATTATTTTTTCATCATAAATATTTTTAGTTTTGATTAAAAAATCTAGAAAATCTAACACTTCTTGTTCATTTGATTGTTTAAAAGTCTCATCGTACTCTCCTACTAAATCTTTTAATTCAAATAATTTATTATCATTTTCTTTATGCAGAATTATACTTCTATATAGTCTTATTGTATATAACAGAAAGTATTCAAAATCTAATATAGAGTTTTCGTTTTCAATTTCTTCGTTTTTATTATTTTCAACTATACTATTCTTCTGATTAAGCATTTGATTAATAGTTAATTCTTTATATTCATTCTTATAAGGAACAGACTTAAATTTATCAAATCCTTTTATACTCATTTTTTCATATTCATTCCATAAATTATTTATTCTTTTTTTATATGCATTATTGTTTTCATTTATTTTTGATATTAATTTAGCTTTTATCATATCGCTTCTACTTAATTGAACGCCTCTAGAATTCATAACTTCAAAATAATGATTTAAGTCTTTTTCATCTTTATCAATATTTATTTCATAAAAATAAACATTTTCTAATTTGGAACGCATTTTCTCTACTCCGTATTTTTCAATTGTATTCTCGATTAGTCTATATTTATCATATAAAATATTCTCATCTTTTTGATTATTTTGTTTTAGGAGTTCTTTAAGACTATTTTTTTTGTTTGTAATTTCATCAACTTCATATGTTAAGTTGATTTGGTTTTCATTTTTTATAAAACCACATGCTATTGCAATCATATAAATCGTTGTTAATCTTTGCTGGCCATCAATTAAAACATATTTATCGTTATTTTGATTTACAGTAGTGACTCCTATACAATATTTATCTTTACTATTATAAATATCATCGATTAACTCTTCTATTTCTTTTACTTCCCAAGAGTATTCTCTTTGAAAGCAAGGAATAAAGTATTCTTTTTCAAATGACTTAATTACTTTAACTGTTCCCATAATCTCCTCCTTGTCTCTGCTAATCCAGTACCGGTTTTTTTAGGCTCAACTCCAATTTCTGGATAATTTAGTTTATATAACTCTTCAATACTTAAAGAGTTTGTACATTCAAAAAAGAAATTATCATTATTAAGAATATAATTATTTATAGTTAAATACTTTACTTGTTCATTATTTATACGATGAATTATTACCCATTTATATAGAAAATCTTTAATTATTTCCATTTCATAGTCCTTAACAGTGCCATATTTATTTATAAACATAAATAATGCATCATAATATACTATATTTATAAACTTATAATCATAATTAAACCATTTTTCTGGATAATCATTTATTTGGGTATCTTTTAAAACTTTATTATACAAATTGTACTTTTCAATTATGTTATCATATGATTCTATCAGATTTTCAACCATAAGAAAGAATGAAATTCCTTTTTTAAAAGGTTTATTTAATAAAAATATACTATCTGATACAGATTTATAATATTTAACATAATTATACTCATAATTTTCACTATTGCTATATCCCTTATATAAATATATATCATTCTTTGAAAAATCTTTCCTTTCTTTATTTAATGACCAATTGTATATATTAAACAAAACATCATCAAACAAAAATTGAATTTTATTTTTCCTTGAAATTAGTTTAGAAGGTTCTTTTATATATTTGTCCCATATTTCTAATGCTTGTTTTTTTTCAGATTTACTATTTATTGCACCCAAGTGATAGGCTTTTAATAAATCAATTGGATCTAATTGCTTAAACTTTGAATTTCTTCCATCAAATAATTGAAACGCTTCATTTTCATCACTTGCTGTTAATATAAAAAACTTAATTTTGTATTTAACATATTTAACAAATTTATTAATATCAAATTGATCATCTTTAGTTAATCTTTTTATATATTCTTTTATTTCATTATTATTTGAAATTATTCTATTTACAGTATTTGAAACACATTGTATTTTCTCATTAAGTATTTTCATTCCATCATCTAAACCTAACTCTTTGCATAGTAATGCTAAAGATATTATTCTTTGTTGACCATCTACAATATCATAATTATTCTTATTTTTTAATAAGATAATTGTTCCTAAATTTATTTCTTTATCACATATAAATTCGTTATATATATCATTTAATAATATCAATATATTAGACCTTTCCCATTCATATGGACGTTGATATAAAGGAATTTGTAAATTCATTTGTAAAAGTCTAAATAAACTATCCGTTTTTATTCTTTTCAATATGATCACCTACGATAAAATTATATCATAAAAAGTATTAATAGTTAATTATAAAAAAGATGTTAATTAAACATCTTAATAAACTAATACCTATAAATAATTTTAGAAAAATATTTTTATTTTTTTAAGCTATGTATTGTTTTTGATCCTTTGTGACTAGAACCCCTTAATAGGCTTGATACTATTGGCTCCCATTCATGTCCACATATTTTACATTTTGCTTTAACAGGATAATGCCTTCCCTTATACTTACCTATTATTTCTACATTTGGATTCTTAATTTTTAGTTCTTCAATTAGCTTTTTTTCATCTTTTAAGAATTTCTCATGAGCTTTTATCGTTCCACATTTTTTACAGCCATCACCTCTTATTAAATTTGCTGGTATTCCCCTCCACTGAAAACCACACTTTTTACATTTGACAAGAATTCTTCTGTTAGCGTTTTCGTATTTTCCAATCACTTTTACAGAAGGTAAAATCTTATACATTTCTTTTAAAAAATCTTCGTGAGTTTTACATTTAGCTAAAGAATACGCTTGTGTTTCAATATCGTTCCACTCGTTTTCATTAAAATCACATTCTATGCCGCATACCTTAAATAAATCTGCTACCAATTTTTTTATTTCTTTTCTATCAGATTTATTATAATCATCTTCAAACACAATACAGTTATCTTTGAATGGTTTTATCTCATTTTTTGGGAACTTATCATATACTGTTATCAATTTAAATCCTTTATTATTACAAAGCTCTCTTTTTTTCTCATCTCTTTTTATATATTTTCTATGTAAAAACCAATTTCCGGGTTCTATAGCTATTTTTAATTTTGGTATTAAAATATCAAGTTCCATACCAATTAGTTTCCTATCTCTAGAAATAACTTCAGCTTCTGATAGTTTCTTTATAAAAGAAATCCTAATAAATTGTTCCATAAAACTTGTGCCTGATTTAGCACACCTAGGACATCCGTGTCCTTGTAATAGAGAATAAGCTCTTGCTTCCCATTCATTATTACATCTATTACATTTACATTTTATCATACTTTTATTATTGCTATAATTTGATTTTACAAGTATATCTTTATTAATTTTATACAATTCATTTATAAAGTCGTCCTGACTTTTTCTGGCTGTTAAGCCTTTATTATTATTTAATCCTCTAATCGTTTTACATTTTGGACAAGCTCTTCCAGATAATAAGGAATAGGCTTTAGCATCCCATTCAAATCCACATTTATTACATTTAGCTTTTATGTAATCTGTTGCTTTTGTATATTTACCAACAATAGTAACTTTATTATTTCTATTTTTTATTTCTTTAATAAATTGCTCATGAGTTTTTGTCAAAGATATCACCATACTTATATAATATATTATACTATATTATATCATATATTTGTTTAAGCTAAACTAGTTAAATTTGATATTATAGTTCCTACTTAAATCAAATATTAAAACCATTTATAACTACTGTATAAGTTAATTACTCTCTTCAGGGGGCGGTTTAGATTTTTAAGAATATTTCGCAAAATGTCAAATCTTTTTCAAAGCCATTTTTGCCTTAAAAATACTTTGCTTTGAACGGTTTTTTCCTGTATGAATACCTTTGGTGAGACGTAACATTTTTTATTTCAATTTCTTATAAGATGCTATATTTTACATTTTAAGTACCACTTTTTAAGCCAAAAATACTTGACTTTAATCAATAAAAGAGTGATTAATACAATACCTTTTGAAGGGAGGTATTATATTGAAAGCTAAAGAAATATTAGAAATAATTTCTATGCCCTGGTGTTCTAATCAAGATATCATGAAAATTGGTAATGTATCCACTTCTACTGCAAGTAAAATAAAGAAAGTAATAGAAAGTGAATTCAGAAAAAAAGAGCCAAACAAATTCATGCCTGCTCACTGTGTTCCAACTAAAGAAGTAATCAAATATTTTGATCTTGATATTGAGTTTTTAAAATCTGTTATTTATCTAGATAAAGAAGAAAGAGTTGAATAATTTTTCGACTCTTATTTTATTTCATTTGCTATAACAATTCTTAATTTTTCAAGATCAATTTTTTCTTCGTTCACATATTCATTTTTTCTAGCAATTATTTTATTCCAAATACTCAGTATTTTTTTATTATTTATAATTTTATCGTCAAGTTTATAATCCTTTTGTAGTAATTCTTTGTGTACAAATAAAGATACAATAGTATTATCTATTATTGTATGAATTTTTTCTTCACTTCTATCAAAATTACTACTAATTAAGTTTAGATAGTAAACAACTTCTTCTCTAAAAACAAATAAATCCAAATTTAAAATATCAGATAAATATATTAAATCAATAGCTTGACAAAATCTTCCATATAAGAATTCATATAAAGCTTCCATAATATCCATTGGATTAGATGAGTCTATAATTCTTCCACTGCTTTTACAAAAATTAACAATTTTTTCTGTTATATTTTTACTTATATCTTTTTGGTGAGTAAATATGTAATCGGCTTTAACAAGCTTATTTAGTTCTTCTACATCATTAACACTTTTAGAATAATTTATCAAATCTTCATTACTTTGAATTGGATAATTAGTAAATTCAGTCAATGATTGATATGTAAATCTGTTACTAATATAGTTTATATCATCTGAAATATCTGGATAATACAACCTCATTGGAACTATCAATATGTTATTTTTATTGATTAATTTTTTATTATCTATAATATTATCAACAATACATATCAAGATTTCTATAATTCTATTTTCATCTATTACATCGTTCAATCTAAACATATTAATCATTTTACAAATAGGTTCATCCATTATTACCGCATTATTAATGCATAAAGGCAACTTGTGCTCATATTCACTAAAATGAATATACATAGCACCACCAATATATGAACACTTTTGATATTTTAAAAATTCACAAATAAACTGTTTTTTCTTCATCCAAAATAATTCTATTTCATCCAAAACATCCAAAAACTCATCTTGATTACTTAATCTTAGTTTTAATTTTTCTATTAACATCAAATATTGCTTATTAATATTTATTATTCTATGATCCATACTTTCTCAATTCCTCTATTTTGAAATTTTCATACTGTGAATTCAATAATTCTATAAATTTATTGGAAATCTTTATCATATCTGATTTTATACTTGAACACTTAACTTCAAAATTAATGTCTGACTGAAAATGACTTTTATGCAATGGATTAGAACAAGAAACAGTAGCACTTTCTCTTATAGCACCCCAATGACCATGTGAAAACTGCACATCATAATCATACAATAAATCATACAATTCTTTCTCGCCTATTTCTTTAAATCTATCTTTAATACTTTTTTTATCAAAATAACCCAAGTTAACATCAAGATATTCCTCAGATTTCAGTTCATTGGAAAGAGCTTCCAACACTAAAGGTAACATATGTCCATATTCTTTTATTTTGTTATCACGTGCTTTAACATTGATAAGTTTATAATGTCCTAATCCATCCTCAATATAATCTATGTATATATTTGGATTGGTCTTTTCTTCAACAACTAAAAATTTAGCAATCACGTAGCAATCCATTAACGTTCTCATTAGAATTCTACCTGATATTTTAAAGTATAAATCGTTCTCATCAATTTCGTTCATTATTTTTAAAAAATAATTAAAAATTGAAGTTAAAACATTGAATTTTGTATTGTCAAAATCTTTAGAATTTTCACAAACTAATAATGATAACTGTTTTTTTGCTTCTTGAATATATTCTTTCATATTTACATTACACCTTTCTTTATAATCTATATAAAAGTTATCACAATCACTTACTTTACCAAGAACATCCCAAAAATATAAATAATAGTTTCTTGGTTCATATATAGGCTCAGCAGCTATTTCTGTACTTCTAATCAAGGATCTATATAATTTCATTCTTTCATCTGTATGATCTAAATAGCAATATTCTTTAATTGCATCCATTGTTTCCATTTCCTCAATAAAATGAAGCTTACCCTGCGCAAATAAAAAATAAACTATAATAAATCTTACATCAGTAGATACTTCTGAATGATCATCAATTAAATTTTTAATATTTTCTTTTATTTGATTTATTCTATACTTGTTTGGCATCTTAAAATCATAAAATTTTTTTCTATACAATTCATTATTATCACAAACACAACAAAAAACATCCATTATAGTTTTGTCAATTGTTAATGCAATAAAATCATATAATTCACAATTGTTCAATTCTAACAAAGAAGAAAATCTTAAATCATTTATTTCAAGCTTATTATTTACTATGTATTCAATAATACTATATACTTTCTTAAATCCTTCTTTGCGACCATACTTATTAAGTATACATCCAAGCCATAAATATTCAGGGACTCTTTCCTTATACCAAGATCTCAGAGTAAATTTATCGCCTATTACTGCATTCCATGGAGTTAACAATTGCTTCTTGACCAGTTTATGTTCTTTTAGTGTGCTATTACGCATATTTAACCTCCTATCAAAAAAGTAGAGCATACCCCATTATTAAAATGAAATATTCTCTACTATCTGTAATTATATTATACCACTATTTCAATAAATATTAAACACTTTTATAAAAAATAATCTTTTAATACTTCATCTAACATACCATATTTAGCTAAATGATAATTCATTAAATAATCCAGATTTCTAAACCCTTTTTGTAATTGATTCTTATCTTTATTATCCCAACACATTCCATCTGTTAATAAAATAAATCCTATATTAAGTTTCTTTAAATCATTTTGTCTATTTATGTAACTATCTATAATTTCTTCCGGTTTTGAACCACCTCTAAAGAAATAGTCAACTTCTATATTTAATACTTTATTTTCTTTTACTAAAATAAAATCTGCTTTTCTATTTGCGACATCCGAAGACACTTTAAATCCATAATCTTTCAATACTTTAAATTGTTTTTGAGATATCAAAGATATATCATATTTTTTACATACTTCAGAGATAATTGGCTCACATGCATCTTCAAATGCAGTTCCTCCTCTATTCTTTCTGCCATTTGAATCTAAGCCAACTAAAACTCCTATAACATAATCAATAACACTTTTTTCTAACAGGTTTTCAAACAAATCTTTTAATCCCATTTTTTCGAAAAAGATATAGTATATTTCAATCGTTTCATCAGATAGTCCACCACTTATTTCATTTACATTAAAATTATATGAATAAAAATCATCTTCATCTAAATCTTCATTTACTACTTGTAGATCATTTTTACCTTTCCAAACATCTTTGCGTTCACTTTTAGAAAGGGCAAATAATAATGGAAAAGTTGCTATTACTGTAGGAATCTTTCTTGCTAATTCAACAAATTTCTTATGAATATCATCACATCTTATTAAAACATTCATAGCATTTAATTCTATCTCAAAATTTCTATAATCAAGTACATTGCCCCAATTAACATAGAAGTTAAATCCTCTATTAGTTGCAACTAAATTATCAACGAATAATTCAGCTAATTCATCATTACTCATATTTTTATACATTTTCTTCTAACCTCCTAATTGTAAGATCTAAATAATCTTTTTCTTTATCAATTCCTATATATTTTCTTTTTAGCCTACTGGCAACAATGCCTGTAGTTCCACTACCATTGAATGGATCAAGTATTAAATCCTTTTCATCTGTAGATGCAAGTATTATTTTTTCTAGAAGTGCTATTGGTTTTTGTGTAGGATGTTTACCACACTTTTTTTCACTCGGTTTAGTTAATGATGTTTCCCATACATCTTTCATTTGTTTACCATCATTTAATTCTTTCATCACATCATAGTTAAATTTATGTTTAGCTTTTTTTATGTCTTTTTTAGCCCATAAAATCGTTTCTGTTGAGTGAACAAAGGCACGACAGCTAATATTAGGAGGCGGATTTAATTTCTTCCATGTGATGTTATTTATAACCTTAAATCCCTCTTCTTCAAGTGCCATACCAATTGAATAAATATTATGCATCGTTCCACTTATCCATATTGTTCCATCATCTTTTAAAACTCGCTTACAGGCTCTTATCCATTTCTTATTGAAGTTATGCTTTTCTTTGATGCCTATCTTCTCATCCCATTCCCCTTTTTTAACTGATACCATTTTACCTGCACTACAAGTTATTCCATCTCCTGACAAAAAATATGGAGGATCTGCAAATATCATATCAATAGTTTGTGGCTTGATTTTTTTCAATAATAAAAGGGCATCGCCATGCAATAATTTAAAATCATCTTTTTCGTAGTAATAATCCTCACTCATGTAATGCACCTCCTATATATATTATTACCTTAAATTATGAAAACTCCTTACTATTTTCGTAATTTGTTATAATTACTTCTTCAACTTTACCTCTTTTTTTCCCATTGGAATTTATATTTCTTTTAGCTTCAATAATATAGATATTATAGTCTTTATATAATTCATTGATTAATACTGTATTATGATTAGAAAGCATTACATAACATCCTTTGTCAGATAATTCTTTATAAACTTTAGCTAATCTTTTTTGTTGTTCTTTTCCAAATCCATCTTCAGTATAACTATTAAATGTTGAGGTATCTGAATCATATGGTGGATCAAAATATATAAAATCACCTTTTTTAGCATCTTTCACTGCTTCTTCAAAATCCACACTCAATATTTTAATATCATTCATTGTTAAATAATTGCTAACTGTTATTAGATTACCACCCTCGTAAGTATTAACTTTTAATTTCTTACCAAATGGAACATTAAATTCATTCTTGCTATTTACTCTATATAATCCATTAAAACAAGCTTTATTTAAATAAATTGTTCTTCCTGCTCTTGTATAATCTGATAGTCTATTAAATGATGCTTTATTTCTATCTTTATTTCTTATTTCATAAAAGAAATCTTCACTATGATTTGCTTCATAATTATTCAAAACATTACACATTTTTTTAAATTTATCTTCATCACATAAAACTTTGTAAACATTTATAAGTTCTTCATTCGAATCATTGATAACTGCTTTTTTTGGAGATAATTCAAACAATAATGCGCCACCACCGACGAATGGTTCATAATAAGTATTAAACTCATCAGGCACATATTGTAATAATTTATCAATTATTTGTCTTTTTCCTCCAACCCATTTAACAAATGGTTTTGCTTTTATCATGTTATCTACCTCCAATTAAGTACATATTAATTATACCATTAAAATAATATTTTTCCTATAAAACTAATTATTAATTACACAATTTTTAATAATACTTGCAATATCTTTTAATTTAAGTGATTAATACAACAGGAGGTATATTTATGATCAGAAAATCTAATGGAAAAGATATTAGTGAAGAAGAATGGAACAATGTATTAAATCCTTTTTATGATAATTATACTAATTTTATGGAAAGTTATGTTATGCCAGAAGTTATTGCTTTTTATATAGCAAGTTCCTTTTACAGAAATGCTATGTGGGAATCTACTTTTAAACAACATTATAATTCTGGAAAGGAATATTTAAATATTTTTGATGAGAACTATAGAAAAGTAAAATCTGAAGTTATTAAATTATTAAGAATTAAATATTCCTTAGAAATCACTAATGAAAATCCTTTAGAACTTAAAAAAATAGAGTATTAGTATTTGCTAATCTCTTTTCTATTACAAAAAAAGAACAAGAGTACGGGTAAAATCCCGCAGTCAAGTTCCTATTTACTTCTATCATTCTTTTTGTTTATTGTCAAGAAAATTCAATTTATTCAACATCTTCACTAAGCTCAACATAATCTTCTAATGTTCCTATACGTCTTAAATAGTCATGTCCTCCATCAACTGCAATTGCCCCACATTTGCAATACTTGAAATCATGTCTATGTTTAGATTCAATTACATCTCCACATTTTTTACATTTAACTTTATTGGTTATTATACTCATTATTCTTACCTCCTGAAGCAACAATACTACAACAATTCTAATAAGTCTATATAATTTATTTTCCAAAAAACTCAGGGAAAATATAAAATTGTGTGAATGGAGGTGGCTGGTCGGTCTAGAAATTTACCAAATTAAAAAGAGTTATCCCTGGGGGGGTACTCTTCGTTGGTTATATTTTTAGTAATAATTTTCTATGAATTTAGAACGCCAATCTGTTTCAATTCTTGCAGGTGTTTCATGTAAATAAGATTTAAAAGAATTACCAAATAATGTTATAGGTCTTAAGTATTCTTCATAATCATCATTACCTATCCACTCATATACTTTATTATCTATAACCTTATAAAAATCTTCTAACTTATATCCATCATTTAATCTTTGTTTGATCAAACTAACTGTTTTTTTAGAATCAGGTTTGAAGTTTTTATAAGCTTTTTTATTTAAGTAATTAATTACACTACTACATATATCCTGCAAAGCAGGATTTTCTACAACTTCTAGTTGTTCAAAAGAACAATTATAATTTTCTTCTTTTATATTTCTTTCTTCTAATATCTGATTTCTAATATCTAAGTTCTGATTTCTAGTTTCTTCTTCTGGTGGACAATCAGGTGGACATTTGTCCACTTTTCTTTTTCTTTGTTTTTGTTTCTTTTCAGCACTAACAGTTTGATTAGTATAGTTAAGAGCTTTCTCGATATATAACATACCATCTTTTGAATCTATAAGGCCTACTTCATGTAATCGATCAATTCTTCTTACTAAATCTCCCACATCAGTATTAGTCTTTTTGGCTAAAACTTCTATTGTATATGGTTTTAATTCTCCTGATATTAACCTACATAAATATCCACATTTGTTCATAGCTATTGTTATTAATTTTAAGTATAAAATAATTGTACTATCCCCATCATAATCATTTGATAACTCCTCAATTTCATCAGTATCAAAAAAAGAATCAGGGAACTTAAAAAAGTACATCTCTGTTTTATTATACTTGGCCATTTTTTTCTAATATTCTTTGTCTTTCTGCAATAGCATACGGTTCTATATCTTTCCAATTAACAGAATTTTTTATTTCGTTTCTTGGTGTTATACCTAAAAATATATAGTTACATACTGCATAATAGAATTTATTTATCTCATAATTACTAGCATTTTCTATTTCATAATACACTTTCATAAATTCTGGAATCGTTGTAACACTTTCTTGTTTTTTATATTCTTGGCGAATATAATTATAATACTGCTTTTGATCTTTCATTTTCTTTACCTCTTTCTTTATAATTATTTGTTCTTTAGTTTGTCAGACTATTTTTTGATTACCTATGACTAATTCTTTGCAATCCGCTGAATATACAACATCACCATATTTAACATTGTATAAACTTAATATTTCACTTAATCTTTTAAAGTCAGGATGCGTTTTATTATTCTCATAGCTTCTTAATGTTTCAGTACTTATATTTAACTTACTACATGCTTGTTTAAGAGTTAATCCTGCATTTATTCTAAGTGCTCTTAAAGATATTTTCATATGTCTACCTCCTTTCTATTTTCAATTCAATTATATCGCACACTTTTGTATTTGTAAATACTTTTTATGAGATATTTAACATTTGTTTTGTTTTATACTTGACAAATATTACATTTTACTTTATTATCTTAGTAGGAGGTAAAAATATGATTAAGCGTGAAGAAAGACAAATCATATCTGATAATCTTAAAGTTCTACTTAGTCAAAGTAAAAAGAAAAGGACTGAGGTTGCTAAAGATCTAAATGTTAAGTATTCAACATTTTGTGATTGGGTTCGTGCTAGAACTGCTCCTGATGCTAATCAAGTAAAAAAACTAGCAGATTATTTCAAAGTGAGTGTTGGAGAAATAACTAATCGTAATGAGGATCACAATAATATATCTGATTCTGAGATACTAGATAGTAAAGTTAGAGTAACGATATTCAAAACAGTTGAATGTGCAGATGGTAGCACTGCTTATGATACTGACTACGAGTACATTGACAAATATCTTCCTGGAGTTCAAGAAAGCATAGGATTTAGATTAAATGATGATTCTATGGAACCCGAATATCATAAAGGAGATATTATCATCGCTAGAAAAGTAAAATATTTAAATAGTTGTGGTGACTATATCTTAGATACTAATTCATCAAGTGAGTGGTTTCCTGATCTTAGATTAGTAAGAGTTATTCCTAAAGGTCAAGAAGTAATTATTACTCCACTTAACATTGATAATGAAAAAGGATTAATGCCTGAACGATTGAATGAAATGGAATATATGAAAAAATATCATAGCATTTATTCTGTTATTCGTTTAATAAGGAATTATAAATAAAAAAATCTCGTACTGCGAATACGAGATAGGAACTACCAAAATATGTTTCAGTCTGACAAACTAAAAAACAAATACATTATAAAGAAATAATGTTACATCGGCTTTCCATATATAAATTATAACACAAATGTAAAATTTTACAAGTTTTTAGGCATATTTTGGTATTTTTCAGAAAGGAAAAGTTATGCCTGTATATAAAGATAAAGTCACCACTAAAGATGGAAGATGCTGGTACTTTAGATCCAGATATCAAAAATTAGATGGCACTCGTACTCAATATCACTCTAAAAGATACATGACCAGAAAAGAAGCACAAGAAGCTGAAGCAGAGTTTCTAATTAAATCTAAAGAAGCCGCTAATGTCAGTACTCTTAATTTTAAACAGCTTATTAACTTATTTATTGAAAATAGATCTACAATTGTGAAAGGTACAACCATGTACAATTACAAAAATAAAAAAGTTTATTTGGAACCATTATATAATGTAAAATTAAAAAACTTTAATATTGATATTTACGAACGCTGGAGAAAATATATAATTACTTGTAATCTTTCTACTCGTTATAAAAATGATATATATAAGTTTTTAAAATCATTACTTAATTATGCTTCTGATTGGTATGGATTTAGTTTTGCACATGTATATAGAAAAATGCGTAATTTTAACGATCCTAATGAAATACCCAAGGAAATGCAATTTTTTACTTATGATGAATTTCAAAAGTTTTTATCTGTAGAAGAAGATATCAAATTTAGATGTGCTTGGCAACTACTCTACTACTGTGGATTAAGAATTGGTGAATTAAAAGGTATTACATGGAAGGATATTGATTTTGAAAATAGAAAAGTTACTATTAACAAACAAATCACTCAACAATCATGTCGTACTAGATGGCAATTTGCACCACCTAAAACTGCTAAAAGTAATCGAGTGTTACCACTTACTAAAGTTCTTGTTAATGACCTTAAAAAACTAAAAGAAAGCGATTCAGATATACTATTTGGATTCAATGATTCATATTTTGTCATTGGTGATGTGGCTCCACAAATAAGTAGTACTATTACCTCTAGAAAAAATCGTAATTGTGAACTTGCTGGTGTTAAGCAAATCAGGATCCACGATTTCAGGCATTCGTGTGCTTCACTACTTATTTATAAAGGTGCTACTATAAATACTGTATCAAAGTTCTTAGGTCATTCTAAAATTGAAGAAACTTTGAATACTTATACTCACTTATATAAAAATGCTTTGACTGATATAACAGCTTTAATTGATGAAATGAATGAAGGCCAGGATTAACTCCCGGCCTTTTAGCTATTTATATTTTCTACAAATGTTGAATTTGTTTTAATTACACTTATACCATGAAAATTTTGTAGCCACATCTTATAATGCATTTTTGTACTAATTTCATTAAAATTTTCTATTGTCAATTCAAACATTAAGCATAAATCTGCATCATTGTTGATCATACTATCAAAACATTTGTCTGGTTCACAATATACTTTTATTTGAATGAAAAACTCATCTTCACTAATCCAATTTAAATAAGCTTTATTACTTATATTTATATCTAAACCTAAAGGAATTGGATCATTTGAATTATCTTCCCATTTTAATCCAACTTCTGATGGATCTTGAACACATAAAATATTATCAATTGTGATTTTTTTAATATTGCTACATTTCCCAGAACACTTAAAATATAAATTCATCAAATATTGATTAAATCTTTTTGCGTTTTTGTCAAATGGTTCAGTAACAATTATTGATCCATAATCGACTTTATGATGTGTAGACATAGTAATTTTTGTATCTCTGTTTTCCTTAAAATCAATATCAAATTTATTTTGTAATTGTGGTATTGATATAGATTCTAATAAAGAGTTTTTTAAAACTCTTTCACTTAAATCATTTGCTTTCTTTGTTTGCCATACGCTTATAGTTCCTAGTATTATAGTTCCTACAAATGATAGAACAGATCCATAAAAGTTAAGTGCATCTCCAGCACTCCATTCACTCTGCAACAAAGATATATTGAAATTAGTTTTAAAGGCTATATTAATTAAAAAAGGAACAAAAAAAATAATAAAACAAAAAACAAAAAATATTAAACAAATATTTATTATCTTTTTCATTATGCTGCCTCCTGAATAGTTATTATATCACAACTATTTACATATTTAA
The DNA here is from genome assembly GCA_947166445.1 of uncultured Mycoplasmatota bacterium. Classification (GTDB taxonomy): domain Bacteria; phylum Bacillota_I; class Bacilli_A; order RF39; family UBA660; genus UMGS1449. Next base: position 41,775 of record CAMVED010000003.1, read on the forward strand.
AATAACTATAATATTCTTTTTATTTAGAAGAAAATCCGGTAAATGCTAAATATAATTGGGCCTAAATTGGGCCTAAAATTTTAATATTCAAAACTTGCAAACCCTTACAAACATTGACTAAAAGCAAAAAGTGAGCCGATTTCTCGGCTCTTCAGGGGGAAAAATTATAACCTAATTTTTTGTCATATTTTTCATTATTATTGATTTATCACTTGCTATATTTCTCGTAAACAGCCCTATTTTACCTATCTTGCTCTATATAGTTGTTCCCCATTTGTTCCCAAGAAAAAGGATGAGCTATAAAACCAATCCAGTAATTATTTCCATATATAATTAAACATTTTTATCATTTGTTCTTTATCTTCATTAAATCTTTTCTCATCAATATTTTTTAATATATTTTCTATTTCTTTTATAAATGGTTCAATACTTTTATCAACTGATTTTTCATTAAACCATTTAACCAATGTCTTTATCATTTTTTCTGCTTTATAGTTTTCACCCATATTAATCTGTGGATTCATTATCATATACATTGAATCGTTCTTCTTGAAAAATCCATGATATTCAGATAAAGAATCTTTAATCTTTGAAGAAAGTTCTGTAAGTTTATTAAAGAATACAAGGGTATTGATATGATGTAGAAACTCTTTATTTCTAGCAGTATAATATGTAGTATATAATTCAAAATATAGACTATACACAGAATTTATAATACGTCTTTTAGCCATAAAGTATTGACATATAGCTGTAACTAAACCAACTATAACACCACACTCTAAATTAGTAATAATATTAATGCTTAATTCTTGATTTATTCCAAACAACTGCAATAAATATAACATTGGTATTAATACTACCATCATTATCATTGAAATAATTATAATAATTCTTGATTCTTTCATGTAATCACCTCATTTATTAATTTTATATTATACCACAAAAAAAGCCTAAATTTCTTAGACTCTTTTATTCACACACAAATTGTTCACACAAATGTTTAAATGTTGAATTTTCAGTTATTTTGCTTGCAGGAATTAGAACATAGTTCCATTTTTTCATTCCATTATTGCCTTCCCAGCTTGATACAAGTTTACAATATGATATAGCTCTTTCCTTTTTAGCTAAAACATCAGCATCATCAAGATCTTTATCTGCTTTTACTTCAACAATAAAAACATTTGATTTGGTTTCAACAACGAAATCAGGTTCATATTTTTTGCCATTATTATATGTAATGTTAAATTCATTAGGGCTAGGTCTTAACCATGTTTTTATAAAATTATTTTCTCTTTCCAATAATCTTGCTAATACTAATTCTGGAACACTATCAAATTTTGCTGAAGAAAAAACTCCAATTTTTATTCCGTCAAATAATATTGATGTTATTTTTCCATCTCGTTCAGAATCATATTTTTCAAAAATATTTTTTATAATAGAATATGTATAATTAGATTGAATGTTAGTTTTCCTATCAGAGAATACTTCTTCCTTTATTATTCCCTCATTTCTAACAAAGTGTTTTAACATTTGCGAATATATTTCATTTACTAACTCAATTTTATACATCATAACTACATTTTTCATGGCTTCAATTCCATATTTATCTGAAAGATAAGTTGTTAAAGAATTAATTAATTTAAATAGCAACTCACTATTTTCTTCATAATTAATTTCAGCTTTTTTTCTAAGTTCATCAACAAGTGTTTTATTTGGATTCACTGCATCAAAATTAATGTACCCACCATCTAATATTTGTTGATCAGACGCATCAATTAGATTTCTAATAAGTATCTCATTATCAGTTGGTTTTTGATTAAACACACTCAAATTTAAATCAAAATCCTCAAAAAAGTATTCTCCTTCTTCTCTTTCGGTCTTAATTTTAGGTATCATAATAAATTTTTCTAACATTTCATCGTGAGCTTTAGATAAATTTTCCTTTATCCAATGTTCAATTGGTTCTTTATTTGATTCATAAATTTTACCTAAATCAACATCTTTCTTAATTTCTTCTTCTATATTTTGTTTTATTATTTCTTTTTTTTCAGAAGTTAATCCATCGTCGCCATTATTATTGAAAACAAAGTTTTCGACATTTTTAATTAGCAAATCATTCATTTTTGAAGAAAAACCATATTTTTCAGATTCTTCTTTTACAACTAATATATCTGTTAGGCTATCATCTGTTGGATAATTAATGGATAACTGTGTGAATACCTCTTTTTGATTTTCAATTTCTTCTACCTTAATTACATTTCCAGCATTAAAAATTGAATTACCTTTTTGTGCTTCTTCTATTATTTCATTAAATTTATCATGTGCTGTTAACATTACAGCATCAATTTCCTTATTTCCTGTTCTTTCCCCATAAGGAAGTCTTAATCCTCTTCCAACCATTTGCTCTCTTAGTATTTTAGATGTCGCCGTTCTCAATGGAACTATTGTATATAAATTATTGACATCCCAGCCTTCTTTTAGCATGTTAACATGAATTACTATTTCAACAGGATTATCCGGATGTTCAACTTCTAATAATTGTTTAGTATTATATTCTGATTCTGCACCTTTTTGCTTTGAATTAATTGTAATTGTTTTATATTTATAAAAACCATTTTCAAATTCATCAGATTTAATATAATTTTCAATTTTTTTAGCATGTTCTGTGTCTTTACAAACTACTAACATAAATGGCTTTACTAATTTTTGCTGCGTTGATTTGGAATAATATCTCAGCTTTTCTTTTATCATCTTATGGCATGTTATTCCATCATTTAGCATAAGTTTGTCTAATTCTTCATCACCGAATTTATAATAACTAAAGTCTGTTCTGGTTACTGCAAAAGGAACACGTGTATAACCATCTTTAATGGCAGCAGATAGTGGATACTCAAAGACAACATTTTTAAATGATATTTGTTTATTACCAATATTAACTAAAGGCGTAGCTGTTAATTCTATCCCCAAAATTGGTTTCAAATTATTAATAGCTTCCATCCCTTTTTCAGCTCTATAATGATGTGATTCATCCATTATAATTACTAAATCGTCCATGGCGGATAGTTTTTCATAAAATGACATCCCTAAATTTTCATTAAAAGCTTTCATTTTTGTGTTTTCTTTATCAAATTTACTAATATTATATACATAAATAGACACATCAGAATCATATATAGAAATATTTCTATTTAGATAATCATCATCTGCTATAACTTTAGGTAATTGATGAAAACAATTTAAACCTTTAAACACATATTTTGGACTTTCCTGATATCCTAAATCTGATCTTAATTTATCGTAAATCGTTGTACTTGGTGCAACAACTAAAAAGTTCTTTATTCCATAATTTGAATATAAATATGCAATAAAAGCACCCATCAATCTTGTTTTCCCTACACCAGTAGCTAAAGCAAATGTAATAGATGTAAATTTTCTTTCAAAATCAGTAAATATAGGGTATTCACTGTTTATATCTTTTATTATTTTTTCATTGCTATCTTGATTTAAAATATCATATTTTTTAGTTATATTGTCTAATATTTCTAAAGATTTTTTTTGTGGAATCCTAAGAGACATTGCTCCTGAAATATAATCTGTATCAAATCTAGAATCTAATTTCTTAATCATTATTCTTCCTCACTTTCTAACGATTGAATAATATTTAAATTATAATTGTCAACATCATATTTACATTTATCTAATAAAATTTCAGGAATTTTTCTTATAACAATATTTTTATATTTCTTCACAATATTGGTGTCATATGAAGTACAAGCAATTATTAAAAATTCATTTTCTTTCATGCTTTGATATATACTATCTAACAGGTTTTCATTAACAAAATTTGTAGTTGTATATAAATAACTATTTTCTGTCCCTATGGATTGTTTCCAAAATATTTCAGGAGAAGGATTATAAGTATAATTCTCATGAAGAGCAACTGCAGAAGCAAGCATCTCAGCATTATATTGTTTATTGATAACTTGAATTCCAAAACAATCTTCTTTTATTAGAGTTGGCGCTAGTTCATAGAATTTGTAGCCTCCGCCACCTTTCCAATTTACAAGTTCACTTATACCCTTCGTATCTTTTCCAGTAATAACATCATTTATTCTAGGAATACAATGTGTATAACAATGATCTCTCATTTCTATTCCTATCCATTTTCTATTCATTTTGTGTGCTACCGCACATGTAGAACCACTTCCTAAAAAAGAATCTAAAACATAATCACCTTCATCTGTAGACATACTTATAACTCTTTTAATTAATCTCTCAGGTTTTTTCCCAGCCTTAAAATCACCATTTCCTTCTTGAAATAAGTTGTTAAATCCAATATCTGTCCATAAGTCACACACCAATCTAGCAAGCACAAATCCATCATTCGTTTCTTTGATACTATTGTCAATTAATTGAACCTGTCTACCTTTATATGCAAAATAACCTGGCATTTCATCAATTGGCACAACACAATCTTTGTTATATTTTTCAACATCTTTAATTCTTGCTAATCCGACCGGCTGAAAAATTCTATTTTTATTTTCATAAACCCATTTATTAAATGCATTATTATTAATATCTGCAATAAGATTTTTTTCTTTTAAAACATCACTAATCGAAACCACTTCACAAGATGATAAATCATTTAGATTTCCTTTTATATACTTATTGTAATGAGAATCCCATGAATCAGCCTTAATATATTCTCGATTAAATCTTACACATTCTCTTTTTTTAGAATATACAAGAATATATTCTTTCTCTTTTAATATTTTTTTCTCTGCATGTTGAATTTTAACGCCATTAGGTGGACTGACTTTTATTGAGATTGTGTTAATAAAATTATTTCTACCAAAAATTTCATCGCAAAGAACCTTTAAGTATGCCATCTCTCCATCATCAATTTGAATCCATATTAATCCATCATCAGTCAACAATTCTCTTAAAAGTTCAAGTCTTTGTCTCATTAAATTTAACCAAATTGAATGTTCTAAATTATCATCATAATGTTCAAATGCACTACCAGTATTATACGGAGGATCAATGTAAATACATTTGATTTTGCCTGTAAAATCTTTTTGCAATGCTTTAAGTGCTAGCAAGTTATCTCCATGTATCAACTTATTATCAGTATTACTATCACCAAAAGATTTCGACTTTTCTTCCAATAATATTCTTGGTTCTATTGATTCTCTTTTTTCTTTTCCAATCCACATAAGTTCTAATTTGTTCTTCATATTACCACCCTCATCGCTTAGCAATTCTCTTAACTAAAATTATATCACAAAAATGCAGTTTTTTATTACATATACACATTAATTATTAAAAATTGTTTAAATCTTGCATTATTTTTAATTTAGAGTAATTAATACATACGGAGGTGTTTATGTTAAGGAAATGTACTGATGAAGATATAAGTGATGAGGAATGTGAAAAGGTTATTGATCCTTTTTATGATAACTATGATAGTTATTTGGAAGAATATGTTATTCCTGAAGTTATAGCATTTTATATTGCTAGTTCTTTTTATAGAAATGCTATGTGGGAAGCAACTTTTGAACAACATTTTAATTCTGCTTTTGATACATTTAATCTGATGTGTAAAAATTATAAAAAAATGAAAGCTGAGGTTATTAAATTACTCAGATTAAAATATTCTTTAGAAATTATCAACGAGGATCCTTTAGACTTCAAAATAATTGAGTATTAGTGATTACTAATCTCTTTTTTTTATTGTAGTAGTAATACAATAAAAATATATATTCTTTTCTTATTCTTTCCTTATCCTTATCCTTATTCTTATCCTTATCCTAGGAGGTCATTGATTATTATTTGATTTCAATTTGATTATATTTTGATTTTTGTTTGATTTGTTTTTGATTTTGTTTTGGTTGATAAATGATTTATTTTCCAAAAAACTCACGGAAAATATAAATTTGTGTGAATTTAGGTGGCAGATCGGTGTTGATTTTTTTACCAAATAAAAAGAGCTATCCCCCGGGGGATGCTAAAATGGAAAGTCAATGTTGTGGTAATTCACTTCATATTCATCATTCAAACATTCATTCTTAACCCAATTAGAACCGTATTTTATATGAATATCAGGAGTGTCATCATTTTTTAAAAATTCTATATAATTATCCAAGCCTTGTTCTATAATTTCAAACGATTCTCCATTTTTTATTGCTTGATTATAATAATATAAAGCTTCTTTTTTACCAACTCTTTTAGGATATTTATCCCATAATAGTTCAAACTGATTTATTGTTTTTGGATCAATGTCAGAAACATCAAAAGTGCTACACAACCTCATAAGGCTATAAGAGTTTCTAAAAATATATAAAAAAAATCTCGTACTGGAATACGGGATCAATCAGAAATACCGTTTTGTTAGAGTCTGAAAAACTTTAAACAAATAAACATTATATAAATACAATGTAATGGGATTTCCTAAATTAATTATACCATTTTTATATAATATTACAAGTTTTTAACGGTATTTCCTTTGTAGAAAGGAATTTTTATATGGATGTGTATAAAGATAATAGGCCTACCAAAGATGGTAAGATATGGTTTTATAAGACTCAATATGAAGATATTGATGGTACTCATAAGATTAAAAAATTAGGTAGATATGCAACTAAAAAAGAAGCAGAAGATGCTGAATTTGAATTTAAATTAAAACTAAGAGAATATGAGAATACTAATAATGTGACTTTTGAAGAAATGATTAGGATGTTTATTGATTTTAGAAAAGATAAAGTTAAGGAAAATACGTTATATGGTTATAACAATAAATTACCTTATTTAAAATCACTATATAAAGTTAAGCTTAAAGATTTTAACTACCCTACTTTTGAAAGATGGCATGATGAAATAAATAGTACTCATCTTGCTACAAGAACTAAAAATGACATTTATAAATTATTAAAAACTATTTTGAATTATGCTACTGCTTGGCATGAGTTTAACTTTGCTAAGGTATATCCTAAAATGTATAACTTTAATGATCCGAATGAATTTCCAAAAGAACAATTATTTTTTACTTATGAAGAATTTAAGCAATTTCTTTCTGTTGAAACTGATATCAAATGGATTGGTATTTTTGAAATATTATACTATTGTGGATTAAGACGTGGTGAGCTTAGAGGATTACAATGGAAAGATATCAATTTTAAAGATAGAACTTTAAGTATATCTAAGCAAATTAATGATCGTTGTGGATCCGTTAAAAATTGGCGATTCTCGGTTCCAAAAACTAAAAGTAGTATAAGAATATTAAAGATGCCACAATTCCTTACAAACGACCTTAAAATGATGAAAAACGAGGCAGAAAAGATACCTGGATTTAATGATAACTTCTTTATAGCTGGAGATATGCTTCCTGTATGTAGTAATACACTTACTAATCATAAAAATGTTAATTGTAAATTAGCTAATGTTAAGCAAATTAGATTACACGATTTTAGACATTCATGTGCATCTCTTTTAGTTAATAAAGGAGCTAATGTTCAAGTAGTAGCAAAATACTTAGGTCATACAAAAGTTGAAGAAACTCTAAAGACTTATTCACACCTATTTACAAGCACTTTAGATGAAGTAGTTGCTGTAATAGATAATTTAGATAATAATAAAACCGATGATGTTTAGTCACCGGTTATTTTTTATAGTAATTCAAGTTTTTCAGATAATACACTCTCTAGATAATTTACAGCTTCCTTTTTTGTAACACCATACTTATCTTTTTCCAATTTAGAAATACCATTAATAAGTTCTTCAAATGCTTCTCTATCGCTGTCATAATATTCTTTTATATTTCCAAAACTATACATTCTATCTATGCAATACTTAAAATGATATATATTTCTATTATTGCTTTTATCAATATTATTTATTATCTTTCCGATATTTAATTTTGATAAAAATCCTTTACCATTAAAAAAGTAATTGTAATTCTCACTTTCATGGATATAATTATATAATTTAATTCCCCAATCATCATCATTTAATATATTTTCAACAGAATCATTATTAATGATAGTATTCTTATTTTTACTTGCTATTTTTAATCTTTCTATATTCTTATTATAAATATTTAATACTTTCTCATTTCTAATTATTTGATCATAATTTATGTAGTATTTTCTATCGAGGTTCTTATCTATTTTGTCTTCCATAATAGTTATTATTTCATCAATAAGTTTAGGTTCAAAATTTAAATTTTGTAATGCTGATAAAGTTACTACTATTTTTGGAAAAATACTACACGGATATAAATCATCATTTAATTCATCTTTTAATGCATTTAATAATTCACGCAGTTTATCATCTTCTAATTCCCAATAACACTTTAATTCAGAAAATGCATTATCGGAATTTTCAAAATCATTTTCATTACTATTAACATATTCATCTATAGTACTCTCTATTTCTTTTACATCTATATTTTTATTTAAAATATAATCATCAACAAATTTAAATGCTAAAAAGTACATAAAAGTACTCTGATGTTCATCATCACCAAAACAAGTTGTTTGATATTTTATACCACCTGACCAATTCAACATTTTATTGCCTGCTTTAATATTGATAACGTCAATAATGAAATTAATATAAATTTTTGAATACATTTCTTTTTCTAATTTTAAATTTGCTTTCTTTATTTTTAAATATAACTCATAGAAATCTTCAAATATACATTTTACTGTTCTTAGATTTCCACAAGTATATAAGTTTATTTCATTCATCAATGTTTTTTTATGTTCTTTTAAAAACAAATAATAAGCATTATCATATTTATAAATATCTATTAATTTATCGATTATTGTATCCAAATTAGGAATATACTTATAAGTTTTACCAATAAGCTTTTCTTTAATAAGCCTATAGTTATAGTTCATTTCATATAAACGATCTACTCTTTCTTTAATAATAGAAATACTTGGTACTGTAGTATCAACTTTTTTTCCAAAAAAATCTTTCTTTTCTGGATCTTCATAATTAATATTTGATTGCATTGTAGATAAAAGTTTCAATTCATAATTTTTATTAAAATCTATTTTGCCAACTTCATTTTCATTAGCTATTATAATTACTTTAATTCCATGATGTTCAACAAATGAATTAATGTATGCTAAACACATATTAATATCTAAATTTGCTCTTTCTAAATCATCAAATATTAGTACATAATTTTTCAAATTACTATTTTCATTAAGTGTTCCAAATATTTCTGAATAATTCAAGTCTGGTTTTATTATTTTTATTACACTTAAGCCAAGCGAAGCTATTTTAGAATATTTACCAGTGATTTGTAAATATATTTGTGCAGAAACAGAATCTAAAGAGTCTACACCGTATAGTGATATATATAAAGGCTTTTTGTTTTTTAAAGTTGGCTTATTACCATTATTTGCAATATCTTCATTTAATTTTGGAATCAGTTCTTCTTTTATAAAATATGTTTTACCGGATCCCCATTCTCCATCTATTAATACTGCATAATTAATTCTATCGTTCTTAATATATTTTTTTAGTTCTTCTATCAATTCTACATTCATAATATCCTCCTTATAAAAGAAAAAATTCTATACTATAATTGTATAGAACTTTATGATTCAATTATACTACTTTATTTTTTAATTGTCTGCAATAATCATGCAATTTTAATAAAACTTGTTTCCAAGTTGTTCCCAAGAATTATTTATTATTACCCATATGCTCGTAAGTCCTTATAAATACTGGCTTAAATTAATTTCAATTTTTTGTTGGATGTGGCAAGGGGGAAAAGAGCAAATTTTATAATTATTTTTGTGTAAACTATTTACACGAAAAAAGAAGATTATTATTTAATCTTCTCCCTTTTCATATAAATCATCATCTTCTAGTTCATCCTCTTCTTCCTCTAATTGATATGGTTCATATCCTTCTACTTTTGTTTCTTCTCCTGAACCCCAAAAATCATATTTAGTTTTATTTGTATTAGAGTCTCCTAATAAATCATTAACATCTGTTAAAAACTTATTTAATTTCATTTTTCTTTGAATCTTCTTTTCTAATTTTTCTATCTTTCTTTGTTCTTTTTCTTCTCTAGTCATATTATCACCTATATTAATCACTCTTCATAGCGCTTTTAAATCCTTTATAAAAACCAATTAAATTCATACTAGATAGTACTAAAAGCATAGTTCCAAAAAGAAACGAAGGAACTGTTGATTGTTTTGAACCAATATCAAACTGTTTATAGTTCTTAGGATTATAACTAATCTTTTGTGTACTTCCTATTATGATTTCATTGCTATTAGTTGTTGGAAATCCATTTGCTCTTACAATTTGCCCATTATAATTATATTCATAAACTGGTTTATATACATTTATTTCTCTATTATATTCAATATCTACTACAGTAGCTGTTGCATCTTTATAAGTTATTAAATGAACTGCAGATACAAGATTAGCTACTGTCATAAGAACTCCTATTAAAAAAGCAATTATTAGACCAATAATTTTTGGTGTCATTAACGTTGCCCCTACTCCAACAGCAACTTTTTTCACTACTTCTTCATTATCCATACTATATACTCCTTTTTATAATATCAATTCTTTTTATCATTATAACATATTTATAAAAAAAGCGACACTCGTAGGTGCCTATTTTTTATTTATTAACTAGTTCTTTAACTATTAAATCTTCTGAATGTAGATTATTAGTTTTTCCTAATAATAAATTTTCATAAAATTTAACAAGATATTTAGAATCTGTTTTAATATTTAAATCACTATTAGAATAATTACTTCTCACTAAAGCATTTCTAAAATAAACTGATTTATCTTTAAATAATGTATTATCTACTTCATAGCCTAAGCTTCTTAAATATTTTTCTATAAATACAGCAGTTGTTCTAGTATTTCCTTCTCTAAAAGGATGTACTTGCCATATTCTTGATGTAAAATCTGTAATACTACTTATTATATCTACTATATTCATATTTTTATAATCTTTATCTTTTTCTAATCTTAAATCATATTCTAAAGAATCTTCTATCACTTTATAATCTGTATAAGGTACTGAATCTCCATTTAATATTATTTCATGTTTTGAAAAGTTTCTATCTCTTAATGTTCCTGCGAAATCATATATATCTTTAAATAAAAATTTGTGAATATCTTTTATACAATTAACAGATAACTCAAAATAATCATTTTGTAAAAATTCTACTATTCTAGTAGAAACAAGATCACACTCAAATTCATCCATGTTTATACTTTGTTTTTTATTTTTTTCTATGTAATAGTTTCTTAATTCTTGTTCTACTTCTTTTATTGTTTTTTTACCAATTATATTTTCTTCAGTAAGATTTTCTAAATATTTAGAGGGCTTTAAGTTGTCTACTTTTTGAAGTCCAATAGCCATATCCCAATATGTTTGTCTTTTATAACTTTCAGTTTCTTCTTTTATAATATATTCATTTACACTAGAATCATAATACTCTTCGCTCATACAAGTCCTCCATTTACATTATATACAAAAAGTGATAGGCCTTTCGGCCTATCTTCAGGGGGTTTTGGTTGAATACCACTTTTTACCTTTGTTCGTAAAAAGTAGACAAGGTTTTTTACTTACCTTGTAATTTCATAATAATATATTTTTTTTTGATTGTCAATCTTTTTTTATTTTGTTCTGTTTTTAAGCATCTTTTATATTACTTATTATTTGATATCTCAATTTTATATCTTCTTCTTTTGTACTTTCTAAGAACTTTAAACTATCCTTTTTAGCTTGTAAAAGTATTTTATAATCTTCTTTTATATCTGCTATTTTAAAAGTCATATCCCCACTTTGTTTTGTACCAAATAGATCTCCATGACCTCTTAGTTTAAAGTCTTCTTCACTTATTTCAAAACCATTATTAGTCTTAGTCATTACTTTAAGACGTTCTGCATCTATATCACTAATAAGTATACAAGATGATTCTAGATTACTTCTTCCTACTCTACCTCTAAGTTGGTGAAGTGTGGAAAGTCCAAATCTATTTGCATCAAATATAACTATCATTGTTGTATTAGGTACATCTACTCCAACTTCTATTACTGTTGTACTAATTAGTATTTGAATTTTATTTTCTTGAAAACTATTCATTATTTTATCTTTATCTTTTCCAGATAGTTTTCCATGAACAACACCAATATTATATTTAGAGCCAAATGCACCTTCCATTTTATCTTTAAGTTCATTTACAGTAGTTAGATCTAATGTTTCAGATTCTTCAATTAAAGGTGCAATAACATATATTTGATGACCTTCTTCTAACTCTTTATACATCATCTCCGCTACTTCTTTTGTATCTTTATAACCTTTTAAATAAGTTTTAATAGGTTTTCTTCCTTTTGGTAAAGATTCTATTATAGATATATCCATATCACCATATATAGTAAGTGCATATGTTCTAGGAATAGGAGTTGCACTCATATAAAGTACATCTGGCATTAAACCTTTATCTTTTAAACTTGTTCTTTGAAGAACTCCAAATCTATGTTGTTCATCTGTTATTACAAGTCCTAAATTGTCGTACTCAACATCATCTTGTATTAAAGCATGAGTACCTATTACTATATCAACTTCATGTTCTTTTATTTTTCTATGTATTTCATCTTTTTCTTTTTTTGTTAAAGAGCCAATTAATAACTCTATTTTACAATCAGTATCTTTTAATATATTAGTAACTGTTTCCATATGTTGATTAGCTAAAATTTCAGTAGGAACCATTAAAGCTCCTTGATAACCACTTAAATAGTTTACATAAAGTGCTATGATAGAAATTATAGTTTTACCGGACCCAACGTCACCTTGTAATAATCTGTTCATTCGTTTTGGTGATTTTAAATCTTCAAGTATTTCATCTAATACTTTATTTTGATCTTCTGTTAGTTTAAATGGTAGACTTTTTAATAATTTATTTAAATCTTCTTTTTTATATTTTCTTTCTATTCCATTTTTAACATTTTGATTCTTTATTTTTAAATAATTTATTTTAGTCATATAAAGAAACAATTCTTCATATTTTAGTCTAATAGTAGCTTGTTTTAACTTTTCATATGTAGAAGGATTATGTACTATATTTAAAGCTGTTTTTTTATTTAAAAAATCATATTTTTCTATTATATTCTTTGGTATATAATCTGTTATATCATTACCGTATTGCATAAGCGCATTATTAATAAACACTGCTACATTTTTTGAAGATAACCCTGCAGTACCATGATAAACACTTTCTATTTTTGCACCCTTTGGTAAAAGTCCCATTCTTATTTCAGATGCAAGTATTATATTTTTAGATCTTTCGTATTTACCTATTACAGTAATACTAGTTCCTACAGTAAGTTGACTTTTTAAAAATGCTCTATTAAAGATAGAAACACCAACAACTTTTCCTGTAGAAGTTACTACTCTAACATTCATTTTATTAAGATTACCTTTTAATCTTATTAATATTGGAGCACTATCTACTTTACCATCTATAATTACTCTATCAAGCTCTTCAGCTTTATTTAAATCACTTCTTACAATCTTTTCATATCTAAATGGATAATGTGATACTAGAGTTTCAACATCCTCAATTCCAAGTTTTCCAAGTAGCATTTTTGACTTTGGTCCAACACCTTTTACTTTGTCTAAAGCTATCACAAACACCACGTCCTTTTTCTTACAAATTATACCATAAATTGACATATTTTTCAAAGAATATTTTAAGTTTTTTTAAGGTTAAAAAAAATGTAATTTTTTGTCTAAAATTGCTTGACAAACTACCTCTTTACAATTATTATATATATTACCAATTCGGTTTAGGCGAATTGGATGCTAGTATCACACTAGCCAACCCCTTTTTATTCTTTTTATTGAAGCCGTCCTCAGGGGGAACGGCTTCTTTTATTTTACACTTTATATTTATTTACTGTTTTTTTACTATATTTTTATGATATACTATATAAGAATAGAGATGATGATATGAATAAAAAAATAAACAACTTTTTATTTTTTATAGCCCTATTTATTTTATATGCCATATATTCAAGTTTAATAATATTTATATTACAAAAACTAGGACTTAATATTAATAAACTAAATACACATACAAAAAACATATTTCTTATTTTAATAGATGTAAGTTTAATGATAATAGTTTATTTGTTCTATAGAAAAGAAAATAATAGAGAGCTAAGTAAATATGGGAGAAACTTTGGGAAGTATTTCTCATTTGGACTTAAAATGTGGATATTAGGTTTAATTCTTATGATAACTTCTAATCTATTAATAAACCTAATTTATCCAAACGCTACTGCTCAAAATGAAAACGCAGTACAAGCACTTCTCAAAACATCACCTGTTTATGTATCATTCACAGCCTGTGTGTTTGCACCATTTATGGAAGAAATGATGTTTAGGAAAAGTTTAGAGAAAGTTTTTAGTAGTAAAACAATATTTATTGTAGTATCAGGTCTTTTATTTGGTTTAGCTCACAATATTGGAGTAAGTAAAATTGATATGATATATATTATTCCTTATGCTTTATTTGGATGTGTTTTTGCTTATACTTATGTAAAAACAAATGATATATTTGTACCTATTACATTTCATATGATTCATAATACAATGCTTATTATAGTATCTCTATATAATACGGGGGTGTTATTCTAAATGAAATCTAGATATGAACAAAATGAAAAGAAAAGAAAAATAGAAAGAAAAGAAAAAAACAAAACAAGAATAAAAAAATTATTAATATTTTTAAGCATTATATTAACAATATTAATAATATGGGGTAAATTTGGAGAACCTAACTTACTTTTAATTAATGACTATAAAATAGAAAATAGTTCTTTACCAGAAAGTTTTGATGGCACAAGAATAGTTCATTTCTCTGATTTACATTATGGCATGATAAAAGAACATAAATTAGAAAAAATAGTAGACACTATAAATAGTTTAAAACCAGATATAGTAATATTTACTGGAGATTTAGTAGAACAAGGTTATGATCTTACTGATAACGACATAAAAGTATTAATTAAAAACTTAGGTAATATAAACGCCAAACTTGGAAAGTATGCTATATATGGTAATCATGATACTAGTAATGAAAGTCTAAATGACATTATGTATGATTCAAAATTTTCACTATTAAAAAACAATTATGATACTGTTTATACTAAACAAAATGAAGCAATACTATTATATGGATTAGATGATACACTTAACGGAGAACCAAAAATAAATAATATTAAAGGAAAAAATATAAATAATATAAATTATAAAATAGTATTAGTTCATGAACCAGATTACATAAATGACTTTATATATGATTATGATATATCTTTAGTTTTAGCAGGTCACTCTCATGGAAGTCAAATAAATATTCCAGGTTCACAATTGTTCTTACCTAAAGGAAGTAAAAAGTATTACAAAAAATATTATGAAGTAAATAACACACCATTATATATATCAAATGGTGTTGGAAACTCAAGTATTAATTTCAGATTATTTTCAGCACCAAGTATAAATATTTATAGATTATATACAAAATAAAACTAGTATAAGTTTTAAACTTAAACTAGTTTTTTATTAATTTAGAAAATTAATTGTTAAATCAACAATAGTATCTTTTTCTTTAGGATTAGATTCTGCAATTAAAATAGTAAGAACCGCCAAAAGTTTATTATCTATTACTAGTTCATTATCTTTGTATAAAATATTATAAAAAGATAAGAAATATATAAAAAGAGTTGCTCCTATTCTTTTGTTACCATCTATAAAAACATGATTCTTTACTATTAAATATAAAAAGTTAGCAGCTTTTTCTTCTACTGTTTTATATAAAGCAGTACTATCATAAGTTTGATATATATTATTTATAACAGATTCAAGTCCTTTATTTCTCTCTAAACCAAAGATATTACTCTTTTCTTTAAACTTTAACTTAGAAACAATGTCTATACATGAATCATATGTAACTTTCTTATTAGATAAATTGCCTTTTACACTTGATAATTTTTTATTATCATAATCATCTAATATATCTAAACCTTTTGAATACTTATCTAAAACTTTTAATATTTCTTTAGCAGAATCTCCATCTATTCTATCTATAGCACGATTTCCTATTTCTATTAATTTAACTGTTTTTTCTAATTGTTTTAACCTTTTTTCATTAATTGAATATCCTTTTATAAGATAATCTTTTAAAATACTATTAGCCCATCTTCTAAAAATAATACCATTTTTAGACTTAACACGATATCCTACGCTTATTATTACATCTAAACTGTAGTATTCAACCATTCTAGTAATATTTCTATTACCTTCTTTTTGAACTGTCTCAAATTTTGCGACAGTTGTATTATCATTTAACAATTCTTCAACTAAAGCATTATTTATATGCTTTCTAATTGTCTTAGAATCTCTGTCAAATAGTTTTGCCATCTGATTAGCATTAAGCCAAACAGTATCATCATGCATATTAACCTCAAGTTTAATGTTTTGATTTTCAAATAAAATAATTCCTTTTTTGTCTACCATACATTCCTCCACTCAAAAAGGAATAGTAAAAAAGCAAACTATTCCCTTCATATATACAAGAGACATAAAAATAGAATTGCACCTAAGTTTTCATAAATTTATATTAAAAAAGCAAGGATAACCTTGCTTTTTAACTAGTTTCTAAATTCAAATTCAAAATCAAGTATTTTAACTATATCTCCTTGTTTTGCACCCATTTGTTCTAAACGTTCATCTACACCAAGTTTAGTTAATTTCTTAGCAAATTTCATAATAGCTTCATCTGAATTAAATTTATTCATTCTAAATAATTTTTCTATTTGTTTACCTTTTAATATATAAGTATCTCCATCTTTTTCTATTTCGAATGGTTCTTCTTTTTTATACTTATATAAAACATAATCTTCAAAATCTTCTTCATCTTCAAGTGGAGTTACTTCTATTCTATCAAGAAGATCTGCTATATGGATTAATACTTTATCTAATCCTTCGTTGTTTAAGGCAGATACTTCAAACACTTCTTTATCTTTTACTTTTTCTTTAAATTTCTTCAAGTTTTCTTTTGAAGATTCCATATCCATTTTATTAGCAATAATTAAACTTTCTTTTTTAAGTAGTTTTTCATCAAAGTCTTTTAACTCTTTACATATTTTTACATAATCATCATATGGATCTCTTCCTTCGAAACCTGACATATCTATTACATGTGCTATTACTCTAGTTCTTTCAATATGTTTTAAAAACTTATCACCAAGACCCTCTCCAAGTGAAGCACCTTCAATTAATCCAGGAAGATCTGCTACTGTAAAACTTCTACCATCTTTAGTTTTGACTACCCCAAGATTTGGATTAAGTGTTGTAAAGTGATATGCTGCAATCTTTGGCTTAGAGTTTGATATTTTTGATATTATTGTACTTTTACCAACACTAGGCATACCAACAAGACCTACATCTGCTAAAAGTTTTAATTCAACTTTTAAATATCTTTCTTCACCAGGTTCACCACGTTCAGAAAAGTTTGGAGCAGGATTGCTTTGAGTTCTAAAAGCAGTATTACCTCTACCACCTCTACCACCTTTTGCTACAATACATTCTTCTCCATGTTCTTTTAAATCACATATTAAAAGATTTGTATCATTATCTTTTACCACTGTCCCAGGAGGTACTTTTATAACTATATCTTTAGCACCTTTACCATTCTTATTTTTACCTTCTCCGTTTTGCCCTCTTTCACCTTTTATTATTTTGTTATAGCGAAGATCAACAAGAGTTCTTAATCCTTCATCGACTTTAAATATAATATTTGAACCTCTTCCACCATTTCCTCCGAATGGTCCACCAAGTTCTACATACTTTTCTCTACGAAAGGCAGTGCACCCATCTCCACCAGAACCTGCAGTTACTTTTATATTTACTTCATCTACGAACATAATATCACCTCAAATTCAGTAAAATTATATCAAAAAAAAAGAAAACAATCAATTGTTTTCCTGATTTGCAATAATTCCAAATATTCTTTTAATCAAAGCTTCATCTCTAACGCTTTCTACGGTATCTTCCCCATTTTCAATTGTTCTTATTAATAAAGAATACTTTTTGCCATCTAATGAGGCAACATATAAATAATTAACATTATCTACAACTATATCATTACATATGAGATAATCTTCTCCGCTTAGTGTTATTAATCTTTCTTTCATAGAGATCTTCCTCCTTGAGACGCTTCATCAACATATCCAACTACATGTTCATTCCCGTTCATTTCTATGTTTTGTTGTTGTTGATCTTTTATCAATTGCATACGTTCTTCAAAATTTAAACCATCTTGTTGTAGTTCTTCTTCAAATTGTTCAGTTGCTTTATCGGGCTGTGGAGTATGATATTTGGATTGTTCGATTCTATCGGCAACTACTTTTCCTCCAATTATTGATGAAATAAAAATTGCTCCTCCCACTACATATGGTGCTATCTTCCATGCTACTTCTTTTACTTTTTGAAGAGTTCCTTTTTCATCTATTACTTCTTTTTCTTTAACCCTTTGTTTTTCTATCACTGCATACCAGTCTATCTTATTAATTTGTGTTAGCAAATCATTAAAACCATCATTTTCTTTTTCAGAATAATAATTGCTTACATTGCTAGATTCTTGATATTCTTTGGATCCAACTTCTACTGATGATTGAGGAGTATTAGTTTTTTCATTCTCACCAAAGTTACTTCTAGTACTACTCATTATTGATTTAACTCTTCTTCTTTCAGAGTCTTTAGCTTCTGTATCTATTGCTATACCAAGTGCTTGTGATCTTTCATAATCATACTTTTCTTTTTCTTCAGGTTTAATTTCAGGAATAACTGGAGCATCAAAAGGACTTATTTCAGAATCATATCCTTGATTCTGATTTTCTGTTATTTGATGATAATATTCATAATCATTCCCATCATATCCTAAACCTTTATTAGTTTCATTACTATCCATAATATAGCCTCCCTATCTAATAATATCATACCACATTTAATATTTTTTGCAAATTTTTATAATTCTATTTTACTATTATCTGTAAACATATTCTTATTTATTTTTATATCATATATTTCATTTTCTTTATAATTACCTTTTACTTTTAAATATAAATAATTTGAAGTATGGCCATAATAGTAACCATCTTTTTTTGTTTCTATTAGTAATTGTTCATTTTTGCCAATATTGCTTTCATAATACTTCTTTTCTAATTCTTCAGATAATTTAAGTAATCTTTTAGTTCTTTCTTTTTTAGTAATGCCATCTACATGACCACTCATTCTAGCTGCTTTAGTACCATTTCTTTTAGAATAAGGAAATACATGTATTTTAGCAAAGTCTATTTCTTTACAAAAATCTAAACATTCTTCAAAATCACTTTCTGTTTCATTAGGAAATCCTACGATTACATCTGTAGTAATTGATATATTAGGTCTTGCTTTTCTTATTTTATCTATTTGTTTTTTATACTCTTCCTTTGTATATTTTCTGTTCATTAATTTTAAAATTTTTTCACTTCCACTTTGAAGTGGTACATGTAAATGATTACATAGTTTTTTATTTTCTAAAAGTTTAAAAAACTTATCATCAAGCTCAGTTATTTCAATTGAAGATATTCTAAGTCTTTCAAGTCCAGGTATTTCAAGTAATTCCTCAATTAAATCAGAAAACTTTATTCCTAAATCTATTCCATAACTGCCTGTATGAATACCTGTTAAGACTATTTCTTTATAACCATTATTAACTAGACTTGTTATTTCCTTTACTACTTTGTCTTTTTCTTTAGATCTACATCTTCCTCTTACAAAAGGAATAATACAGTAAGCACAGTAATTTTCGCAACCATCTTGTATTTTTACAAAAGCTCTTGTTCTTGATTCTAAATGATTTATTTCCATATCTTCGAAAGAAACTGTCATTATATTATCATTTGTAATTATTTGTTTTTTTGTTTTTAGATATTCTTCAACATAATCTACAATATTAGATTTATTATAATTACCAATAACTACATCTATATCTGAAAAATCATAATCTTTAGCACTTTCTACAAAACAACCACATACTACAATACAAGCATCTTTATTTTTAACACTATTTATTATTTTTCTATCTTTTCTATCACTATTATTAGTTACAGTACATGTATTAATTATATATATATCACATTCATCATTAAAATCGCATATAGTATAACCTCTATTTTTAAATAAACTAATTATAAACTCACTTTCATATGTATTTACTTTACATCCTAAAGTATATATACCTACCTTCATAGTACTACTCCCTTCCAAACGCCATAATTATACCACAAAAAAAGAAAAAATAAAAATAAACTAGACTAGTCTAATTTATTTTTTAGTTTTTTTAATTCAGATAAAAAGTCTTCAGTTCTTTGAATTTCATCTTCTAAATCCTTTGGTCCTACCTGCTTATCCATTTCTTTTAAAGCATTTTTTGGTTTTATTTTACCAGTATAAATTCCAAATACTGGTGAAATTACTTCAGAATTTTTAAATTTCTTTTCTTCTTCAAAAACAGGATTACTAACCTTTACTTTTTCATTTATAGCATCTATATTATCAATAATACTTTGTTCTTCTTGATGCTTTTTATAAAGTTCTTCTAAAGTAATAGCAGCTTCTCCTTCATCTTCCAAAAGTTTATCATTTTTATCATCTATATCATGAGAAGCTTTAACAAGTTCTTCATAACTTATTATTGATTTTTCTTCTTGTTCTACTTCAAAATTAGTATGATCTATTAAATCTGAAGGATTATCATCTATTAATCTTTTAGTAACCTCTTCTAGTTTTTCTTTTGCTTCTTCAACAGTAGTATCATTTGATGCATAATAAACCTTATCTTCATTAAAATTATCTAATAGTTCAACACTACTATCATCATTTACATGTTTATCAATTGGTTCAACTTTTGTTTCATTAACAATCCTAGTGTTACTAACATTATTATGAATATTATTATTCTTATTAATATTATCAATTTCTTTTCTTATCAATTTCCTTGAATTTCTTTTTTCTATAATAACAATTACTGCTAAAACTAAAATAATTACTCCTACTATTGCAAGCATTATAATAAAATTATCTTTTCCAAATTCCTTAATGAATTCACTCATTTACTTCACCTTTTTTCATAAAAATATTCTACCATGAAAAAAAGTGTTTTGACAATAATTCTTATATAAAATATTAAAAAAAATATGTCATTATAATGACATACTTTTGATTTTATCAATATTATCTAAATCATCCAATATAAAGGATGCACTTACTATTATATCAGCATCACTAACTAAAGGTAATACTTCTTCACATACTCCACCATCCACTGATATTTTAGTATTAAGACTTCTTTTATTTATTTCTTCTTTAAGTTCTTTTATTTTTAAAGAAACATCATCTATAAATTTTTGTCCACTTTTTCCAGGATATACTCCCATCACAAGCACTAAATCAACTCTATCTAATATATCAAATACTTCTTTTACATCTGTATCAGGATTAATAGCTATTCCTGCTTTTATACCATAACTTCTTATTAAATTTATCATCTCTAAATAGTTTTTAATTTCTCTATGAATAGTTATATTATTAACATTATATAAAGATAGCGCATCAATATATTTTTTAGGATTATCCACCATCAAATGAATATCTATTTTTTTACTACTAAGTTTAATGTACTTTTCAAGTTCACTTAAAGTTTTCAAATTAACATTATCTACAAACTTACCATCCATTACATCATAATGAATATAATCAGTATTTGAATTGTTTAGTTTTTTTATAAAATCACTATAATTTCCTTCTTTTAGAAATGAAGTTGATACAATCATAAACTACCTCTTTTCTATAAACTTAATATAATTATTATATCTAGATTTAAGTATACCATTATTTATATGTTTCTTTACTTCACACTCTTTTTCTTTAGTATGAGTACAATCCTTATAAGGACATTTATACTTATCAAATTCTACAAATGCTTTCTTTATTTGATCGTTACTATAAACCGATAAATCAACTGCTGAAAAACCAGGCGTATCTACAACTTTTCCTTTACCAATACTTACTAATGTAACATATCTAGTTGTATGCTTACCTCTTCCTAAAGCTTCTGATATTTCATTAGTTTCAAAATCTAAATTTTTATCAAGTTTGTTTATTAAACTACTCTTACCTGCACCAGTCTGTCCTGTAAAAACTACTGTTTTATTTTTAAACATTTTCTTAATCTTTCTTATTTTATTATTATAAATAACAGCATATCCTAATTTTTTATAATATTTTAAAATGTTCTTTAAAGAAGCAAATTCATCTTTACTAAGTAAATCCTTTTTAGTAATACATATAACAGGTTTAATATTATTTATTTCACATACTACTAAAAGTTTATCTAATAAATTATCAGAAAAATCAGGCTTTTTTAAACTTGTAACAATAAATGCTTCATCTATATTACTAACTAGTGGTCTATCAAGTTCATTTTTTCTAGATAATATTTTTTCAATAACTTTTTTATCAATATCAAAGATAACATAGTCCCCAACTTTAGGACTTATGTTATCTTTTCTAAACTTTCCTCTTGCTTTACAGACAAACTCTCCAAGAGTACTATCTATAAAATAATCATCACTAACTATTTTTATAATTTGACCTTTCATTCAAAACTCCCTTATTCAGTTTCAGTATTAGTTTTATTATCTGTATCCGTCTTAGTATTTGATCCATTATTAGCATTATTTTTATTGCTATTAGAATTAGTATTGCTACTAGAATTATCAGTACTTGGAGTAACAGTTTTTTCCTTAGCTACCAAGACTTCTAAAGTATCTCCTGCTTTAATAACATCTGTAGTACTTTTTGATTGTTTAATAATTGTATCAGGATCATGATCATTTGTTTCTCTATAATTCACAGATAGTTTTATTTCATTGTTTATTGCCCAAGTACGAGCATCTCCAAGTGACCAATTTTCACCAACCATATCAGGATAATACTCTTTACTACTTGGAATATATAAAGTTATTTCTTGCCCTTTTTCCAACTTTTCTCCTGCCTTTACTGATTGTTCTATTATATTTTGTTTTTCACTATCCTTATATTTTTTATTGTCTTCTTTTTCTTCTACTGTAACTTTTAATCCTAAAAGCTCTAATTTAGTTTGAACTTTTATATAGTTTTGACCAACGTAATCCTCTATTTCAATTTTTTCTACACCTTTAGAAACAATTAAAACAATTTCAGTACCTTCTTTTACAGTTTTACCAATTTTAGGATTAGTCTCAATTACTTTACCTTTCTCAATTTCCTCAGATGCTTCTTCTTCTACTTTAGCATTAACAGTAAGTTTCATTTTTTCTAGTTTTGCAGTAGCTTCTTCAACTGTTAAATCTGATACATCTGGAATAGTTACTTCAGGAACTTTTGTAATCATTGGTAGAATTAAAAGTGCAAAAAGTGTTAAAACAAGAAGTCCTCCGAACACTGATGCAAGTATTATAACTTTTTTATTACTCTTTTTAGGTTCTTCAGTAATTTGACTAACTATAGCATCATCAGCATTTGCTTCATCTACAACAACTGATTCCTCATCTAAACCTTCATCATATTTAAGAACTACTTGAGGTTCATTTTGCCTTTCTTTATTAAGAGCAGTAAGCAAATCATCATGCATCTCATTAGCATTTGCATATCTGTTTTTAGGATTTTTAGCAGTTGCTCTGATTATTATATTTTCGATAGAACTAGGTATTTCTGGAAGTTCAGCTCTTATTGAAGGAATTGGTTCTTTTAAATGTTTAAGAGCTATTTCAACAGCATTATCACCTCTAAATGGAAGTACTCCAGTAAGAAGTTCATACATCATTATTCCAAGTGAATAAACATCACTTTTTAAAGTTGAACCTTTTCCATTTGCTTGTTCTGGTGGAAAATAATGAACTGAGCCCATTGCAGAATTAGTTTGAGTAAGTTGTGTTGCATTAAGTGCCATAGCAATACCAAAATCAGTTATCTTTATTTCTCCATCATCTTTTATTAGTATGTTTTGAGGTTTTAAATCTCTATGAATTATTAAACTATCGTGAGCAGCACCCATAGCACTTGTTATTTGAAGCATGATATCTACAACTTCTGCAGTAGTAAGTTTTTCACGTTTCTTTAAAAGTTGTTTTAAATTCTTACCATCAACATATTCCATTACTATGTAGTAATCTCCATCATCTTCTCCAACATCATATATTTCTACAATATTTGGATGAGATAAAGATGATGCTGATAAAGCTTCCCTTTGAAAACGACGAACAAATTTTTCATCAGATGCAAGATCTCCCCTTAAAACTTTAATGGCAACATTTCTATCAAGAATAGTATCCCTAGCTAAATAAACATTAGCCATTCCACCTTCACCAATAGTTTTTATTATCTCATATCTTGAGTTAACTTTTTGTCCCTTAACAATCATTCTAACTCACTCCCTTTATCCTTTTTTAAATAAGCAATCGATATATTATCGTTACCACCACGATTATTGGCTTTCTTAATTAGTTTAATTACTTTTTCCTCAGTAGGTATGTCCTCGAGTAAAACTTTTTCAATTTGTTCTTCACTTACCATAGTTGTAAGTCCATCAGAACATAAAAGTATGTCACTAATTTCCATATTACAATCAAATATATCTATTTCAATTGGATCATTTATTCCAAGTGCGTTCATAAGTATATTTTTCTTTGGATGGTTTTTAGCTTCTTCTTCTGTAAGCTCACCTGCAGCAAGAAGCAAATTAACTAAAGTATGATCCTTTGTTACCTTATGTATTTTTCCATCTTTCATAACAAATCCAGAAGAATCACCTATATTACCAAAAAGAATATACTCTTTAGTAATAATAGAAAGAACAAGTGTAGTACCCATTCCCTTACTTTCAGGATTTTCTTCTGTATATTTAAAAATTTGCCCATTTATTTCATTAGCACATGTCTTTATCCACTCAACAGCAGCAGCTTTAGTCATCTTAAAAAAACTTTCAGAAAATCTTTTACTTATATAACTAATAGCAATAGATGATGCTACTTCGCCAGCCTTGTGACCCCCCATACCATCCGCAACTGCAAGAAGTTTTGAGCCATCGCTATTTTCTACTATAATTACACTATCTTCGTTGTGATCACGAACTATACCAGTATCAGTTAAATAAAACGTCTCCATTTTATTCCTCCTTTTTAGATCTTAATTGACCACAAGCAGCAGATATTTTTGAACCAAATTCTCTTCTTACAGTCACATTAATACCTTCTTTTTTTATTATATCATAAAATTTCATAATTTCATCATTTTTAGGTCTTTTAAATCCCATAGAACTTCCTTCGTTATATGGAATAAGATTTACATATGCATTTAATCCTTTTATTAATTTACATAAAGCCTTAGCATCCTCTGTACTGTCATTTATTCCAGATAATAATATATATTCAAATGTAACCCTTCTATTAGTAATAGAAATATAATCTTTAACAGCATCAATTACATCTTTTAAAGGATATACTTTGTTAATTGGCATTATCTTGCTTCTTTTATCATCAAAAGCACTATGTAAAGATATAGCAAGATTTACTTGATAAGGAAGTTTACTAAATTCATATATTTTAGGAACTATTCCGCATGTTGAAACTGTTATATGTCGAGATCCTATTTCTAACCCTTTTGGATTATTAGCATTATCTATGAATTTAACTAAATTATCAAAATTATCAAAAGGTTCTCCAATGCCCATTACAACAATATGAGAAATTCTCTTTTTTATAATCTCTTCAATAATGATAACTTGAAGTAACATTTCTGAAGGTAATAAATTACGAACTTTTTTTCTTTTACCGCTTTCACAAAAAGCACAACCCATATTACATCCAACTTGACTAGATATGCATAAACTAATTCCATAATCATGATACATTACAACACTTTCGATGTGTTCTTCATCATTAAGTTTAAATAAAAACTTACTTACATCCTTGTCATGTTCTTCTTTAACAACAATAGGTCTATCTAGTGTAAAACTAGTTTTCAGTTTATCAATCAAGTCATTTGAAAGATTAGTCATTTCTGAAAAACTAGTAACTCTCTTTTTATAAAGCCATTCAAAAACTTGAGAAGCACGAAATTTCTTCTCACCATTATCTAAAAAATAGTTTTCAAGTTCCTTAAAAGTTAAATCATATATATTCATAATAATCACACAATAATTATAAGTCAAAATAAGAAAAAAGTCTATTCCTTAAGAATAAACTTTATCAATAAATTATTACCAGAAATTACCAATGTACAATCAATGTAAAACATCTTTATTGTTAGTTCTATTTATTATACAATTTAATAGATACGTTTGGAAAATCAGATGTTTTCCTTTTCTTTTTCTGGGGGTTGTAAAGAAAAGGTGGTGATACTTATGACTAAAAGAGAAAAATCTCTATTTATCATAATATTGCTATTATTTTTTATAGTAATAACTTTATTATACAAATAATAAAAAGCATCTGATATCAACCCTTGTTGATTCAGATGCATCTCAATGAATTGGGAAACGTCTGATACCTACTTCAAACGTATCCTTTTTTATTTTATGAAGTTTCCTTCATACATATACTATATCATAAATAATATTTAGTTTCAAGATTGAAAGACTTACTTAACAAGTTCTTTAATTTCGCAAACTAGCTTATCTTTATCTACTTCTTTAGTTTCTTTTGTTTCTCTTAAAGTTAATTCTAGCTTTCCATCATTAAATCCTCTACCAATAGTTACACGGATTGGTATACCAATTAAATCCATATCTTTAAACTTAACTCCAGGTCTTTCATCTCTATCATCTAGCATAACAGATATTCCTAAACTATTTAGTTCATCATAAAGCTTATTAGCATACTCTTCCCCATCTTTATTAATTAAAACTATTGCAACTTGATAAGGTGCTAAATGAAGTGGCCAAATCATACCATTTTCATCATTATGCTGTTCTACATAAGAAGCCATAACTCTTTCAATACCTATACCGTAACTACCCATAATTGGATATTGTTGTTTATTTTCTTGATCTAGATAAGTAAAATCTACTGCTTTAGAGTATTTATCACCAAGTAAGAATGTATTTCCTACTTCAATAGCAGTTTTAAATGTAATACGTCCTCCACATTTTGGACAAATATCTCCATCTTTTACTTCTTTTATGTTAGAAACAGTATATTGCCCTAAATCAGAAAGGTTAACATTTTTATAATGGTGATCACTTTTGTTTGCACCAACTATAAAGTTTTTCATTTTTAATACGTCTTCATCTAGAATAATAGGAATATCAATACCAACAGGTCCTGCAAAACCAACTCTTGCATTAGTAATTCTCTTAACATTGTCTTCATCGGCAAGTTCAATTGTTGAGCCACCTACAGTTTTTCTAATGCTGATTTCATTAGCATTTCTATCTCCTGGCAAACAACAAGCATAAAATTTATCATCTATTTTATATATTAATGTTTTTACCATTTTTGAAATATCAAAACCAAATTTTTCTAAATCTTCA
>CAMVED010000004.1 GCA_947166445.1 uncultured Mycoplasmatota bacterium
ACTAATAAAGAAAAAAAACAAACAAAAGGGATTTTTAATACTATTTCTATAGGTGCTAGTGGTGCAATATTTGGTATTTTAGGAGCTCTTTTATACTTTGGATATAACTTCAGAGTGTATTTAGGTAATACTCTTATAAGAGAGATTATGCCTGTTATATGTATAAATTTACTTTTTGGTTTTATATATCCAAGTATTGATAACTTTGCACATATTGGTGGTTTAGTAGGAGGTTTTACTACTTCAATGGCTCTTGGATTTACCACGAGAAGTGGTGCTAGTGATAAGATAAATGGTATAATTATTACAATTATGTTATTTGCATTTTTAATATTTATGAATTTCTTTTATGCAGGTTAATCCTGCATTTTATTTTGCAATAAAAAAAGAGCTATATAGCTCTATAAATATCCGCATTTTTATATGGATCGTCTTTATCAATTCTATCAGTAAACATAATTCCGTTTAAATGATCATATTCATGTTGGAAAGCAATTGCTAGTTCTTCACGACCTCTATATCTTATTTTGTTGCCATCCATATCGTAACCTTCGATTGTTACTCTAGCATGACGAGGTACTATTCCTTCAACTTCACGATTAACACTTAAACATCCTTCTCCTTCTTCAACGTAGATCATTTCTTCAGATGTTGAAACGATTCTTGGATTAACTATTATGTAGTTTTTAAAAGTTTCTTTTTCTTCTTGTTCATGAACTACTACAAAGTATCTTTTAGGAATACCTAGTTGTATTGCAGCCATACCCATACCTGGTCTTAAATCATATTTTTTTGCAAGTTTTTCTATTTGACTATTAGTTAAATATTCAATCATATCATGAATTGCTTTTTTATCAGATTCATTCATTGGAAAAGTAACTTCTTCACTAACTGTATGTAATATTTTGCTTTTATCTTTTTCATCTAAAATGTCTTTATTCTTTAGCATAGTACCACCTCTTTAAGCAAGTGTATTATATCATAATATTAAAAAAAAATAAAGTACCTCTGTAAAATCATAAAAAAAGAATATATTTAGTAGAATTAAATATTTTTTTATAGT
The DNA here is from genome assembly GCA_947166445.1 of uncultured Mycoplasmatota bacterium. Lineage (GTDB taxonomy): Bacteria > Bacillota_I > Bacilli_A > RF39 > UBA660 > UMGS1449. The sequence continues at coordinate 1,064 of CAMVED010000004.1, forward strand.
ATAATATATAGCGTACGGAAGTATTTATAAATTAAAGATGGAGTGTAATATGAAGAAGAGATATTTATTTTTTATCGGTTTTTTGATATTATTTACACCAATTTGTGTTAAAGCAGAGAATAAGATTTACTTTCAAAATGACACAATGGATGTTATGCCGGGTGTTACTTATAAAGTTTATTTAAAAGTTGATTCTGATGAACTATTTACAAGAGTTGATTTTGATGTTATTTCGCTTTCAGATAAGGTTATTCTATCTAAAATTAGAATAAATGATAGCTTTACTAATAATAGTGATTATGGTTATTCATTAGTGTCTGATACTTCGAAAAAATCTGGTACTTCAGTGGCTACTGTTTACTTTAAAATAGATGATAGCGCTGAAGTTGGAGAAACTGCAGAAATAAAAGCTACTGATGTTTCGCTTGTTTCGGATGATACTTATTATTTAGATAATGCTTCAATAGTATTAAAAGTTAAAGAAAAGAATAGTAATGAACTTGCTAGTTTAAGTTCTAAAATTGCTCCTTTTGAGTTTGATAAAAAGAAGCTTAATTATGAAGTGAAAGTAAAAGAAGATGTTAATAAATTTGACTTAGTAGCTACTCCAGAAGATCCAAATGCTAAAGTATATATATCTAATCAAAAACTAGAGCTTAGAAAGAATACTATCATGGTAAGGGTATCTAAAGAAGGATTAAATGATAAGACTTATAGAGTAGTTGTTATAAAAGATATAAAAGAAGATAATAGTTCTAAAATTATAAAAGATAATAGTGCTGATAAAGAAAAATCAAATGCTATAAAGAGAAATTGGGTTTTAGTGCTTAGCGCTTTATCTTTAATACTTATAATGGATATATTCTTTTTAATAAAGAAGAAAATAGATAAATAATATAGAGGTGTATGAAATGGAAACAATAGATATAAAAGAAATGTTTAATTATTTTAAATCAAAATTATCAATTATTTTGTTAATAACAATAGTTATAGCAATTGGAGGAGGAGTATATAGTTTCTTCTTACAAACTCCAAAATATAAGTCTACTACTACTGTTATATTAAAAAATGATACTTCTCAAGGAACAAATTTAACTTATAATGATTTAACAGTTAATAAGAATCTTGTTAGTACTTATTCAGAAATAGTAAAAAGTAAGAAAATATTAAACGAAGTAATTAAAAATTTAAAACTTGAATATACATATCAAGAATTATATAACATGATTGAAGTATCATCTGTAGCAGATACAGAACTTATTAAAATATCAGTTATAGATCTTAATAGTAATAATGCTAAAGTTATTGCAGATGAAGCTGCTACTGTGTTTGTAGAAGAAATTCCTGAACTTTATAATATATCTAATGTTAGTATATTAGATAAAGCTGAAATTGCAGAACATCCATATAATATAAATGTAAAAAAACAATTAGCATTATATATAATGGTTGGTTTAGTACTTGGATTTGGAACTGCATTTTTAATATATTATTTTGATAGAACAATTAAGTCTTCAGAACAAATAGAAACAAAATTAGGATTACCAATTCTTGGTACTGTACAAGAATATAAGAAGGGAAGTAGATAGTATGAAGAATGAACTTATTGTAAAAACTAAACCAAAATCAGTAATAAGTGAAGATATTAGAACTATTCGTACTAATCTAGACTTTTCTCTATCAGAATTTGATAAAAAAGTTGTTATGGTAACTAGTTCTTTACCTTCAGAAGGAAAGACTTTTATAAGTAGTAATTTAGCAGTTACTTTAGCAGAAAATGGTAATAAAGTACTACTTGTGGATTGTGATTTAAGAAGAGGTAGACTTCATAGATTATTCGGAGTTTCTAATGAACAAGGTTTGTCTAATTTAATTTCTAAATATGATAAAGATATTGATTTGGCAGAATATATTAGAAAAACAGATATGTCTAAGTTGATAGTACTTACAAGAGGAGCAGTACCTCCGAATCCATCTGAGTTGTTGTCATCTCCTAAATTTAAAGCTATTATTGAAGCTTTTAAAAAACATTTTGATTACATTGTTTTAGATAGTGCTCCCGTAAATGGACTTCCTGATGCTTTAATACTATCTAAAGTATCAGATAAAGTTGTAATAGTAGCTAAGTATGAATCTACAACTATTGATGCTTTGGAAGATACTAAAAAAGCACTTGAAAATGTTGATGCAAATATCGCAGGAGTTGTAATAAATAGTATACCTAGGTCAAAGACTAAATATGGATATTACTATTATGGTGAAAAAGAATGATTGATGTACACTGTCATATAATAAATGGAATAGATGATGGGTGCAGAACAATTGAAGAATCAATTGAAACAGTTAAAAATTTAAAAAGCTTAGGTTTTTCTAAAATAGTTTTAACTCCTCACTACTTATATGATTCAAAGTATTGTGCAAATAATAAAGAAAAGAAAGATAAATTTAATACTTTGAAAAAAGAAATAGAAAAAGAAAATATTGATATAGATCTATATTTAGGAAACGAAATATATATTAATTATCATATTGAAGACTTAGTAAAAGATAAAGAAATACATCCTATGAATAATACAAAGTATTTATTAATAGAACTTTCTATGTATAATGAAATACAAAATGTTGAAGATTATTTATATGAATTAAAAGTAAAGGGATTTATTCCTGTAATTGCTCATCCGGAAAGATATTTATACTTTCAAAAAGATTATAAAAAGATGGATAGATTATATGATTCTGGTGTATTATTTCAATGTAACTATGGTAGTATAATAGGGCAATATGGAAAAGATGCTAAAAAGTTATTAAAATATGCTTTAAAAAAAGATATGGTTACTTTTATGGCTACTGATATACATAGACCAAATACAGAACTAGTTAATTCTTTTGATAAGGCAGTTAAAAAAATAATAAAAATAGTAGGAGAAAAACGATTTAAAGAAATAACAGAAAAAAATGCTTTAAAAATGATAAATAATGAAGAGATAGAACATGAATAATGTTCTTTTTTTTAAATTAACTATTGACAAAATTAATGATATAAATATATAATGACATTAGAAAAGCCAAGGAGGTTAATTATGGAACATATGACAATTAATGAATTTAAAGAAAAAAGTAATATTGAAATAATTGAAGAAATTATGAAAATGAATAATGGTTATGTTACATGTAAAATGCTTTCTAGTTTGGGAATACATAGAATGTATTTAAACATTATGAAAGATAAAAATATTATAAAAAAAATAGGTAATGGTATTTATATTGATTCTAAAATAACAGAGGATAATTTTTATGTTCTTAATATAGAATTACCTAATATTATTTATTCTCATATGACTGCACTTTATTTTCATGGATTTTTTGATAAATATGAAAATGATAAATATGATTTAACTGTTCCAAATAATTATTTTAATTATAAGTTAAAAGAACATAATGTTTTTTATGTTAATAAAGATATTTATAAACTAGGTCTTATGGAAGTAATAACTCCATTTGGTAATAAAGTAAGAGTATATGATATTGAAAGATGTATATGTGATATCATTAAATCTAAAAATAGAATGGATTCTAAAAATATTAGATATTGTATAAGAGAGTATGTAAAAAGAAAAGACAAGGATCTTGTAAAGTTATCTAAATATGCAGAAGTTCTTGGAGTAAATAAAGAAGTAATGGGATATATGGAATTATTTTTTGATTAAAAATGATAAATAGGGAGGATGATGGAAGAATGAATCAAAAAAAATTAGAAACAATTTCAAATCTATTCGAAGGAAATGAAATAAGAAGTATATGGGATAAAGATAAAGAAGATTATTACTTTAGTGTAGTGGATGTAATAAGTGCTTTAACAGGTAGTCCTAATCCTAGAAAATATTGGTCAGTTTTAAAAAACAGATTAAAAAAAGAAGGAAGTGAACTGACTACAAATTGTAGTCAGTTGAAAATGCTTGCGCCTGATGGAAAATATAGAATGAGAGATGCTTTAGATACTGAAGGTATATTTAGACTTATGGAAAGTGTTCCTTCACCAAAGGCTGAACCATTTAAACTTTGGCTTGCTAAGTTAGGAAGACAAGAAATAGATAATGTTTTTGATCCATCAAAAGGTATAGATAAAATGATTGATTTTTATTTAAGAAAAGGATATGACTTATCATGGATTGAAACTAGAATAAGAGCAATTATTAATAGAAAAAAACTTACTAAGGTTTGGCATGATAATGGGGTTACAAAAGATTATGAATATGGAATTCTTACAAATGAGATTTATAAAGAATGGTCTGGTATGACTGCTAAAGAATATAAAAGTTATAAGGGACTTCATAAAGAATCATTAAGAGATAATATGTCAGATTTAGAAATAGTGCTTACTGATTTAGGAGAAGTTGTAACAAGAGAGATTGCTAAAAAGCATAAACTACAAGGACTTAAACAAAACAAAGATATTGCTAGAATGGGTGGTAATGCTGCAAGAGTAGCAAAAGAAAATATAGAACATAGTTTAGGAGAATCAGTAATTTCAAATAAAAATAAACTTAATTATGAATATGCTGATGAAACAAAAATAATAGATAATAATTAATCAAATAAATAAAAAAGGGGAGATAAAATGGAAGATAAACATTATGAAAAAATTAAAGAATTAATACAATCAATAAGAGAAACAGGAAAAGAAGAATTAGAGGAATCATCAGAGCTTATTGATGTTATTATAAAAAATAAAATAACTAATGAACGCGCTATATCATCTATTTTTGATAAAATGTTAAGTATTGAATTTATTGAAGAAGATGAACTTAAAGAAACATATTATAGGCTTTTAAAATATTGTAAAAAATTTAATAAAAAATTAAGTGATGATTATGAACAATTCTTTATTGAAAAGTTTGATGATTCAGAAGAAATTGGTGAATATGATTAACAAAGTAATTAATTGCTTTGTTCTTTTATATTATTTAATAAAAATAGACATAATATTAATAGAAAGGAATAAAAGTATGAATTTATTATCATTTACTATAGGTATGATGTTTGGAGGAACAGTGTCCACTATTATACTTTGTTGTTTACAAATCAATAAATAAAAAGTGTAAAAAAGAATAACTATTTTTACAAATAATTATTCTTTTTTTTTATTTGTTATAAAAAAGGGATTTTAATTTTTAAATTATAGGTTTATTTGGTTGTCAAATATTAAAAAATAGTGTATAATTTTAATAGATTTTTGAAAAAAAGTATAAAAAATATTAATAGTGGGATGTTGGTAGTATGAAAGAAAACTATATAGAAAGTTATTTTGACCTCGAAGGTCATGAATATACAAGAAAATCATTAAGTAAAAGATTTATTAAAGTATTCGCAGGAACTAAGTTTATGACAGATAGATTGTTAGCATTATTTGGATTAATTATTTTTTTACCATTAATGTTAATAATTTCTATAATAATTAAACTAGATAGTAAAGGTCCTGTTTTATTTAAGCAAATTAGAACAGGTAAAGGTGGAAAAGAAATATATATTTATAAATTTAGATCCATGGTAGCAAACAATAATGTAAGAGACTTTTCTAAACAAGATGAACATACAAAAGTTGGAACATTTTTAAGAAAAACTAGTTTAGATGAACTTCCTCAATTAATATCTATTTTAAAAGGTGATATGAGTTTTATAGGACCAAGACCTTGGATACCAGAATATTATGAAAATATGGATGAAATACAAAGACATAGATGTGATGTTAGACCTGGACTTACTGGACTTGCTCAATGTATGGGAAGAAACAATATAACTATATTTGATAAAATAAATTATGATTTAAAATATATAAAAGATTATTCTTTAAGACAAGATATTAAAATAATATTTTTAACAATAAAAACAGTATTTAGTAAAAAAGGTGCAGATGCTGGAAAAGGTACAATACATGATGAATTAGAAGAATTAAAAACAGTTAATGAAAGAAAAAAAGTAAAGAGTATTGATCAATATAAAAAAGAAATAAATGAACTTATTGAAGGTAATGAAAATGTTGCAAATGTACAAGAGGTGAGTGTAGTATGAAAAAAGTATTGTTTACAGCAACAGTAGATTCACATATATTGCAATTTCATTTACCTTTTTTAAAACTTTTTAAAGATAAAGGATATGAAGTTCATGTAGCTACAAATGGTGATGAGGAAATACCATATTGTGATAAGAAACATGTTATTTGTTTTGAAAGAAGTCCTATTAAATTAAATAATTTAAAGGCAATAAAAGATTTAAGAAAAATAATTAATGAAGAAAAGTTTGATATTATACATTGTCATACTCCTATGGGTAGTGTAGTAACAAGACTTGCTGCAAAAAAAGCAAGAAAGAAGATTCATACTAGAGTTATATATACTGCACATGGTTTTCATTTTTATAAAGGAGCACCAATTAAAAATTGGTTAATATTTTATCCTGTTGAAAAGTATTTAGCTAAATATACTGATACTTTAATAACAATTAATAAAGAAGATTATGAATTAGCAAAGAAAAAGTTTTCTAAAAGATGTAAAAATATAGAATATGTACCTGGTGTAGGAATTGATGAAGAAAAGTTTAACTTTAAAATGACTAAAAAAGAAAAAACAGAACTAAGAAAATCATTAGGATTAAAAGATAGTGATTTTGTTATGATTTATCCTGCTGAAATATCTAAAAGAAAAAGACAAGAATGGTTAATTAATACATTATCAGATTTATTAGCAAAACATAAAGATATGCATATTCTTTTACCTGGAAAAGATTCATTAAATGGTAAGTGTCAACAATTAGTAAAAGATTTGAATTTAGAAAAACAAATACATTTCTTAGGATATAGAACTGATATACCAAAATTATTAAAAATATCTAATATAGCAGTATCTACTGCTAATCAAGAGGGATTGCCAGTAAATATTATGGAAGCTATGTATGTAGGACTACCTATTGTTGCTTCTAATTGTAGAGGGAATAGGGACTTAGTTGAAGATGGCAGGAATGGATATTTGGTAGATTTGGATGAAGGTATTAGATATTCTAAGTGTGTAGAAGAGTTATATTTGAAGGAAAATGATGTTTCTGGTAAAATAGGTAAGGTAATTATAGAGTATTATTTATTGAATAAGATATTAGAAAAATATAAAAGAATATATTCTATGACGTGGAAGGGTTATTGATTAATGCAAAAAATGAAAATAGATTTAATTAAAATTACAACTATTAACATACTATTATTTGCTCCTTTATCTGTTTATCCAATTTTAGGAGCTGGAGTAACGCTAGGTGATGTGCTCCTTCTTATTAATTTTTTGTTAATAGTTTTTTTACCTTTTAAAGGAAAAAAAGTGTTTATTCCTATTCCAATATTTATTTATATTATTATGATAATACTGGTTACCTTAATTCATTGGTCATTAGGTATTGAAGTTATATCAAATGATTTATTGAGTTTCTTAAGATATATATTCTATTTGTGTTTTTGTTTATATGTTTCAAAAAATTTTTTTGACTTTAAATACTTTTATCAAATATATAAAGTAGTAGCTTTTTTACTTGCAATATACGTGATTTTTCAATTTGTTTCGTTCTTTTTATTTAAATTCATATTACCCATAAATATTTTGAGTTTTATAGGTTTACGTGCTGTTGATTCTGTGTACTGGTATGATACTTTATCAAGATATACTAGTGGATTAATTCAATATAGGCCATGTGCAATTTTTATTGAACCAGCTCACTATGTAGTTTATCAAGCTCCAATTTTATATCTGTTGTTAAATAATATAGTCAATGATAATAGGAATAATATTTATCTATCTTTTATTATTATTATAAGTATATTATTGTCTGGCTCAACAACTGGAATTATAATTATTTCTTTTTGTGTATTTAATAGTATATTAAGATACATAAAAAAAGATATTATTAAATCTGTAATTGTATGTCTATTCGTTTTAATTGGCGGTTTTTTATTTTTTAACTCTAATTATGGTTTGATGGTTATTCAAAGAACTTTTTCAGACGAAAATACTGGTGCTATAAATGGAAGATTTGCAAATACTAATATTGTTTTTTCAGATACCAATAAACATATAATAATAGGAAATGGTATGGCTTATGCTAAAGATAATTATGTTCCTAGTTATCACCGACTTATACTTTCATATGGGTTAATAGGATTTATAACATTTATTATGTTTATGCTACTCATTTACGATAAGTGTAATATAATTGGCAAAAGAATGATTATTTTATTTATGCTAACTATGATAGGAACTCTTTCATTATTTGGAATAGCAACTATAATGTTTTTTACGATAATTCTTTCAAATTATAAAGTAAATAATGATATATCATTTAAAAGAATGGAGAATCTTTGATTATGAAAAAGAAAAAAGTGCTATTTATTTTATCATCAAATAGTTATTCTGGAGCGGAAAATGTGATTATAACAATTATGAAAAATATGAGTTCCACCTTTGATATGGCTTATTCATCTCCATATGGTAGTATTTATAATCAAATAGTTCAAAATCATATAAAATATATACCTATGAAGAACATGTCCGTTAGAGAAGTAAAAAGGGTAATTAATGAATATAATCCTGATATCATTCATGCTAATGATTTTAAGGCAAGTTTCTTTTCTGCACTTGTAAAAAATGAAAAAAAATTAGTTTCTCATATACATAATAATGCTCCATGGCTTACAAAAAAAGGCTTAAAATCAATTATATTTTTTTATACTATTAAAAAATCAAATAAGGTATTGATTGTATCTGAATCTATAAAAAAGGAGTTTATATATTCAGATAAAGTAAGTGATAAATTTATAAACATTGGTAATCCTGTGTGCAGAGAAAAGATTTTAAAATGTGTCGGCGATTATGAAAAAAAATATGATATTTGCTGCGTAGCACGTGTTTCCACTCCTAAAAATCCTATAAAATTTTTAGAAGTGATTAAGGAAGTAAAAAAAGATATTAAGAATATTAAAGTGATTTGGGTCGGAGGATTTGATCCAAATATAAAGAAAAAAGTATTAGATAAGGTCATTGAATTCAAATTAGTCGATAATGTAGAGTTTGTTGGTTATAAAGACAATCCTTTTTCGTATATGGCACAATCAAAAGTTTTTTTACTAACTTCAGATTGGGAAGGATATGGATTAGTTGTTTTTGAAGCGTTAACTCTTGGGTTGCCATGTGTTACTAGTAATGTTGGAGGATTAACAGATATTGTTAATAATGAATGTGGAAAACTTTGTAATAACAAAAACATAAAAGATTATTCTAATGAAATTATTTCATTATTGAAAGAAGAAAAATATTATAAAATTAAATCTCAAAATGCAGTTGTGAGATCAAAAAAATTAGAAAACATTAATAGATATTGTAAAAAAATTTCAAATATATATAATAATTTGTAAATAAAAAAAGATGGTGAAAGATATGATAAAGATTAAAAGAGTTATTTATTTTTTTGGTTTGTTTTTAAAATTGTTTCCTAGAAAAAAAGTTATATTATTCAGAAGTTTTCATGGTCAGTATAATGATAATCCAAAATACATTTCAGAGTGTATTCATAAATTAGATAGCAATATAAAGTTAATATGGGCAATTTCTGATGAAGCTAATAAGGAGGATATTCCGGGATATGTTAGGCAAATTAAGTATAATAGTTTGAAATACTATTATTACATATATAGATCCAAAGTTGTTGTAGATAACTATTTTGGAATTATATATTCATATGCCAATAAAAAATCTATATTATCTAGATTAATCGTAAAAGATAAAAAACAGTTAAATGTATCTACTTGGCATGGTACTCCACTGAAAAAAATTGGAAAAAATCAAAAGGAATATAGTGATGATAAAAATGTTTTTTACACAAGTTGTAATTTGATGACTGCTAATAGTATATATTTAAAAGACAGACTTAAAGATGCTTTTAATATTAATAATATAAAATTATATGGTTCACCTAGAAATGATATATTATATAGTAATAATTCACAAGCAATAAAGAAAAAGTTAGGACTGCCATTAAATAAAAAGCTTGTTCTTTTTGCTCCAACCTTTAGAGATAGTTTATATGAAAGTGGAGAACGTCAATTGAAAGAATTGAATATAGAAAAACTAATAAAATTATTAAATGAGAAATTTGGTGGTGAATTTGTTTTTATTGCAAGAGTTCACAATGAAGTGTTGAAAAAATTTGATTTTTCGGTTATAAAAAATATTGATGTAATAAATGGAAATTTACACGATGATATGGGTGAATATTTATCTGTAGCTGATGTGCTGATAACTGATTATTCTGGATCACTTTTCGATTATGCATTGACTTTAAAACCTATTTTTCTATTAACACTTGATAAAAAAAATTATGAGGAGGTAGAACGAGACTTTTATATAAAATTAGATCAATTACCTTTTTCATATGCAGTTTCAATTAATGAGTTTTATAGTAATATTAAGAGTTTTGACAATCAGAAATTCATAAATAATGTAAAAGAGTTTAATAAAAAACTAGGATGTATGGACGACGGAAAAAGCGCATTAAGGGTATCAAAAATAATATTAGACTTTATTAATCATGGAGACAACAGTTATGAATAAAACAATAAAATCCTTTATTGAAGTGTTATCATCTAATATATATAATTTATTAATAGGAATTATATTAGGTTTTATTGCACCTAAAATATTAGGTCCACTTGAATATGGCTTTTGGGCGTTATTTGCCTTATACTTATCTTATGCTGGGATTCTTGTTTTTGGTGTTTCTGATGGATTATATCTAAATTATGGTGGATTCTTGTATAAAGATTTAGATTATAAAAAAATACGCTCTTGCTATTTTTTTACAAGCGTTTATTTAATCATTGTAATGATTATCTTTAATATTATAATTGGTTTTCTAAATTTTGATAACAATTATTTATTGCTCTTTAGATTGTTGTCTTTTGCTTCAGTCCTAACATGCTTAAATGGATTATTAATTTTAATTAATCAAGCAACAGCTAGATTCAAAATATATTCTATCGCGAATATACTACCAAAAACATTAATTGCATTATCTGTTGTTTTCTTAGTCTTTTTTAATAAGAAATCATTTGTACTAATTGTTATAGGAAATATAGTAGGCTTAATTATAACTAATTTGTTTTTGGTAATAAAATCAAAAGAATTAGTAATTGGAAAATTGGAATTTGGTAGAAATATTATTTCAGAAATAGTTTTCAATATTAAAGCTGGATTACCATTGACTATTACTGGAATTGCCTCTATGCTAATGATGGGGTTTGGTAAGTTTTTAATTGAGTCAAAATTAGGAGTTACTGCTTTAGGATATTATAGTTTTGCTTTTTCTTTAATTACAATTTTTACTCAAGTTATATATGCAATATCAACTATAATTTATCCTTTAGTTAAGAGAAAACCTAGAGATATTGAAAAAATATTTAGTATTATTGATTATGCTATAGTTTATTTGTCTGGATTAATACTATTGTTATATTTTCCATGTAGATATTTATTAGGCATTTTATTCACTAATTACTCGAACTCATTTGGTTGTTTACTATATTTATTTCCAATAGTAATTTGTGATGCTCGAATAATTTTAACTTTTTCAAGTAAATATAAAATTGAGAGAAAGGAAAGACTATTATTAAAGGTATTATTAATTTCAATATCATTTTGTATATTTACTACTGTTATTTTATTTAGTTTATTTAATACAATTGAAATTGTTGCATTTTCTACATATATTGGTTTTGTTTTTTGGCAAACTATTTTATCTATTAAAGATGGTAGTTTTAAAATAACACTTGATTACTTATTTGAAATACTTTATTTTATTTGTTACTTGATGTTTGGGTGGAGTTTACACTGCTTTATCATTACTATAATAGTTTTTATAATAGTTTATATAGTTATTAGAAAAGAAATAAAGAGTAAACTACAATTGTTATTAAAATATATAAGAGGAGGTTCGAATGAAAAAAGATAAAGTTTTATTCATGCTTGGGTCATATTATAATCAACCTTTTGCTAATGGGATATGTACTAGAAAGTTAGTTTTAGAGTTTTTAAATAGGGACTTTGATGTAGATGTTTTATGTTATACGAATAGTGCTGATACAACTGCTAAAACACAAGATGGGGCTAATATTTTTTTTGTAAAAAATATGTTATCGTTAAGGTTAGTTAATTATGCTAGAAAGAACAATAATATACTTTTAGAAAAATTTGGTTTTTTATTATATAGAATAAAAAAGATTATTTATTATCCTTTATTTAATGTTGTTTCACCATTTTATTATTTTAACTATTTAAAAAAAGCTAAGATATTAATGAAAAATAAAGAGTATTCAATTATTATTAGTGTATTTCAACCAATAGAAGCTTTATTATCGGGTAAAAGACTAAAGGAAAAAAATCCAAATGTGAAATATATACTTTATACTTTGGATACACTAACTAATAAAAAAATTAATAATAGTATAATAAATAATATAGATAAGAAAATAGGGTATAAAATTGAAAAAAAGACGTATCAGAAGGCTGATTTAATAATCAATATGTTATGTCACAAAGATCATTATAGTATTGATTTCTATAATAATTATAAAGATAAGATGGTAATATTAGATATTCCGCTATTATGTAATAATCAAAATAAATCAGAGTATTGTCATACTATTTTAAATCCTAAAAAAATAAACTTTATTTATTCAGGATGGATTCCGTCAAATCCAACTCCTTATTGTGATTTTTTTACAAAGTTGAATACAAAAAATAGTAATATTGTTCTAAATTTTTTTGGAAGAGGTTCGTGGGATTCAGTATTAAACAATATATCTAAAAGTCAAAATAATATAATTAATCATGGTTATATTGAGCATTCGACTTTGATGAAAGCTTTTGAAGATGCAGATGGATTTATTTCGTGGCAAAAAAAAGATACACAAATGGTATCTTCTAAAGTTCTAGAGTATATGTCTACTGGGAAAAAAATTATTCATTTTTACTCTACTTCGGATGATGTAATGCTTTATTATATCGGCAAATATGACAATTCGTTACTTATTAATTTAAATGATGATTACAATACAAATATTAAAAAGACAATAGAATTTATAAACAATAAAAATAAAGAAATTGATTTTCGTTCCATAAGGAAAAAGTTGAAAGAAAATACACCTGAATATACTGTAGATACTATATTAAAAAAGATTAATTATAAAAAAGGAGTGAAATGAAATGAGTAATTTTAAAGGAAAAACATTGATGATAACTGGAGGAACAGGATCATTTGGAAATACTGTTTTAAAGCATTTTTTAAAAAGTGATATTGGAGAAATTAGAATATTTTCTAGGGATGAAAAAAAGCAAGATGATATGAGACATGAATTGCAAGCTAAATATCCTGAATATTCTAATAAAGTAACATTTTATATTGGAGATGTTAGAAATCTGCAAAGTGTTAGGGATGCTATGGCAGGAGTTGATTACATCTTTCATGCTGCAGCACTTAAACAAGTTCCAAGTTGTGAATTTTATCCAATGGAGGCTGTTCGTACTAATATAATAGGTACTGATAACGTTCTTCATGCAGCTATGGAAGAGGGAGTAAAAAAAGTAGTTTGTTTAAGTACAGATAAAGCTGCTTATCCAATAAATGCTATGGGCACTTCTAAAGCAATGATGGAAAAAGTTATTTTTGCAAATGCTAGAATTTCTGCTCAAAGGGGAGGTCCTGTAATTTGTTGTACTAGATATGGAAATGTAATGTGTTCTAGAGGTAGTGTAATACCATTATTTATAGATCAAATAAAATCTGGAAGGCCTATTACTATAACAGATCCTAATATGACTAGATTTTTAATGAATTTGGATGAAGCAGTAGATTTAGTGCAATTTGCATTTGAACATGCAAAACCTGGTGATTTGTTTATTCAAAAGTCAGATGCTTCTACTATAGGAGATCTTGCTAAAGCAGTACAAAAATTATTTGGAGATACTGGTACAAATATAATAGGTACTAGACATGGTGAGAAATTATTTGAAACATTGATGACTAGAGAAGAAAGATTAAGATGTGAAGATATGGGAAATTACTATAGAGTTGCTGCAGATTCAAGAGACTTAAATTATGATAAGTTTGTAGTTGATGGAGAAGTTAAGACAATGGCTGATGAATCTTATACTTCACATAATACAAGAAGACTTGATGTTGATGGTACTGTTGAAAAAATTCTTACAACTGATTATGTTCAAGAAGAATTAAAAAAATGGAAAGAAGAGCATAAATAGGAGTTTTTTATGAAAATATTGGTAACTGGATCAAATGGTTTTGTTGGCAAAAATTTAGTAGAATCTTTAAAGAATGTTCGTGATAATAAAGATAGAACAAGGCCTAATTTAAACATTGAAAAAATATATGAATTTGATAGAGATACGGATATTTCTCTACTAGATGAATATTGTAAAGATTGTGATTTTGTATTTAATTTAGCAGGTGTTAATCGTCCAAAAGATAATTCAGAATTTATGAAAGGGAATTTTGGTTTTGCAGAAACACTACTTGATACATTAAAAAAACATAATAATAAATGTCCTGTAATGTTATCTTCATCTATTCAAGCAACTTTAATAGGTAGATATGGAGAAAGTGATTATGGAAAAAGTAAACTTGAAGGAGAAAAATTATTCTTTGATTATTCTAAAGAAAATGATGTTAAAGTTTTAGTATATAGATTTCCTAATTTATTTGGTAAATGGTGTAAGCCAAATTATAATAGTGTAATAGCAACTTGGTGTTATAATGTTGCAAATGATTTAGAAATAAAAGTTAATGATCCAAATGCTGAACTTGAACTGGCTTATATAGATGATGTTGTAAAGGAATTACTTGATGCATTAGAAGGTAAAGAACATCACTGTGAATTTGATGAATTAAATGTTGTAGAAAAAGATGATGGTAAGTATTGTTATGTACCTATAACACATAAAGTAACTCTTGATGAAATAGTTAATTTATTAACTTGCTTTAAGAATCAACCTAACTCTATAGTAATGCTTGAAATACCTAATAATTCATTTGCTAAAAAGTTATATTCAACATACTTATCTTATTTACCAAAAGAAAAAGTAAAATTTGAATTAAAAATGAATACTGATAATAGGGGTAGTTTTACTGAATTATTAAAAACAGAAAATTGTGGACAATTCTCTGTTAATATAAGTAAACCTGGTATTACTAAAGGACAACATTGGCATCATTCAAAATGGGAAATTTTTATGGTAGTTAGTGGACATGCTTTAATACAAGAAAGAAAAATAGGAACTGATGAATTATTAGAGTTTGAAGTAAGTGGAGATAAAATAGAAGCAGTTCATATGTTACCGGGATATACTCATAATATTATAAATTTATCAAAAACTGATAATTTAATTACAGTAATGTGGGCAAATGAATTATTTGATAACAATCATCCTGACACCTATTTTGAGGAGGTATAATTTATGAAAATAAAAACTGATTATAGTGATATTAAATGGAAGAATAATGGTAAGTTAAAACTACTTATTATTGTTGGTACTAGGCCTGAAATAATAAGACTTAGTGCTGTTATTACTAAATGTAGAAAGTATTTTGATTGTATACTTGCTCATACTGGTCAAAACTATGATTATAATTTAAATGGTGTATTTTTTAAAGATTTAAAATTAGATAATCCTGAAGTATATATGGATGCAGTAGGAGATGATTTGGGAGAAACAGTAGGAAACATAATAAACTGTTCATATAAACTTATGAATACCATTAAACCTGATGCATTATTAATACTTGGAGATACTAATAGTTGTTTAAGCGCAATAAGTGCTAAAAGATTACATATACCAATTTTTCATATGGAAGCTGGTAATAGATGTAAAGATGAGTGTTTACCTGAAGAAACTAATAGAAGAATTGTAGATATTATTTCAGATGTTAACTTAGCATATTCTGAACACGCTAGAAAATATTTGCATGAATGTGGACTTCCTAAAGAAAGAGTATATGTAACAGGTTCTCCAATGGCAGAAGTATTACGAAATAATATAACAGAAATTCAAAATTCTGATATTCTTAGTAAACTTAATTTAGAACCTCGAAAATATATACTTTTATCTGCTCATAGAGAAGAAAATATAGATACAAAGGAAAACTTTGAATCATTATTTAATGCAATCAATAAAATGGCTGAAAAATATGATATGAAGGTATTATATTCATGTCATCCAAGAAGCAGAAAAAGACTAGAAGAAAGTGGTTTTAAATTAGATAAAAGAGTTATTATGCATGAACCATTAGGATTCCATGATTATAATAATCTTCAAATGAATGCATATGCTGTTGTAAGTGATTCGGGCACACTTCCAGAAGAAAGTAGTTTTTATACTGGTATTGGAAAAAGTTTTCCAGCAATATGTATTAGAACAAGTACAGAACGTCCAGAAGCTCTTGATAAAGCTTGTTTTATATTAGCAGGTATAAATGAAAAAGATTTATTACAAGCAGTTGATACTGCAGTAGAAATGAATAAAGAAAAAGATTCAGGTATTCCAGTACCAGATTATATTGAAGAAAATGTATCTACAAAAGTAGTAAAAATAATTCAAAGTTATACTGGTGTAGTAGATAAGATGGTGTGGAGAAAAAAATAGTATAGTTCTTTATATGAAAAAGATTATAAAAACGTTTTAATAATCTTTTTTATTTGGTATAATAGACTAGTAATAATTCTTGGAGGTGTGTTATGGAAGAACATGAACATAGAAGAAAACATAAACATAGTTTAATTAGAAGATCTAATAGGATATTATCTATTATTGTTGATTTAGTATTTATTTTATTATGTTTATTTATTGTTAAAATTGATATTATTCCTGATAAATATGTATTTTTAATTGGGTCTGTTTTAGGACTTGTTGGACTAATTCATACAATTATATGTTTTAAAATGAGAAAAAAGGTTGTAAGTGCATTTTTAATTATTTTATCTATAATATATTGTCTTGGGTCTTTATTTGGTATTTATTATTTAAACACTACTGGAAAGTTCTTTTCTAATATTAAAGAGGTTAAGGAACAAAGTATATATTATGTGGTTGTTAATAAGGAATCTAGTTATAATAATTTAAAAGATCTTGATGGAAAAAAACTTGGTGTTTTTGAAAATCAATCTAATAATTATAAACAAGCTTTAGAAAGAGTAAAAAAGGATGTTAATGTTTCTGAAAAATCTTATGATAATGTAAATAATATTATTAAAGATTTATATGATAATAGTATTGATTCTTTACTTATTAATTCTAATAACTATGACATGCTTGGAGAAAACTCTGTTGATTTTATTAGTAAAACTAGGATTATTAAGAAGTTATCTATTGAAGTTATAAAAAGAGAAATAGAAGAAGAAACTAAAGCTAAAGAACCATTTTCTGTTTATATAAGTGGTATTGATACTAATGGTGATATTAGTAATGTTTCTAGAAGTGATGTTAATATTATTGCTACTATTAATCCTGGTACTAATGAAGTATTGCTTACTAGTATTCCTAGAGATTATTATGTGCAATTACATGACACAACAGGTCTTCGTGATAAATTAACACATGCAGGAATATATGGTATTGATATGAGCATGAATACTATATCTGATTTACTTGATACTAATATTAATTATTATTTAAGAGTTAATTTTGATACTGTTATTAAGATGGTTGATGCTGTTGGAGGAGTTAGTGTTTACTCTGATCAAGCATTTAATGCTGGAGGATATAGTTTTGTTAAAGGTATGAATAATTTAGATGGTAAGAAAGCTTTAGCATATGCTAGAGAAAGACACTCTTTTAAAGAAGGGGATAGAAAAAGAGGAAAACATCAACAACAAATTATTACTGCTTTAGTTAAAAAGATATCATCTTCTTCAGTACTTCTTACTAATTATTCTAGTATTATGTCTGGTTTATCTGATTCATTTCAAACTAATGTATCTGATTCTATGATTAAAAGATTAATAAAAATTCAACTTAATGAAATGAATAGTTGGAATATTAAATCTATTAGTTTAGATGGAACAGGTTCTAGTGACTATACTTATAGTATGCCAGGTACACAGTTATACGTAATGATACCTGATGAAAATACTGTAAAACGTGCAAGTGACGCTATTAATGGAATGTTAGATAATAAAACACTTAGTGAACTTGGTATTAATTAATGAAAAGATATGTGTATTTAGTACTTACTATTATTTGGATTATTGTAATATTTCTATTTTCTAGTCAAAGTGGTAGTACTAGTAGTGATACAAGTCATGGATTTGTTAACAGTTTAGTTAATATCTATGAAAAAGTTTCTGGTAAAGATGTTGATAATGAGTTAATTGTTAAAAAGTTAAATCATCCTGTTAGAAAAACTGCTCATTTTGTTGAATTCTTTATACTGGGTGTATTAGTATTTCTATTTATTAATACATTTGATATAAATAAAAAGATTATTATTTCAATATTATTTTGTTTTATTATTGCTTGTTGTGATGAGTTTCATCAAATGTTTTCTATCAATAGAGGTCCAGGTGTTATAGATGTATTAATTGATACTTTTGGAGGGGTTACTGCTATAGTAATACTTGGTAGGAAAATTATATATGATTATTTTAAAAAGGCTTAGGCCTTTTTTTCTTTTGTAAGTATGAAATATAAGAATTGATTAGTTTTGATTTTATCAAATATTTATTTGTTTATTTTAAATATAATGTTTTGTTTATTAGATTGATCTTATTTTTAAAGAATAGTTATTTTACATGTGGAAATATATGTTGTATATTTCTTTAGAGGTGGTTTTGTGGAAGAGAATAAATTAATTATTGAAGATATTAAAATAGAAAATATGATTTATGAAATAAGAGGTAAACAAGTAATGTTAGATAGTGATTTAGCAAAACTTTATAGATGTAAGAATGGTACAAAAACTATTAATTTAGCAGTAAAAAGGCACTTAAATAGATTTCCAGATAGGTTTATGTTTCAGTTAACTGAAGAAGAATGTAGAGTTTTGTTCTTCCAAAACGGAATAACAAGGGAAGATTCTTCAAGGTTTCAATTTGAAACCTTGAACAAGAGTAATAATAAAAGAGGATTTAATATTAAATATTTGCCTTATGTATTCACGGAACAAGGAGTTGCAATGCTTGCTACAGTTTTGAGAACTGAAGTAGCTGAAGAAGTTAGTGTAAGAATAATGGATGCATTTGTAGCTATGAGACATTATATTGGAAATAATGAATATAGACTTTTGAATATAGAATCTAAAATAGTAGAACATGATAGTGAAATTAGATTATTACAGGAATCATTTTCTAAGTTTGAAGATAAGAAAAAAGTAAACGATATATATTTTACTAATCAAATATATGATGCATATTCTAAGATTAAAGACATATTTTATTTATCTAAGAAAGAATTAATAATTATAGATAGTTATGCTGATAAGACTGTTTTAGATATGATAAAAGATTTAAATATTAATGTTATTTTAATTACTAAGTCTAATAATAAATTAAATGATCTTGATATAGAAAAGTATAATAAGCAATATAATAATTTGATTGTTATAAGAAACAATAGTTTTCATGATAGGTATTTTATTATTGATAAAGATATTATTTATCATTGTGGTACTAGTGTTAATTATGCTGGTTCAAAAGTGTTTTCTATAAATAACCTCCAAGATAATATGGTAAAAAATGGTATTTTAGATTATTTAGTTAATTTAATTTCATAATAAAAAGGCAAATATTTTGCCTTTCTTTATATTAAGCCCAATTTCTTGCGCCAATTATAATTATTAATAGAATGAATAGAACAAGAATTATAGCATAACCATTGTTATATCCTCCGCCATAGTATGGATAATAACCTCCACCACCACAGCCACATCCTTGGCCATAGCCATAAGAGTTTCCGTAATAATACATAAAACATCCTCCTTTTTGTTTTTCTAATATAGTTTATTATTTATAGTACAAATTTGACATTATAAAAAACTATATTTTTTAAAAATATTTAAATTGTTAATTATTTATGATATTATATTATAGAGGTAGAATATATGAAAATACTAAGAAAGATTGATAAACCACTTTTAATTATTTCTATTATTCTTTTTGCTACAGGGTTAGTAGCTATTTATTCAGCTTCCAATGTAACAGCATTTATGCTTAATGATGCTAATCCGGGAAGATATTTTCTGAAAGAGTCTATCTTTTTGTTTGGAGGTTTATTAGTTTCATATTTTCTTATTAAGATACCTACTAGGAGTTATGGAGGATTATCTTGGCTTTCTACTATTGTTTTAGTAGGGATTATACTAGCTATTACTGTTTTAGGGCAAGTTATAAATGGTATGAGTGCTTGGATTAATTATAATGGACTTGGTATTCAACCTAGTGAGTTTGTTAAAATAGCAATTATTCCTCTTATAGCAACTTATTATGATAAAAACTATAAAAAATTACGTGATTTTAATACTGCTATGTTTCCAATGTATATTGCAATGGTTGTAGCTGGTTCTATAGTATTTCAAGGTGACTTAGGTACTGCAATTATATTTGTGGGGTTATGTGGTTTAATGTTTTTCTTTTCACCAGTATCTAAAAGAATAAAAGTCAGAGTATTTGGTGTTGTTCTTATTTTCGCAGCACTTCTTGGAATTATTCTTATGGCTGGTGGAGATAAGATACTTCCTCAAGATAAACTTGCAAGATTTGATTTTAAGAATCCATGTGAAAAATATATAACAACAGGTAATCAGTTATGTAATAGTTATATTGCTATAAATGGTGGAGGTATTACTGGTAAGGGACTTGGTAATAGTACTCAAAAGTATTTATATTTACCTGAAGCTCATACTGACTTTATATTTTCTATATATGTTGAAGAACTTGGAATAATTGGAGCTGTAGTATTAATATCTTTGTACTTTGTTTTACTTGTTAGAATAATAGTAATTGGTAAGATGGCTCCCACTATAGCAAAGAAACTGATTTGTTATGGAGTTAGTTTTTACTTATTTATGCATATAATTGTTAACTTAACAGGAGTTTTAGGAATACTTCCTATGACTGGTGTACCACTTCCATTTATGAGTTATGGTGGTAGTGTTTGTTGGTGTACGCTTCTTGCACTTACTATGGTACAAAGAATTAGTTATGAAAATAATTCAAGAAAATCTTAAAAAAGTTAGGTGAAATCACTTTTTACTGTCTATTGTATAGTAGGAGGTGATTTTTTTATGGAAAGAATAAAGGATTTTTATTCTGATTACAGAGACTATATTTTATTTATTTTATCCATTATTATTTTTCTATTTTTATCTATTTTCATTTTCTATTATTTTAGATCAAATATTAATAATTTAGAGAAAAGGATAAGAGAAAGACCAGTTGTTGAGGTTGTAAATAATAAGAGTAGTAATGAAAAACTAATTGTAGATATAAAAGGTGAAGTAAAAAGACCTGGTGTTTATTATTTAGATAAAGGAAAAAGAGTAATAGATGTAGTTAATAAAGCAGGAGGGTTTACTAGAGATGCTGATTCCTTTGTTAATAATTTAAGTATGAAAGTTAAAGATGAAATGGTTATAGTTATTTATAGTAAATCTGAGATAAAAGATTATTTAAGTACTAAGAAAAAGGAAAATGAGATAGTAGAGAAGTGCAAAGAAGAAATAGTAACTAATGATTCTTGTATAGAAAGTTCTAGTAATGAAAAGCAATCTAGTTCTAGTACAAGTACTGTAGATAAATCTAAAAGTTCTAGTTCCGATATTAAAACTAAAGATGAAGAAGTGAGTAATAAAAAAGTATCAATAAATACTGCTGCTAAAGAGGAACTTATGACACTTACTGGTATTGGAGAATCTAAAGCTTTAGCTATTATAGAGTATAGAAATAAAAAGAAGTTTGAAACTATTGAAGAAATAAAAGAAGTTTCTGGAATTGGAGATTCTTTGTTTGAAAAAATTAAAGATTATATTACAACATAATATTGTTTATTATGTTGTTTTGTTTATTGCTTTAGTTTTATATTTTTTATGTAGTAGTATGGATCATATTTCCATTTATAATTCTTTTGATAGTGAGTCTTTTATTATAACTGGTATAACTAAATATGATTATGGAGTAAAGTTTGATTTAAAGGGAAAAGAGAAGGTTATAGGTTATGTTTATGATGAGAGTTTTGATAGTACTAATTATTACTTAGGTGATGTTGTTTCTATAAGTGGTACTATTAAAGATATTTCTAATAATACTGTTCCCAATACTTTTAATTATAGAAAGTATTTGATTAATAATAAAATATATAATGTAGTAATTATATCTGATATAAAAGTTATAAAGCGTAATAGTAATATTTTTTATAAAATTAAAGATAAACTTTTAAAAAGAGGTAAATCTCTTGATAAGTCTTATCCATATATTAATGGTCTTATTTTTGGAGTTAATTCATATATTGATGAAGATGTTATGAATTCTTATAGAAATAATGGTATAAGTCATTTATTTGCTATATCTGGACTTCATGTATCTTTGTTTATTTTGATTCTTTCTAAGATACTGGATAAGTTTGGGATTAAAATCGGTTTTAAAAGTTTTATTATTATTTTGTTTTTACTATTTTATATGTTTTTAACTAACTTTTCTATGTCTGTTATGAGATGTTCTATATTTACTATGTTATTATTTATTAATAAACTATTAAAGTTTGAAATATCTAATATTAATTTACTTTTATTAACACTTTCCATTATTTTGTTTATAAATCCTCTTAGTTTAAATAATGTTGGTTTACAATATTCTTTTTTAGTTACTTTATTATTATTAAAATATTCATATTTGATTACTGGTAATGGAGTAGTTAAGTTATTTAAGACTTCATTAATTGCTTTTTTGATTTCTTATCCAATTACTGTTAATAATTTTTATCAAGTTAACTTGTTATCAGTTTTTTATAATCTTTTATTTGTGCCTTATGTTTCTTTTATACTTCTTCCTATGACTTTGATTGCTTATATATTTCCTTGGCTAGATAATGTTTTATATTTCTTAATTAAGATTATTGAATTATCATCACAATTTCTAGAACAAATTGGTATTTTTAAGGTTATTTTATGTAAAATGAATACATTTTTTGTAATGTTGTATTTTGTCATTATATGTAAACTATTTAATAAGAATAATGTCAGATGTGTTTTTGTATTTGCTTTGTTATTGTTTTTAATAGTTCACTATTTTATGCCTTGGAAAAAAGATGATTATGTATTGTTTTTAGATGTCCAGCAAGGTGATAGTGCAATTGTTAGTTTAAATAATAAAGTAAGTTTAATAGATACAGGTGGTATTGTGTCATATGGAGATAGTGAATATAAATATACAATTTCTAAGAATAAGATTATTCCTTATTTAAAGTCTAAGGGTATTAGAAAAATAGATAATTTGATTCTTTCTCATGGAGACTTTGATCATGTGGGTGAAGCAAAGTACTTAGTGGAGAACTTTAAAGTAGATAAAGTAATTTTTAACTGCGGATCATACAATGATTTAGAAAAAGAACTGATAAAAGTTTTAGATAAAAAAGAAATAGAATATCAAAGCTGTATCAATGTGTTAAATGTAGATAGAACTGGTTTGAAGTTTTTGCAAACCAAAGAATATGATAATGAAAATGATAATAGTAACGTTATTTATACAAAAATAAATAATTATAAGTTTTTATTCATGGGAGATGCTGGGATAGATAAAGAACTAGATATACTTAACAAATACAATATTTCTGATATAGATGTTTTAAAAGTAGGACATCACGGTAGTAATACAAGTAGTAGTGAAGAGTTTATTGATAGGATGAATCCTAAATATTCAATTATTAGTGTTGGCAAAAACAATAGATATGGACATCCAAATAAAGAAGTATTGGATAATTTAAAAGATTCTAAAACATATAGAATAGATGAAGATGGAAGTATTATGTTTAAGATTAAAAATAATAAATTAAAAATAGAGATTTGTAGTCCATAGAAAGGAGTAGGTATGCAAGATGAATATTATGATGAAATAAAGAATAATTTAATAGAAGATGAAATATATTCCAAGGTAAAAGATTATTCAAAAGAAAAACATAGGGTAGAAACATATTATAAAAATGGAAAACTATTAAATGAGGCAGGAAATCATTATGGTGAGGAAATTATTAAAGATTATTCTAAAAAACTAATTAGAGAAGTTAATAAAAAATATAATGAAAGAACTCTTAGAAGAATGAGGCAATTTTATAGAAAGTTTTGTGATAAAAAATGGTCGACATTGTCGACCAAATTGAGTTGGAGTCATTACACAGAATTACTACCTATTAAAAATGATGATGAAGTGTTATATTACCTAAATTTATGCATTAATTATCATATCGATGTACGAAGTTTAAGAGAAAAGATTAAAAATAAAGAATATAATAGGTTGCCTATAGAAACTAAAAATAAGTTAATAATTGAAGAAGAAATTAGTGTAAAGGACTTAGTACCAAACCCCATTATAATTAGAAATAAGTATAATATAGATATAGTAACTGAAAAAGCATTACATCAATTAGTATTAGAAAATATTGAATCGTTTATGAAAGAACTTGGTAATTCATTTAGTTTCATTGGTAGTGAATATAAAATTAAAATAGGTGATAGAAATAATCATATAGATTTGTTACTATTTAATATCAAATATAATTGCTATGTTGTAGTTGAATTAAAAGTAACAGAGTTTAAAGTAGAATATATTTCACAAGTACAAAAGTATATGAATTATATAGATATAAATATAAAAGAAGCTAGTAATAATAATACTATGGGGATTTTAATATGTAAAAGAGAAAATAAGTTTGTAATTGAATATTGTTCAGATGATAGAATTGCTGTTAGAAAATATGAATTAGTATGTACTTAATGTTTTATGCATATAATTAGAATTATTTGCATATATTAGAAATGGTTAATTATAAGTAGTAACTTTTTTTGCTTTGTACCATAATATATATTAGACGATAGTCGCTTAAGTGTACTAGCGTTTATATAGATTTGAGGGCTTTAGCTCTCTTTTTGTTTGTTGTTTTTAGTTTTTATGATAAAATGATATTAGAGGTGAACTATTGTGGTTGATAGCTTAAAGAAATTAAATAAAGAAGAATATAGTTTTGATACTATAACTAAAGTTGGTAATTATTTTTTTGTGTTTTTAATTGGTTCTTTTGCTGGCTATATTTATGAATTCTTATTTTACTTACTTATTGATCACAAATTAGTTAATAGTGGTTTTTTATATGGTCCATATATCCCTGTTTATGGAACAGGAGCAGTTCTTATGCTGTTTCTTTTAAAAAAGTTTAAGAAATATCCTGTTTTGGTATTTTTTCTTGCTATGATTGTTACTGGTATTTTAGAGTATATCACAGGTGCTTTTATGTATGAACTATATCATAGAAGATGGTGGGATTATACTGGGCTTTTTCTTAATATAAATGGCTATGTGTGTCTTAGATCTGTATTTACATTTGGTATTGGAGGATTATTATTAATTTATATTGTGGATCCGGTAATATGTAAGATAAGCACTAAGTATGACAGTCATAAATATTTAATGATTGCTAGTTGTGGTATTTTTATAATGGTTTTAGATTTGACATTAACATTAATGTTTAGAAATAAATTATAAAAAAGATATCTATTTTTTAGATATCTTTTCTTCTTTTGTATTTTCTTCTTGTACTGTATATAAATCTATTTTTCCTTCTTTAGCTTGTTCATATATTTTATTCCATATTTGACTTTCTATATGTCTTGCTTTTTTTGGATGTGCTAAATATCTTATTGTTAAATTGACACATTCTTCAGTTAGTTCTGTATATATTATTGGTTCTAGGTTATTGTAATATATTCTATAATCTCCAATAGCATTATTAAGTTCTTTTTGCATTTTTGTGGGTATACTTTTTACTATGTCATTTTCGTTTACTATTTCATAAAGTATCCTTTTGTTTTCTTTTAAGTTTCCATCGTATTTTACTTTTACTAATAACTCACTCCATATATATTTAAATGCTTTTGTGTAGTTTTTAATTTGTTCTGTAAATATTTTTGAATTAGGTACTTGTACAATTATTCCTGTACTTTGTTCTCCTTGGTTTTTATGGCTTACTTCAAGTATTTCAAAGTTTAATGTGTTAAAGTTAATTACATCTCCAATTTCGCCATTAACTTCAATACGATCTTCAAGTCTAAATGGTTTATAAAGTTGAATATAGATTCCTGCGAAGAAGTTTGATATTATATCGCGTAAAGCTAGTGTTGCAGCTGCTCCAATAACACTTAAGAAAGTAATAATACTTTGAATTTGTTTTTCCCAAATCAGAAATAATATTATAAAAGTTATAATGAATTTAATTATTCTTGTTTTTTTGTTAATTCTATATAATTTCTTTCCGTTTTTATTTAGAGTATTATTTAAAAATATAATACCTCTGTAAAGAAGGTCAATTAATATAATAGCAATAATACTATAAACAAATAATTCTATTGGTGTTTTACTTATTCCTGTTATATTGGAAAGATTTTTACTAAATTTTTCAAAATATTGCATAATATTCCTCCTTTTTCATGGTATTTGATTGTAACAGATTTAATGTTTATTTTCAATTTAAATATATGATAATTTTTTTGCTTTACACTTTTGTTTACACTTGTGTTTTTATGCTTTTTAATATATAATTTATTTTTGAAAAAAGGGATGATATTATGAATTTTAATGGGAAAGTAGTTTTAGTGACTGGATCTTCTAGGTCTTTAGGTGCTCAAATAGTTAAGGATTTTGCTAAGCGTGGTGCTAGCGTTGTAATTGATTATAACAATAGTTATGATAAGGCTAATAAACTATATGAAGAAATAGAACAAGTTTTTCCGGGAAAAGTCTTACTTTTAAAGTGTGACGTAACGAATGAGGATGAAGTTATATCAATGACTAAAGAAATAGTTAATAAATTTGGTAAAATAGATATTCTTGTTAATAATGCTGGTATATGTAATGATTCTTTATTTGATGAAAAGAGTAAAGAAGATTTTTCACATGTTTTGGAAACTAATGTTTTTGGAACTTATCTTGTAACTAAGCATATTGGTAAACATATTAGTAAAGGCGGTAGAATAATTAATATTGCAAGTGATAATGGACTTGGCAATGGTTATCCTGAATCTTGTGATTATGATGCTTCGAAAGCTGGTGTTATTTCTCTTACTCATAATATGGCTAAGTTTTATGCACCAGATATTAATGTTAATTGTATTTGTCCAGGTTGGATTGATACTGATATGAATAAAGATTTAAATGATAATCAAAGAAAAGAAATAAATAAGGGAATTCTTTTAGAAAGATTTGCTTCAAAAAGAGAAATATCTAATGTAGTTTTATTTTTAGCTAGTAATGAAGCAAGTTATGTTAATGATTCTATTATTACTGTAAATGGTGGTGTTTCTAATGAATAATAGTTTAGAAATAGATAAAAAAGTATTGGATTTAGCTAAAGAAGTAGAAGAGGATATTAAAGATGAATTTGCTTCTTGTGATGGGCTTTGTTTAGTTAATACTAGCAAGGTTTTAAATGCTTTTATAAATAATAATGTTTCTGCAATTGATTTTAATGGTACTGATGGGTATGGTTATAATGATGTAGGAAGAGAAAAAATCGAAAAGATATATAGTGAAATTCTTGGGGCAGAGGATTCACTTGTTAGAACTCAGTTTATATCTGGGTCTCATGCTCTTACAGTATGTCTTTTTGCTTGCTTAAGACCGGGGGACGTTATGCTTAGTATAACTGGACTTCCTTATGATACATTACATGAAGTAATAGGAATACGCGATAACGATAGTAGTCTTAAATCTTACGGTATTAAATATGAACAAATTGATTTAATAGATAATGAATTTAATGTTGATAAAATAAAAGATACTTTGAAAAACAAAAAAGTTAAACTTATTGAGATACAAAGGTCTAAAGGTTATTCTTCTAGAAAAAGCATTTCTATTTCTCAAATAGAGAATGTTGTTAAAGAGATAAGATCTGTTGATAAAGATGTAATAATTATGGTTGATAATTGTTACTGTGAATTTGTTGAAGAAAAGTCTCCTTTAGAAGTAGGAGCTGATGTAATAGTAGGATCTCTAATTAAGAATTTTGGTGCTGGACTTGTTCCAAATGGAGGTTATATCGCTGGTAAAAAAGAACTTGTTTATTTAGCTAGTGAGAGATTAGGAGTTCCAGGTGAAGCTAAAGAAGTTGGTCCAACTCTTGATATGAACAAAAAAATATTACAAGGGATTTATATGGCTCCAGCAGTAGTTAATTCAAGTTTAAAGACTGCGATATTTGCAAGTCGTATGCTTGAAAAATTAGGATTTGAAACCGAACCTAAATATAATGAACATAGATCTGATATAGTTCAATCTATTACTTTTAAAGATCCTGATAAAATGATTAAATATTGTTGTGGTATTCAAATGGCTTCTGCAATTGATAGTTATGTAAAACCTGTTCCAGATGATATGCCTGGATATGGTGATAAAATTATTATGGCTGCGGGAACATTTATTCAAGGCTCTACTATTGAACTTTCTTGTGATGGGCCTTTAAGAGAACCTTATACTGCATTTCAACAAGGTGGACTTACTTATGAATATGGAAAACTTGGTGTTATGAAAGCTATAACTGAAATATTAAAATAAAAAAAAAGAACTAGTTTAATTAGTTCTTTTTCTTTTTATTTTTTTCTGTTATTTTAGCTTCAATTACTTTATCTTTTTTTGTTTCTTCTTTTTCATCTACTATTATTAAATTGTATATAGTAGCGAGTCCAAGTATTAAAGCTATAAATGATATAAGTCCTCCGATGTGTGGTATTAGTGTAATAAGTTTTAATAATACTATACCAATTATACCTATGAAGTAATTGTTAATATCTTTTTTTAGTAATTTAGTAATAATTAAATCACCTAGTACAAAACCTGATGTAATGAAGGCTAGATATAGTCCAATTATATATAGTCCAAAAAGAACAAAGCCTAGACTTATACCAATACTGCTTATAAGTAGTAATAAGCATATAACAGGTATACATATTAACAGAAGTAAACCTATACCAGAATTTTTAATATACTTGTTTTCGTCTTTGTACATTTCTTTTGTCTTGTCGCAAGTTTTTTGGAAGATGCTAGTGAATGCTATAAATACTACAAACATATTAATTATACTTATAAGTACTTCGCTAAATATATTTGTATCGTTTTCAACTTCTGCTTCTTTATAAGTTTCAATTTTTGTGATAGTTGCTTTATTACTTATGTTTGCTGTTGTATTTTCGTTAAGTTTAAGTGTACCATTTATTGTAGCTCCATCTTCTATAGTTATTTTATCTGCTTCGACATTAATATTTCCTCCGATTTTAGCAGTGCTTTTTATTATTAATTCAGAAGTTCCCATAGAGATATTTCTATTTACTGCACCTTCAATAATGATTGTATTTGATGCCATAAATAAATCTCTATTTATTTTTGCTTCTTTAGAGATAGTTATATCATGTCCAGCAATATAGGCATTTTTTTCAATTGTACCATTTACAGTGATACTGTTACCTGCAACAAAACCATATTCTAGATTACCGTTAACATTTACTGTGTTACCTGCAATAAACCCAATTCCATCAATATTACCGATGATGTCTACTAAATTACCTGCAATAGCACTATCACCAATTACTTTATCTTTAAACGAGATAGTGTCACCCGCATTTGCATAAAAATCATTTATATCTTTTGCATGTACTGGTACTACTACAAATAGTGATAGTATTACTAAAATACTAAATATTTTCTTTTTCATATTTCCTCCTTTGTTTTAATTATATTACTTTTTTATATTTGGGTAAATAATATTTAGTTTTAATATATGTTTAAAAAGTGATAAATGTCTTTTAAAATAATTGGTTTTATGGTATTATATACTATGTAGAAAGAGGGATAATAAATGAAAGTTATATCAATTAATGCAGGTAGTTCTACTTTAAAATTTAAATTATATGAAATGCCTGAAGAAAAAATGATAGCATCAGGATTATTTGAAAGAATCGGTGCTAAAAAAGGATCTTATACTATTAAGTATAACGGAGAAAAAGAAACTAAGGAATTAGTTATTGAAAATCATGTTGAAGCTTTTAAAAAGCTTGTAAGACTTTTAATTAACAAGAATATTGTTAAAAATTTAAGTGAAATTGGAGCAGTAGGACATAGAATTGTTCAAGGTGGTTCATATTTTTCTAAAAGTGAAATTGTGACTGAAGATGTTTATTCACACATTAAAGAACTTGCACCACTTGCACCGCTTCATAATCCTGCAGCTTTAAATGGTATTGATGCTGCGAAAGAAGTAATACCAAATGCAACACATGTTACTGTATTTGATACTGCTTTTCATCAAACTATGCCAGAAGAAAATTATATTTTTCCAGTACCTTATGAATGGTACGAAAAATATGGTGTAAGAAGATATGGAGCTCATGGTACATCTCATATGTATGTATCACAAAGAATGAATGCAATACTTGGTAAAGAAGATACTAAGTTAATAACATGTCATATTGGATCTGGTGCTTCAATTAGTGCTGTTGTTGATGGTAAGTGTGTTGATACTTCTATGGGACTTACTCCAAACGCTGGTATTATGATGGGTACTAGATGTGGTGATATAGATGCAACAATAGTGCTTTATATGATGAATCAAACAGGAATGACTACTAAGGAAATGGATAAAGCATTAAATAAGGAATCAGGCCTTCTTGGAGTTTCTGGATTATCAGATGATTCTAGAGATATTGAACAAGGAATAACTGATTTAAATGAAAGAGCTATACTTGCTCAAAAGATATATGTAAAAAGAATAGTAGATTTTATAGCAAAATATTATGTTGAAATGGGTGGATGTGACGCTATAGTATTTACTGCAGGTGTTGGAGAAAACTCTATTGAAACAAGAAGAAATATCATGGATGCTTTAGAAGTACTTGGTGTTAAATGTGATGTAGAAGCTAATAGTATTCGTGGTGAAGAAAAAATGGTTTCAACTGAAAACTCTAAAATACCAGTATATGTAATTCCTACAGATGAAGAATTAATGATAGCAAGAGATGCATATAGATTATCTGATAAATAGATAGGATGATATAATGTATAATGAAATTTTTGATTTAATAAAATCATATAATAATATTGTAGTAGTACGACATGTTGGAGTTGATCCAGATGCAATGGCTAGTAGTATAGCACTTAGAGATTCGATTAAACTTACTTTTCCTGAAAAGAATGTCCTTGCTATTGGAAATGGTACTGTAAGATTTAATTTTATGGGATTTTTAGATAAGGGAATTGATTTCAATCAAATGGATAATATTCTTTTAATTGTTACTGATACTCCGGATAAAAAAAGAGTAGATATGGAAGGACTTACTCATTATGAAAAGAGTATTAAAATTGATCATCATCCTTTTATAGAAAAGTTTTGTGATGTGGAGTTAATAGATCCTGATAAATCTAGTGCTTCAGAAATGGTTTATGATTTAATAAACAATACTCCTTTATTATTAAACAAGCAAATATGTGAAGAGCTTTTCGCTGGGATAGTGGGAGATACTAACCGATTCTTGTTTAGTAATTCAAAATGTGAAACTTTTAATGTTGTTGCTGATATGATTAAAAACTATAATATAGATATTACTAAAGTATATTATAATCTTTATAGAAGACCACTTTCAGAAGTTAAGTTTTTTGGATATATGGCAAATAATATTAAAACTACTGAAAATGGAGTAGGATTCATGATATTAAGAAATGAAGATTTAATATCATATGGAGTAGATTCTGCTACAAGTGGTAACTTAATAAATGAATTTAATAACATTGGAGAACTTCTTATTTGGCTTAGTGCTACTGAAGATGTTAAAAATAACTTTATACGTGTTTCAGTTCGTTCTCGTGGTCCAGTTATTAATACAGTTTTAGAGCGTCACGGTGGCGGAGGACATGCTCTTGCAAGTGGTGCTAAACTGAAAACTTTTGAAGAAGTTGATGAACTTATTAAAGATTTAGATAATCTTTGTAAAGATTACTTAGAAAGTAGTGATAAATAATGAAAATTACAAGTGCTGAGTTTGTTATAAGTGCAATGAGAATAAGTCAATATCCTACAGATGGATTACCTGAATTTATGCTTGTTGGACGTAGTAATGTTGGTAAAAGTAGCTTTATTAATACTATTACTAACAATAAAAAGATGGCTAGAGTATCCAATACTCCAGGAAAAACTAGAAATTTGAACTTTTATCTTCTTAATAATAGTTTTTATCTTGTAGATGTTCCTGGTTATGGATATGCACAGGTAAGTAAAAAAGAACAAAGAAAGTTTGGTCTTATGATTGAAGAATATTTAGAAAAAAGACCTAATCTTACTAGAGTGTTTATGCTTGTTGATTTAAGACATAAACCTAGTGAAGATGATGTTTTAATGTATAAGTTTTTAAAGTATTATAATTTACCTGTTACTATTATTGCTACTAAATCTGATAAAATTAGCAAGAATAAACTTGAAAAAGCTAAAAGCACTGTTTTAAAAGTATTAGAACTTGAAAAAGGTGATAGTTTTATACCAATGTCTAATATTACAAAAGCAGGAAGAGATATGGTTTTAAATGAAATTCAAGATCTAATAATGGAAGAAGAAACACTTTAGATCTTTTTTCATACAATAAATTAGGTGATTTGATGAAGGTGTTTTCTTCTGATGATAAAGTAACTGTTTTTGCATATAATATGGAAGATATTGAGATAAATGATTATATAAAGGGTTTGATCCTTAGATTAAAAAGAAAGTATAATATAAATTTATTTGGATTTTATCAAGTCAATGTTTATAAAAATCCTAAAGTTGGAATGATAATAGATATGATAAAAGAAGATGGAATGGATTATTTTAATGATTTGGTAGATTTAAAGATTAAGATTTATGATAATAGTGATGTTTATTATACTTTTAATGATTATTTTTTTAATGCAAAAAAAGACTTTAAACTATTTAATAATAAATACTATATTAATATAGATGATTTATCTGAAAAAGAGTTTTTATTAATGACCGAGTTTTGTAGTTGTGTATATGGTGATGAACTTGAAAAAATACAAGATAAACTCTTAGCTTGAACAATTTGACAAACTAATTTAGTTTTTATACAATTTAATTGGTGATTATATGTTAAAAAAAGTGAAGAGTAATATGGAAAAATATATATATCATACTATTGTTCCAAGTTATAATGACTCATCTTGGCATGATGAATGTTATACATTTGGATATTTAGATGGATATTTTGATGAAGATGTTTATATAGAATACATTGTTGATACTATGAATAATGATGAAAAAATAATGGTTTATAAGGCTGGTTTTGAAAAAGGATCATTTGATAAAAAAAGAGATAATATATATGAATCTAAAAGTTTAAAAAATGAAAAAATTGAATGGCTTAAAAAGCTTGCATTACACGACTCTTTAAATAATGTAGAATCTAGAAATTTAAAAGAAGATTCTTTAAATATTTATAATCATTATAGAGAAGGTACCTTTAGTTTGAAAAAAATGGATTTTATTAATGATTCTAGTATAAAAAAAGCAAAAAGATAAATGATTTAAAAAATACTAATTTTATTAGTATTTTTTTGTTTTTTCGACAATCTTTTATCTTTTTAATTTGTATACTTATTTTGGTGATTATATATGAAATATAAATTTTTAGTACCAATAGTATTTTCTATAGCAATAGGTCTTTTTTTTGGAAAGGCGTTTTTTGATATATATGATTCTTCATCTTTAACAGTGTTTGATGAAAAAGATAGAATATATATGTTACAAATTGGTGTTTATTCTAGTGAAAGTGCTATGAAAAGTTCATTTAAAGATTATAAAAAATATCTTTATATAAAGGATAGTGATGGATATCATTTATATGTTGCTATTACAAAGAATAGTCAAATTGCAAAAAGAATTAAGGAACTTTATAAAAAGGATGGGTATAGTATATATGTAAAAGAAAATATTGAAGATAATAAGTCTTTTTTGTCGGTTTTGTCGGAATATGACAAAATAATTGATATTGCTTCAGATAATGATTTAAAGGAAATAGAAAAAATAGTTATTTCAAATTATAAGGAGATGGTTTTGGAAAATGAAGATTAAAGAAATACCTATATCTGAAAGACCAAGAGAAAAATTGCTTAAATATGGAAGAGAGAATTTAACAGATGCAGAGCTTTTGTCTATTGTCTTAAAAACAGGTACTAAAGATTGTAATGTTAGTGAGTTAGCTATGAAAATAATCAGAGCTTTGGATGGGATTGAAAATCTAAAATATGCTAGTATGAATACTCTTACTAAAATAAAAGGTGTTGGAAGTGTTAAAGCAACAGAACTTTTGGTTTTATCGGAGCTTGCTAAAAGAATTAATAGAAAGAGTATGGGTAATAAGAGTAAGTATATTAATCCTAAAACTATATATGAATATAGCAAAGATTTATTTGATGGATTAAAACAAGAATATTTTTACTGTCTATACCTAAACTCAAAAAAAGAACTTATAGAAAGGAAATTATTGTTTATGGGAACACTTAATAAAAGTGTAGTTCATCCAAGAGAAATATTCAAAGAGGCTTATAGGCTTTCAGCATCTTCAATTGTTTGTTTGCATAATCATCCAAGTGGTGATTGTACTCCAAGCATAGAGGATATAGTTTTTACAAATTCATTAGTAAAAATAGGGAAAATTAATGGTATTCCTTTAGTGGATCATTTGATAATGACTGATGACGGATACTATAGTTTTTATGAGAATAATAGGATGGTTGATTAATATGAAAAAAGTACATTGGTACTATAAATTTTTAGTTTTATTTCTTATCTTTTTCAGTATGTTTTTTCTTTTTAATAAAAATATTTCAAATTTTGTAAATAATTCTTCATATAAGTATTATGTTAATTCTGTTTTTACACCACTTAGTTCTGTTTCTCAAAATAGTATACTTAATTGTAGGGCTGCTATTAAAAAGAATAATAATTTACAGAAAAAAGTTTTGAATAATAATTCTTTGGAGGAAACGAATAAAAGTTTAATAGAAGAAATTGAAATTCTTAAAAAGACTATGAAATTAAAAAATACTTATACTGGTTATAAAACTGTTTATGCAAAGACTATTAATAGAAATAGAATGTATTGGTATAGTACTATAACTATTGATAAAGGAAGTAAGGATGGTGTTGATAAGAATAATGCTGTTGTGGGTATTGATGGTTTAATTGGTATTGTAAAAGATACCACTAGAGGAAGTAGTACAGTTAAGTTAATAACTAATAGTGATACTGATTATAAAGTTTCTGGAGTGATAAAAAAAGATAATTCTACAATAGTAGGGCTTATCGAAGGATATGAATATCCATATATAAAAGTAAGCTTAGCTAATAACGATAAAGATGTTAAAGTTGGAGATAAGTTCTATAGTTCTGGGCTTTCTAATTTTCCTAAGAATATTTATATTGGAACAGTAAAAAGGGTTGAAAAAGGTGGTTATGATTTGGGAAACATTTTATATGTAGAACCAAAACAGGATATGAATGATATTAACTACGTAGTGGTGCTGAGTAATAAATGATTTATTTTTTCATTACATTTATCCTAGATATATTATTGGGTTTGTTCATATCCGTATCCTATCAAAATATTAGTATCTTGTTTCCTTGTGTTTTGGTAGGCAGCTTTCCAGTTTTTTATAATTTAGTAAAAAATAAAAAATTGTTTTTTATAATTGTAATAGTTGTTGGCTTAATTTATGATATGCTTTTTAGTGATATTTTTCTTGTTAATACATATTATTTTTTGTTATTTGGTTTTTTTATTTATGTGTTTTATGAAAATTATGGAATTAAATTGTTAAACTTATTAATCATATCTGTTTTAGGAGTATGTTTTTATGATGTGTTTATATTCTTTATTCTTCTTTTAACTGGTTATTCAATATTTGAAATTTCTTATTTGGGTTATAAAATTAAAAATACTTTTTTGATTAATTTTGTTTATTTTACTTTTTCTATTATTTTGTTAAAAAGTCGAATATTTGGCTATAAAAAACGTAAAAAAAGATAAGTAATATTCATATTATCTTATAGGTGATAATATGGAATATAAATCTGTTACAAAGTATTTAAGTAAAAATAATAAGAATTTTAAAAATAGACCAATAATGGGTTTTTTTACTAAACTATTGATTTGTACAATTATAGTTTTGTCGTTATTAGTTTTCTTAAAATATGATAAAAGCAATAAACAAGTTATTTATAAATACTTGTATGAAAACAATATTAGTTTATCTGGTATTAACGCTTGGTATAAGAAGCATTTCGGAGATATAACTCCATTTCAAGATTTAGTAAAGGAAAACACTAAATTAGTATTTAATGATAATTTAGTTTATAAAGATGCGAGTATATATAAAAATGGTGTTAAGTTAAACGTGGAAAAAAATTATTTAATTCCAATTATTGAAAGTGGTATTGTAGTTTTTATAGGGAATAAAGATGATTATGGGAAAACGGTTATTATAGAACAGACAGATGGTGTATCAGTATGGTACGGAAATGTCGATAATATAAATGTAAGTTTGTATGATTATGTTACAAAAGGTGAGTTTTTAGCAGAAGCAAATGGCAGTTTTTATATGGTGTTTCAAAAAGATGGGAAGTATATAAAATACGACGACTATCTTAAATAAAATATATATTCATCCTTTTACTTATATTTTAATATTTTTGTCTATAATAACAGGAATGTTTAAAGAGTTTGGAATGGTTCTTTTAATTATAATAGTTCATGAGTTTGGGCATCTTGGAGCTGCTCTTTATTTTAAATGGAATACAGGAAAAATAGTGATTTATCCTTTCGGGGGATGTTGCAAGTTTGATGAAAGAATAAATAGATCTTTAAAGGAAGAACTAATTATTTTATTATGTGGACCATTTGTTCAGATTATTTTGTATTATATTATGGGTTATTTGACTACGAAAGGATTTATGACATATAGAAATTTTTCTATATTTAAAAATTATCATTACACACTTCTTTTATTTAATTTAATTCCTATTTATCCTTTAGATGGTGGAAGGATTTTAAATATATTTTTCAATTATTTGCTGCCCTTTAAACGTGGAAACAAGGTTGTTATAATTATATC
Organism: uncultured Mycoplasmatota bacterium; assembly: GCA_947166445.1. Lineage (GTDB taxonomy): Bacteria > Bacillota_I > Bacilli_A > RF39 > UBA660 > UMGS1449. The sequence goes on from CAMVED010000004.1 coordinate 38,556, forward strand.
TGTGTTTATTATATTAATAGCAATGTTTTTTTATAAAAGTCTTAATTTTACGATGATGTCAATTCTAATTATGTCAGAGTTATTAATATATTTTAAAAGACAAAATTTTTTATATAACAGAATGTTACTCGAAAGATATATTGGAAATTTTAATTTCAAAAAATTAAGAAAAATTAAAAGTAAAGATAATATGTATAAAGATTGTCGACATGTTATTTTTTATAAAAATAAGTATATTACTGAAAAGAGTTATTTAAAAGAGAGATTTAAGGTGATAAAATGAAAAAAATATTATTTTTGTTACTATGTTTAATAATTGCTTTTTATGTAATTCAAAACAATAATGAAGTTTCTAAAAAAGAAAAAAACGAAGATGTCTTTGAGGAAAAAGGTGTTTTTATTTCTTATATAGATTATGGTATTTTAAAAGGGAAAAATAAACATGAAATGCAATCAATTATCTCTGAAATGATAAATAATGTAAGTTATTTTGGACTTAATTCTATAATTTTACAAACTAGTCCTTTTTCGGATGCAATATATCCTTCCAAAGTATATAAATCTTCTCATGTAGTTGTTCAAGAAGAAGGAGATCCACTTCCTTTGGATATATTAAAATTTTTTATAGAAAAAGCTAATGAAAAAAACATATCAGTTTATGCTTGGGTAAATCCTTATAGAATTAGAAATGATAATAATATTGGAGATATTAATAAAGATGCATATTATTATAAATGGATAAATACTGATAATATTGAGATAACTGATAATGGTATATTTTTAAATCCTGCATCTGGCGATGTTTTAGATTACATAACTATGGGATTAAAAGAATTGTGTCAAAATTATGATATAAAAGGGGTAATTTATGATGATTACTACTATCCAAATGATACTATAGATCTTAATACATATAATAAAACAAATAAAAGTAAAAGTTTAAAGCAGTATAGGATAGATAATATTAATAAATTAATTAGTTCTAGTTATGATGCGGTAAAAAGTGTTAATAAAAATATAAAATTTGGTCTTTCTCCTGCTGGAAATATAGAAAATAATTTGGATAAAGAGTATTTAGATATAAAAAGTGTTTTAAAAAGTGATGATATTGATATGATAATTCCGCAGTTATATTATGGCTTTGATAATAAAAACAAACCATATATAAGCACCTTAAATGAGTGGAGTGATCTTAATGAAAAAAACAAAAATTTATATGTAGCTCTTTCTTTGTATAAGTCAGGTAAAATTGATATTTATGCTGGTTCTGGAGAAAATGAATGGCTTGAAAACACTAATATTATAAAAAAGCAAATAGTGATATCTAGAAATGCTAAAAATTATAAAGGGTTTTATATATTTAGATATGAGTATTTATTTAATATTCATAGTAATCAAAACTTGAACAAAGAAATAGAAAACTTAAGAATTCTAATAAATCAGTAATTTTAATAGTAAAGTAAAGTGTCAAAAGTTAGAAATAATTCTAACTTTTTTAATATTCTTTTACATATTGTAATTATTTTTGATATACTATAGATAATAATAAGGGAGTGTTTTTATGAAGAGAAAAATGTTGTTTTTCGTTATGTTTTTGATTTCTTCTTTTATGTTTCTAGATGTTAATGCTTCAGGTAATGTAAAACTTGCTTTGTCTTGTCCGGCTGCTGCAAAGCCGAATACAACGATAACTTGTAAAGTATATGGAAGTAGGACTGGTAGTGAGATTGATAGTGTTGAACAACTATATCCTACGCTTTCTGGATCGTTAAAAAAAGCTAGTTATTATGTTGATTATTATGATATTTCAGTTGATTCTCAAAAGAATATAGGTACAATAACAATACAAACAGGTAATGTTGGGTCCGGATCTATAGAATTGGTGTTTGATAAAATACATTTTGTTGATGGAACTGTTCAGGATAAGGCTAGTATATCTAAGAAAATCGTTGTTAATAGTACTGGAACTATTACTAGTCATAATACAGTCGTTAGTGGTGATGCTACAAATAATAACAATAGTAATAATAATGCTACTAACAATAATCAAACAAATACTAATGCTGATACTCATCTTAAGGATATTAAACTTTCAAGGGGAATATTAACGCCTTCTTTTTCGAAGAATGTTTATAAGTATTCTGCTAATGTTGATTCTGATGTTGCAGAAATATCAATTGATGGAATAAAAAATGATGTTAATCAAGTAATCGAAGGTGAAGTAACTAATCAAGCTTTAAACTATGGAAAAAACACTTTTAAATTGATTGTTACAAATGGTGCAAGTTCTAAAAGAATTTATGAGGTTGTCATAACTAGGAAAGACAATAGAGATACAAATGCATTTCTTTCTTCTTTATCTTTGAGTAGTGGTACTATAAACTTTTCAAAATATGTTTATGAATATGAAACAAGAGTGTTGTATGATGTTAATAAATTAAGCATTTTGGCTACACCTGAAAAAGCAACTTCAACTGTTAAAGTAGAAGGTGAAAAAGATTTAAAAGTCGGAGAAAATATAGTTACTATAACTGTTAAGTCAGAAAAGGGTAATCAGCAAAAATATAAAATAAAGGTTACTAGGTTAAAAGAAGGGGAACAACTTGGTGATAACGCTAGTATAAAAGATATAATTATTGCGGGTTATAATTTGGGTTTTGATTATTCAAAATATGAATATAAATTATTAATAAAAAAAGAAGATAAATTAGATATAAGTGTTGTTATGGATGATTTAAATGCTAGTTATCAGATCGTTGGTAATGATAATTTGAAAGATGGAAGCATTATTGAGATTATTACAAAGTCTTTTGATGAATCTGCTTCTCAAACATATAATATAGAGATTACTAAACCTAATTATACTGCTTATTATTTGATTGCTGGGGTATTAGTGTCGTTAACAATTGTTATTCCAATTTTGTTTTATTTTAAATATGTAAAACCTAAAAAACAATTGGTGGATATTAATGGTAATAAAATAGATAAAGAAGACATCTTTGATCGCCAATATAGAAAAAAGCTATCTACTTCTGTTCCAACTTCTTCTGTAAAGAATGATAGCCAGGGTATAGTTAGTAATGATGCACTGATAAATCAAAGTGTTTCAAATTCTAATTTAGGACATTCTCAATATGCTGTTAATATTGGAGAACTTAATAATCAAGATATTGTTTCCGATAATGATGTGGGCAGTGATAAATGTCCAAAGTGTGGTAGGGAACTTTTGGGTAATCCAAGTATCTGTCCTTATTGTAATACAAGATTAAGATAAAAAAGCATAATTGCTTTTTTTATCTTGTAAAATTATGTTAAAATTAATTAGAGGTATTTATGAAGACAGGAGATATTCTAAAAGTAGAAATTATTGATGATAATCATTTGGGAAATGGTATAGCTAAGATGAATGATATTAGTATTTTTGTTCCTCAAACAGTTAAAGGCGATATTGTTGAAGTACAAATTGAAAAGATTCATCAAAGTATTGCATTTGCAAAAATGATTAAAGTATTAAAAAAGAGTAATAAACATATAAAAGTTACTTGTCCTTATTATGATAAATGTGGTGGTTGTGATTTGTTACATATATCATATGATAGGGAAAAAATTTTGAAAGAAAATTATATAAAAAAATTGTTTAAAGGTTTTGATTTTAAAATCATTTCATTTGATAGGGAACATTATAGAAATAAAGTAACATTACATGTTAGTAATAATGATATAGGATTTTACGAAAAAGACTCTAACAAGTTAGTCTCTGTTCAAAACTGTTTATTATTAGATAAAAGTATTAATGAAATAATTACTATAATAAGTAAGCTAGATTTATCTGAGGTAAGTGAAGTAATAATAAAAAAAGGAAAAGAAGGTCTTCTTATAAGTGTTGATGGCTATTTAAATGATAATGATTTAGAAAAATTAAAACTTGAAAATGTTAAAAGTATTTATCAAAACGATCAATTAATATATGGAAAAGAGTATTTAACAATTAGTTTTGATGATATTGATTATAACTTTAATAATAATTCTTTTTTTCAAATAAATAATGAATGCGCTAAATCTTTATACGATAAAGTTAAATATTTAGTAGGAAAGTGTGATAGTTTGCTTGATTTATATTGTGGTACTGGCAGTATTGGTATTTATTTGAAAGATAATGCTAAATCAATTGTGGGTATCGAAATAAATAAGGACTCTGTTAAATGTGCTGAAAAGAATATTGCTGATAACAATATAAAAAACTATAAAATAATAAATGCTGATGCTTCTTGTATCGATAAAGATTATGATGTTGTGATAGTTGATCCTCCAAGGAGTGGACTTAGTAAGGATGTAATTAATATTTTAAATGAAATGAAAACTAAAAAACTAATATATATATCTTGTAATCCTAGCACTTTAAAAAGAGATATTAGTTTGCTTAATAGTTTTTGTTTAAAAGAAATATCTGTTTTTAATATGTTTCCAGGCACTAAACATATTGAAACATTATCAGTATTAGAAAAAAAGTGAAAATAACAAATGTATTGTTTTATGAAAGGAGATAATTATGAATAATAAGGATGTTATGAAGCTTGCTATTAAAGAAGCAGAAAAGACTATGAACAAGGATATGGGAGGCCCTTTTGGAGCGGCTATAGTAAAAGATGATAAAGTTATTGCAGTTTCTTCAAATACGGTACTTGCTGATCATGATCCAACTGCTCATGCTGAAATTAATGCAATTAGGAAAGCTGGGGAAAGATTAAAAACGCATGATTTATCTGGTTGTAAATTGTATGCTACAGGTTATCCTTGTCCTATGTGTTTATCTGCTATTATATGGGCTAATATAAAGGAAGTTTATTATGGTACAGATTTAGATGATGCTGAAGAAATAGGATTTAGAGATGATTTTATTTATGAATTTATCAGAAATAGTAATCAAGAAGGCTTTTTAAAGCTTAAGAATATATCAAAGAAAGAGTGTTTAAAACTATTTGAAGAGTACGAAGAAAAAGAAAAAGAAATATATTAAAAAAATAGAGTTTCGTTTATGAAACTCTATTTTATATAACTATCAAGTAAATATTTTTCACCAGATTCTAATACAACATTAATTAATGATCCATCAATATCTTTTTCTTGCTCTATAGATACAACATTAGTGTAGCCTCCGACATTATCTAGTACTTCAATTTTTTTGTCCTTTATTAATGCTTCTGCATTTACTATTGATACAGTGCCATCATTTTTCAAAAAAATGATACTTCTATAGCCACCATTACCAAAAGGTAAAATATATATATTTTTAACATTTATGCTAACTGTAAGTTCTTCATTAGGTGTGTTGTTATTGCTAGTTACTACTAATATAACTTTTCCACTTGACATAAGTTTTACACTATCAATTCCAAGTGGTAATTCGTGTTTTAAATCTTTATCAATATCATTTATTTCTTTTATTACTGTGTCTGTATCTTTATTATTTTTATTATTAATCTTTGGTGTTTTATTAACGGTTGTGCAACCCGCTAAAAGTATAATAGTAATGATTAAAATTGTTCTTTTTAATAGTTTGTTCATTGTTTAGCCTCCTCTTAATCATTTTATCACTATTATTTTTATCAAGCAATGAAAAAGATATAGAAAAAGATACTTTAATAATGTATACTATTATTTAAGAAAGGTGATTTTGATATGGCAAAATGGGATTTAGAGTATTTAAAATTATGTAAAAAAATTTTAGAAGAAGGTAAAGAGGTTGAGAATAGAACTGGTATTAATACTATTAAAATACCAAGTTATAATTTTCATTTTGATTTAGGTGAAGAATTTCCAATTTTAACAACGAAACAATTATTTTTTAAAAATGCTATTACTGAAATATTGTGGATATATCAAGCACAAAGTAATGATGTCAGATGGTTACAAGAGAGGGGTAATCATATTTGGGATGAATGGGAAATAGATGAAAACGGCTTTTGGCATGCTACTCAAAATGTGTTAAATGCAGATGGAAAACTTGAAAAAAAGTTGATAGATAAAGATTTTGGTAAAGAATGGGCTCATACAATTGGAACAGCTTATGGTTGGATAGTAAATCGTTATAAAATGATAGATAAGTTAATTGATAAAATAAAGAATAATCCAACAGATAGAAGAATGGTTCTTAGTCTTTGGCAAGATGAATATCTGGATACTGCAGTTTTACCTTCGTGTGTTTGGAGTAGCGAGTGGGATGTAACTGGTGATACACTAAATTTAATGGTTCATCAAAGAAGTTGTGATGTGCCACTTGGACTTCCATTTAATGTTACTCAGTATGCTGTTCTTTTATCATTAATAGCACAAGTTACAGGAAAAAAACCGGGAACAATAGATTGGTCAATAAAAGATGCTCATATTTATGTTAACCAAGTTGAAGGAATAAAAGAACAAATAAGGCGTGGTGAAGAGCTTGAAGACTTGCCTGCTCCAGAACTATGGATAAATCCTGAAATAAATGATTTTTATGATTTTGATAATTCAAGGGAGTTAAAAGATATTAAGATTAGAAATTATAAGCATCATGGAAAAATATCTTTTCCAATAGCACAATGATAAGTTTAATCGCAGCAGTAGGTAAGAATTTAGAACTTGGTTTAGATAATAAGCTTATTTGGAATATTCCTGAAGATTTAAAGTATTTTAAACAAATCACTACTGATAAAACTATTGTTATGGGAAGAAAGACTTATGAAAGTATTGGTAAGCCTCTTCCTAATAGAAAAAATATAGTTTTGTCAAAAAAGAATGTTAAAATTGATGGCGTTTTAGTTGTTAATGATTACAAAGATATATTAGATTTACAAGAAGATATATTCGTAATTGGGGGAGAATCTATTTATGAGTTGTTTCTTCCTTTTGCAGATAATATATATTTAACAGAAATTGAAGAAAGTAATGAAGCGGATTCTTATTTTCCAAGTTTTGATAGAGAATTGTATAAAAAAGAAATTGTAAAAAGAAGTAATTTTAAAAACACAAACTATTCTTTTGTAATATATAAGAAAATAAAATAAAATGGGAGTGTTAATATGTTTGAAAACAAAAATGTAGTAGTTTTAGGACTTGCAAGAAGTGGTGTTGCTGCTTGTAAGTTCTTAAGAAAAAGAAATTGTAATGTAACCGTAAACGATATGAAAAAAGAAGAAAAAAAAGAAGTTTTAGATGAACTAAATAATTTGGGAGTAAAAGTAATACTTGGTTCTCATCCTGATGACTTAATAAATAAAGATGTCGATTATCTTATTAAAAACCCTGGCGTTCCAATAGATCATAAATATGTATTAAAGGCAAGAGAACTTGGTATACCTGTTATAAACGAAGTAGAAATGGCATATTTGTGTTTACCAAAAGATAAAAACATTAAATTAATTGGTATAACTGGAAGCAATGGGAAGACTACTACAACGACTTTAATTTATGAGTTTTTAAAAAAGGATAATAAAAAAGTAGTCTTGGCAGGTAACATTGGATATCCACTTTCTAATTTTGTGGATGACTTAGAAGAAAACACAATTATTGTTATGGAAACTTCTTGTCAACAACTTGAAAATTTAGATAAGTTTAATCCAGATGTTGCTGTAATGACTAATATTTCTGAAGCTCATATTGATTTTATGAAAACTTATGAACATTATAAATATGTAAAAAGTAAAATGCTTAAAAATCATACTAAAGATAATGTTGCTATTTTAAATAATGAAAACGAAGAATTATTAGATACAGTTAAAAATGCAAAAAGTACTAAAAAGTATTTTTCTTCTAAACAAAAGATTGATGGTGCATATTTTGATAATAATAAGATTTATTATTATGATGAGGAAATAGTAGATATAAAAAATATAAAACTAAGAGGTATTCATAATATTGAAAATATAATGGCTGCGGTAATGGCTGTTAAAGAATTTGGATGTACGACTGAAGCAATAAGGGAAGTATTAAAAGATTTTAGTGGAGTAGAACATAGACTAGAATATGTTGATAATATTAATGGAAGATTATTTTATAATGATACAGAAGCTACTAATATAAAATGTACTCAAATAGCACTTGCATCTTTTACAGAACCTACTATTATACTTCTTGGAGGATTAGAAAGAGGTCAAAACTTTGATGATTTGATTCCTTTTATGAAAAATGTAAAATCAATAGTTGCAATGGGTGAGTGTAAGCAAAGAGTAAAAGAGTTTGGAGATAAACTTGGTATTCCTACTTATGTTTGCGACTATATAACTGATGCTACAGAAAAAGCATATGAGGTAAGTAGTGAAGGAGATGTAATATTACTTTCTCCGGGATCTGCATCTTGGGATCAATATAAAGAATGTGAAGTAAGAGGAAGTCTCTTTAAGGAGGCTGCTAGAAAGTTAAAGAAATGACAGAATATCATTTCTTTTTTATATAAACTTATTGATTATAATAGATTAAGTTTTAAATCGACATAGTTTTAAATATATATATTTTATATTGTTTTTGGTGATAATATGAAAGTATATTTAGACTATGTCTTTTTTATTAACTTTTTATTTGATTTCATATTATTATTGGGTATTTCTATTGTACTAAAAAGAAATATGTCAAAAATTAGACTTTTTTTTTCTTCTTGTTTCGGAGGATTGGCTGGTTTTTTAATTTTGTTTGATATATCTTCTTTTTCTTTTTTTGTATTGAAATTATTTTTAGGTTTTTTAATGGTTGTTATTTGCTTTTCTTATAAGAATATCAAATTTACAATGAATAATTATGTATATTTAATCATATTATCAATATTACTGGGGGGTTCTTTATATCTTTTAAATATTGAAGTTTCTAAAACAATATTTGGTAATAGTTTAATGAATAATACTATTTATATTTTTCTTCTTTTAATTGTAGGATTTATTGTTACAGTAATTTATGCAAAATATATAAATAGATCTAAAAAAGGTAGTGTTAATAAATATAAAACTATTATTTATATAAATGATAAACCTATTAACTTAATTGGTTATTTAGATACAGGTAATAATCTAATGTATAAGAACAAACCAGTTTTAATACTAAATAATGATATTAAATTAGACTTGCAAAATAAGAGAATTATATATATTCCTTTTGCTACCGTATCAGGTTCTGGGGTTATTAAATGTTTTCAAGTGAAGGATGTTATTATTGATAATAATCATTTTAAAAATATTTATATTGGTATATCAAATGACAAATTTCATTTAGGTGATGCAGATATAATATTAAATATAAATTTATGGGAGGGTAATAATGAAGAAATTAATTGAAAAAGTTTTGCTAAGATTAAAAGTATTAAGTGATAATAATGGAGTTTTCTTTGTGGGAGCTACAGATATACTTCCACCGCCTTTATCAAAAGAAGAAGAGGATTATTATGTTGAATTAAAAGAATCTGGTGATGAAAATGCTAAGAATAAACTTATTGAACATAATCTTAGATTAGTGGTTTTTCTTGCTAAACGATATGAAAATACTGGTGTTGATCTTGAAGATTTAGTTAGTATAGGTTCTATTGGTTTAATAAAGGGTATTAATACTTATAAAAGGGGTAAAAATATAAAACTTGCTACTTATTGTTCACGCTGTATTGATAATGAAATACTTATGTATCTTAGAAAGAATAAAAAAACAAAAACTGATATTTCTTTTGAAGAATCACTTAGTTTTGATAGTGATGGTAATGAATTACATCTTGAAGATATTCTTGGTACAGATAGCGATATAGTAACAAAACCACTTGAGGATGCTTACGATAAACAAGTTCTGAGAGAAGAACTCGAAAAACTTGATTCTAGGGATAAAGAAATAATTGAGCTTAGATATGGACTTAGTGGAAAGGAAGAACTTACTCAAAAAGAGGTAGCCAAGAAGCTTAATATTAGCCAGTCTTATATATCAAGAATAGAAAAGAAAGTTATAAAAAAACTTAAAACTATTATAAAGATATAACTTTTTTTATTTTTGTATGTTAAAATAATTTTTGAGGTGGGTACTATGACATATACTTTCATTGGGGATAAAGATTATTTGGGGAGAGAAATAAATAAAATTTCTAAATCTTTTGCATCTGAGAACATAGTACATTTTGATCTTAATGAAGATAGTATTAATATGGCAATACAAGATTTAAATACTGTTGGTTTATTTGGAAAAAAACTTGTAATAGTACATAATATAGATAAATTAGATAATTCTGAATTATTAATTAAGTATTTATCTAATCAAAGTGATAATACTTTGTTACTTTTGTCAGAAAAAGAACTAGATAAGAGAAAGAAAATAACTAAAGTTTTACAAGATAAAACTAATTATAAAGAGTTTTTAGATTATAATATAGAAAGGGTTATAAAAGATAATTTAGATGATTTTAAAATGTCTTCTATGGCTATTAATTTATTAATTAATTATTGCAGTAATAATATAGCTAGAATAGAAAATGAATTAGAAAAACTTAAAACATATAAGTTTCATGAAAAGGAAATTACTACTGAAGATGTAGAAAAACTGGTTAAAAAAAGTTTGGATTCTACAGTGTTTAATTTAATTGATAAGATTAATTTAAAAGATAAGAGTAGTATTTTTAAAATTTATAAAGAACTTCTTGAAGAGGGTGAAACTGAAGAAAAAATAATGTATACTATTGCCAATCATTATAGACTTCTTTTTCAAATAAGTGTGAAACTAAATTCTATGAGTGATGCTGATATAGTTAAAGAGTATAAGATGCATCCTTATAGACTTACTAAATTGAAAGAGCAAGTTAATATTGTTTCGCAAAGTGAAATTTTAAATATATTAAAAAAATTAAGTGATATAGATATTGGAATAAAAAAAGGACAAGCAGATATCAAAAATTCAATGTTTTTGTTTTTTGAAGGTCTATAATTAGTATGTTATTTTTAATAAGTGTGGTATAATGTAATAGCAAGGTAAGGAGAGTGTATGGATAAAGTTACACTTATAGTTGATCAAATAGTTAATTATATGGTTTCTTTTGGACCACTTGGTGGCTTTGTTTTAATAATGTTTGAATCTTTTTTGCCGCCACTTCCTTTAGGATTAATAGTTGGTTTAAATATGATTTCTTTTGGTCATGTGTTTGGTTTTTTACTTTCTTATTTTGCTACTATCACTGGATGTATGCTTTCATTTTGGTTGTTTAGATATTTTTTTAAAGATAGATATATGAATTGGTTTAATGAAAAAAATCAAATAAGAATTAAAAAATGGATGAGTAAGTTATCACATATGAAGTTTACGACACTTGCAGTTTTGTTTGCAGTGCCACTTACACCAGCATTTTTAGTTAATATTGCTGGTGGTCTTAGTGATATTTCTATAAAAAAATATTTAACTGCTCTTATGGTTGGAAAGCCTGCGATGTTATTATTTTATGGATATATTGCAGTATCTCTTGTTGATAGTTTAAAGGATCCTAGGATACTGATAAAGGTTGTAATTTTATTAATAATAACTTATATAATAAGTAAAATAATAGAAAAAGTAGTAAAGGTGGAAGAATAGATGGAAATAAATTATATAATAATAGGATTATTGGTTGTTATAATTATTTTAGTTGTTATAAGCATCACTAAGAATATTAATGAAGCACGTATTACAGAAAGACTTGGTAAACTTGAAGTAGAGCTAACTAAAGAACTTGGAGAATTAAGGAACTCTCTTACAAAAGACTTTAATGAGCTTTCTGAAAAACAAGATAAAAGACTTATAATGATGAATGAGAAAGTTAATGAAAGACTTGATCAAAATTTTGAAAAGACTAATAAGACTTTTACAAGTGTTTTAGAAAGGCTTTCTAAGATAGATGAAGCTCAAAAGAAAATCGATTCATTATCAGGTGATATAGTATCTTTACAAGGAATACTTACTGATAAGAAGACTCGTGGTATTTTTGGAGAAGTTAATTTAAAACATGTTTTATCTTCTGTGTTTGGAGATAAAAATGATAGTATTTATAGACTTCAATATCCAATGAGTAATGGCAATATTGTTGATAGTATTTTGTTTGCACCAGCTCCTCTTGGAACAATAGGAATTGACTCAAAGTTCCCACTTGAAAATTATAGAAATATGGTCGATAAAAGGTTTAGTGTTTCTGAAAGAGAAAAGTATGAAAAACTATTTAAAGCAGATGTAAAAAAACATATTGATGCAATTAGTGAAAAATATATTATTCCAGGTGAAACTACTGATCAAGCTATTATGTTTTTACCTGCTGAGGCTATTTTTGCGGAAATAAATGCTTATCATCAAGACCTAATAGATTATGCTTATAAAAGAAGAGTTTGGATAACTAGTCCAACAACTTTAATATCAACTCTCACTATTATTCAAATGATTATTAAAAATATGGAAAGAGATAAATATACAAGTATAATTCATGAGGAATTAAATAAACTTGGAGTAGAGTTTAATAGATATAGAGACAGATGGGATAAGTTATCTCGTTCTATTGAAACAGTTAGTCGTGATGTTAATGATATTCATACAACAACTGAAAAGATCACTAAAAGATTTGATTCTATAAGTAGAGTAGATATAGATAAGAAAGAAATAGAACATTTAGAATAATAAAAAACAATTAAATATATTGATTTTTATCAAAAATAGTGATAAATTATTAATGTATTTAATTTTTGCGGATGTGGTTTAATGGTTAGAACATGGCCTTGCCAAGGCTAGGATGGGAGTTCGATTCTCCTCGTCCGCTCCATTGTAATTTAAGAACTTTTATAGTTCTTTTTTTTGTGATATCATATTTATAGGTGATATATATGAATGTTGATGAAAAGTATGAAAGATTATTAGAACTATTTGAAGAGATTTCTAAAATTCCTAGAAATTCAAAAAACGAAAAGGAGATTGCATTATTTGTATGCGATTTTGCCAAAAAACATGGACTTGAATATAAAATGGATGATTACTATAATGTTATAGTTAAAAGATCTGCAGATATTGGTATGGAAAATAAAAAGAGTATAATGTTTCAAGCACATTTAGATATGGTTTGTGAAAAAACTCTTGGTAGTACTCATAACTTTGATATTGATCCTATTGAAATTATAAAAAATGATTTTTTATATACTGCTAAGGATACAACACTTGGTGCTGATGATGGGATTGGTGTTAGTACTTTGCTTTTACTTATGGAGTCAAATGATATTAAACTTCCTCTTACTTATTTTGTATTTACTACTCAAGAAGAGATTGGTATGGATGGTGCTAAAAACATTGATTTAAGTGATGTTGATACTAACTATTTAATAAATCTAGATAGCGAAGAGGAAAATTCAGTTATTGTTGGATGTGCTGGAGGTGTTACACTTTATTTTGAAAAAGAAAATCATTTATTTGATATAAATGATCCAGTATATCAAATTGAAATATCTGGATTAAAAGGTGGACATTCTGGCGTTGATATCGATAAAGGTAGGGAAAATGCTATTTGTTTGAATGCTAAGATATTATCTTCTTTATCAAATGTTCATTTAATATCTTTTGATGGAGGTACTAAAACAAATGTAATACCTGGTAGTTCCAAAGTTGTTTTTTCTACTAAAACGGAAAATATTGAAGATGCTGTTAATTCAGTTATTGAAAGTATTAATTTTTGCCCTGAAGATAGGGATGCTAAAATAAACGTTAAAAAATTAGATGGTCAATTTCAAGGATTATCTGAACTTTCATCAAAAGAAATTATATCTTTATTATTAGGATTACAACAAAATGTTATTTCTATGGCTGATACTGTTGAAACATCTGGTAATGTAGCAACTATTAAACTAGATAATGGATTAATTAAGCTTTGTGAATCTATGAGATCAAATGTAAGTGAACAATTAGTTTATTATAGAGATATGAACATTAATTTTGCAGATAGTTTAGGATTTGTTATAAAAGCTGATGAAGAATATCCAGGTTGGGATTACAATCTTAAATCAAAACTAGTTGATATGTATATTTCTGCTTATCAAACTGTTCATAATGGTGAAAAACCAATTGTCTCTTCAATACATGCAGGACTTGAATGTGGTCTTTTAAAAGATAAGCTTTCTGATGTTGATATAATTTCAATAGGTCCAGATGTAGAAGATGTTCATACTCCAAATGAAAAGTTATATTTGAAATCATGTAGAAATCTTATATATACAATAATAGAATTTCTTTCTAAAATAGATTAACGAACTATATAAAAGTTCGTTTTTTTGTGATAAAATATTACTGGTGGTTTTATGAATTATTATGAGTTATTAGGAATAAAAACTACTGCTACAGAAGAAGAAATAAGAAAAGCATATAAGGCTCAAATGAAGAAATGGCATCCTGATATAAACAAAGATTCTGAAGCTGTTTCTATGTCTATGAAAATTAATGAAGCTAAGGATGTTTTGTTAGATGATGTTAAAAGAAAAGAATATGATAAGTATTTAAATGAAAAAGATAATATAACTTATAAGAGATATTCTGGAGTTAAGGCTGAATCATATAGTGATACTGTATATGAGAGTCAAATGGTTACAAAATGGGAATACTTTAAAGAGTATTTATCTAGTAAAAATATCAAATTGTTTAATAAAATTGTTTCGACAATACTAGTATCTCTTGAAACAGTTTTGTGTTTTATGTTGAAATGGTTAATTATAATACTTTCTTTTATTTGCTTTATACTTAGTGATGCAATTATTTATCTATTTTATTATGCTTTACCTATTATAGGACTTTTATTATTGGTGGTCATATATAAATTAGTGGTTGGTGTTAGTACTAGTAATTTTGTAGAATTACGTGGATTAATAGTTTGTATAGGAATTTATTTATCTAGTTATTTGTTTATATTTATTGGAAAGAGGCTGATTTCTCAAAATGTGTTTAATTTTTTATATAATAAATTGGATATTTATTTGTTTAAGAAAGCAGTATTTTATAAATGATTTTTGGAGGTAATTATGGAAAAAGGTAAATTAATTGTTATTGAAGGCGCTTGTGATGGAATAGGTAAAACTACTCAATTTGAACTTTTAAAGAAAACGTTAGGAGAAACAAATGATATAATAAGTCATCATTTTCCAACTTATAATACTGATCAAGGATTATTAGTAGAAAACTATTTAAAAGGCAAATACGGAAGCATTAGTGAAGTATCACCATATTTTGTTAATAGTTTATATGCTGTTGATAGGGCAGTGACTTGGTTAACGAAACTTAAGAAGTTTTATGATGAAGGAAGTATTGTTTTACTAGATAGGTATACGACTTCTAGTTTAATATATCAGGCTGCTATGATTGATGATTTAGAGGAAAGAAAAAAATTTATTGATTATGTAGTAGATTTTGAATATAACAAAATGGGAATACAAAAACCTGATAGCGTTATATTCTTGTATGCTTCATTTGATTTAGTTACTGATATGAGAAAGAATAGGGCCACTAATGAAGGTATTCAAAATGATATTCATGAAAAAGATATTGGTTTTATGAAAAGAGTTTACGATAATGCTATGTTTGTTGCTGATTATCTCGGCTGGAATATGATTAAATGTGATAATGATGGAAAAATGCGAACTATTGATGATATTCATAAAGAAATATATGAATTATTAAGGTAAGGAAGGTTAAAATGTAACTTTCTTTATTTTTTTGCTATATAGGTTTTTCTTGACTTTTTAATGTAAAAGTGGTACAATCTAACTTATTAAAAAGAAGGGGGATAGCACCATGAATTCTAATGTTGTTGATATGATAAAAGATTTATTAAAAGATAAGTCCTTATCTCCATATGATATTATAAATGATTATAGTATACGTAAAAAGTTGGATGAAATATTTGAGGATAGAGATAGTTTTACTACAAGTGAATTAAAATATTTTACTAGCGATAAAAAAGTTCAAAATGTAATAACATTATACTTATATGAAGAAGGTATTGAATTATTGGGAAATAATTCTTACGTTACTGGAATAGGTAATCCAGATTTAGATATACTTGCACTATATTTTGGTGACATAAAGTATATTCCACTGTTAACGCCTGAAGAAGAAAAACAATTATTTATTGAATTAGATAATTCTTCGAATCAAGATGAATGTGATGCTATCAAAGAAAAGATTATAATTTCTAATCTTAGGTTAGTGGCTAAGTTTGCTACAAAGAATCAAAACAGAGGTTTGTCGTTACCAGATTTAATACAAGAAGGTAATTTAGGTTTAATTAAAGCTGTCGATAAATTTGATGTTACAAAAGGATATAAGTTTTCAACATATGCAACCCAATGGATAAGACAATCTATAAATAATGCTATAGCAGAACAATCTAGGAATATTAAATATCCACAACATATTCATTATAATTTACAAAGATTAAAAAAATTAAGGGCAGATTATTATAAAGAAACAGGAACACGTTTGTATATAAACAGTGAAGCGACAGTGGAAGAATATGCTGACAAAATGGGTGTAAAGAAAGATTTTTTAGAAAAATTGCTTAAACTTCCTACTACTATTAGTCTTGAAACACCAGTTAATATACATGATGATTTTATAATTCATGAATTACATGATTTTGTACCTGATGAATCTAAAAGTGGAGAAGTAGCAGCAGTTGATAAAAAGGAACAAGAAGAAATAAGAGAATTGTTAAATGACAAAGCATTTACTGAAAGGGATAGAATAGTTTTAATAAAACGTTATGGCTTATATGATAGTGAAGAATTTACATTAGAAGAAATAGGTAATGAACTTAATTTATCATGTGAAGGAATAAGGCAAATTCAAAGAAAAGCTGAAAATAAGCTCAAAGATTGTGCTATTAAAAAGGGCTTTTCATATGTAAGAAGGTGATTTTAATGTTAGAAAAGATAATAAAACAGATAGAAAAAGAATTAAAAAATGCAGGATATAGTGAAACAGACAATATAGATAATGGTGTTAAACTTGATATACTTGATAGGCCAGATTTAAAAAGAGCTTTAAACTATCGCTTTGCAAATCGTAATGAGGTTAATATAGAGGAAATACATAGTTTATCAAAGTATAGTGAAGTTAGAGATGTGATTGAACAACATCTTGAAGCTAACAATATAATCCTAATGGCTACAGATTATGGTGAAATACAAGAAAGCCAAGAAGAACAAGAAGATCAAGATGAGAGTAATAATGATGGTAAAGTAAAGGGTTATAGTAGAAGGGGCTCAAACATTATAACTCAGTATTTTAATGAAATTACTAAGATACCACTATTGACTTCAGAAGAAGAAACTGAATTATTTATAGAAAAGGATAAAGTTGAGAAATCTTTGAATGCTATTGCTTCAACGGTTTGGAATATAATTATTAAAGAATTGAAAATTGATATAAATAATATTCCAAAATCATGTTTAAAAGATGTTAAAGATTTTTATAAGAGTCAGTCAGATGCTGTAAATAGGATTAAAAAGATTAATGACAAATTGCAAACTCTTGAATATTCTAATAGCACAAGTGAAGAATATAAATATTTAAAACTAGAAAAAGATAAATTGCATTTACATTATAAAACTCAAGAACTTGCAACTGCTAATAAAATTTGTAGAGATTTAGTAAAAGAGAAAAGTAGTGGTAACGCAAATATACCAGTTTCATGTATAGAACTTATAAATGAGTATGAACCTATAGATGAAAGATATCAAGAAATAAAAGCAAGAATAATTGATGCAAATCTTAGATTAGTAGTTTCTGTAGCTGTTAATTATGCTTCGAAAGATGAAAAATCACTATCATTTTCTGATTTGATTCAAGAAGGAAATTTAGGATTAATGAAAGCAGTTGATCGATTTGATGTGACTAAGGGATATAAGTTTTCAACATATGCAACATGGTGGATAAGACAATCTGTTAGTCGATCAAAAGCAGATAGTGATCGTACAATTAGGGTACCTGTACATATGGTAGAATCAATTAACAAGGTATATAGATTAAGGAATATTTTAACTCAAAAATTAAATAGAACACCAAGTAATCAAGAACTAGCAGAGGCATTAAATATAAGTGTAGAAAAGGTAGTAGATATTCTAAAATTCGGTCAAGAACCAGTTTCATTATATACTTCTATCGGCGAAGATGAAGATAGTTTTTTAATAGATTTTATACCTGACAAAAATAATATTACAGAAGAAGAATCAGACCAACTAGAATTGAATAGAGTTGTTATGGATATTTTAGATACTTTATCTGAGAGAGAAAAGCGTGTGATGATACTTAGATTTGGGTTAGATGGAAAAGATCCTAGAACTTTACAAGAAGTTGGTCAAGAATTTGGTGTAACCCGTGAACGTATAAGACAAATTGAAGCCAAGGCATTAAGAAGATTAAGACATCCATCAAGAGCGCAAAAACTTAAAGATTTTGTAAAATAAAAAACCATTATTGGTTTTTTATTTTGTTTTGTTATATAATTATTATAGTAGGTGATGTTATGAATGAAATAGATAAACTAGAAAGAAAAGAAAAATTATCATATAAAGAATTAGATAATATATTTACAGGTTATTTAAATAATAAAATAGATGATGATGAAATGACAAAAGTTTTAAAACTTATTTGTAAAAATGGTCTTTCTAATGAGGAAACAATCAATCTGACTGATATATTTATAAAAAGTGGTGAAACCTTTCCTATGAATATATCATTTGTTGATAAACACTCTACTGGTGGAGTCGGAGATAAAACTACTTTAATAGTTTTGCCTATACTTGCTAGTTTAGGTGTTAGAATATCTAAAATGAGTGGAAAAGCTTTAGGATATACTGGTGGTACTATTGATAAGTTAAACAGCATTGGCGTTAAGACAGATCTTTCTAAAAAAGAGTTTTATGATGCTATTGATAAAACAAACATGGTAATATCTAGTCAAACTGCTGATCTTTGTCCTATGGATAAAAAAGTATATGCTTTAAGGGATGTTACTGGTACTACAAAATCTATTCCTTTAATAGCTGCAAGTATTATGAGTAAAAAAATAGCTAGTGGTGCTGGGAAAATATTAATAGATATTAAAGTAGGTAAAGGTGCTTTAATAGAAAATAAAAAACAAGCTATGGAACTTGCTTCTTTAATGATAGAAATTGGTAAAAAGTATGATAGAAGAGTTATATGTATGCTAACTAGAATGGACAATCCTTTGGGGGATAATATAGGTAATAAGCTTGAGATAGAAGAAGTAATTGATGTTTTAAAAAATAAAAAACAAGGTAATTTGAGAACTCTTACAATAGAAATGGCTACTATTATGTATACATTAAATAAGAATGTATCAAAAGAAAGAGCAAAAAGTATGGTAGAACATGTTCTTGATAATGGGAGTGCTTATAAGAAGTTTGAGGAATATGTTAAACTGCAAGGTGGTAGTTTTGAAAAAATAGATGCTGATTGTACTGAAATTACTAGTTTAAAGAGTGGTTACATCAAGAGTATTAACAGTAGAATAATTGGAGAAACTTCTATGCTTTTAGGAGCTGGCAGAGTTAAAAAGAATAGTAAGATTAATTATGATGCTGGTGTAGTTCTAATTAAGAATATTGGTGACAAGGTTAAAAAAGGAGAAGTTATTTGTAGATTGTATGGAAAAAGTATTGATTATAACTCTATATATAAAGCTTTTCATATTTCTAAAATAAAACCTATAAAAAAGAATATTATTATGAAAATAATAGATTAATTGTAAATAAGGGTAATTTATGTTATAATTAGCCCAAGAGGAGTTGATAATATGAAGTATTGTTCAAATTGTGGTGCTGAAATAAAAGAAGGAGCTGCATTTTGTCCAAAATGTGGTACTAAAGTTGGTGCTAAGAAAGCAGCCGAAGGTACAGTTGCTAATGGTGCTAGTACAAATGTACAACCTAAATCTAGAGTAGCAGCAGGTTTACTTCAAATTTTTCTTGGAGGATTTGGTGTTGGTAGATTTTATCTAGGTTATACTGGTATTGGTGTTGCACAATTATTAGTTTCAGTATTTACATGTGGTATTGGCGCTATATGGCCATTTATTGATGGAATATTAATCTTAACTGGTTCAGTAAGTACTGATGCTGATGGTAATCCTTTAAGTGAATAAACAAAATAAGCAAATACTATTTGCTTTTTTGATGTTAATTGTGTTTGGAATTTTTGTAGTATTTGCTTTCGATGTAAATTGTATTTTTAAAAGTGTTTTTGGGATACCTTGTCCTGGGTGCGGATTAACTAGAGGTTTTAGAGCACTTTTTTCAGGTGATTTTATTAAAACTGAATCTTATAATATTTTAACTATTCCCATATTTTTATTCTTATTATTTATTTTAGTTCTTATGATAATAGATATAGTTAATAAATGTAATAATACTGAAAAAATTTTAAAAAAGATTTCAAATCACTATATATTACTAATTATTATAGTGTGTTTAAACTGGATAATAAATATAGTAAGAGGGGTTTAAGACTCCCTTTTTTTAATGCTTGCTATTGATAATATAATAAGTATAGGTAGTAGAATGCTTAATATATATGGTAGTATATTTATAAAATTATTTAAATTATTGTTCTTGAAAAAATAAATACTTATTAATGGAATAAGTAACCCTATTAAATAAGTTAAAATGTTTGTTTTATTTTTGTTTAGTTTTAAAGTCTTTGAAATGTTTTCTTTTAAATAGTAAATTAGATAAGATATTTGTATGTAAGATGTTGCAATTATTTGAATTGCAGCAAAGTTTTCTATTCTTTCTATGAAACCTAATATTTGTATTTTTTTGAATAGTGAATAAACAGGATATGTTAGAATACTTGCTAAATCTATGGTATAAATTGATATGATTAAGAAGAGAAAAGTTATAATTATAAATGATGCAGTTATATAAGCTGTAATTATTTTTCTTTTAAAGTTTTTTTTATCATTTGTTATGTGTTTTAAATCTAAAATATAAATAATTGGTAGAGTTGTGTATGTTAAATAAATTATAGAGCTTTTTACAACCTTATTTGTTGTTACATCTATGTATGGTTTTAAATTATCTAGTTTTACGTATGAAATTAAACAAAACCATAAAGAAATCATTATTATTACTGTTATTATAAATAAAACAAAGTATGTTCTTGATGTTGTTTCAATTCCTTTGTTTATAGACCAGCAAGTTATTGTGAAAAATATAAGTGTTATGAGGTAGTATGATGTTCTTGTTAAAAATTGACTTATTATAAAATCTACTGTTAACCAAGAATTTATAAATATAATTATAATTGCTATTATGATTAATAATAGATTTAATATTTTCCCAAAAAAACCTAGTTTTTCTATCATATAGTCTTTTAATGATTTATTTGTTATTTTCGTACTTATAAATGCTGTTATTATAACAGGAATAAATCCTATTATAGTAGCAATTAACACTGATAATATAGAAGCGTTTCTTGATATGTTAAGAAGCAGAATGTTAATAAGCCCTGGGAAGAGTGCAACTATTAAACATATTTGGGTAGTAAAAACTTGTCCACTACTTATTTTCCCATTCATTTAAACAGCTCCTTTATTTGTATTACCTGATCTATATATTTTTGTTTTTATGTTGATTTTTATATTTTCATAAAAGTTACTATCTTTGTATTTTTTGTATTCTTTATAATTGTTTCTATATATGTTGTTTTCAATTCCTAAAACATCAGTATTTGTTTCTTTACAGTAATTTATTAAACTTGTTATATATTTTTTTAATTCTTGTTTTATTACTTTTTCTAATTCTTTATGAGTTTTTTTATCATTCGGATTTATTTTGAAGTTAACTTCATTTAGTTTTGTTTCGATTATGACATTTATGTTTGTAAAAACTTTGTTGTTTTTTAATTCAGTTTTAATTTTTGTTTTGGGATTAAATAGAATGATCCCGATTATTTTATCTTTGTATTTAGGTGTTATAACTACATCATAATAGTTACCGTTTATGGTATTGTAGGCGATAGATTCTTCACTGTTCATTTCTTTTTGTATTTTGTTATTTTTTAAAGCTGCGAGATTAGCTATAATTGTGTTACTTGTTTTGCTATCACTTTGTTTATTTATTTTGATAAGAGGTATTACAGGATCAATTCCCTTTTGTAAGTAGTCTTGAAGAAATTCTTCAAAAGTAATCAGTTTTACTGTTCCTGTTCTTTTGGTTCCGTTTTCTAGTGAACTTTTTATTTGTTCTGTTGCGAAACTATTTTCTTTTTCATTTTGTGGTTTTAGAGTTTCTTTTGCAGTTACTTCTTTGTTAACTAACACGTTTCCTGTTGCTCTTACTTCAGGAGATCTTAGTATATAATCAAAAACATCATTTACTTTTTTCTCCGCTGTTTCTTTTCCTAAGATTATTATTTCTAGATGACCAAGATAAACTGTTTTAGGATATTTCTCTGATAGATTTCTTATTGCTTTTCCTATGGTTTGTCCTTTTGCTTCGTAAATGAGTGATGTTTGTTTTACATTGTTTCCTTCAGATCTTGTAACATCCATCACTTGAGCGGTTATTTCATATTCATTATTTTTGTAATCGATTCCTAAAGCCGATACAATTGCTAGTTTGTTTAGTTCTATATAACTACATCCTGAATTGCTAATTATAATTAGTGTTAATAATATTATTCTTATTATTTTCATAGATTGCTCCTTGTATAGTTTTTATCTGTTAATATTTTCATTCTTTTACTTTCTTTAGTAATTGGATTTTTTATTAAAACTTCTTTTAAAAATGTTTTATCAAGTGGGATTAGTGGATATAGATATGGTTTTGATACTGTTCTTAAACTACTTAAATGTGTTATTAAAATGATACTTGCAAAGAAAATTCCAATTATTCCTGCGATTGATGCAAATAGCATAAATATAATTCTCCATAGTCTTATTGCGTTTACCATGCCAATATTTGAAAACATTAGGGATGATATTGCAGATAATGCAATTATAATTACCATAATTGGAGATACTATTCCAGCGGCTACGGCAGCATCTCCTAGGACAATTGCTCCAAGAATTGATATAGCGGTACCTGACAGGTGGGGCATTCTTATGTCACTTTCTCTTAAAAGTTCAAATACTAAGGTTAGACCAAGAGCTTCTGCAATTAAAGGGAATGGAACTCCTTCTCGTTGTGCTGCAAAGTTAATGAGTAGGGTAACTGGAATTGCTTCATGATCATAAGTAGTTATTGCTACGTGGAAAGCAGGTAATATTATTGCCAGTAAAAAGGCTGTATATCTGATTATTCTTGTGAATGTTACATTTATAGAACTTTGATAGTTATCTTCTGCTGCGTGAAATAAATCACTAAAAAATGTTGGAATGATAAGTGCATATGGTGAGTTTTCTGCTGCAATACATATTTTCCCTTCAAGCAAACTTAATGAGGCATTATCTGGACGTTCAGTTGTCATTACTGTAGGAAAAGCACTTTGTTCTTTTTCTAGGATTTCTTTTATGTAAGTGCTATCTAAAATAGCATCTATATCTATATTATCAAGTCTATTTTCAACATCTTTTAAAAGATCGGGTTCTATTATATTGTCCATATAAAAGATAGCTATTTTTGTTTTTGATTGTTTACCAATTGTTTTTTCTTTTATTACTAAATTATTTGTTTTTATTCTTTTTCTAATTAAGCCAATATTGGTTTGGTAGTTTTCAGTAAAAGCATCTTTTGGTCCACTTATTGATTGTTCTGTGAGAGGTTCTGATATTCCTCTTGATAGATCTTGTCTTGTTTCAATAGCAAAAGGTTTTTCATTTTCAATTATTACTATAGTAAAACCTGATCCAATTTTTGTGTATAAGTCATTTTTGTTTTCTACGTCTTGTATAATGTTTTCAGGTATTATATTAGTTAAGTGATTATATATATTTTTTCTAGTTATTCTTTTTTTTAGAGTGGTTAGTTTTTCTAAAATAAATTCATTTATGTTGTTACTATTTGTTAGGGTTACATTATAAATAAGTAGTATTTCTTTCTTTTTTATTTTTACTTTTCTAAATATAATATCCGGAGAGTTTTTAAAGTCTTTTTTCATTGTTTCTATTATCTTATCTAACATATAATCACGCCTTTGTTTATAGTGTGTTCTGAAACAGATTTATAATACTGTAAAATGGATTATTTATAGTGTAAACTTTCTATAATTATGTTTTAAATCATGTTATAATTAATTAAGGTGAAGTATATGTTAGAAAACTTAAATGATATGCAAATAAAAGCTGTTAAACATAAAGATGGACCATTACTCATTCTTGCAGGAGCAGGCTCTGGGAAAACAAAAGTTCTTACTACAAGAATTGCTTATTTAATAGATCAAGGAGTTAATTCTAGTAATATATTAGCTATTACTTTTACTAATAAAGCTGCAAAAGAGATGAAGGAAAGAATTGAAAAACTTGTTGGCAAAACTAGTATCTGGGCTTCTACTTTTCATTCTTTTGGTGTTAGAATACTTCGTGAAAACTATGATAAATTAGGATATAAAAATAACTTTGTTATTATGGATAGTGATGACTCTTTAACACTTGTTAAAAAAATATTAAAAGATTTAGGATATGATCCAAAAAGAGTTAGTCCTTATATGATTAGAAACAAAATATCTAGTAATAAAAGTGAATTTGTTATGCCTGAAGAATATAAAAAGTTCGTACATGGCGAAGAAGATGATATTGTTTATAAAGTTTATAAAAAATATCAAGAAGTTTTATTTAAAAATAATTCTGTTGATTTTGATGATTTGCTAATTTTACCAGTTCGTTTATTTAAAGAAAATTCTGATGTTTTGGAATACTATCAAGATAAGTTTAAATATATTTTAGTAGATGAGTATCAAGATACTAACCATGCACAATATTTAATGATTAGGCTTTTAGCTAATAAATATAGAAATCTTACTTGCGTAGGAGACAACGATCAGTCGATCTATATGTTCCGCGGAGCAAATTATAAGAATATTTTAAATTTTGAAAAAGATTACCCAGATGCTGAAGTAATTATGCTTGAACAAAACTATAGATCTACAAAAACAATCTTGAAGGCCGCGAATAGTGTTATAAAAAACAATACTTTTCGTAAAGATAAAAACTTATGGAGTGATAAAGAAGAAGGGGATAAAATTACTTTTTATAAGGCATATGATGAAACGGATGAAGTTTTTTATATAATTCGTAAAATAAAAGAACTTGTAAGTAGTGGAGTACCTTATGCTGATATTGCAGTTCTTTATAGAACAAATGCACAGTCGCGTGTTTTTGAACAAGAAATGTTAAGACAAAATATGCCTTTTAGGATTATTGGTAGTTTTTACTTTTATAGTAGAAAAGAAATTAAAGATTTACTTGCATATTTAAGACTTATTCATAATACTGATGATAATGTAAGTTTAGAACGTGCTATTAATACTCCAAAAAGAGGAATTGGTCCAAAGACTATAAGTGAAATAGAGGCAAGTGCAAGTTTTTATAATACAAGTATGTTTGATGCTATTAGTGATGGTAAAGCACTTGAGTTTAAAAATATGATACTTAGTTTGAAAGAAGAACTAAGTAATTGTTCACTTACAGAGTTTATTGATAAAGTTCTTGATCAGAGTGGTATGAGAGCAGCTTTAAAAGCTGAAAAAAGTTTAGAAGCTGATATCCGTTTAGAAAACTTAGAAGAGTTTAAATCTGTTACTAAAGAATTTGAAGAACGTGTTGGGGTTATTTCTTTAGAAGAATTTTTACTTGAAATAAGTTTGGTTTCTGATATAGAAGAGTATAAAGATGATTCTAATAGAGTTACTCTTATGACAGTTCATTCTGTTAAAGGTCTTGAATATCCTTATGTTTTTGTAGCGGGTATGGAGGAAGGGTTATTTCCTCACAAAAATAGTTATAGTCCTGATGAAATGGAAGAAGAAAGAAGACTAATGTATGTAGCTATTACTCGTGCTATGAAAAAGCTTTATATAACAGCTGCGAAAAAGAGGATGATATATGGTGTAGAAAGTCCTTCGATTTTAAGTAGATTTGTTAAAGAAATAGATCCAGATTTAATTGAAGAACTTAATAAAGATGAAAAACTAGTTGTAAAAAAAGAAAGTAAAATGCATTCTACAGAGCAGGATTATAATTATGGTGATAGAGTAGAACACGATGTATATGGTCTTGGTGTTGTTATAGAAGTTACTAACACAATACTTACTGTTGCCTTTAATAAAAATATTGGAATAAAGAAGTTAATGAAGAATCATAAAAGTATAAAGAAGGTGTGATATGAAAAAAACTTTAGTAGTAATGGCTGCTGGAATGGGTTCTAGGTTTGGAGGACTTAAACAAATTGAACCTGTAGGTCCAAGTGGTGAATATATTATTGATTATTCGATTTATGATGCTATAAGAGTGGGATTTAAAAAAATAGTTTTTGTTATCAGAGAAGAACATTTGGATATTTTTAAAGAAACTATTGGTAAGAGAATAGATCCTAAAGTAGAAGTTTGTTATGCTTTTCAAAAACTAGATGATTTGCCTGTTTATTGTGATACTAGTTTGAGAACTAAGCCTCTGGGAACTGGTCATGCTGTATATGCTGCAAGGGACTATATAGATAGTAATTTTGCAGTTATAAATGCTGATGACTTTTACGGATATGATGCATTAAAACAAATATCAAATTTTCTTGATAATAATTTAATAGATTCAAAGGAAAACTATGCACTTGTTGGGTATAAACTTGTTAATACTGTTACAGAAAATGGTACTGTTACAAGAGGAGTTTGTATTATTAATAATGATGGTCTTCGCGCCTTGCAAGAATGTGTCATTGGATGGGATAATGGAGTTTTATACAAAACAGTTATTGACAGTGATAATAAGGAGATTGCAGATTCAAATTCTTTGGTTTCTATGAATTTGTTTGGCTTTCCTAAAGAGTTTATTGTTCATGTAGAGGAAGAACTTGTATCATTTATAGAAGAAAATAAAAATGATATGAGTAAAGTGGAGTTTTCTCTTCCTAAAACAGTTACTAAACAAATAAGAAATGGAAATGCAAAGGTTAAAGTTTTAAAAACTGATGAATCTTGGTATGGTGTTACTTATAAAGAAGATAAACAAATGGTGGTTGATGCTATCAATAAAATGATAGAATCTGGAATTTATAAGAAAAACTTATGGGAAAAGTAATTAAATTACTAGACAAAATTATATTTTTGTGTTAATATTAATAACGTTAATTAAGCAATCCGCTGTATTTATATATGATTGTTAAGATAAGGAGGAATAGTGATGGATTTAGCTCAAAAAGTATCAGCTAAACAACTAAAAAGTGATATTCCTGAATTCAGAGTTGGAGATACTGTTCGTGTAGATGTTAAAATTATCGAAGGTAAAAAAGAACGTATTCAAGCATTCGAAGGAATAGTCACATCACGTAAAGGTGGAGGTATAAACGAAACATTTACGGTTAGAAAAATTTCTTATGGAGTAGGAGTAAACAGAATTTTCCCTGTACATTCTCCAAAGGTAGCAAAAATTACTGTAATTAAGAATGGTAAAGTAAGACGTGCTAAGTTAAACTTCTTAAAGAAACGTGTTAGTGGATACAGAATTAAAGAAAGAGGAAATAAGGCCGGTAAATAAGCCTTATTTTTTTAAGTTATGGAAAAAGATACGACTAAAGAGTATTTTATATACGTTTGTATAATACTATTAATAATATTTTTATGCAGTTTTATAGTAACTCCCGTACGTGTTAATGGAACTAGTATGTATCCTACTTTAAAAGATGGAGAAATAATGCTGTTAAACAAGATTAATTATCGTTTTCATGATATTAAAAGATTTGATATTGTTGTAGTTAAAACTGATAATGAAAAAATAATAAAAAGAGTGATTGGTCTTCCTGGTGAAACATTAAAATTTGAAGATAATACTTTGTATATCGATGGACAGGAAGTAAAAGAACCTTATTTAAAAGAAGAAACTGCTGATTTTGATTTGTCTTTACTAGAAATGGAAAAAGTACCTTCTGATTGTTATTTTGTTATGGGTGATAATCGTGATAATTCTAAGGATAGTAGAATGATTGGGCCTGTTAAGAAAAAACAAATAACTGGAAGAGCAAAACTTGTTGTTTTTCCATTTGATGCAAAAGGATATAGAAATTAATCTATATCCTTTTATAATAGGTTTTTATATTTATCATAAATCATTAAAATATTATAGTAGATTTCATCATCTATTTTTCCTTTTAGCATTTTTATATACTTAATAGGGTCATTAAAACATACATTATAGTATTTTTTAATGTGGTTAAAAACTATGTTTTTATCTTGATCTGATATTTTAATTTTATTTTTGTTTATAAAATTATTAACATCTTTCATTGTCATATTCTTAGTATAGTTAATAATTA
>CAMVED010000005.1 GCA_947166445.1 uncultured Mycoplasmatota bacterium
TTTTAACTTGTCAACACTTTTTTTGTTTTTTTTATTGCAAAATATAAAAATGTGTAGTAATATGTGTTTTGACGTTTTGAAAAATTTTTGCATTTGTGCATGATAAGGGTATACTACATGGAAATGTGGTTTTTTGTGTTGTAGGAAAGGAGGATAGATTAAGCCCTTAGTTTTTAAGATGTCAGATTAGGAGGAAGTATGAGTTTTATTGTTGTTAAAAACTTAAATAAAACATTTAAGGTGTTACAAAGAGATAGTGGCCTTATGAATGCTTTTAAATCCTTATTTAAAAGAAAATATAAAGAGATTAAAGCAGTAGATAACATTTCATTTAATATTAATAAAGGTGAAATTGTTGCATACATAGGGCCAAATGGCGCTGGGAAATCTACTACTATAAAGATGCTTACAGGAATACTTAAACCTGATAGTGGTACTATTTTAGTAGATAAACTTAATCCATTTAATGACAGAGTAAAATATGTCAAAAATATAGGAGTGGTCTTTGGACAAAAGAGCCAGCTATGGTGGGATATACCTGTGGAAGATTCATTTCTTCTTTTAAAAGACATTTACAAACTTGATGATAAAGAGTATGAAAAGACGAAAGAAGAACTGGTAGAACTTCTTAATTTAAAAGATTTTTTAAAAACGCCAGTTAGGCAACTTAGTCTAGGACAGAGAATGCGCTGCGAAATTGCCGCATCATTACTTCACAATCCTAAAATTTTATTTTTAGATGAACCTACTATTGGATTAGATGCAATTTCTAAAGTAGCTGTAAGAAAGTTCATCAAAGAAATAAACAAAAAGAAAAAAGTAACTATTATATTAACTAGTCATGACATGAGTGATATTGAAGCTCTTACTAATAGAATTATAGTAATTGGTCATGGAAAGATTTTATATGATGGTTCACTTAATGGCATCAAGAAAAAATTCAATAAGGAAAAGAAACTTGAAATAATATACAAAAAGTTAGATAGTATTCCAAAAATTAAAGATGTAGAAGTTATGCATAAAGAAAAGAACAAAGTTTTACTAAATGTTAACATGGAAAGCAACTCTATTTCTGATGTAATAAGAGAATACTCTAAAGTATGTGAGATAGCAGATGTTAATATTTTAGAAAATAGTATTGATGATATTATAGTAAAACTTTATAAAGAATATAATTTATGAAACCATATTTATCTTATTTTAAAAGTGAACTTTTAGTTGGACTTCAATATAAAGAAGCAGCTTTAGCAGGTCTTACTACACAGTTCTTTTGGGGAATATTATATGCTTTTGTATATCAAGCTTTTTATAATCACACTGGTGTCAATACCATTAATTTTAAAGAGCTCATGTGTTATGTTTGGCTTAATCAAGCTTTCTTTTCATTGATAATATTTATTTTAAGAGATAATCAAATTATGGAGCAAATAAAAAATGGTACGGTAGCATACGAGTTGTGCAGACCATACGATCTATACTGGTGGTGGTTTTTAAAACATTTATCCAAAAGATACGCATCTTGTTTTTTAAGATGTTTGCCTGTTTTAGTTTTTGCATTTTTACTACCCAAGCCATATAATTTAACTTTACCTATTTCTATAGAAGCATTTGTTTTATTTCTAATTGCTTTATTTTTAGGATCAATAATTATAGTATCCATGGTTATGATTATTCAAACAATTAGTTTTTTTACATATCAAGATAAAGGTATTACAAGTATTTTCGGTACAATTGGAGGACTTCTTTCAGGACTTGATATTCCACTTCCACTTTTGCCTGTTGTATTTTTAAGTGTTACAGAATTTTTGCCCTTTAGATTAATAAGTGATTTATCACAGAGGTTATATTCTGGAAATATTGGCATAGAATATGGATTAAAAAGTATTGGATTACAAATTATTTGGATAATAATATTAGTAATTATTGGTAAACTACTTATGAAAATAGCTTTAAGAAAGGTTTCAATACAAGGCGGATAGAATGAAACTATTTTTAAAGTATATATCTCTTCATTTAAAAATAAGTTTAGAGTATAAATCTTCATTTATAATGACTATTATTTCACAAACTTTAGCTATGTTTGTAGAATTATTTACTGTTTATTCTTTATTTTTAAAGTTTAAACTTCTGGATATTTACAATCCTTTTGAACTGCTTTTAGGTTTTTCTACTCTTTGGCTTGGTTATTCTTTAGTAGAATTATTTGCAAGAGGTTTTGATCATTTTTCTAGAATAATAGTTAATGGTAATTTTGACATTCTATTAATTAGACCTGCAAATTTATTTATTCAAATATGTGGAACTGATATATGTCACGAAAAGATAGGAAGAGTTATTATATCATTGTTAATATTTATATATAGTTCTATTAAAGTAATTAGTCATTTTACTATTTATAAACTCTTATTACTTATTTTAATGGTATTTGGATGTGTTGTTATCATATTTTCAATCTTTATAATCGGCGCAACTATATGTTTTTTAACTATCCAAGGACTTGAAGCTGTTAATATTATCACCAATGGTACAAGACAAGTTTGTCAATATCCAATGGGGATATATAAAAAAGCAGTAAAGATATTCTTTACTACAGTTATTCCTTTATCACTTGTTAATTATTATCCACTTGATTATTTAACAGGAAGAACAGATAATATTTTATATGTATTTATGCCAATACTTACAATAATAATGTTTTTTATAAGTAAATTTATATTTAATCTAGGGCTTAGAAAGTACTGTAGTACCGGATCATAGAAAAAAGGAAGATTCTTTCTTCCTTTTTTTATTATTACAATTCATACCCTAGCCTTTCTAACTCTAGTATAGTTATTAAGGATAAGTTTTCTTTTTTTAATTCTTTTATGCTATAAAATGATGCTCCAAGTGAATCATCGTTTTGTTTATCAATTTTTACTTCTTCTTTTATATTTCCTTCATGTTTTGTTACTTTATAAAATATTCCTATATGATGTACTTTTATTAAAGTATTATTATAGTTCCAATCTGCTATAACTGAATTTGCATCATATAACTCATATTCTGTAGGTGTTACTCCTGTTTCTTCTTTCAGTTCTCTTACTAAAGTTTCTTTTGGTGTTTCTCCAAACTCAAATGATCCTCCGGGAAGATCTAGCTTTCCATCGTATGGTCCAGTTACTTTTTTTATTAAAAGTATTTTATCATCTTTTATAACTATTCCATATACTCCAATATGTGTATGGGCTTTTATTTTGTTTCCATTCTTATCAATTATTTCTTTTATATTCATTTAATACCTCCAACATTTCTTCTACTATGATTTTGTTTATTGGATTATCTGGAATACTATTTATTAATACTTGTTCTATATTATCCAAATTGATGTACTCTATTTTATAATTTCCTTTTGTTTCCCAATCATCTAGATTAGCATTATTCATATTAGCTTTTTCGTCTGTTTTTATAGAAAAATAATATATTTCATTTTTTCTATTTAATCCTGTATCTCTATAATTTTTACTATAATATGTAATTTTTTCAAATGCTTTTAGATTAGTATTTTTTATATCTATTCCCGTTTCTTCTTTTACTTCTCTTTTTAAACCTTCTTCAAGTGTTTCGTTTTCTTCAAGATGACCTCCAGGAAATTGATATGTTTTGTGACAATATCCAAGAGCTATTTCATTTTTGCTATTTATTAACAATGCCTTTACTCTTATTACTGTTTCATCTATATCATTTTCTTTTAGGTTATCATGATTATAAACTATTTTTTTCATAAAATTCATCTTTTAATATATCCATTTTTATATCATCATATCTTTTTCCGTTATGAAATTTTGCTTCTCTAATTCTTCCTGCTTCTTTAAATCCTACTTTTTTATAACATGCAATTGCTTGTTCATTAAATGAATAAACTCCTAAATACATGTTGTGAAGGTTTAATGTATTAAATCCATAGTCAAGAAGCATTCTAAGTGTTTCTTGTCCATATCCTTTTCCTCTTACTGATTCTTCTCCAATTAATATTCCTACTTCCGCGGTCTGATTTATTTGATTAATATTCATAATTGAACAAGTGCCTATTAAAGTATCATTTTCTTTTGTTACTATACTGAAACAATGATCACCTTTCTTCGTTACTTCTTGAAGATATTCTATTTCATTTTCAAGTGTTGTGACATCTTTTGTTTTTCCTATTCCATCTGTTACTCTATAATCATTTAACCATTTTGTATAGATTGGTGCATCTTCTAGCATCATAGGTCCTAAATATATATTTTCACTCTCTAGTTTTTTAAAATACTTCATAATTTTACCTCCTTATTTTAGTTGTTAACACTTTTTGTTATAAATTCTATTACATCATCTTCATTTACTTTTATTAGTTCCTTATCTTCTTCAGTTATTTCTGTAAAGTATTTATCTAAATTCTTATATTTCGATATTGAATTTAAAGGATAACCTTTATTTATCTTATCTGATGGCTTTTCTACCATATAAAAGTTTTCTTTACTCCATGTATAAGTACTTTCTTCACCTTTTTGGTTGATAACTGCTAAACCATATACCCACTTACAATCTAGTTTTCCATTTGTTCCATATTGTTTTACTAAACCTGTATAATGCTTTATCATTTCTTCGTCTGTTAGAGTTTTGCCATTTACTCTTCTTACATATAATCCTGGTTGTTTATCTTCTGGGACACCTTCCAAATATAAAGTGTCATCCATTCCCATAACAGGCATGTGTGTTTCATTATAATATGCTCTTGCTTTTATAAGAGCGTTTTCTATTGCAGTTTTACCATTTTCGTTAACGTCTATGTTTATATTTAAATCTTTTAATGATAATAGTTCAATATCATTTTCTAATAATCCTTGTTTAAAACGATTTAATTTACTTTGATTACTTGTCGCAAATAATAGTTTTTTCATAATTACCTCTTATATATATTTTTTTAAATAAATATCCATGTGATTCTTTGAACTGATTGTTTTCTATTAGTTTTAATATTTGTTCTTTTGTTAACCATTCTACTTTTTCTACTTCTTCTTTTTGTAGTGTTAAGTTATTTAAATCTATATTACAATTGAATTCATAGACACTGAAAAGACATGGTGCTGTTGGATGCTTTTCTAATGATGTAAATCTTAGATCTTCTTTTGTTACTTTTAAACCTAATTCTTCTTGTATTTCTCTTATGATGCATTCAAGTGGGGTTTCATTAGTAGTTATATGTCCTCCAGTTGTACTGTAATCTCCACCTTTTTCTTTGCTTGTTTTTTGAATTAAATATTGATTGTCTTTGTTTTTTATAAATACAATACTTAACATTATTTTACCTTCTGAATACTTTTTGCCGCGTTCCACTGTTTTATTTAACTTGTTTCCATTGTCATCATATAAATCTAATAATTCCATTTTTACCTCTTTTTTATATCTTTAATTTATTTCTTTTTGTATATCTTATTTCTTTTGTTTTTGTATCTTTTGATACAAACCACATTAAAAGTGATCCTATAAAGTTACCTAGTATACAAATCAATATTGAAGTGTGCCAAGCTCTAGCTACTCCCATTGTTATGATGTTTGCTATGCAATGTTGGAAACCACAGAAAATGAATAAAGGTATGCCGAATATGATACCTAACGGAGTTCCTTTTCTATACATATATACTGCTATATACATTATGATTCCACATAAAACTGATTTTACGAAGAATGCTAATGACACATCCCAAGTTTTTACTTTTTCTACTGCATTTTTGAATACTTCTGGATCTGTTACCGAGTAAAGTAATCCTAAAAGATAACCTGCGATTAGATTTATTAACAATATTGTTAATAAATCAGTTACTTTTATTTTGTCTTCAATTAGAAATCCACATTTACCTGTGAATAAGTTTTGACCCATGTAGCATACTCCAAGCAATCCTAGAGAGAAAAGAACTGGTCCAATAGGACTTCCTAGTTTTAATAGAGCGTAATCTCCAAGTGAAATTAATATTGCTGCTCCAATACTTTTGTTTATTAATTCTATTTTTTTCATAAAAAACACCTCACTTTAAAACTATTATATACTTTTTAGCATTATAAAAACAAGACTATTGTAGTCTTGTTCTAAGTCTTGTTAAAATTTCTTTCTCCTTTCTTGATACTTTTACTTGATTTATACCAAGTTCTTTTGATAGTTCACTTTGAGTTAAACCTTCTTCATATCTTTTCATTATAATATTTCTATCATATTCGTTTAAATTATCTAGCTCCTTTCTTAAATCTAATATATCTTCTCTATACATTTGCTCTTCATATCTAACTTTGTTATATAGATTCTGTTCTTCTTCGTTTTCAGTTTCTAAACTGATCATTAAGTTATTGGCCTCCTTGGCCTGCCGGATGCTTTCTATATCTATTTCTAGAAACAATGCTATGTCATCATCGGTTGGAACATGACCTATTCTTTGTGTTAAATAGTCTTTTGCTTTTTCAATTGAAGTATTTAATTTTATTAATTCTTTACTTACTTTCATCATATTTGAATTTCTAATAAATTCTTTTACTTTTCCTGAAACATAAAAGTATGCAAACGATGAGAACTTTGTATTTTTATCACCTTTATAGTGGTCATAGGCATCCATTAGTCCTATCATTCCTACTTGATACAAGTCATCTTTATCAAAGTAATAAGTATATTTATTTATTATGGAATAAACAATATTTTCGTTTTCTAATAAAACCTCTGCTTTATCTTTCATATGCTTATCATCTCGTATGCTGCTTTTTCTTCATTTACTTGGTAAAGATTATCTGTTAGTATTTGATTTGCTTTTAATATTCTATCCATTCCACAGAGAATAAGTTTACCACTATTGTTTACTATTTGTTTATAACTAGATTCTATAGCTTCCAGGCCAAAGTGGTCTATATAACTTAATTGTTTCAGGTTTAGGAGTACATATTTTATTCCATTATTTTTTATTACAGTTTCTAGATCATTTTTAAATAATAGAACAGTATCTCCGTTTAGTATTCCTTTTAATCTTGTTACTAATATTCCATGTTTAAATTCCATATCTATATCTAACATTTAATCGACTCCTTTTCTTTTATGTTAAAAATATATCAATCTACGTGGTAGGTTTATGTCGATTATTGGTAATAGATTAAAACATTATTAGACAATTTTGTTTTATGCATAATAAAAAAACCTCCTCATATATATATTTCACAAAAACTATATATATTACCTAGGTTTTTAGTTTTTTTATTTATCTAATTCATAAAGGATAATGCTTGTAGCTACTGCTACATTAAGGCTTTCTACGTTATTTGTATTTAAATGAATATACTTATCTATTTTATTTTTTACTTTTTCACTTATTCCAGAGCCTTCATTACCCATGATGATACAGAAGTTTTCTTTATTTACTGTATCTATGCTATCTCCTTTTGCTACATCTGTTCCATATATGTTAATACCTATTTTATTTAGATTGTCTATTGCTTCTTCAAGATTTTCTCTTATAATATTAAGTCTAAATAGTGACCCTTCAGTTGCTCTTATAGTTTTATCGTTATAAACATCACAAGAATCATCTGATAGAATTAAAGTATCTATGTTAAAAGCTACTGCACTTCTTATTATCGTTCCAAGGTTACCTGGGTCTGCTACTTTGTCTAGCATTAAATATCTTTTTCCTATATATTCATTACTATCTTTTTTTGAACATATTCCAATGTATTTTGATGTATTTATACTCTTTATTTTGTTCATTACGTTTTCTGATACATAATAGATTGGACAATCAACTTTAAAAGATAGTTCTTCATTTTCTAAAATATATACTTCTTCAAGTTTTCCTTCAATATAGGCTTCTTTTATTAAATTTTCTGTTTCTATAATAAATTTGTTTTCTATATCCCTATATTTTTTTTGTTTTAGTTTTACCAGTTCTTTTATTTTTTTATTATCAGTACTTGTTATTAACATTTAATCACCTAATCTATCCTTTTTACTTTAATATTATTATCTTCTTTGATGTTTATATTGTTTTCTTCTTTTATAATAGCATCTATCATATCTACTAAGCTAATGTCATCAATGGTTAAGTGATAGTTTTTAAGATGGTCGTTGATTATATCTGCCATTTCATGCAGTTTTGGTAAATCAGCAGATTTATATGATTCAATATACAATTCTTTTTTAGCCTCTTCTCCAATCATAATACCAACTTTTGTTTTTATGTCTAATATTTCTTTTAAATCATTAGCTATTTTTTCACTAACTATACCAAGTTCTTTCATTCTACTAAGTTTATACAAAATCAAAAAATGTTCTATTGTATAATTCCCATACTCAGAACCAATTCCTTTTGAAATGTAATTTCTAGTTATATCACGTACTTTTATACCCTTTGTATATATTTTTAAAAATTTTTCAAACGAAGTAAACTCTTTTTTTATATCATTCATTTTCTACACCTCACGTATAAATTCGCTAATTATTATATCACTATAAAATAATAAATCAAATACTAATTATTTTACTATATTAATACTCCTTGTTTATACATTTCTCATATGTTTTCTTATTTCTTTATAATTTGGTACATAGATTTCTACTAAATCCCAAAAATCTTTTGAATGGTTGTGATGCTTTAAATGAGATAGTTCGTGGTATATTACATATATTAAGCACGCAGGTTCTAGTTTTATTAGTTCTTGATTTAAAGTTATTGTATTATTTGTGACGTTACAAACTCCCCATTTACTTTTCATTTTTCTTATTTTTAATTCTGGTTTTAAAGAAGCTTCTCTAAAGTTTTTAAAGCATTCATCATAATACTCTTTAAACATTTCTTTAGCTTCTTTTTTATACCAGTTATCTACATTTGTATTTTTCCCAATATAAGCAATTGTATCTGTTAAAGTTATTCCATATTTTCCAGTATATAAAATATCATAGTAATGTCCGAGGTATTCAAACTTACCAGATTTTTTATTTTGTAGTTGTTGTTTTTTTATGACATTTTTTGCTATAAAATTAATATTTGATTCTATAAATTCTCTTATGGTTTTTTCTGTTGTTCTTAAAGGGGCTGTGATTTCTATTTTGGGTCCATCTTTTATTCTTAAATACATATTTTTGTTGTTTTTATATGTTATTTCAATAGGATATGTAATACCATTTATTTCTATTTTCATAAAAGTGTTCCTTGTTTATTTTTGTGAAAATATTCGTAGGCTTTTTGGGTTGCAATTCTACCACGTGATGTTCTTTTTAACATTCCTATTTGTATTAAATATGGTTCATACATATCTTCAATTGTTGAAACTTCTTCTCCTACAGAGGTCGCTAAAGTATCTATTCCAACAGGACCACCATTAAATTTTTCTATTATTGTTAACAGTATTTCTTTATCTGTTTCATCTAGTCCTATTCTATCTATTTTTAATCTGTCTAAAGCTTTTCTAGTTACTTCCAAATCGATAATACTTTTTCCTTCGACTAGAGCAAAGTCTCTAACTCTTCGAAATAGTTTATTGGCAATTCTTGGAGT
Source organism: uncultured Mycoplasmatota bacterium (assembly GCA_947166445.1). Taxonomy (GTDB): domain Bacteria; phylum Bacillota_I; class Bacilli_A; order RF39; family UBA660; genus UMGS1449. The sequence continues at coordinate 9,546 of CAMVED010000005.1, forward strand.
TCCTCTACTACGAAGTGCTAACTCTTTGGCAGCTTCATCCTCTATTTCTGTTTCTAGAACTTTACTAGTCCTTTTTACTATTTGTGTAAGTTCTTCTTCTGTATAATATTGTAATTTATTAACTATTCCAAATCTATCTCTTAGAGGTGATGTTAAGTCTCCTGCTTTGGTTGTCGCTCCAACAAGCGTGAATGGCGGAAGATCTATTTTTATATTTCTAGTTGATCCTTCAGTTCCAATTATGATATCTAATGTAAAGTCTTCCATAGCAGGATAAAGTATTTCTTCAATAAATCTTGGCATTCTATGTATTTCATCAATAAATAGAACATCACCTGGTTCAAGTGAAGAAAGCACTGCTGCAAGATCTCCACTTTTTTCTATTGAAGGACCACTCGCTGTTTTTATATTTACGTTTAACTCATTAGCTATAATAAAGGCCATAGTTGTTTTACCAAGCCCTGGAGGCCCATACAAAAGAACGTGATCTAATGCTTCACCTCTTATTTTTGCCGCTTCGATGAAAACTTTCATGTTTTCTTTTACTTCAGTTTGACCAATATATTCATCAATCAGTCTGGGTCTTATAGTTTGTTCATATTCTTTTTCTTCCATATTATGCCTCCTTTGTTAGTTTATCTTTTATTTGTTTTAAATCAATTTTGTTTACTTTTTCTAAATAGCATTTACCACATAATGGTACATATGTTATATTTTCAGTCCCATCAATTATTATTTCTTCTCCATCTTTGACAAATTTATCTCCTACTTCTCTACCTACATATCTTGCTATTTCTCCACAATGACATAATGTTGTTATTCCTTCCAAGACATCTGATATTTCCAGTAGTCTTTTACTTCCTGCGAAACTTTCCATTTTAAAGTTTGTCCTAAGTCCATAACAGATTACAGGTATATCACATGCTTTTGATATCAAGAATAAGTCTTCTACTTGTTTTATAGATAGAAACTGTGCTTCATCTACTAAGATGCATGCTATATCAGTCAGATTGTTCTTTAGCTTTTCTAAAATACTATCAGAGTATAGTAACAGTTCATCTACTTTTCTAGATAATCCTACTCTTGAAGTAATAGTATTATCTCCTTTTGTATCTATTGCTGGTTTTAATATCAATACACTATAGCCATTCTCTTCGTAGTTATGAGCTGTCCTGATTAAATCTATACTTTTTCCTGAGTTCATACTAGCATACTTAAAATGCATCTTTGCCATGATATCACCTACCTTAATAATAGTTTTAGTGCTTCTTTTACTTGCTCTTCGACTGTTTTTGAAGAATCCACTTTAGCAATTATTCCTTTGTAATCTTTTTCTTTGTAACCTAGTCCTTTTAGAACTTCGATTAATTCTTCTTTAGAGTTGTCTTCCTCTATTCCAGTAGTATTTAGTTTTCCTTTTAAGTCTAAAATTATTTGTTTTGCAACTTTATCTCCAATCTTTGGAAATTTTTTTAAATATAAAATGTTTTCTCTTTCAATAGCATCTACTATACCATTTATTGATCCAGTTGCAAGCATTGGTATAGCCATTTTAGGACCTAGTCCTTTTACATTTATTAACTTTAGAAATAATTCTTTTTCATCTAAATTTTTGAAGCCGTATAGAGTATGTTCATCTTCTCTTATATGTTCATATAAATATACTTTTACTTCCCTTTCAATTTCATATGAATAAGGATTTGGTACATTTATTTCATAGCCTATTTTATTTACTTCTAACATTATTTGATTAGATGTTTGATCTGTTACTGTTCCTTTCATATATGCATACATATTATCACTCCTATCACTATTATATCATACAAACACTTGTTTGCAATAAAAAGAAGACATAATTTACGGTATTTGTCTCCTATCTTTTATATTTTAATTTTATAAGTTTAGCAAAACTAGCTATTAGAGGCGTAACACTGGTGCCGCTTCTATATTTAGTAGTACTCTTTCCACCGTGTATAAGATTTTCTAGTTCAATATTTTTTCTTTTTATTAGAACTCCAAAGAATGGAATATCGTCTTCAATAGTTATAAAATCATATTTATTTAAATCACTATATTCTTTATTTAAATCGATATCTATATGATTAATCTTTCCATCATAAAACTTTTCATCTTTTACTGAAACAAATGTATTTCTATCTATATTATCTTTGTTTCTTATATCTATATTTTTTTCCTTACATATTTTTATCATTTCTTCATTATCTGATAAAATGCTCTTGATACTATTAGCAATTATTGTAAAACTCTCTGCATTACCGCTTGTGTATATAACATCATAATCATTTAAGTTTAGAACATTTAGTATTTGATTTGTAGCGGCTTCTTCTAGTTTTCTAGCATCAAGTCCAAGTTTATGTAGTGAATTACTATTGTAACCATAATCATGACTTGCTTTATCATATGTATTTAATATATCTTCTTTCATATAATACCTCTTTGTAATACTTTTTAATTTTTTTCATATATTTTCTTAGATATTAATATCTAAAAAGATTATAACACTTTACACTTGATTAGACAATAATTACTGTAAAACAAGGTGTTTGGTTGAAAAGAATCTTTTGTTGTGTTAGAATATAATAAGGTGATAAAAATGAAAAGAGTAAAATTGGTTATGTTATTGATAGCAGTTTTATTACTTACAGGATGTGCAAATACTTTAAAATGTAAAATTGATACAAATAATTATACTTCTAAAGTGGTGATAAAATTTAAGAATAATAAACCTTCAACATATGAGTTTAAAGATAAAATGATGTTTTCTCCGCAAGCTCCAGAAGCTGAACTTTATTATCATTCAAAATATGATGAGCACGGAACTTTGATAGCAGAAAAGTTTGCAAAAATGAGAAACAATGTTGACAATATAACTTTAAGAGTAAAATATGATTTTACTAAAAACAATTCTACTCAAGAGGATAAACTTTTGGTGAGTAGAAATGATTCTAAAAATGATGCTAAAACAAAAATAGAAAACTTAGGGTACAAATGTAAATAACCTAAGCTTTTTTATTTATAATTATTTATCAAATCAACTAGTTCTTGTTCTTCTTGGTCAGATATTTTTTTTCTCTCTATATTTTGATCAAACCAATCTGGTAGTTTTTCTTCTGTTTTCTTTTTAGTAACTGAACTATTCTTTTTCATCTTTTTATGTTCTTTTATACAAGCATTCATTGCTTCGGGAACTGTTTCAATTCCTAGTCTCTTCCAGTGACTTCCTATAGTCTCAATATATTTTCTATTAAGCTGTTTATTATTAACACGAAGTACATAATCTAATAAAACATTAACTACACCAGGAGATAGTTTTAAATCTAAAAGCAAACTTTCAATTAGTTGTAAATCGCGAGTTACTACTTTACCATTTTTATATTTGCTTTTTACAAACTGATATGGATTGGTATTTTCAAAAGTATAAATCATTTTCCCTTTTGGAGATACATCTCCAGTTGGGGTTTTTAAATGCTCAGGTTGTGACGAATGAATTAGGGTTGGTAGATTACCACTGTTTTCAAATTGATAAAAATTGCGAGATGCTTTTCTTAAAGATTCTTTATCTATCATACCTTTTTCATTTAGACATGTTTTTATTAATCCTTGCATCGTTATAACATCTATATTGTATAAGAAACATAAATTGTTAATTAGTGATTTTGTATCTTTATTGAATGCTTTTTCATTAATTATTTTAGTATCAAGTCCTGAAATTAATAATTCGAAATCTATAGTATTCTTGAATATAATTTCTCCTTTGTTCTTGGTGATGATGTCATCATTATTAAAGAATGAATTAACTGGTACAGTAGTAAACACTTCGTCAAAAGTTGATGAAACATCTTCATAATCTTTTAGTACTACCCTAGGAAGTTTATAACTTTCTACTATTTTTTTATATTCAGCTTTACCAACATTGTTATAGAGAACAATGTTTAAAATTGGATGATTTAAAAACTCATTTGCTGATACCGGGCCATATAATACATATACATAATTGCTAATAGGTCCTTTTTTTTGATATGTTTTTAAAAGTCCTACTGCTTCAAGTCTTTCTCTCATCTTTGTTATGTCTTCAAGTGATGTTTGCATTACACTTAATAAGTGATGGTGAGTGAATTCTTCAGTAATAGTACTACTTTTATCTAAATCATTTAAAAGCGTTAAATATAAAGAGACTGATTTATTTCCTATAATTGGTTGGTATAAATCAACAAGTATCTTTTTATCTTGTTCAGTAATAATACTTTTATTAACAACTATATAACTGTCTGCAGGTAAAACCATATCAATCACCATATTTATTATACTATAGATCAAAAAAAGAAAAAAGAAAAAGATTAATTATAGTTTAACTAAAATTACATCTTCTCCAATTCTTTGTATTTTATCCCAAGATATCTCTGTTTCAGAGTCTCCTGATTTTAGTCTTATAAACTTTTTGTTTTCTTCAATTACTAGGGAAAGTAGTTTTCCTGATTTATCTATTTTAACATCAATTATATTACCTATTTTTTTACCTTCAAGATTTACTATATCTTTATATTGTAATTCTGATAATCTCATATTATCACCTATTTAAATTTATGAAAAATTAAAAAAAACATAACTAGTTATGTTTTTTAAAAACAAATATTTTACTAAATATATAGTTTAATATCATTATGATAAATTGTACTAGTATTTTAGATATTTTGTCATTAATATGAAGTGGACTTGTAAGTAGCCACATACTAATCATTTCTATACCAAGTGTTGTAAGTCTAGATAGAAAGAACTTAATCATTTCTATTAACTTGCCCTTACCTTGTATTTTTGATTCAAACACATATTTTTTGTTAGCAAAAAATGCAAAAAGTACTGCTAAAATCCAAGATATTATGGTTGATATTTGAATGTGTAACTGACTATTGTTTGTTAATATGAATAGTCTTACTATGTAAAATGATGCAATACTTACTACTGTAGTAAGGCCTCCGACTATTATATAATTAATTATTTCTTTATACTTTTTATATAAATCTTTGATTTTATTTATCATTCGATATTTCTTCCTTTACTATATATATTGGTCTATCTTTGCTTTCTAAATATATCTTACTTATGTATTCTCCAATTATACCTATGCAAAAAAGTTGGATGCCTCCAAGCAAAAGAATTAAAGTAATAATTGTTGGGTATCCAGGAATATCTATACCAATGAATATTTTTTGTATTAAAACTACCAACAAATAAATTCCTGAAAGAATTGATAGAAACAATCCTAAAAATGTCGCAAGTTTTAAAGGCTTTGTAGAGAATGATACAATGCCTTCCATGGCATATTTAAATAATTTATAAGGATTCCATTTTGAAGTTCCATGAACTCTTTTTTCAGGTGTATATGGCAGGTAGCTAGTTTTAAATCCTACCCATGAAAATATTCCTTTTGTAAAACGGCAACGTTCATCAAGTAACAAAAGTGCTTTTCTTACATTTGCTCTAAACATTCTAAAATCACTAGCACCTTGTTTTAACTCTACATCGGATATTTTGTTCATTGTCTTGTAAAACAATCCTTTAACTTTACTCATTAGTTTTCCTTCAATTCGCTTTGATTGATAATAGCAAACGCAGTCAACATCTTCTTCTTTGTCAAGAAGTTCAGCCATTTTTAAAGTTAGACTTGGAGGTTGTTGCATATCTGCATCTATTAGAACTGTATAATCTCCAGTTGCGGCATTTAATCCTGCATATATAACTGATTCTTTACCAAAATTTCTTGAAAACGATAATACTTTTACTATACATTCTTTAGTTTTGGCTATTTCTTTTAGCTCATTTAAAGTATTGTCTTTTGAGCCATCATCAATAAAGATTAGTTCTATTATATATTTTTTACTATCCTTATATGTCTTGATAGCATTTTCAAAAAACAATTGAACATTACCTTCTTCATTATAACAAGGTATTATCATCGATATTTTTTTCATGTCTTTTTACTCCTTTATATCCAATAGTTATTAGTAATAAACATATTCCCATTACTGATACTATTTTTCCTATATTCAACCATGGTGCAGTATAATTTATTTCTATGTTATGATTCCCTTTTCCTATTTCAAATCCTATAAATGATTTATTTACTATTTCATAATTTGTTTTCTTTCCATCAACGTATATATTATAACCTTTATCATATGGAATTGAAAGATTAAAATAGCCGTTTTCTTTAACATTTATATGTCCTTTTATAGTATCTCCTTGTGCTTTATCTATAATAAACTCATCATGTAATTTATTGATGTTTTTAATATCATTGTAATCTAGTGTGTACACTTCAATATCTGATATATCATATTTTCCTTTTTCTACCTCTATATCAAGTCTGTTTGGCTCTGAAATAACATATGTAAAACTGTAATTATTATTATGATATTTCCAGCTTTTACATGTTAAAACATTTCTAACATCATTTATAGTTATATAAGTATCTCCCTTACTACAACTTTGAGAATAATTCATGTCAAATTTTATTACAACTATTTTGTTGTCTAAATCTTTTAGAGATTTAATAGTATAATATTCCTTTTCTTTGAGATTAAATTCATAATCTTCTTGTACTTTTTTATTAAATGAATTGCTTATTTTCATTTCCTTTAACTTTGAACTATATCCTGAAACAATATCATTTTTAACAATTGTATAATTTAGAAGTGCTTCTATGTTGTATGGATATTCTAACATATTAAATTCTTTTTCACTCATAAGTTTACTATTTGAATATCCAATGCTAAAAACATCATCATTTTTATATAAATTAATATTGTCACTAGAAACTAATTCGTATCCTATCGGAGGATTGTCTCCAATTAAATACTTATTACCGAAGTATATGTTAAATAACGGATTTGATATATCACTAAAAATAGCATTGTTTCTATTAGGATTGTCTGTATCATAAATATCCCAATAGAAATTTTTGTAATATTTATTAGTAACAGAAGAATACATAGTTGTTTTATATTCATTCATTGTTCTTATATTATTACTATTTAATGATTGATTAGTTAAATCAATTGTTCTATAGATATTGTTATCATTCATATTATTTATAAGTTCTTGTATATTAGGATCATATTGATTTTTTTCTACAAATGGATCATTAAATTTATCACTTGTGTTTACTTTTATACAATTAAACAAACTTAATGATAATATAGCTAATATTAAAAATGTTTTTTTATTGTATTTTTCATATATTAACAAGCTTAAACCTATTAGTATTATATCAATTGTATATAGTAAATATTGACTATAATTAAGGCATCCAAGAATACTTATTATTAAAACTATAGATATTAAAGATTTCGATACTTTGTCTTTTTTTATTAGAAAATCTTCTAGTGTTTTTGTAATTAATAGTATTCCTAAAGGAATAAAAGGAATAAACACTTTACCATTCAAATACATGAATCCATTTAGTACATAATTGATTATTGGAAAACATAGTATAAGCACAAAAACTATTGCTAAAAATCTAGTATTTTTTTGCTTTTTTAATAATAAATGAATAATAGAAACTATAAGAATAGAACTAAGTCCCATGGAATAACTATTATAAAGAATACTTTTAAATGATATATTAGGCACTAGATATGTGAATATAGTTTCTTCAGTTGCTTCTTTGAATCTGTTGTCTAATATTGCTTTTAAGCTTGGTAGTAATAATACTGCACTTATTAACACAGATAATATAAAATACCAAGCAATTATTAAATGATTTTTGATAAATTCTTTAATCTTGATTCTTTCGTTGTTTTCTAAATATAAGTATATTGCATATATAAATAGAGCAATAAGAGCAGGAACGCTGAAGAAATAACTTGATGTAATTATTAATATGTTTGAAAGTATCAAAAGATATGGTTGTTTATTTTTTAAATACTTTTCTATTCCAAATAATCCCATAAATAAAAATGGCATATAACACATAAACATAACATGTCTATGAGTATGTAAGATTAAAGGTCCAGCAAAAGTATATAAGAAAGTAGAAATAAATCTAATCTTTTTATCATCTGTTTTATCAGACACCCATGAATAACACAGAATAATACTTATAATAAATAGAACAATTGTTGTTATTTCTAGATATGTTTTCATTTTTAGAAATGGTAATAGATAAGAAATTAATATTATAGGACTTAGTAATCCATAATATGAAAAGTTAAAAATATTTTGTCCCATTCCTAAATTAAATGCGTAAGATGGAAAAAACTTTTTTGTGTTATAGAAAAGTGTTCTAAAATATTCTGGTATCATATAGTGTTGATATGAATAATCAATCGTTGATGCATAAGATGTTCCATTATGTATTAGTAAAAATATGAAAACAGTAAAAAAAGAAATAATGATTAAAAAAAGATTTAAATAATCTTGCTTTGAATACTTTTTCATATCATCACTCCCAAACCAATATAATATTACTATTAATTATGTGTTTTGTCAAAAAAAAGGACCTAGACTATTATTGTCTAACTCCTTTCATTTCTATTTTAATCTAAATGATTTGTAGTTACTCCATGGAGCATATGTTTTTTTACCATTTATTATTTTATATGCTCTTACTTTATAGTAATATGTTTTATTTTTCTTTGTATCTATTTTATAACCAATATATTTATCGTTTACTGTTTTTACAATACTATAATTTCTTGTTTTATATACTGATCTTGCTATTTGATATCCTGATGCACCTTCAACTTTTTTCCATTTTACTTGTACTTTTGAATTATTATATTTTGTTACTGTTGGCAAATTCATTTTTGTAATTATATAATTTGTAGTTTTGTAAGTTCCACTTGTAATTATCTTGTTATTAAAATCACCAATTTGTATTTTTATATATGGTACTATTTTAAAGGCATATCTTGTGTTTTTTTCGAGTGCTTCTGTGGTATATATTGCTTTAGTTAAATCTTCGTTAATTCCACCACTAGTTTTTAATTTTACATCTGCTAAAAATTCCCATTTAGTAGAATTTCCCTTTTTTACATATAAATAATTACCTGTTGCTCCAATTAATCCTTTTTGATCCGGATTATTCCATCCAAGATTAATAATATTAGAACTATTTATTTTAGCTGTTAAATTAGTTACTGGTTCTTTATATACTTTTACTAAATCACCTTTAATTGTAATATCATAATTAGGCATTACAAATGTATTGTAATTTGAATTATATTTTACACTTTTTGTAACATCTTCTCCTGTTGATGTTTTAATTATTCTAACATTTTCAACATTGTAAAAATATCTTAATTCACCATAAGCTGATTCATCAGTTCCATCATAACCAAACACACCATCTTCATAAATAGTATATGAAGCAGGGTTAATTCTCATTTTATTACCATTCACACCAGTTTTTGGTATATATAAATACTCACTATCTGATACTTCATTTTTTATATTATTCGCAGTGAAATTACCTATTTTTAGATAGTTAATCCATCCCATTTCTCGCGCTTGATATAATTCTTCAGCTTTATAAACAGTTGTATCTCTTGAGTCTCCATAAGGACCTGCTAAAACAGAATGGTTACTAACTACATTTCCTATCAATCCTGTGCCATCACCTTCTCCAGAGTTATGATCAAATGTTGTCACCTCTATATTTTTACTTTCAAATGTGATGCTTTTAACTTTTTCAGTTTCTATAGAGCCATTTCCTGGACAACTACTATTATCATATACACAAATACCATTATATGAATCTATATATAAACTACCAGTACCACTTATAGTTAAATCTTGGCTTGAGAAAATTGCATAATCGTATTCGCCATATATTTTGTTGTCTCCAATTAGTACAATCTTAAATGCTTCGGTACCTTTATATGCTATTATGTTATACCAATAGTGACTATCTATTGTAACATTATCAAGTGTTAAAGTATTTGTAGAACTATCAAATGTAGCAGTTCCTTCATCACAGTTGATTGTTGTTTTTTCACTTGTAAATTCTTCTCCATTTATAAACAATCCATAGTTTTCAGTAGCTTGTACACTATTTATCGTTATAATACTTATTAATATTGTTGTTATAGTTAATAATAATTTTTTTATTTTTTTCATTTTTTTCTCCTTTCTTTTTTATTATTTATTTAGTTTTCTTCTATTAATCCTCCTTCCAATTATTCTTATAATAATTATATCATATATTATTTATTTATCAAGAGAGTGGGAATTTTTTGTATAAAAAAAGAACTTGTTAGTTCTTATAGTTGTTTTCGTACTCTTTGGATAGCACTTTTTTCTAGTCTTGATATTTGAGCTTGGCTTATACCTATCTCTTCTGCTATTTCCATTTGTGTTTTTCCTATTACGAATCTTTGATCTAGAATGAATTGTTCCCTTTCTGATAGATTTTTAATTGCTTTATCTACTGCTAATCTTAGATCCAAATCTTGATTTGTTGAATTATCTGCTACTTGATCAAATAGATATATTGTATCTCCTCCATCATTATAAATCGGTTCAAAAAGGCTTACTGGGGGTCTTAGAGCTTCCATTGCTGTTATAATGTCTTGTTCTTCTATCTCTAAAAGGTCTGCAAGTTCTTTATCAGTTGGCTCTACTCCGTTTTTTACTGTTAATTCATCTTTTAATTTTATTACTTTATAAGCAATATCTTTTATACTTCTACTTATTCTAATACTATTGTTATCTCTTAAGTAACGTCTTACTTCTCCAAGAACCATAGGTACACAGTATGTCGAGAACTTCACTCCATAAGATAGATCAAAGTTATCGATTGCTTTTACTAGTCCAATGCATCCTACTTGAAATAAATCATCCATATTTTCATCTTTTTTATTAAATCTTTTTAGTATTGATAAAACTAATTTTAAGTTACCATTTATTAATCTTTCTCTAGCTTTGTTATCACCTTTGTTCATTTTTTTAAATAACTCTTCCATTTCTTCTTGAGTTAGTACTTCTATATCGTTTGTATTCATTCCTGTTATTTCTACTTTATGTTTTGCCATTAAAAAAACTCCTTTCATATCTGTATTGATATAAAAAGAGTTTTTTTATTCATTTACTTATTAAAAATACTTTTTAGATTTAAACTAGCATTATAAATTTCTTTTTTAGAAAGGTTTTGATTTTCTTTATTAAGTTTATCAACCGCTTCTTTTAAAGATATATTATCTTTTACTATGTAATCTATAAGCATAGATTCTATTGATATATTGGTTTCTTTTTTTATTATTTGTTCTTGTTTTTCTATAACAAATGTATATTCTCCTGCTTGTGCTTTTTCATCTTTTTTTAATTCTTTTAATACTTTTGTTATATCTCCATAATAGTTTTTTTCATGGAGTTTAGTTAGTTCTTTACAAATGCTTACTTTTATATTTGAAAATTCTTTTTCTAACACTTCAAGTGTTTTAATTATTCTTTTTGGAGATTCATAAAAGACATATGTTTTTATACTTGAACTTTTTATTATTTTTATAAGTTTATTTTGATCTTTCTTTTCTCTTGGGAAGAATCCATAATATGTAAAACTTGTAGTATCTAGTCCACTTATAGAAAGTGCTGTTATTACCGCAGATATACCTCCGATACCATATACCGGTATTTTCTCTTCTCTAGCCTTTCTTACTATTACTTCCCCAGGATCATTAATACATGGTGTACCTGCATCTGATATAACTGCAATGTTTTTTCCTTCTTTTAAATCTTTTATTATGGAATTACTTCTATCTTGTTCATTAAACTTATGATAAGAAACTAGTTTATTTTTTATGTCAAAATGATTTAATAATTTCAAACTATTTCTAGTATCTTCACAAAGAATATAATCTACTTCTTTTAAGGTTTCTATAGCTCTTTGTGTCATATCTTTTAAGTTTCCTATTGGGGTTGCTACTATATATAAATTTCCCATTTTATCACCTTATCTTTTTAGAACTTTTGTTTTTTTATTTATGCGTTCTTCCATTTTAACTCGTGGATTTTTATACGCTAAAACGTTGTACATTTCCATAAATGCTTCATTAGCAGGAGCATATTTACTATCACTATTTTTTATTTTTATTCTATAATTGTCATTTTTTCCTTTTTTGAAAACTATTTTAATACTATCCTCTTCTTTGTACATTTGAAGTAAACTTGCTTCTTCGCTATCTTCGTCAGAGTACCAATTAACAATATTACCATCAGTTAGTAAACATTCTTCATTGTCAGAGAACAGATCACATTCAATTAATTCCTCATATAATGTGTTAAACACATTAAACAAATAATAGTTTTCTCTTGTAATTTTATATGTGGCATCTTCTTCTTGATAATTCTTATGAACAGGGTTCAAATATAAATCTGAATTTTTTTCACGAATAATTACAAAAGTACCATCATCAGTATTAATAATTATATTTTCACCAAACTGAGTGTTTATAGTGTAATAATTAAACATAAAATCCTCCTTACTTATCATCTTTTTCTTTATTTTTAGATTTTAATCTCTAAAATAAATACCTTTATCACTGTTTTCTGATAAAGCGATATCAGGTTTTCTTTTAAGTATTTTTAAGTATTTATCTGGTATTTGTTTATTTAATCCAAACATTACTGAATATATTAAAAAATCATCCCACAATTGTATTTCTTCTTTTGCTTTATTATCTAAACTACTAAAATCTTTTATATAGTTTTTTAATCCTTGTAATTTAAAATAAATATTTTTTCCATCATCTAACAATTTAAACTTAACTAGTTTTTCTCCGGAAGAAATTGAAACTTTCACAAGAATAACTATAGGAAAAACTATTATTAATAAAACTATAATTATGAATGCAATATATAGTAATCCAACTTTAACTTGATCAGATAAACGCAAAGTAAAAATTGCAACAAAGCATCCTATCATCACGAAGAACATTGGAACTGTAACTTTTCTCATATTTTTAAAAATATCAGCAAAATACAAGTTTTTTTCTTGGTTTGATATTGTTTCGATCAATCCATCCTCAATGCATTCAGCCTCAACAATTCTTTCAAGAGCCGGTTCATCTAATTCATCTAAGTATCCATCTTTTATACTACTTAAAAGATACTTTTCTGATTTTGTTAATTTTAAATTACTATAATCCAAAGCAATAATTTTTTCGCCATCTATTTTTAGTGCATTTAATCTTTCTAATTTTAATAACATTGCCACAATATCATTAAAATAGGAAAACTCAAAGCCATCAATAAAACTAAGTTCTGCTATAGAATACTTTTTTATAATATCTCTGAAATAACTCTTATTTTGTTCAAAACTCAAATTATTAATTTTATAACGAATCATATCTCTATGTACTCTAGATATGATATAATATACGCCATATGCTATTACAAAGATTAAGGCTACTAATAATCCAGTTTTGTTCTCGTCATCTGGATATCCAAATAATAGTATACAAATAATGTATAATAAAACTACAATGTATAATATAATACCCCTTATATTTTTCATAAATACCTCCACTACTTTTCTTTACTACATTATAGCACTTTTTTAAGTCTACTTATCATCTTTTTCTTTTGAAATAATTTCTTTTTTTAGATTATCTATTATATTTAGTGCTTCAATTGGAGTTATTTCAAGTGTGTTTATTTTCTTTATTTTTTCTTCTATTTCATTTTCTTTTTTAGGTTCAAAATCTAAGAATAAACTTGTTTGTGTATAAACCTCTTTTTTTGTTTCTTGTTTTTCATAAACATCTAATATTTCTTTTGCTCTTGTGATTACTTTGTTTGGCAAATTTACTAATGATGCTACATGAATACCATAACTTTTATCAACCGCTCCCTCTTTTACTTTATGCAAGAAGATAATTTTTTCATCTTCTTCTTTAGCACTTACATGAACATTTTTTAAATTTCTTAAGTTTTGTTCTAGAGATGTCAATTCATGATAGTGAGTTGAGAAAAGTGTCTTTGCTTTTATATTATCATGAATGTATTCTAGAATTGATTGTGCTAGGCTCATACCGTCATATGTAGCAGTACCTCTACCTAATTCATCAAAAAGGATTAAGCTGTTTTTGGTAGCATTACTTACTGCGTAATTTGCTTCTTTCATTTCTACCATGAAAGTACTTTCACCGCTTACTAAGTCATCACTAGCACCGATTCTTGTAAATATATTATCAAATATAGGAAGTACCGCTTTTTTACATGGAACAAATGATCCAATTTGATTTAGTATTACACAAATAGCTAGCATTCTCATATATGTTGATTTCCCACTCATGTTTGGCCCTGTTATTAATAAAATATTTGTTTTTTCATCCATTATTACATCATTTGGAACATAATCTTTTTTAGATACAACTTCTACTACTGGATGTCTTCCTTCTTTGATTAACACACTATGTTTATCAGTTATTTCAGGTTTTACAAAATTGTATGATTCTGCTACTACTGCGAGTGATAAAATAACATCAAGTTCACTTAATACTGCTGCTACTTCTTGTATTTGTGGAATGTATTCTTTTGTTTTATTTCTTATATCTAGAAACAATTCATATTCAAGATTTATTATTTTGTCTTCAGCATTTAAAATTAGATCTTCTTGTTCTTTTAATTTTGGAGTAATAAATCTTTCTGCGTTAGCTAATGTTTGTTTTCTTTCATAACCGAATTCTTCTTTGACGTTTGCACTTTGTCCTTTACTTATTTCAATATAATAACCAAAGACTCTGTTATATCCTACTTTTAAGTTTTTAATTCCAGTTCTTTCTTTTTCTTCTTGTTCTATTTGAAGAATAAAGTCTTTACCACCACTAGACAGCTTTCTTAAATTATCTAATTCTTCATTATAACCTTCTTTTATTATATTTCCTTCTTTTACATAGATTGGAGGATCTTCTTTTATGGATTTTTCAAGTAAATTATGAAGGTCTTCTAAAGTGTCAAATTTTTTGTCATAGTTAATATTATCCAATATTTTCTTAATATCAGGTAATGTACTTAATGAATTTTTTAACCATATTAAGTCTCTACCATTAACATTACCATAGGCAATTCTACCTGATAATCTTTCTAAGTCATATACATTATTTAATAATTCTCTTAGTTCTTCTTTATAGATGAATTCGGTTAAAAATGTTGATATAAGGTTTTGTCTTCTTAATATTTGTTCTTTATTTATTAAAGGATTTTCTATATAACTTTTTAATGTTCTAGAACCCATCGCTGTTTTTGTTTTATCTAAGAACCAAAGTAAAGAATATGTTCTTTCTTTTAATCTCAGTGTTTCGGTTAGTTCTAGATTTCTTTTGGTATGGATATCTAAATTTAATGTATCCATTTTTTTATTATGGATTACTTTTTGTAAGTGAGATAGATCTCCCTTTTTTGTATCTTCAATATAGAAAAGTAAATGTTTTACTGAGGTAATTAATCTTTGATCTTCTAAATCTTTATATATATAACTATAGTTTTCAGAAAGATCATTACTAATTGTTACTAGTATTTGGTAGTTTTCTCTTAGAGTGTTTATTATTTCTCTATTAATCTTGGAATTAACTAACACTTCTTTTAATTCAAGTCTTAATACTTCATTTACTATTTTTTCTTTGTCATAATCTATTAGTTCTGTATGAAAAGATCCTGTAGAGATATCAGCATAGCTTAGCGCATAGCAATGATCAAAGTCATAAATACTTCCAATGTAGTTGTTATTTTTTTCATCAAGTGATGAATTATCCATTATTGTTCCTTTCGTAACTACTTGTGTTATTCCGCGCTCTACTACTCCTTTGCCTGGAGGTGTTAATTGTTCACAAATAGCAACTTTATAACCTTTTTCAACAAGTTTTTGTAAATAACTTTCATAAGCGTGAAAAGGAATACCACACATTGGAACTCTTTCTTCAAGACCTGCATTTCTTCCTGTTAGGGCGAGTTCTAACTCTTTTGAACCTGTTATGGCATCTTCAAAGAACATTTCATAGAAATCCCCAAGTCTATAAAATATTATTGTATCTTCATATTTATCTTTTATACTCATGTATTGTGCCATCATTGGTGATAATTTTGTTCTGTCTACTTCGCTTCTTTTCATAATATAACACCTTTTTTTATTGTATCAAAAATTGTATTTTTTTGCTATTAAAATATAAAAAATAGTCTAAAATCTAAATAGACTATTTAATGGTAATCATAGAAAAAATTAATATTCCTCATAAAAATTATTAATACTGTTATTATTGTTTCTTTTTCTTATTACTACTAATATAATTACACCTGCAATAGTAGTCAGAGATAGTATTACTATAATAGGTTTATAGGAAAATGAATTACTATCAGCATTTTTGTTTTGTTTTCCCATTTCCATACTTATATATAAATCTTCATCTATTTCATCCCATATATATTTATTACCATCTTTTAATGCGTTAGAATCAATAACATTTATACTGGTTTCAAATGTAATAGATATATTGTCTGCGATATTAGAGCAATAAAATGGTGAGGTAGCAGAAAAATATGTTTCTGTTTTTTCTTTTTCTATATAAGTTCTAGTAAAGCATTTATTTATTAATTTACTATTTACAATTTCATTACAATTATAGTCGCTGTGAAGTGTTACTATTGTGTTATTAAGATAGCTAGATATTTTTTTGTCATAAAGATTAGTATTATTTATATCAAAATATATTTTATTGTTTATGATGTCTTTTAAATAACTATTAGTTGTTTTTTTTTCAATGTTATAAGTAATTGTTTCGTGGCACACAGCATTATCATCCATTATTAAATTATAATTTAGACTGCTAGCACTAACACTATCAAAGCATGTGATAGTTAGACAAAATACTATTAAAAAAACTGTTTTTTTCATAATATAATCTCCATTTCATTTATTTAAGATGTGCTAAAATACATACCTTTTTTTTGCCACTTATAATATGCCTACTTACTGTTTTATTTTTAACAGCAGTATGTCCGGCATCTGCAAATATATACTTCCCTTTGTCGTTTTGTCCTATATACATTGTAGTATGTCTGTAATCGCATGTTCCAATGGCATCACCTGGAGTAAGTGCTCCACTTGATACTAGTGATTTAATTGTCTTGTGGTCTGGTTTACTGAGTGATATTTTACCTCCACTAGTTAATGTTTTTTTGTGGTGTATCTCTGTTTTATCAAACCAAAAACATTTTTTATCCTTAGCTATAACGCCAGCATCTTTATAGATCCAGCATACTGCTAGAGCACAATTTGTCTTATATAATTTATCCTTAATTGCAGCATCATAAGTTGATGAAAATGGTGAATTATTACTATAGACAAAATCATGACTGTCTATTCCTCCACCAACCTTTTGCACAGATTGCAATACTGTTTGAGATAAAGTAGTATTAACAGTTCCAGGTGTTTCAGATGATGAAGAACTATCTTTAGATCTATTTTTAGCTTGTTCCCTTAACTCTTTTAACTGTTGTTGTTTAGCAGCTTTATTTGCTTTAGCTGCTTCAATTAATTTTTGTCTGTCTGCTTCATATGCAATGAGTTTTTCTTTTTCTGCTTGAACTAAAGTTTCCACAACATCATCTGTTGCATTTGTATAACAATCTGTCCAAGATGTACCTAAATCTCCAAGAATAGAAAACGATGCTTCTACAATGATAGGCACAAAAAACACTACTAAACTCACAATTATTCTTTTTATAGCTACCTTTTGGGCTTTTTTTATATCGTCATCACTATTAGCTACCACTGCTTTTGTTATATCTATTGTAATTAATAAAACTAATAATGCTGGTACTATATATGATATTATTTGAACTAATTTTTTAATAAATAATATTGTTGCTAAAAAGCTTGCATCTTGACACACAGATTCCAATATTAACATTTTATCACCTACTATTCTATAGTATACTAATTATTATCGTAAAAAACAAGTATGATAAAAAATAAAAATATATAAAGTATACTACTTTTTACAATAATAAACTCTTTCGTTTTCATCATCTGCTAATATTGCGCGAAATCTATTTTTACTTGCTCTAACTTTTATTTTATAAGTAACATTAGTATCATCCCATTTATTTACTAAATCACCATGTTCGTATTTTTCTAAAGGATTAAGCACAATAGTATGATTATCATCTTCTTCAAATGAATATATACCTTTTATATAATTTTTTTCATTGTTATATTCTGTAATTATAAATTTTTTATCATTATCTAAAGTTAATATTAATTTATAATCACTACTTAATACTTTTTCTCCATTTTTACATTTCCATTCTCCTAAAACTTCTTCTTGTTCTATTTCGTTTGAAATATGTTGGCTTATATTATCGCTAGCATAATTATCTACTGCTATCACTAGTAGTACTATTGATGCTATAAAAACTAATACAGATACTATCATAGCAATACCATTTAGAATTATACCCGATACTTTTTTACCATTTTGAGCTTTGTTAACAATACCTAAAATTAATCCTACTAATGCTAGTGGAAATATAAATAAACTTATTAAGAATGCAAAGATTAGGGAGATGATTCCTATTACCGTTGATGCTGTTCCTAAACCTTCTTTATTGCTTTTATTATTAATTACTTCTTTATCTGATTGATGTTTTCCACACTTTGGGCAATAATCATCATTTTTATCCATTTCTTGTCCACAGTATTTACAATATTTCATAAAATCACCTATTTTATTTTTTCTATTTTTTCTTTATTTCCCATATATGGCCTTAAAACTTCAGGGATTGTGATGCTTCCATCTTCGTTATAGTTGTTTTCTATTAAAGCTATAAGTGCTCTTGTTGATGCTAGTACTGTATTGTTAAGTGTGTGCGGATGATAGTTGCATTTTTCTCCTTTTACTCTTATTCCAAGTCTTCTAGATTGAGCATCACCAAGAGTACTACAACTTCCTACTTCAAAATACTTTTGTTGTCTTGGTGACCACGCTTCAACGTCTACTGATTTTACTTTTAGATCCGCAAGATCCCCAGAACAACATTCAAGTGTCCTTACTGGTATATTCATGTTTCTAAATATTTCTACTGTATATTTCCACATTTTATTATACCAATCCATGCTGTCTTCTGGTTCACAAAGAACTATCATTTCTTGTTTTTCAAATTGATGTACTCTATAAATTCCGCGTTCTTCGATACCATGTGCTCCGACTTCTTTTCTAAAGCATGGTGAATAAGATGTCATTGTTATAGGAAGTTCATCTTTCTTTAGAATTTGCCCCATAAACTTAGCAATCATTGGATGTTCACTAGTTCCTACTAAAAACAAATCTTCACCTTCAATTTTGTATACCATGGCATCTCTTTCTTCGAATGACATAACTTCATCAATTGCTTCCTCTCTAAGCATAAAAGGTGGTATGCAATATGTAAATCCTTTTTCTATCATGTAATCTCTAGCATAGTTGAGCATTGCAGTTGATAGTCTTGCAGCATCCCCCATTAGATAGTAAAAACCATTGCCTGTGGTTCTTCCTGAGGATACTTTATCAAGTCCTTTTATACTTTCTAATATATCTGCGTGGTAAGGCACCTCATAACTTGGAACTTTAGGTTCTCCATATTTTTCGAGTTCTACATTTTTAGTATCATCTTCTCCGACTGGTACACTTTCATCCATAATATTTGGTATAACCATCATTATTTCTCTTATTCTTGTATTTATACTATTTTCTTTGTCTTCAAGTTCCTTAATTTGATCGTTTATTTTTGTGACTTCTTCTTTAATTAAATTTGCTTTTTCTATTTCTTTGTTTCTCATTAATGTGCCAATTTCTTCACTTTTTTCTTTTCTTTCATTACGAAGATTATCTCCTTCGAGTTTTAAACTTCTTGTTTTTTTATCTAAATCAAATACTTCATCTACTAATGAAAGTTTTTGATTTTGAAATTTTTTCTTTATATTTTCCTTTACTAAGTCTTTGTTTTCTCTAATTAATTTAATATCTATCATAATTTTATCTCTCCTTTTTCTATTTCTATTTCTTCAAATCTATATTTTTGTTTCACATTTGGATACTTTTTATGATCTACCTCCGAGAGAAACATATCTAAGGGTCTAGCACATAATGATAAATCTCCATATAAATGTCTATATATTACTAGATTTTCACCTGTTTCACTATGTTTAGCTATATCTATTGTTAGATACAAATCACCTTTGAAATGTTTATAAATATGATTTAGTTTTAGTTTTCTTTCCATATTTCCTCCTTTAAACAAAAAAAGGATAACACTTAAGGAGTGCTAAAAAGCACGGTGCCATCCTTTATTTTACTTAATTTGATAACGGTTTATACCGGAGCAAATGCCCTTCTTAAAGAGTAGATTCACAAAAATTATTTATATCAGTTTTCACCAAACACTGACTCTCTACAATAAACTTTTCTTTATTACTTGTCTCTTATTTGAATTTCTAAGGTTATTTTAACAAATTATTTTTATTTTGTAAATGTTATCTTCTATTTTTACCAATTATTTCTATATCATTTGTTAGAAGTTTTACTCTTTCTATTATTCTTCTTGCTTTTACTTTATCACTTTTATCTTTAGTTACTGCTAAATTATTTTCTAATTCTTCAATATTTAGGTTTGAGGTAAAAAATGTTGGTAAGTTTTCATTTGCTCTATATTGAAGAAGTGTTCCAAGTATTTCATCTCTACCCCATGCAGTTACGTTTTCTGCTCCAATATCATCTATGAGAAGAAATGGTACTGTTTTTATATATTCGTACTTAGTGCTGAAGGTTGCTTCTTCTGGATCACTATTCTTGAATGACGCTTTTAATGTTCTTAAAAATTCTGGAAAATAGATAATAGCACTTTTTTCGCCTTTTTTAGCAAGTTCATTAAATAGTGCTGCAATTAAATAAGTTTTTCCTGTACCAAAGTTTCCGTGAAGATATAAACCTTTCATTTCTTCTTTTTTATAGTTTTCTAAATACTTTAATATATATTTAATAGCTTCAGTTCTAGAATTATCATCTGTATAAATATCTTTTATCTTTGCCTCTTGTAGAACTTTAGGCATATCAAATAGATTTAAATTCTCTTTATATTTATTTCTTTCAATATCTTTTTTCTTATATCTACAAGCTTTATAAGAAAAAGTAATACTTTCTCCATCTACTTCAGGCAAGTTACAATAACCATTTACTTCGTTTTTACATTCTTCTAAACCTTTACATTTCATACAGTGTTCTAACTCTATAGTAGAGTTTTCAATACTCGAAGTATGTTTATATAATTCTTTTTGATCAATTTTTAATTTATTGACTATACTTCTGAAAGTTTCATCATTAAGTTTTTCCTTGAAATTTCTTTCTAAATTTTCATCTCTTTTTTCTATAAGGTTTCTTATTTGTTTCATAGTACCACCTGTAAAAATTGTAACATATAAAAAGTGATTTGTTAACAAATCACTTTAAAAAATGGCTATTTTCTAATACTTATTATTTTATCTAAGGAGTTTAGCTCTAAAAGTTCACTTTTACACTTTTCAATTTCTTCTAATAAAGATTGTTCTTGTAACTCTAAATCTTTTCTTGTTTTATAAACATAATCATACTTTTGTTCCAGAGTTTCAATTTTATTTAGTAAACCCTTACTTTTTAACAACAATTCTTTATGATAAATATCTAATTCATTGTTATCAAGATTATCACTATTAATCAAATCAGATATAATATCGGAACAAAAATTAGTTAAATCTATTACATGTTTTCTATTATACCTATGGCTATTATTCCAATTAAGAACTTGATTAGTCGTAATACTTATAACATCTCTTAATGTTATAACATCGTTTGCAGTTATATTCTCTCTAATCAAGTTTAAACTCTTAGGAGGAATATTTAAATCAAGTATATTCATGTCGAGATCAATTTTACCTTCTTGTTTAAATTTATCTCTATAGTATGAAAAAGTTGCAATTCTTCCAATTTCTTTTGCATAATTAGTCCAAGAAGCACTTGGATAAATCCCAGTATTTCTATAATGTAGATAGGAAATAGATTTATCACTATTTGGAAACATTTCACTGATAACTGAAAAAAATTTGGCCTTCATATAGTTATTAATAGAACCAGTTTCATCACAAAACACAGCATTGTTATAAAAATATTTGTTGTTTGAAATGCCAGTTTCGATCATTTTAACTATGGTTCTGTAAAACTTAGCACGTTCTAATTCATAATTTGCCATTTTAAGGCCCCCATTAAATAAAGGTAAACTCTGCATATGCTGAAATACCTCCTAAAGCATTGATATCTTCTTGACTTATATTAAGAACTATTTTATATGTACTATCCTCATTTGAATTAATAGTTGTTTTAAATAAAACACCTTCTTCTTTTACTATACCTTGTTTTACTATAGTATTATTTTTTAATATAGTGTAATTCATATAATTGTACGGATAAGCTTCATTAGTATTATTTAGTACAAATGATACATCTTGTTTTTTATGAGAAACATTTCTTATTTGTACACTGTGTTCTTCTTTTAAACCTGAACTTTTATCAATTTTATTATCTAATTCCGCTACTGTAAAACCTGGCATGTTATTAATAATAGCATTTGCCTCATTGTAACTTGCTTTAACATTATTTCTTATCATAGAGAAAAATACTACAAAAACTATTACTAGGATAATTCTACATACCCTATACATTATCTCATTTTTCATTTCCAAAACCCCTCTTAAAAATGTGGCATTATTATAACATATTTTTGGGAAAATGTCAATGATCAGGGCATTTTAAACAAAAAAGCAACCAATTAATGATTGCTTCTAATTTTTTATAATTAAAGTTTTAATTTTCTTGATGGCCCTCTATATATAAAGTTTGTATCCATAATATTATCTATTTCTAAAGTTTTCATAAGTACTCTAGATAGTCCAAGGCCATAACCACCATGTGGTGGACATCCATACTTGAATAGTTCTAAATATGCTTTTAATTCATCTGGATTAATTCCTTTTTCAAGTACTTGATTTAATAATTTGTCATAGTTATGTTCCCTTAATGCACCAGTTGTTATTTCTAGACCGCGATATAATAAATCATAGCTCTTAGTATTACCATTTTCATCTACCTGTTGATAGAATGCTCTTGATTCAAACGGAAATCCTTCTATAAATATAAAATCTGATTTAAAACATTCCAATGCATATTTGCCTAATAATAATTCTTCTTTCCTATCAAAATCTGTTTTTCTTTCTCCAACATAATTGTATCTATTCTTTAATATTTGTTTAGCTTCAAAAAAAGTTATTCTTGGTATAGTTGCATCTATATTAACCAATTTACTATTAAAATCATTTTTTATCATGTTGCCATATTTACTATTGAGCTTTTCAAAGCCATATTTCAAAAATTCTTCTTCAAAGTCTTCAATTTTTGAAATATTTTCTATCCATGATATTTCTACATCACACATATTAATTTCTGAAGCATGATAACTTGTATTTGATTTTTCGGCTCTGAAAGCTGGACCAATTTCAAATACTTTGTCAAATCCTGATGCCATTGCCATTTGTTTATAGAATTGCGGACTTTGTGCTAATGCTGCTTCTTGTCCAAAAAAATCTATTTTAAATACTTCACTACCGCTTTCTGCAGCTTTGGCAGTTATTTTTGGTGAATGTAATTCTATGAAATCATTTTTTATACAATACTGTCTAAGAGCATTTTCAAAATATGTTTCGATTTGGAATAATTTATAATTTTTCTCAGATCGCAAATCTAGATTTCTATAATCATGTCTAACACTTCTGCTTATATTTTTTTCTTTATAATTTAATGGTAACTCCTCGGCTATTGATGTTACATTTATTTTAGTTGGAATAATTTCCATTCCATTTAGTTTTACATTTGGAGCTTCATTTAATACACCTTCAATATTTACTGTACTATCAAGTGATAATGTTTTTACTGTTTCATTTAATTCCTTATTATTATCGTTTTTTTCAATGGTAACTTGTACTTTTCCGGTATGATCTCTTAGTATCAAAAATTGAACATATTTCAAATCCTTTATATTATCTACAAAACCTGATACAGTAATTTTTTTATCTTTATATTTATTTAATTCATTCATGTATATTTTATTATTCATTTTACTTTCCCCCTAATAATTTACTATGGTTCTATTCTGTTTGGACCTCTGAATAGTAGCATTGTTTCTTTTAAGCTCGGAAGACCTAGTAGTAACATGGTTAATCTATCAACTCCTATTGCAAATCCTCCATGTGGTGGACATCCATATTTAAAGAAGTCTAAATAGAAATCTACGTCTTTTCCCAAACCTTTTTCTTTTGCTTGAGCTTTTAATATTTCATATCTATGTTCTCTTTGTGCTCCAGTTGTTATTTCAGTACCTCTCCAGATTAGGTCATATCCATTTGGAATACCATTTTCATCTCTCATATGATAGAATGCTCTTTTTTTGCTGCTAAAACCTGTTATAAATATAAATTCATGGCCATATTCTTCCATGGCATATTTAGATATTAATGATTCTGTTTCATTGTTCATATCTCCTACATCTTCTTCAGGAATCTTATATCCATATCTTTTATTTAGTTCTTGGTATACATCATTTAAATCCATTCTAGGAAAAGGTTTTGAAGGTACTATTACTTCTTTACCAAATATTTCTTTTATAGTTTCTCCATATTTTTCTTTTACCTTTGTAAGACCTGCAATTAAAAGATCTTCTTCTACATTCATTACGTCTTCAACACTATCAACATAAGCAAATTCTAGGTCAAATGATGTATATTCAGTAGCATGGCGATAAGTATTAGATTTTTCTGCTCTAAATACTGGTCCTACTTCAAACACTTTATCAAGTCCACTTGCTAATACCATTTGTTTATAAAATTGTGGTGATTGAGCTAAATAAGCACTTCTTTCAAAATACTTAACTTCAAAAACTTCGCTACCTGATTCTGAAGCAGCTGCTATTAGTTTCGGACTATGTATTTCACAAAAATTATTTTTATATAAATAATCTCTCATTCCTTCAGTCATACAGGATTCAATTTGTCTAATAAGCATATTCCTTTCATTTCTAATATCTAAGAAACGGTAATCAAGTCTTGTATCAATGTTAACCCCATCTAAATTATTATAGTCATATGGAAGTTCTTCTGCTTGTGATAAAACTTTTACTTCTTCTGGAATAATTTCTATTCCTCCAAGTTTTACTGCTTCGTTTTTTGAAACAGTACCATTTACTTCTACAACTGAATCTTTAGTTACTTTTTGGAACAATTCAATCATTTCAGCATTTTTTTCTTCACTTTTTTCTAGTGTTAATTGAACTTTTCCTGTTGAGTCTCTTAGCACTACAAACATTACCCATTTTTTATCTCTTACTGTGTCTACAAAACCACTCATTACTACTTCTTTTCCAAGATGCTTTTCTAATTCATTTACAAATACTTTCTTCATATTATTAACTCCTTTTTAATACATGTTTTTTTTATTTTATATTTTTTTTAAGTTTAAATCAATATTAATAATTAAAATTCTTCAAAGATTCCGCATATTTTCATTTTTTCATAGAACTCTGTAACATCTTTTTCAACTATTGATTTTTCAACATTGTACATTTTAGAAACGTCATTAATCAATGCTTCAAGAGTGTCACACTTTTTTGATTCATCAAGTATATTTTTTCCTATTTCATTAATTGTTATTATCTTTGAGTATGGCGTCATTGTAATATATTCATCATCTGATTCTTTTCTAATCCTTAAAAGTTTTGTTTTATACTTTTTCACAGCTCATCACCTCATCTAAAATCTCATCATATGAGAAATCACAATTACGAGTTTCCTTGCATCCAGAATGGCAACGCTCAAATAAGTCACATGTTTTACATTTATCTGGTAACCATTTCATACTTCTGTATTCCATTAGCATTTCATCATTATTCCATACTTCTTCTAAATTATTTTTAAAAATATTACCTAGTTTTTTGTAAGTATATGAACACGGTTGAATATTACCATCGCAATCAATACTTATATAATTTTGTCCAAATCCACAATTACCAACATACTTTAAGTGTTTTGGATTTTCTACAATACACAATGGAAAATGTATGGCATATTTAAATGTTGTATCCTTATATTTGCTAGCTAGATAATCTATATCTTTTAACGTATTATTAATTTGCTCGACAGATAGTTTTAAACTATCACTTATTTTTTTAGGCAACTCTGGATTTGAAATATATCTATTAAATGCAAATGCTTTTATTTCATACTTATCTTTTAAATCTTCTACAAATTCTTTAATATCAGTATAATTGTTTGCAGTAACTGTCATGTTTATAGTTAATGGTATTTTTAATTTGTTAATTTTTTCAATGGTATTCCTTATAATTTGATATTGTTTTTCATTAGATCTCGTTAATCTACAATGGCTGGCCATTGATCCATGTATTGATACAGCAATTCCATCTAAAGTATTAGCAAAATCAGTAAACTCTTTACGCCAAATCATACCGTTTGTTATAAGTGTTGTAAAAAATTCTTTATTTTTAGCATATCTAACAAGTCCAACTATATCATTATATACTAATGGCTCTCCTCCAAAAAAGTTTATTCTCAAAACATTATTATCATATAATGTATCTATTATATTTTTTAATCTCTCAGCACTAACATCTTTTATTTTTTTATTGCTCATGTGCTCTACCCCGCAAAAAATACAATTACCATTGCAGTTTCTAGTCACAATAAAATTGGCAGTAATTGGTGTTTTATAATACTTCATAATTACCTCCTTTTTAGTATCAATAGAGTGTTAAAAAACACTCTATTGACATGGTGGATCACAAGAAAACGCAACGATTTCTTTTTCGTTTTCTTTTGAAATTTTGATAGCTTTATTTCCTTGTTTTAGCTCAGCTGTTGGCTTTTCCCATTTCATTTTCACCACTCCTTTCAAATTTTAGTTTTTTAATGAGATCCCTATAAACTCAATTTTTTACAAAGAATAAAAAAAGGCGAAAGCATAATAAAGCCATGATATATAAGCCTTAAAACTCTCTCACCTCTCTTTTAAATAATTGTCATTAATATACACCTAAACTATTATCCTGTCAATAATCACTATTGCTATTTTAAACAAAAAAGAAACTTTTATTTAGTTCCTGTTGAGCCAAATCCTCCAGTTCCTCTTTGAGTATCAGACAATTCTTCTACTTCTAGAAATTCTGCTTTATAAAATGGCATTATTACCATTTGAGCGATTCTTTCTCCATTTGATATAGTTTGATCTATATTTGAGTGATTATGTAGTGCTACCATTACTTCTCCTCTGTAATCAGAATCAACTACTCCAACTTTATTAGCAGGAGCAAGTCCTTTTTTTGTAGCTAATCCACTTCTAGCAAATATCATTCCAGCATAACCTTCAGGTATTTCCATAGATAGTCCTGTTTTTACCAGGAACGTTTCATGTGGTTTTATAATTATATCTTCATCAAGGATAGCATATAAATCAAAACCTGCAGCACACGCTGAACCATAACTTGGTATTGTTGCTCTTTCATCTAATTTTTTTATTCTTACTTGTCCACCTAGCATAATACTTCCTCCTCTAGTTTTACTAAACATATTTTTTTATTTTTTAAACTTTTTTTAACATCTATTACTCTTTGATTTGAAGAACCTCTGTATTTTAATCTAAAATCATGTAATTCATCTTGATACCTTCCGTCTACTAAGACATCTACATATTTAAATACTTCTTTATCTTTGATATTTTCAAATAGGAATCCTGACCACATCCAGATGTTTTTATTTGGATACTTTTCTTTAAATGCTTTTGCAAGTTTTGTTGTGTTTTCTTCATTTTTTGGATGCATTGGTTCTCCTCCAAGGATAGATAATCCTTTTATATAATCTTTTTCTGCAAGTTCTAGGATTCTATCAATTGTCTTACCAGTAAACTCTTTTCCTTTTTTAAAGTCCCAAGTTTCTGGATTGAAACAATTTTTACAATGAAATTCACATCCTTGCATAAAGATCGATACTCTTACACCAGGTCCATTCGAAATATCCATTTTTCTTATTTTGTTATAGTTCATTATTCTTCGTCATCCTTATTATCTATATGAATTACTCTATCTCTTATTTCTTCAGTTCTACCTTTGTTCCAAAAGTTTGTTCCAATGTATCCACAAGTACGTCTTGCAACATTTAACTTGTCATGATCCCTATTTCCACATTCTGGACAATACCATTCTAGATTATCATCTAATAAGATTTCTCCAGTATAACCACATTCTTGGCAATAATCGCTTTTAGTATTAAGTTCTGCATACATGATATTGTCATAAATGAACTTAATAACTTCCATTACTGATTCTAGATTGTTTTCCAAGTTTGGTGTTTCAATATAAGATATTGCTCCTCCGGGAGATAATTTTTGGAAATCTGCTTCTAGTTTTAATTTGGTAAAGGCATCTATTTCTTCGAATACAGGAACGTGATATGAATTAGTTATATAATCTCTATCAGTTATTCCTTTAATCTTTCCAAATCTTTCTTTTAGGCCTTTTGCAAATTTATATGTTGTTGATTCAATTGGTGTTCCATATACTGAATAATCTATATCTTCTGCTTCTTTCCAGACTTTACAAGCATCATTCATTTTTTGCATTACTTCAATCCCAAACTCATAACCTTTTCCTTTATCTGTATGAGAGTGTCCTGTCATATATTTTACGCATTCATAAAGCCCTGCGTATCCAAGTGAAATTGTTGAATAGCCATGGTGTAATAATTCATGAATTGATTCACCTTTTTCAAGTCTAGCTAGCGCACCATGTTGCCAAAGGATTGGTGCTACATCACTTGTTGCCTTTGACAATCTTTTATGTCTTATTTGAAGTGCTCTATGACACATTTCTAGTCTTTCATCAAATATTTTCCAAAATATATCCATATCTTTTCCAGATGACAATGCTATATCTGGTAAATTTAGTGTTACAACGCCTTGGTTAAATCTACCATAATATTTTCCTTTTCCTTCGACATAGTTTTTAGCTCTTGCAACGTTCCCTCTTGAGATTGATCTATCTGGAGTTAAGAATGATCTACAACCCATACATGGATAACATTCTCCTTCTCCATATTCATTTTTCTTTAATTCTTTCATTACTTTTTCTGAAATGTAATCTGGCACCATTCTTTTAGCAGTGCATTTTGCAGCAAGTTTTGTTAAGTAATAATATTTTCCTTTTGGGTTAATATTATCTTCTTCAAGAACATATAAAAGTTTAGGAAAGGCTGGTGTTATATAAACTCCTTTTTCATTTTTCATACCTTCAATTCTTTGATTTAAGAATTCTTCAATTATCATGGCAAGTTCATCTTTGTATTCTTCAGTTTCTCCAAGATACATATTTACAGACAAGAATGGTGCTTGTCCATTTGTGTTAGTCATAGAATTTATTTGATATTGGAATGTTTGAACACCATCTACTATTTCTTTGTGCAAGTCTTCTTTAGCAAACTTTTCACATTCAGCTTTTTTGAAACCTCTTTTTTTATACTTATCTAAAAATCTATTATATGAGTCCCTTACAAATGGTGCTAAATGAGTTAGTGAAATTGTTGCTCCACCATATTGAGATGATGTTACTGCTGTAATTATTTGAGTTGCAATAGTCATTGCAGTTAAAAATCTATGTGGTTTTTCTATCATTACTCCATTCATATTTGTGCCATGTTGTAGCATGTCATCTAAATTTATAAGATCACAGTTGTGAAGAGCGTTTTGGGCAAAATAGTCAGCATCATGAAAATGAATTATTCCTTCTTCATGGGCTTTAACTATGTCTTCAGGTAGTAAAAATCTTTTTGTAATATCAGTAGATGTGATACCTGCCAAATAATCTCTTTGAGTAGTTACTACTTTAGCGTTTTTATTTGAGTTTTCTGTATTCCAATACTCATTTTCGCCATCTATTAATTCTTTGATAGCTAAGTCTGTTGTATTACTTCTTCTCACTAGTTCTCTCGTATATCTATAGGTTATATATCTTTTAGCAAGTTGATACTTACCAATAGACATTAATTTCATCTCAATAATATCTTGTATATCTTCTACTAAAATTCTTTTTTTACCAAGTTTTTCGATATACTTAATGATGTTTTTGATTTGGACAGGAGATGCTTGTTCCTCTTCTTCTACTTCCATATTTGCTTTTTGAATTGCGTTTTCTATTTTTTCTGGGCAATAATCAACCATATGTCCATCTCTTTTAATTACTTTCATATACTTACCTTCTTTCTTCTTTTTGATTATTTTCTCATGATATGAATATATCATATTTTTTAAAAATAATTTTGTTGTACTTGCAACAATTTACAAAAAAGTTTATAATTTTTTTTAGAGGTGTAAAGTATGAAAAAATTGTTCGATGATATTTCTCATACCAATAAAGGAAAATTGTTAAAACTTTTGCAAACTCATACCTTTACATTTAAGAGTGACAAAAATATACTTTCTCCAATAAAAGGTGATAACATCATCGGAATAGTGGCTGAAGGCTCAATTAATATTGTACAAAATAACTATAATGGTGAAAAAATTGTGGTTGAAAGACTTAACAAAGATGATGTCTTTGGCACTATGTTTTTAGATATTGCAAATGATGATTTTGACATTATAACTTTAGAAGACTCAAAAATTATTATTATTGACTTTAAAAATATTATTAATAATAGTTTTTATCATTACTCTTATTATCATAAATTCATTAGTAATTTACTGAATATTGTTTCTGAAAAAATGAAAGAAAAAAACGAAAGAATACAATTACTTTCTCAAAAAACAATTAGAAATAAACTTCTTGAATATTTTAAACTAAAAACAGAAAACAGAATAACTAAAAACGTTTATTTACCTTATACTTTTACTGAACTTGCTAATTATTTAGGAGTTGATAGAAGCGCGATGTATAGAGAACTAAAGCATTTACAAGATGAAGGTTTAATTGAAATAAAAAATAAAAAAATTACTCTAAAGTATTAGAGTTTTTATTTTTCACAAACATTTTGCTATTTCATATATTACACTAGATAGGTGAATTATATGAATATTGATACTTTAAACAATTTATCTTTGGGAGAAGATGCTATTATACTCGAAAACAATGTGAAAGGCAGGAACAAAAGACATTTAACTAATTTAGGCCTTTCTAGTAAAAATAGAATAAAATGTTTATACAAAAGTCCTTTGAATGATCCAGTTGCATACAAAATTAAAAATGTAATAATTGCTATTAGGGAAGAAGATTCTAAAAATATAATTATAATGAGGAATAATAATGGGACTAACTAGAAATTCTAAAAAGTTTAAAAACAGAAATAAAGAAAATTATACCAAAGATGATAAAAACATAATAGCTCTTCTAGGTAATCCTAATGTAGGTAAAACTACTCTTTTCAACACATTAACTGGTCTTCATAATCACACTGGCAACTGGCCCGGTAAAACCGTATCTAATTCTGAAGGAATACTTAAAACAAGTAATAAGACTTATAATCTTATTGACTTACCAGGAATTTATTCTTTAAATCCATACTCCGAAGAAGAAATAATTGCTAAAGAGTTTATTGAGCAAAGAGATATAGACATTATTTTAATAGTGGTGGATGCCACTTCTTTGGAAAGAAATTTAAATCTTGTTTTGGAAACCAAAAATATTAAAAATAATATAATTGTTTGTTTAAATCTTTTAGATGAAGCTAAGAAGAAAAGCATTAATATCGATATAAATTTATTAGAAAAATCTCTTGGCCTTCCTGTTATTGGAACTGTAGCTCGTAATAAAAAAGGTATTAAAGAACTTATTAATAAAATTGAAACTTTCGAGTTTCCTGATGAAAATGAAGAATTTCTGATTGACACAGAATCTAAAGCTAAAGAGATTTATAACAAAGTCGTAAAACTTGATGATGAAAACTATAATAAAAAAACTATAAAAATTGACAAGATATTAACATCTAGAGTTTATGGAATACCTATTATGTTATTAACGCTTGGAATAATACTCTGGATAACTATAATAGGTGCAAACTATCCATCCGAAACTTTAAGTAAACTGTTTTCTTTCATTTATGATAAGTTGTTAACACTGTGTGTTAATATGCACTTAAATAAAACATTTATAGATTTATTTTTAAATGGTATTTATAAAGTGATTGCTTGGGTTATATCAGTTATGCTACCTCCAATGGCCATTTTCTTTCCAATGTTTACTCTTTTAGAGGATCTTGGATACTTGCCTAGAATATCATTTAATACTGATAGGATATTCAAAAAATGTGGTTCTAATGGTAGGCAGTCTCTTACTATGTGTATGGGATATGGATGTAATGCATGTGGTGTTATAGGATGTAGAATAATAAATACTACAAAAGAAAAAATTATAGCAATACTTACTAACGTTTTTTCTCCATGTAACGGACGTTTTCCAAGTTTAATTGCAATTACTTCAATATTTTTAGTTTCAGGTATTGGAAATAAGTTTGTTAAATCAATTACTTCTGCACTTATTCTTTTAGGTTTAATAGTATTTTCATTTCTTATCACTCTTTTGATTTCAAAGATACTATCGAAAGTTATTTCTGGAGAAGATGCGAGTTTTACTTTAGAACTGCCTCCCTATAGAAAGCCTAAAATAATCGACACTATTATTAGATCCATACTTGATAGAACAATATTTGTTTTGGGACGTGCTATTGCAATATCAGTTCCTGCAGGAATTATAATATGGCTCTTAGCAAATATAAATATTGGTGATGTTTCTGTTCTTTCTCATTTAGAAAATATACTTGCTCCAATTGGAAACTTTATGGGTCTAGATGGTGCAATACTGCTTGCTTTTCTTTTAGGAATGCCTGCCAACGAAATAGTAATTCCTATAATGCTTATGATTTATTTACAAACTACTACTCTAACTGATTATTCTTCTCTTGAGCAATTAAGGGAAATACTAGTTAAAAATAACTGGACTATTATTACTGCCATAAGTTTTTTAATATTTACAATATGTCATTTTCCTTGTGGCACAACAATACTTACAATAAAAAAAGAAACTGGTAGTATAAAATGGACTATACTTTCTATAGTTATTCCTACTGTTACCGGGATAGTATTATGTGTTATTATATCGAACTTGTTGAGGTTATTTATTTAAAAGATTCATAACAACATGAATCTTTATTTTTTTTCTATTAATAAATTATAACTATTATCTATTAATTCTTCTATTTCTTTTTGATTTATATCTTCATCTAATTTAATACTTATCCAACTTTTTTTATTCATATGATAAGCTGGATAAATTGTTTTGTTATTTATTATTTCTTTGGTTTTGTCTTTTTGATATTTTATATTTAGTACTTCTGTTTCTTTATCGCTTTTTAAACCAAGACTACTTTCTTTTATAGTCATAATAAGTCCATACCATTTATTATTATTTTTATTTCTCCATATAGCACAGTTTGGTAGTTTTTCCCATAAATATTCCAAATCACCATTATATTTACTTTTTATATATTTAATTACATGTTTAGAGTTTTTACTTTTGAAGATATTGAGTTCTGTACATTTTTCTATGAAAGCTTTTATTGTTGTTTCATATTCATCTTTTATTTTTCCTACAAAAGAACCAGATGTTTTTGTATCTACTAAAATGTATTCTTCATTTGATATCAAATCTATTACTTTTGAAGTTTGCTTTTCTTTTGATATTTCAATTACTACTTTGAATTCATTATTGTGGATTTCTTTTTCCAATATATATGTACTATTTTCTTTTACAAAGCTATTGTTTGTTAATTTTTGATAATTTATTTTTCTATTTTTTAAGTATATTGATAAGTCTCTCATTGTATCAAATCCTTTGTCATATTATAGCACATTTGTTGACTGATTTTATTATTTTATATAAAATTATATCAGGAGGAAAGTTATGAGTGTTTATGATTACAAAGTAAAGACTAGAGATGGTAAAGATTTTGATTTAAGTAGTTTAAAAGGAAAAGTACTTCTTATTGTTAATACTGCTACAGGATGTGGTTTTACGCCTCAATATGAAGGACTTGAAAAGTTATATGAAAAATATAATTCGAAGGGATTAGAAATTCTGGATTTTCCATGTGATCAGTTTGGACATCAAGCACCAGGAAGTGATGATGAAATTCATAGTTTTTGTACTTCTAAGTACGATACAAAGTTTGATCAATTTTCTAAAATAGAAGTAAATGGTGATGGCGAAAACTTTTTATATACTTTTTTAAAGGCGAAACAGCCTAACGAAGAAGTATATGGAGTTAAAAATAAAATGGCTATGAAGGCTATTGAAAAAATCAGTACTACTTGCAAGAAACCCGGGGATATAAAATGGAATTTTACTAAGTTTTTAGTAGATAAAGAAGGTAATGTTGTTAAAAGATATGATCCTACTTTTAATCCACTTGATATGGAAAAGGACATAGTTAAACTATTGGATGGAAGTATTGGAGGAAGATAAAAGAGCAGATTTTTAAAATCTACTCTTTTTTTTTGTTTCATATCTAGATAAGTCAAAATTATTTTGAATAGCTATTTTTATTACTTCTTCATCACTTGCTTTTTCTGTCTTGATTAAATCCATCATTGCAGTTGGATTATAAAATGATGCAGTTCCAAAATAATTTATTAAATCACTTCTTAACTCTTCTATATCGATGTTTTCCATTAGTTTTCTTTACCCCCAAATGGATGTTTTAACTTATCTTTTAGACTATTTGTTAAAATACTCATTGCTTTTTCATATATGTTTTCTGCTTCTTCTTTTGTCATACCTAGTTTTTCTTCAAATTTACTAAGTAATTTTTCTTTGTTGTTTTTTCCTATTAAGAAAGTGTCTTCCAATATACTATTAATAGATGTACATTTTTCTTCTGATAAATTAGTTAGTTTTACTAATTCCTTTATAAATTCTTCTTTATTCATAATCTCATCTCCTTGTTTTATTATATCACAAAAAAAGCACGTTGTTTACTCATGCTCTTCTTCACATTTACAGTCTCCACAAGTACATTCTTTGCCATCTTGGCATCCACATGTGCCGTTTTCATCACAAGTACATTCTTTTCCTTCTTGACAACCGCATGTACAAGTTTCATCGCAATTGCATTTTTTTTCTTTTTCCATTTTTATCTCTCCTTTTTAATTTTTTTCCACTTGCTATAACAGTTACATTATATACCAACCTTAGTATTCTTGTAAATAAGTAATATATTTATGACTTTCTTTCTTTTATTTCATCATCATCTTTTAGATGTCCTATAAGTAAAGAGGATTTTGGGTCATGTTGCTTTATATTTTCTTCAATTTTAGTCTCATCAAAGTTAGCATAGCAGTATTTGCACAGATGTTTACACGTATTATAAGTTCCAATATCTGCCATTTCAACACATTTGCATTTACGTGCTTGCCATAGTTTGTACTTTTTGCCTGTCAACTGATAGGCAAGTTCTTTTGACAAACATTGTCGATTTATAAAACCGTATTCTGTCAATGTTTTTTCTTCAAAACAAGTCTGTACAGTCATATTATTTTCTCTTGCAATTCTGCTGAACTCTTTTCCTATGATTTCATAGTCTTTTTCAGACATTTTTCGATATTTCAATACACTTTTATTATTAATTGTATTCTTATATTCATCCATGAATGACACTATTATTTGTTTGACATATCCCGACAATAGTTGGCACATGTTTTCAAAAGATTTTACATGGTATTTTGTCGTATATTTGTCGCTTATAAATATAGGATCATATCTAACATATAAGTTATCTATTCCTACAATTTTAGATACTTCTTTTATGCTTTCGATTATTCTTCCTTTTGGAGGAAGATTAGGCTCAATGTCTTTATGATATGGAGTTAATGTTACATGAAAAAGCACTTTATGATTTATATCTTTTAAATAAGGAACGATTGGCATTGGATTTTTAGTACAAAACAATATTAAATCTACGTCTTTAAAATAGATTCTACTCACCATTTTTTCATAAAATGGATTTCTAACATCTACGAATCCTTGTTTATATCTATTCATGAACCATTTTGTATAAAAAGCTACTATATCGGTTCTTCCACTTACCATTAAAATCATAATCATCACTTCTTTTTTATTATAACATAAAAAAAGAAGAATTAATCTTCTATTACTTTGCTAATATCTTTTACTTTTCCTTTCACTTCGCTAGCTACTCCTTCGATCATTTCACATTCTTCTTTTTTAACTTTTTTTGCTTTGTTTAACGCTTTTTTAGTTCCTTTTTTCAAGTCTTCTCTTAACTCTTCTCCTTCTTTAGGAGCATAAAGCATTCCTGTTACCGCTCCCACCATAAATGTTAACATTGTTTTAAAAAGCGAATTTTTTTTCATAATCATCCTCCTATGGATTATTATGCGCGAGTTTCAAATTTTAATACACTTTTTAACAATTTGGAGTATTACACATTATATAGGAAATCATTATATCTTCATATTTTTCTTCTATATCTTTATTTAATCCTTCTTCTATTTCCTCTGCTTTTTTATCTTTTATAAGAAATAATGTTGGTGAAACAACTTCTTCTTTTCTTAGTTTCGTTGTTAATTCTTTTTTTATTTCTTCTTTTTTATCTAATCCTTCAGTATCATAATAATATATTTTATCTATGCCATTATCTTCTGACACTTTTAAAAGAGTTTTTACTGCAGTTTTAGTTTCTTTAGAATTTTCTTTTCCTAAGAATATTAACTTATCATTTGTTGATAATGCTTTTATAATGGTTTCATCTGTTAAATACACTATTTCTGTTCCTTTTGGTACTTTTACATTATAATCATTATTAAACTTTTTATTATCGCTATTATCTCTTGGTAAGAAGATAACAAGACCTATTACTGATATTATTACGATTGTTATAATTGAAATTATTATTTTTTTATTTTTCATTGTTACACCTCTTGTTATATTTTATCATTTTTTATAATATAATGGTATAATTTTATTAAATGCAACTTAAAATGTACAAAAAACAACTAAAAGTTGGTAGAGTGCAACCAGTTTACTTTTATATAATTTTTTATGTAAGGAGGAAAAAATATGAATTTAGGAGATAATTTAAAAAGCATAAGAAAAGAACATAATTTATCACAAGAACAGTTTGCAGAAGCACTTGGAGTATCTAGACAAAGTGTATCTAAATGGGAATCAGGTCTTGCTTATCCTGAAACTGATAAGCTACTTGCTATTAGTAAGATGTATAATGTAAATATTGATGAACTAATGAATCAAGATTATAAGGAGATTAGCGAGACAAGACAAAGCACTAATACTATCAACAAGTATATAGATGATTTTTTAGCATATGTTACTAAAACCATTGATATGTTTAGTTCTATGAGTTTTAAATCTAAAATAAAGTGTTTGTTTGAAATAGCATTTATTATATTTATACTATTTATGATAGGACTTATAGTTGGTGCAATAGGAAATGGTATAGTTTCTGATTTATTATCATTTTTACCTAATAAAGTTTCATGGTTTCTACATAGTGTTATTGCAGATATCTATATAATTGCTATTTTAGTCTTTGGAACAATATTAGTGTTTCATATATTTAAAACTAGATATTTGGATTACTACACTATAATTAAAGATACAGATGTTATTGATGAAAATGAGTCTAATGAGGAATCTTCTGATAATAAAAAAGATACTATTGTTTTAGAAAAGAAAAAAGAAAAAATTGTTATTCGTGACCCGGACGATTCTAGTTATAAATTTATAACAGGGCTTGCTAAATGTTTATTATTTTTTATTAAGTTGTTTGCAGGGTTTATAGGACTTAATTTCTGCTTTAGTTTAATTGGTTTTGTTGCCGCTTTAGTCATATCATTTTTGTTTTTGAAAACTGGTTTAATGTTTACTGGTGTTCTTCTTATATTAATTGCTTGTATAGTAATAAATATTTTAGTTCTAGATATTTTATATAACTTTATAGTTAGCAGAAAATGCAAGAAAAAAATATTGTTTATTAGTTTTATTGCTTCTTTACTTGTGTTTGGAGTTGGGTGCGGATTATGTGTTAACTCTATTACTAGTTTTGATATAAAAGAAGAAGAAATCATTAAAGAAGAAAAAACTATTGCTATGAAAAATGATTTAATTATAGATGATTACTATAATTTAAATTATATTGAAACTAACTCTAATGATATAAAAATAGTTACTAAACATTCTGCATATTATGAACCTGCAATAAATTCTAATGGCAATATTGTCTCTATTAATTATGAAGAAGTTATTAATAAGCTGGATATTATAAGAGATCAAATAAAACTAATTAATAATAAAAAAATAAGTAATGGATATACCTATTCTACAGATATTTATACATCAAGAGAAAATATTAAAAAGTTAAGGCATAATTTAAATAAGTATTATGAATATGATTATGAATAGAAAAAAGGCTTAAGATTTATTTCTTAAGTCTTTTTGTATTTAATTCGTGATAGTATTCAACTTCTTCTTTCTTATAATATGAAATATTTCCTTTCGGCAAGGTTAAGGTTCTTTCTACTCCGAGATTATCTACAAAATCAGGATTATGGGAAACAATTAACATTGTTCCTTTGTAATTTTTAAAAGTATCTGCAATTATTTTTTGAGTTTCAGGATCTAAATGGTTAGTAGGTTCATCTAGTATTAATAGATTAGCTTTAGAAAGTGATAGTTTAGCAAGCGCTACTCTACTTTTTTCACCTGGAGATAATACTTTTACTTTTTTATAAACTTCATCACCTGTAAATAAGAATCTTGATAGTACTCCCCTTAGGACTGAGTCATTTAAATTATATTCTTCGAAATTATCTATGATTGTTTTGTCATCTTCTAAAAGTTCATGCTCTTGGGCATAGTAAGCAATATCTGTTTTAACTCCTAGTTTTATTTCTCCACTTATTGGAGTAAGTTTACCTATTATTAGTCTTAATAAAGTAGATTTTCCTATACCATTTTTACCTACTATTAAGAATTTTTCTCCTCTTGTTATTGAAAAAGATAAATTGTTAATAAGTGGTTTTTTACTATCTTTATCATAACTAAATACAAGATTATTGACCTTTAATGGAATTTTATTACTTTCTCTATTCATTTCTATTCTAAAATCTGTTTCTTTTTGTTTTGGAGTAAGTTCTATTTTGTTTTCAAGTAACTTTTCTAATTTCTTTTCTCTATCTTGAACCATTTTCTTTCTTTTACCAGAACTACTTGAATATTTATCAATAAAAGTTTTTAATCTTTTGGCTTCTGCTTCTTGTATTTTTGATTCATTTTCTATACTTTTTATTTTTTCTTTATGAAGTTTTAAAAATCTATCATAGTTACCATTATAAAGTTCTAGTGTTTTTCTTTGTTTATCCACATATAGTATTTTTGTAGTTATTTCATTTAAAAAATCAATATCATGTGATATTACATAGACACTACCTTTGTAATGTTTTAAGTAATTTGTTACATAATCTTTACTTTCTTTATCTAAATGATTTGTAGGTTCATCTAATAAAATTATTTCCGGTTTTGAGTAAAGAAGCTTAGCAAATGCTATTTTTGATTTTTGACCACCAGATAACTCTGATATTTTTTTATCAAGAATATCACTTGTAATATTCATTCCTTCGATTATTTTTAAAAGAGTGCTTTCAGCAGAATATTCTTCCCAGTACTCTAGATCTTTTTGTATTTTATTTATTTTATTATAAATTGCATTGTGTTTTGATTCATCTTCTTTTGATAAATCTTCATAACATTTTTGAAGTTTATTATTCAATTTTTCTATAGGTCTTGCTGATAACAAATATTCAAAAACTGATATATTTGAATCAGAGATATTATCTTCAATTACTTGAGGTAACCATTCTATACGAGTATTATGAGGAAATGTTATTTTTCCATCACTTGGGTCTTCTTGCCCTAGAATAATTTTAAATAATGTTGATTTACCTGCGCCATTTACTCCCACTATACCTACTTTTTCATTTTCTGAAATATAAATACTAACATTTTTAAAAAGTTCTTGTGTACCAAATGACATTGTAAGATTTTTTATATTCATAGTAATCAGTCCTTGCTTATATATTATATCATAGCAATAGAAAAAGGACTATTATGTCCTTTAGTTTTATTTTAGTTTATATGTTCTTATACTACTCCATGGTCCACATATATTACCATTACAAGCTCTTACTTTATAATAATATGTTGTTCCTCTTTTTGCACTTACTGTCGTTTTAGAATAACTTGAACCTACTGTTTTAATTATGGTAAAGTTTTTAGTTTTATATTTTGATCTTGCTATTTGATATTTTGTAGTTCCATTTATTTTATTCCATTTTACTGTTACTTTGCTATTGTTATATTTTAATACAGTTGGAATATTTAGTTTTTTTAACGTATAAATAGTTACTGTTTTATAAGTATCACTATATACTTTGTTACCATTTATTACTGAATATGGCACTATTTTAAATGTGTATTTTGTACCAGGAGTAAAGTTTGCTTTTTTATATGATAGTTTAGTAGTAGTTCCTAAAGATGTATATTTTGTGGCAGTTCCTTTTTTATAATATATTTGATAATGACTTGCTTTTGTTGAAGTCCAAGTAAGACTTATATCATCATATCCATATAGTTTTGCAGTAAATGTTTTTGGAACTACTTTAAAGTTTTTGATAAATGTTGTTTTTATTGTTATGTTATAGTTCGGCATAGTTAATTCATTAGTAGTTGAATCGAGTAAGCTAGATGTAATATCTTCTCCTTCTTCATTTAATATTTGAATACTATTTAACTTATAAATTTCATTACCATTATAATCGTCATGTCCACCTTCAACTCTAAGTTTTTGCCCTTCGAATGCTTGAGAAGGGGTTGCTAGAAGACTATTTGGTGTTGAACTATTAGTTACTTTGTATGTTTCAAAATCTCCAAGCTTTAAATATCTAATATAATAACTATCATGTAATGCTATAAGTTCATCTTTTGTTACTATGTCAGCGTTTGTTCCATCTTGTTCAAAACCTGCCATTATTTTTCCTTCATAATCATCTAGTTTTAGATTACCAGTGATTGCTTCAAGTGAAGAAATTGTAATATTTCCTTTATAAATAGTTATATCTTGCTCTTCTTGTTGTTCATTCATAGCAAATAATCCTAGATCAGAAGAAATATTTAAATCCGTTCTATTGTCTATTGTTATACCAGATGCTGCATATATTCCAACTGTTGGATCATTGTTTGGGCCTGTAAAATTTATATTAATTGTTGATCCATTTGTATCTATTGCTCCATTTGAAAAGATTCCAACTTGCATATCACTACCTGTTGTCTTTGTACTGTTAATATTTAATGATCCTGTTCCTGAAA
The DNA here is from genome assembly GCA_947166445.1 of uncultured Mycoplasmatota bacterium. Classification (GTDB taxonomy): domain Bacteria; phylum Bacillota_I; class Bacilli_A; order RF39; family UBA660; genus UMGS1449. The sequence continues at coordinate 51,123 of CAMVED010000005.1, forward strand.
TTGATAGATCTCCGGATACTGCTATTGCGGCATTATAGTTTGAAGATATATTACTTATACCTTTAAGTTCTATTTTTAAAATGTCTTCATTATCGTAATAGATACCTTCAGTCATACCATCTTCATCTGTGTATGAATTTGTAATTATAGCATTATTAAGTGTTAATGTTTTTAGGGATACATTGTAAGTCGCTGTACCACTTCCACAATGGATTGTTGTTTTTTCATTTGTAAATTCTTCACCATTTACAAACAGTCCTGTTCCTGTAGCAGCATTTACATTTTTTGTTGTAAATACTAGCAAGATACTTATTAACAAAAATGTTAATATCTTAATTTTTTTCATAGATTCCTCCTTTTATTTATTTTATTATAACACAATCTATTTATTGTTTTAATTTAATATAAGAATTTATCTTTTTCTAAAGTGGTTTCACAGTAATGACATCTATATATCTTTTTATCTTTATCTGTTAAATTGAAAACTTGATCTAGATTCCTTTCGATTGATGTAATACATCTTGGATTGTTACATTTACAAACGTTAATTAGTTTTTCAGGTAATTGTAGTTTTTGTTTTTTTATTATTTTATTGTTCTTTACTACATTTACAGTTACATCTGGATCAATAAATGCTATTTTATCTAAATCTATATCTATTAGTTTTCCTATTTTTAATAAATCTTTTGTTTTGGTTTTTTTACTTTTTACATTAGTAATTAATGCTACCTGACATTCTATGTTTTCTAAGTCAAGTAATCTATATATTTTAATAGCATTACCTGAAGTTATATGATCTATTACATATCCATTTTCTATTGTATCTATATTCATTATTTTACCTCCAATAATTTAAGTATTAAAGCCATTCGTATGTATACTCCGTTATGAGCTTGTGTAAAATATTTAGCTCTTGGATCGTCATCTACATCTGGATTTATTTCACTTACTCTAGGTAGCGGATGCATTATACATAAATCTTTTTTTGCATTATCTAGTTTTTTTCTATCTAAAATATAATAGTCTTTTAACCTTAAATAATCTGCTTCATTAAAGAATCTTTCCTTTTGAACTCTAGTCATATATAGAATATCTAAATCACTCATATATTCTTCAAGGTTATTGGTTTCAACGTATTCAATATTATTTTTTTCTAATACTTCAGTAATTGTATAATCTGGTAGTTTTAGCTCATCTGGAGATATTAAGATAAACTTTATATTGTCATATCTAGACATTGCACTTATTATGGAATGAATTGTTCTTCCGAATTTTAGATCTCCACATAGGCCTATAGTAAGATTGTTTAATCTTTTCTTTTCTCTACTTATAGTTAAAAGATCAGTAAGAGTTTGTGTGGGATGATTGTGTCCGCCATCTCCTGCATTTATAATTGGTACTGAAGCTCTTTTACTTGCTACTACTGGTGCTCCTTCTTTAGGATGACGCATAGCAATTATGTCTGCATAACCACTTACTGTTTCTATTGTATCTCCAAGCGTTTCTCCTTTAGCAGTTGAACTAGATCCTGCTTCAGAAAAACCAAGTACTTTCCCACCAAGCCTTAACATTGCAGATTCAAAACTTAATCTTGTTCTAGTACTTGGTTCAAAAAATAAAGTAGCCAATATTTTACCATCACATTTATGAGAATATTTTTCCCTGTTAGTGATAATATCATTGGCTACTTTAATTAGTTCATCAATTTCTTTTACTGAAAAATCTTTAATGTCAATCAAATTTCTTATTTTTTCTTTCTTCATATCGATCCTCCTTAAAAAAATTGTAGCATATTGTTTTTAATATGTCTACAATTATATTTATATCATCTTTTGAATACTGCATTAATACTACTATTTCCTAAATCTGGCAAATCGTCTATATGCCCTATCTTAGTATAACTATATGACGTATCAAAACTTTTATAGAATATTACTAAACAGTTATCCCCAAATAGCATTACATCACCTTTGTTAATATGTTTTGGACTAACCGGATTACTTGTTAACGAATAGTCTAAATATACATACTTTTCATTACCATTTAATTCATTCATTTTTAAATCTTGTGGTAACTTATTTATAAACTCTGTTACTGTTTCATTATTTTCTATGTTCATTGTATATTCTTCATCATTAATTGTTACTTTCATAGAACTAATCACTTCCTTATTATCATTTGTCTTTTTTTGTTTTTCTAGTTTATTACAACCAGTTATTAACAATACTGTTAATAGCATTATAATTATTATTTTTCTTTTCATATTTTCACTCATCATTTCCTATTAAAAAACACATAACCATTTTTTCACATTCTATAAAGTAGAGATCATCCAGAAAGAAAAATGGTATATTTCTTATATTTTCTGTTATATTACTTTTTTCATTTACTGTTAATATCTTATTTACTTTACCTACAGTAAGTTTTATCCAGTGAGATAATCCTTCGATTAAATCTTTATTATCTCCGAATAGATTAGTTAGAAACTCTTCGAAACTTTGATTAAGTTCTTCTAGAATTAGTTCGTTTTCATTTATTTCATATATTTTTGAAAACTCTTTTTTATAATCTTTTAATTCAAAACAATCTGCATCTACGTATGATAAACCTATTTGTTTTGAACAAGATGATGCCATATTAACTAGTCCTGAAATATAAGAACTTGCTCTTTTTAAATACATTTTATCACCTTCTTATTTTTATTATATATTACTAGTTTTTTTATGTAAATAATAAAAAATAACAGTTAAACTGTTATTTTAATACTTTTTTATTCCAACTTTTTTCATGACATCTTGGACATTTCATATATCTAGTTCTTCCCATGTGCATTGACCAAAATACACTTTGATATGTAGGTATATATTTATGATGACATTTATTGCATTCATAGTATCCTGCGATTTGCTCAATTCTAACTGCATATCCTACTCCAACAGCAAAGATGATACTACCTAGTACAATTAATATTATACTTACTATTGTTGGCATTTTTATATATGCTGCTATAAATATTAAAGTCATGAAGGTAATTGATGCAGTAAAGCCTATTACGTATTCTAAAGCCAATAACTGACTATCCTTTTCTTCTTTTTGTTTTGCTAATTCTAAAAGATTTTCTTCTAACTTTTTCTTATCATTTTTCATATCTACTATTTCACCACTAAAAAGATCATTAATAGTTATATTTAATAATTTACAAAGTTCTGGTATTGTCCCAGCATCTGGCATACATATACCATTTTCCCATTTTGAGATTGCTCTATCTGTTATAGATAATTGTTCTGCAAGAGTACTTTGAGTTAAACCTTTTTCTTTTCTTTTTTCACTTATAAATTTTCCTATTTTTACTTGATCCATTAGTATCTCCTTTCATGTATAAATTGTATAATCTTTTTTTACTTTTTTACACGAACTAAAGGTTGAGTTATTAATTTTTTACTTTATTTGATTTCCATAATATAAGTTTTATATTAAAAATATTGTATCAAATTTTTTCTAATGTTACTATTGTTTTTGCACTAATCTTTATTTATTATTAAGTCTTTTAAACTGTAAAGTATGTGTAATCCTGTGGATATTTTCTTGTACTATTAAAAATATAAACATATAATTATATATAGAGTTTTGTTTTTAAAATATAAAATATATATAAAAGAAGGTACTACTGATGAATGAAATAAAAATATATAATGATTTGATTAATAGTGATTTATTAAAACAAGAAAAAAAATATCTACAACACGGTGATTTTTCTGTTTATGAACATTCTTTAAATGTTGCTAAAACTTGTTTTTTTATTGCTAAAAAGTTAAAACTTGATATTGATGAAGAGTCATTAATAAAAGGCGCTTTACTTCATGATTATTTTTTATATGACTGGCACGAAAAGGAAGATTATCATAAATTACATGGTTTTAAGCATGCAAAATTTTCAAGAAATAATGCTAAGAGAGATTTTGGATTAACTAAAAAAGAAGAAAACATGATTTTATCTCATATGTTTCCGCTTGGAAAAGTTTTACCTAAATATAAAGAAAGCATTGTTCTTTGTATAGCTGATAAATACTGTGCAACTTCTGAAATATTATCTTCGAATAAAGTTTTAAAAAGAGCTAAATCATGGTTATTACAATTTAGTTATTATTTATAAATAAAATAAAAACAACTTAAAACTTTTAGTATTTAGGTTGTTTTTTGTATCATCTTTGAAATAATGATTAAATTATAAAACTGTATTTATTCTTCTATTCATACTTATCTTCCTCTAACGATGGATAAGTCTTTTTTAACATATCTATATATTTATCATTCTTTGATACAATTGTAAAAAAACTAGAATCATAAGATATAATTTCTATATCTGCTAAAGGATGCTGTATAATAGCTTCTTTCCACAAATCCTTATGATCGTTTGCAAATGGAAAATCATATTTTAATACTTCTTCTTTTGAATATTTTTTAGGTATTCCTGAAAACACTCCCCATATCCATTGAGGATCATTATTGCTTTCTATTAATTCTAATAATTCATTTGTTGATAAAAATAAATACTCATCATCTAAAAAATAAGTTTCCATGTCTGTAACAAGCCAATTATAATCTAATTCTTTTCCACCTAAAGATTTTAGAACTTTCATCATACATCCATTATAAAAATTTTCATTTTTAAATAAATATCTTTTCATATTTTCACCTCTTTTAATAACTTTTGATTTATATCTATAAAACATTCGTGAGTGCAGGTGCATAGCATTATTTCATCATTTTTATTATAAAACGCTATATCGTCATAGCCAAAATCAGTACTTATTTGTTTGTCTCCTTTGTCGTCATAATAATATTTACAAAAGGTCTCAAAACTTCTTAGGTAATTAAATAATTCTTTTGAAGATTTTATTCTATATAACTTATATACATCAGCAGATTTAGTACACCACCATACATTTACTTTTTCCATTTTTAACACATCTTGTTTTAATTTTTCTACTATTTTATTTTTGTCTACAGTAACTATTTCTATATAAACAGTTTCTTTTTCTAGAAGGTTTAACATTTTTATATATTTATCATGTGTATTTAGCTTACCAGTATAGTCTACTAAATATGGTAATTCAGGAAACTCTAGTTTTTGAAGTTTTCCAAAACTTATTTTTTTCATATTTGGCCTCCTTTATTAATCTATTTATTACCTTTACTAAATATATTAAAAGGAAATGTCTTTTTTGGGCTATATTCTAATTCATCGAATGGATATTTTTCTAATTGTGAATACTCTAGTAATAGTTTTGTTGAATACTTTATAGCAGCTTTTTCTTTAAAATATGGTAAATATCCTATAATTTCATTATTAATCCATTGAAAGTAATGTATTATTTCGTGAGCGATAGGATCTAAAATATCTGCTAAAGCCACTGATTTATTCTTTGTATTTAATAGTTTTTTATAATCTCCAACAGATATTTCAGCAAAAACATCTCCGTTTTCAATGTTTTTATAATTTTTTGGAACAGATAGTCTTCCTACAACACTTTCACCTTTTGTTGTTTTAACGTGCTCAGAATTTCTAATATAAACATATAGCTTAACTGGAAAAAATATATTTTTTGATAGCCATTTTTGAAAGTTGATACATGCTCTTTTAACTTCTTTGTTAACTCTCTTATCATAAATAAATACAATGCCTGATTCTATGCTTTTATATTTTTCTAATGTTTTATTATTACATGATAATCTTGATAAAACGTCCATGATAATACCTCTTTCGCATTAATTATATCACATATTGAAATATAATAAAAACTTACAAACTTTTTGTGTCTGTAAGTTGTTTACATATGGGGCGATATGTGGGGATCGAACCCACGCATACTGGAGCCACAATCCAGCGTGTTAACCACTTCACCAATACCGCCATAAAAGTACTACTCTATATTATCAAATTTTTGTCTATTTGACAAGTTTTTTTCTGTATTTATTGTATTAATTCATAAAATCAATTATACTAATTATATATGGTTAGGAGGTTTTTTTATGCCTGAAGGACAAAAAAGTTTTATTGAAAAATATGGTGTTAATTTTACTACTCAAGAATATGTAGTTAATCCTGCAATTGGTCGTGAAAATGAAATAAGAGAACTTTCTTTAGTTTTACTTACTCCAGACAAGAGTGCTATTTTAACTGGTAAACCTGGTACTGGTAAAACTGCAATTGTTGAAGGTCTTGCTTATTTAATACAAAGAAATGAAGTACCTGATGCTCTTAAAGGATATACAATTATAAAAGTTGATACACAAGCTTTAATGGGAACAGATCAAACTACTGGGGATTCTCGTGTTCAAACTTTAATTAATGAGATTCTTGCACATGAAAAATATATATTATTTATAGATGAAATTCATACTTTGATTAATGCTACAAGTGAAAGTGCTCTTGACTTTGCTAATATGTTTAAAACTGGTCTTGGTAGAGGCGACTTAAAAGTAATTGGTGCTACTACAAGTGATGAGTATGAAAAATATGTTTTACGTGATAAGGCGTTTACTCGTCGTTTCCAAAGAATTAATATTGAAGAACCAGATAAAGAAATGACTGTAAAAATAGTTACTGGAGTTATTCCACGTATCGAACATTCTACTGGTATTAAGATGGGATATACACCATTTATTTGGGAAAAGATTGCTCGTTTTATAGTAGAACTTACTACTGAATATAACCGTGTATATGAAACTGCGGGTAGGTATCCAGATGTTCCTATTACACTCCTTAGTCAAGCATTTTCTGAAGCATTATTTGATAATAAAAATGTTGTTACTGTTACTCATGTAAGAAAAGCTATTGAAAATTCTAAAGCAGTATATCCTGATGTTATTCAAAAATATTTGCAAGTTTTTGATGTGGAATTTAAAGATTTATTAGATGAAGAAAAAAGGGATCATGAAGGATTAATAAATAATAATCCAATTGTTTAAGTTGTATTATGAAGAAGTTAAATAGATGTTTTTTATATATTAGGCATATTTCTTTTATAACTTTTTTAATAGCTATAATAATACTATATCCTGCTTTTATGGAATATGATTTAGGTAATATTTGTTTTATTATTTCTTTTTTATATATTATTTCTACATTTATTATGTTTTTTATAAAAAACAAATATGAAGAAAGTAATATATTTAATAATTTTGTTTTATGGTTTATGCACATTTATATTTGTTATGTGTCATACAGATATTATTTGATTAAGGATTATGCTATTACTGGTGATGATATTTACTTTAAATTCAATTTTTTGATGATTTCTATATGTATGATTATTTTATGTTTTAATAAAGTATTTATTTCTATAGATAATTAAAACTTCACAAATGTGAAGTTTATTTTTTTTGATCATAACCTTTTTTCTTGTAGTCTTCATATAACTCTCTAAACAAATTAAAGTGTACTATTTCTCTTTGTCTTAACCATAGAAGTGGTCCGATTACGTCTGGATCATCTGTTAAATCAATAAGGTTTTCGTAGACTGCTCTTGCTTTTTGTTCTGCTGCCATATCTTCCATAATATCTGCTACAGGGTCTCCAGTTGTAGATATATATGTTATTGTAAATGGAACACCATTAGCATCTGTTGGATAAAGAGCTGTATTATGTTCTGCATAATGTCCTTCCCATCCTGCAGCTTTCATTTCTTCAGGTGTTGCATCTTTTGTTAATTGATAGATGATGCTACTTACCATTTCAACGTGGTTAAGTTCTTCAGTACCTATATCTGTTAAAAGAGCTCTACCCTTTTCATCTGGCATTGTATATCTTTGATTTAAATATCTTAAAGCTGCTGCAAGTTCACCTTGACTACCTCCATATTGAGTAACTATTATTTTTGCAAGTTTAGGATTTTTCTTTTTTATGTTTATAGGATATTGTAAAGATTTTTCATATTTCCACATTATCTATTTCCCTCCCATGGCCATTTTTTTGTATCCCATGCCCAAGGCGTAGCTTCTAGCATTACACTATTTTGGGTAATTGGACCAAAACTATTTTCATATTGTGCTAGAGCTTCATTATACATTCTTATATATTCAGCTCTTTGTCTAATAGCATTTGTATCATTTGGATTTACATCTAGATATAGTCCTAAATCATGGGCAGCAAATCCATACATTTGCATTAATAGCATCGCATACTCTTTATCGTTTGTAGGATTTAGTTCTTGAGGTCTATAGTTTTTATATTCATCATATAAATTGTCAAACATATTCCCTCTTGTGAATCCTTGATAAGGTTCTGCTAAACCATTATTTTTGTTTGTACTACTACTCTTCTTGACTTTATTTTGATTATTATTCATCATTTGATTGGGATTTATCATTTGGTTTAGATTCATCATTTCATTGCTGTTAGGCATTTGATTTAGATTATTAATATAACTGTAATAATCCATATAGTCATTCATCATATTTATTCCTCCTAGAGTATAGTATGAATGTACCTATTTTTTGTATGGGTTATTGTCTATTTTTGTAATTTATTATATAATGTATTTATAGTAAGGAGGAATGAATATGTACTGGCCAATGGCGATAGTTCAAGATTATGAAGATGGTAATGTTAAAACAATGCTTACATATGATAGTTGTTCAGAAGAAGACGCACACAAATGGTTTGATGATATAGCAAAAGAAGCTAGGGTTTTATTTTCTTATATATATGACAACAATAAAAAAATTATTTATTATGACACTATTTTTGACAAAATGGATAATCTAAAAGAAGGTACTATGAATGATAGTAAGTTTTATTCTAGAGCAATAGTACAAAACTCTGAAGATAATTCCTTTTGTAGATGGTATTCTTATGATGAATATAATACTTTAGGAGAAGCAAAAAGTAGGATTAACGATATAAAATATCAGTTTAGGACATTATTTGCATATGTTGAAAAGTTGGATGATAGTGGTAACAAAAGTATCGCTTATTATGAAAACAATGTTGACACATTTGGTAGTGTAAAGTATTGGGATAATGGCAAGAATAACGCTAATAAAAGATAGAATTTATACATTTGTATAAATTTTTTATTTCTTATTAACTTATCCTATAATGCTTTACTATTTGCTTCTTTTATTATATAATTAATGTATTGATAAAGGGGTGCAGTTATGTATTTGTTTTTTATGATTAGTGGTTATTTATTTGTAGTAGGACTTTCAATAGTATTTAATTTCTTATTTGAACTATTTCCTATAAATAAATTGACTAAATTTTTATCTCCTTTGGAAAAAACTACTTTTAATAAGATTAATATTATAATTATTCCTAATATTTTATGGTCTTTAATAGAAATTGTTATTTTAGGTAATAATAAGTTTTTTATACTTGGTTTTATACTTAATGTATTTATAAGTATGTGTGTTATGTATGTAATTAAATTTGGATATGATTTAATTGCTAATAGAGAGAGTAATATTGTTAATGTAGTTGCTATTTTCTTTTCATGTTTTTTTGGATTTTTTTGTAACTATATATGCTTATTAATTGGTGTTAATAAACAAATTAATACTTTATACTCTATTGTTGGGATATTGGTTTTAATAGGATTTTACTTTATTATTAGATTGTATCCTCCGAAAAGTGAGTTTTTTAGAGGAAACATAATAGAAAAATAAAAAAGTTTCAAATGAAACTTTTTTTATTTATTTTCTAAAATATAATATTTTTTCTTTCCTCTTCTTATAAGGTTTAGTTTTCTATTATTGTTTATTTGCATGTTTTCATCTTTTACTACTTCACCATTTAGAGTAATAGCTCCTGCTGTAAGAAATTCTCTTGCTTCTCTTCTTGATGATGCAATTTTATTATTTGTTAGTATATCTTCTTTATTAAAATTAAATCTTTCAATATCTTTTAGGGAATCTATTTGTTCATCTGTTAAATCTTTAACATTTCCTGAAAATAGTGCTTCAGAGATCATTATTGCCTCTTCTAAGGCTTCTTTTCCATGTAGGAATGTAATTACCTCTTCTGCGATTTTTCTTTGTGCTAGGCGCTTTTCTGGGGCTTTATTATGTTCTTCCATAATAGATTCTATTTCTTCTTTTGATAGGAATGTATATTTCTTTATGTATTCTTCTACCATTACATCTTCAAAGTTTAATAAGTATTGATACATTTCATATGGACTAGTCTTTTCTCTGTCTAGCCATAAAGCATTACCATAACTCTTTCCTAACTTTTTACCCGTTGAATCTGTTAACAATGGTACAGAGAAAGCATATACTTCATCACCATCTAGCTTTCTGATTAATTCAATACCTGTAGTTAAGTTACCCCATTGGTCAGAGCCACCAAACTGCAAATCTACGCCATAATTATCATGTAAGTATTTGAAATCATATCCTTGCATTAACATGTATGAAAACTCTGCATATGATATTCCTACTTCCATTTGTCTTTTAACAAGGTCTTTGTTAATCATATATGATACGTTTATTGCCTTACCTACATCTCTTAAAAATTGTACATAGTTATAGTCTTTGAACCATTCATGATTATCAACTACTTTTGTTTCTTCTCCGAAAAGTTTTTTCATTTGGGCTTTAATTTTTTGGAAGTTGTGTTCTACTTCTTCAATTGCTCTTTTTTCTCTTTCACCAGTACCACGTGGATCTCCAACACGTCCTGTGGCACCTCCGACTAAGATTATTGGATTGTGTCCACCTCTTCTTAGACGTTCTGCTACTAGGAATGTTGGGAATTGTCCAATATGAAGAGAATCTGCAGAAGGGTCTGCTCCAATATAGAAAGTAAGTCCTCCAGCATTTAATTTTTCTTCTAAGTCACTTCCTGCTTCATCTTTAATTAATCCGCGCCATTTTAAATCATCATATAGTTTCATTTCTTTGTCTCCTTTTTCTTTATTTTCTTTATTATTTTGATCCCATGTAAACTCTTGGTGATCACTATCAACGATGCCAGATTCTATTTCTACATCGTAGTTTTCTTTTAAAAAGTTTATCATTTCTTTTTGAAGTTTTAATACTTCTTTTTTGTTTTCTTCAAAACCATCAATTGGAATAAATAGATTAGTACTTTCTTCAGTAATCTTACTTTTTTCACCTTGTCTCCATGTCCATTTTCTTGTTTTCACTTCACCTCCTGATACATAAACATATTCATTTTCTTCAGGATGTTCTACTTCTCCTCCTCCGAAAGGAGTGAATGTATCTGTTTCTTTTCCTTTTCTAATTTCTATATCACCTTTGAAATTATCAATGTCATGCACTCCAATAGGTAATCTATATTTTACTGATAAAGCATTACCTAAGTCTACAATTGGATTAATACTTGGTAAGTCTTTTCCTTTGCTAAGTCTTGTAAGAAGTGCTTCGATTGAACACATATATTTATTTGGGTTAATATCTATAGCTTTAAATGCTTCACGATATGGAGTTATATATGGTTCTTCTTTTACTTTTACATCTTTAAGTTTTTCTAAAGCTTCTTGCATGTTTTCAGATAACATGTTTTTAATTTTATCATTTTCTTCTTTATTATCAAAGTTTTTAACAATAATAACTCCAAAATATGCATTAGGTACTTTTTCAAAAAAATCTTTACTTACTTTAAATTTCATAATTAGTCCTCCTTTATATTATATTAATAAAAAAGTTCATAAATTAAAGGACGAGCATTACCCGTGGTACCACCTTAATTTATGAACTTGTTCATACACTTTAAACTATATCGCGTTACCGTTTTAAACTCATGACTTGTAATTCATATTACTTTTTGTTAAGTTTCACCAAACCTTAACTCTCTTTTAAATTTGTAATACTACTCTGAGTCAGTCTCTGTTTAATTACAAGCATATTCTAGCATTTTTTTAATTTATTGTCAACTTTTTTTATTGCATAAAAAAAATCTCAGCAACGTCCTATTTTCGCGAATCACTATCTTCGGCGCTGAAGTGCTTAACTTCTGGGTTCGGGATGGAGCCAGGTGTACCCACTTCGCTATCGTCACTGAGAAAAATATAGAGAAATAATTCTCTGAAAACTCAGATAATGTATGACATCAAATAAAACCATCACAAATTATGATTAAATCCTCGATCTATTAGTATCAGTCAGCTCAATGTATCACTACACTTCCACCTCTGACCTATCAACCAGATAGTCTTTCTGGGATCTTACTTCATAAAGAATGGGAAAACTCATCTCGGAGGAGGCTTCCCGCTTAGATGCTTTCAGCGGTTATCCTTTCCACACATAGCTACTCTGCAGTGCCACTGGCGTGACAACAGATACACCAGAGGTGTGTTCATCCCGGTCCTCTCGTACTAAGGACAACTCTCCTCAATTTTCCTACGCCCACGACGGATAGGGACCGAACTGTCTCACGAC
>CAMVED010000006.1 GCA_947166445.1 uncultured Mycoplasmatota bacterium
ATTATAATGAAAAATTAAAAGGTCAATTAGTTTTAGCTGGCAAGTCATATTATTCGGATCATAATAATAAATTACCAATAGTTAATGGTAAGAATTATTCATATGTAACATTACCTGAAATGCAAAGCAACAATTATATAACAAAAAAGTTTGTAGATTCAGAAGGTAGAGAATGTAGTCCAAGTTATGTATATGTAAAAGCAAAATCATATAATTCAAAAGAGTATGATTATATACCATGTTTGATATGCCAAGATAAAGATGGTAATCAAATATCATATAGTGATAGTTCTTATTGTCAAATCACTAATTGGGACGATAAAGAAGCTCCAAAGTGTGGAAAAAAGAATGCTGATGGAAGCTATGAAACAATAAACGCTAATTATTCTGATAGTAGTATAACTATAACTGATTATTATGATAACAAGCAAATAAAAGGTATTAGAGTACATAATCTAAATACAAATAAGGAACTTACAAAAAAACTAAAAGATTCAGCAGATATATCCAGTTTTAATATAAAGAAAGAGTTTAAAGATTTTTTAAAAAATAACGGAAGATATGAAGTTACATTAATTGATGAAGGCGGCAATGAATCCAATACTTGTGTAACCTTTGAAAACTCTTCTACTACAAATATGTGTGTAGCTATACAAAGTGGTGAAAACTTAACTATTACACAAGCTAGTTCATCTGTAGGAATTAAAAGTTTTCACTATAAGACTACAGATGGCCTAACAAAAACATTAGAAGAGACAAATAGTGACCCAGGTGAAACTATTATTAATAGAGATTTTGATGGTGTTCCAAAAGGAGCAACTATATACTTTGTAGATAAAAATAACAATACATTTAATTGCCAAAAACAAGAAATAGATGCATCAGTAACTCCGATATGTAAGTTTATAACTTCACATAGTGGAGAGACAATTAGAACTAAAACAACGTTTCAAGTTGAATGCTCTATGGGGGGAAATTACATAGAACAAAATGATTTGAGCAAAATAACAACTACTAATAAATTTGGGAAAATAGTTAAAACAACACCAAGTCCTAGCAATAACCAAGCAACAAAATTCACTTTTGATATAGAATATAAACCAACTCCAGGTAAAAATGGAAACGATGAAATAATGAGTATAGCAGCAGGATTAGTAAAAAACCCTAACAATGGAACTCCTAATCCTCCAATAACTACTTTATTTAATGTCAAAACTTGTATAGCTTTACCTGATAGTCAGTATATATCAAATTCATCTCAAACATATGCAAATTATGGTTGGACAGTTGTAAGAGATAATGATGATAGTGTATCATTAGCTTATAACGGAGTCTCTGGAGGCGGAGCATATGGTAATGCTAATAGTTATTTAGATAATAATTTTATAAATCCAAGCGAAATTTTAAAAGAAGCAAAAATTTATGGTTGTTTAGTAGACCAAGGCAGTAATACCTATATAAGTACTAATTCAGGTACATCATCAGGTTATGAAAATGCCGAAAACTATTGGACTTCAAGTAATAGTTTTTATAATAACACTAATTATATTCATCATACTGTATATAAAGAAGGTTTTGTTGCAGGCTTTGCAGAAGATTCTAACATACCAATAACCACATATACTACAAGTGTTGCAGATGGTGCTATTACAAACAAAGGAGTAATAAGTGCGTCTTCGCCTAATTACAGTATTAATGGAGGAACTATAACATTTAATAATACTATTGTAACATCACATACATCTGGTAATGTATCCAGGGTAATGCAGAAGTATAGTTTGGCACCGCATTATGGCGAGTGGTATGGAAAAGCTGCTTGTACTGCTTCTAAAACTAGTTTGTGTGGAAGAAATTTTCGTTATATCATGTCTTGGAATGAAAATACAAATATAACTAGTTATGAATTAGCTAATACTAGTCAACAAAATGGTAATAATACAAGTTCAGCAACATATTATCTTTGCGGAGGTGCTTATACTAACACAACAGTATATTTTAAAGCAAACCCTGAAAGTGATAAAACTTATCTGTATTCTGCAATCGGAAACCCAGAGTCAACGAGAAAGTATATTGAAGAGCCAAACAGTCATTATGACACTTTTGCAGGCATATATATAACTGATTGTGCGTCATCACCTAATATAGGATGTACTGGCAACAATCCTTATGCCAGATTTTATCACTTATATGATGCCGCCAGCGGATGCCACCCAGTTACTTACTATATGATATATAATAGTCAAGCTTCGCTTAGTTATAGACCATACATAATAGTAAAAAAAGTTAAATAAAGGGGTCATTAATTATGGAAAATAAGAGGAAAATAATTACAATATTATTAATTGTAACGATATTAGTAGTTGCTATATTATTTGTTTTTAAGTTTAGCAATCATTCTAACGTTAGTAGTAATGGCACAAAAGCTATTAAAGAGTTAGAAAAACTTCAAAAACAAAAAGCTACTTATATTATATTTGTTGGCGCTTCTGGTAAAAGTATTAAGGATAATAGTGTAATAAACACACTTGAAAATAAGTATAAAGAATTAAAAATTGTTAAGTTTGATTATTCTCAACAAAATTTACCTGGTTTGAAGAGTGTTTTGGATGCCCACAATATTACTGATGAATTAAAAAAACAAAGTTATATGTTGCTATTTAAAAATGGTTCATATGTGGGGGGATTTTATAACGTAAGTAATTATGATAATGTTCTAAATTATTTGTATTTGAAAGAAATGTTAAAAAAACCAATTATAACTGAAGAAACCAATTTTAATCAATTTGTTTCAGACAAAAACAAAAAGTATTTATTAATTTTTGTTGCAACTGATGAACATGTAAAAATGGTTAATAATCACAAAGATAAATTTTCATCTCTTGTAAAATATAATATTGTTAATATAAAAAATACAGAAGGTTCTAAAATCTATAAGAATGTACGTGACAAATATAAAATAGAGCCTATCGTACCCCAAGCAGTTTACTTTGAGAATTCTAAATTAGTTAAATCATATCTTTTAGCAGATTTTGAAGATGTGTATTTAGAAATAAAAGCAGATTTAGAAAAGAGGCAAAATTAACATTATATAAAAAAAACCAAACTTATTGGTTTTTTTTTTAAATTTGTATATAATTGTTATAGGTGATAATATGCTAGAAAAGTTAAAGTTATATTTTTTACTATTCATAATTTACTCAATAATAGGATGGATTATGGAAGTAATATATGCATATGCAACAAAAAAGAAAGTAACAAATAGAGGTTTTCTAATAGGACCATATTGCCCAATATATGGAATAGGATGTATTCTAATAATAATATTATTATCAAGTTACAAATATCATCCCGCAGGAATGTTTGTCTTAGCTATATTAATATGTAGTGTTCTAGAGTATTTAACAAGTTATCTTATGGAAAAAATGTTTAAAGCAAGATGGTGGGATTATTCAAAAACAAAATATAACATAAATGGTAGAGTATGTTTAGATACTATGTTACCATTTGGAATAATAGCATGTATAGTTATATATGTACTAAATCCTGCTATTATGTCTGTAATTAATAGAATACCAGAAACTAGATTAAATATATTGACATTAATATTGGCAATTATTTTTGTATCTGATTTAATAGCATCATTTAATATAGTTAACAATTTTAAAAAGACAATTAAAAAAGCATCACTTGAAGATCGTACAGATGATATAAATAAATATATAAGAGATATATTATTTAAAAGATCATTATTTCATAGAAGACTATTACTTGCGTTCCCTACAAGCCACGCTATTATAAAAAGAAATAATAAAATAGATAATAAAAAAGACTAAGCTTTTCTACTGTTGAAAACTTTAGTCTTTTTAAATTCTATAAATTCATGATGAGCTTCCTTATCTAAAGAAAGATTTAAATCTTCAAATTTAAACTTACTATCTTTAGATATTAATAATTCTTTTAAGAAATATTCTAAGAATTCTGGATTTCTGCTAAGAATAGGACCTACAACATAAGTACCATAGAAGTTTTTATAATGAATTCCTTCATCTCCAAACAAAGGAGATTTATCATTACTATTATTTATTTCATCACTATGATTCATAAAACCATATATTGAAGAACAAATATCATTTTCAAGAACAACTTCTTCAGAAATTCTATCCTTACTCTTTGAAACACTAAAATCAAATATTTCAAGAGACTTTTTACCATAAAGTTCTTTTCCAAACATACCTAGAGCATTTCCGGTTATTAAGAAAAATTTATTAGCATCAATCATCTTTTTAATATCTTTTTTATATTTAAGAAGATGATTTAAACATATAAATCTATTTTCTTCAGTACCATCTCCTATTAAAACCAAATCATATTTGGAAAAATCTAATTTGTCATCAATAGACAAAAAATCTATATCATATTTAACATTTAATCTATCTAAATGGTATTTTAAAACTTTGACATTTCCAGTATCGCCATATAAATTCATAAGATCATAATATAAACACAGAATATTAATCTTCATTTTTTAATCCCTCCATAACAGTATTAAAATCATTTAAGTAGTCAAAGTTTAGTATTGCATATATAGGGCCAGTTGATTTATCAATATCTTCTTTTGCTTCATACAAATCTTTACGAATTATAATTCTACTTTCATCAATTCCTGCATATTTTAGACGCACCGCTAAATCATATCTTTGAGGTCCTGCACAAATAAAGCAGGAAGTGTTTTCTTTTAATAATTCAAATTCTACATCATATAACCAAGAAAGTTCATCCCATAAATAACGTCTTGATATTTCAAGCCATCCGAGAACTACAGTTTTTTCTCTTTTATCGTTATAAGTGTAAAGCATAGACTGATTATATGTTGCAGCATTTTCACACTTGTTGTTCAAAACATATACATCTCTACCTTTAACTTTATACTTGTTATATATCTTATTATCTTTATTTATATTAGATATAGAATCACAAACTTTACTTTTATTCAAACCATATTCAGATAAAACAGAATAAGCTGCTAAAGTATTATTTAAGCTATATAGCATATCATTACTTAAAGTAATCTTATACTTTTTATCAATAGTAATAACACTATCCTTAAAACCAGTAATATTATATTTAGGCTTAGGCATAACAAATTTACACTTTTTATTAGAACATTTATACTTACCTATATCTTCAATATGATAATAATCATAAATTAAAGTACTATTACATAATGGGCATCTAGAGTTGTTAATAACACTAAATAAAGACTTATTATAAGAAGCATCTAATTTATCTATTCCGAAAAAAGTAACTTTATTTTTTCTATTAATTACAAATCTTTGTAAAGCAGGATCATTAGCATTCAAATATAAGTGTATTTTATCATCTATACCTTTTAAAATTTCATCCACAATAAATTGGAAATGTCTTTGTCTAGGAGGTTGATCTCTTGTAACATTAGTTATAACCATATCCGTAGGATGAATATAAGGAGTTACATATTTTACGCTTCTCTCATCCATCTCTAAAACTATAACATCAGTCTTTATTTTTCCGCTTAAAGAACAATTTTTAAGCAAAGTAGTAATAACCCCATAAGACATATTACCACCTTCCTTATTATAAGCGACAGTATATCCTAAATCTTTAAAACCATTAGCAATTAATCTTGTAGTAGATCCTTTTCCAGATGAACCAGTAACAATAATAGTTTTATCAGGCATCTTAAATTTTTTTATAATGTTCTTGTCAAGTTTTTCTGCGACAATTCCAGGAAAAGTACTTCCTCTTCCAACCAAAGTACAAAAAAAGGCAGCCAGTTTTCCCATTATAATACTAATAAATTTCATAAAAACACCTCTATTAAAAGTATACCACATAAATGATCTTTTAAAAGGAAAATTTTTGTTACTTGTCATATAGATTTTTAAAAAAAATTAATATATAATACTAGTAGGAGAGTAATATATGGATTTTAGCAATATAAGAATAATCTTTATAGATATAGATGGTACTTTAGTAAATAGTAAAAAAGAAGTAACTGAAAATACTAAACAAAGTATAAAAAAAGTAGTAGAAAAAGGCATAAAAGTAGTACTTACATCTGGAAGAGATGTAATTCACACAATTGAAAAATCAAAGGAAGCTAATGCATCAAGTATTGTAATAACTACAAATGGTGGAGAAATATATGACTATCAAGAAAACAAAATAATTTTTGAAGATATATTACCAAAATCAAAAGTCATTGATATGTGGAATTATTGTATGTATCACAAACTAGGACTAATACTAAAAAGCAATACAAAAGTATATTATAATAAGTATTCATTAATGAAAAAAGGAAAAAAATATACACTTTTAAATGATATATCGGAATGTAAAGATTATAACATTTCTCAGGTTCTTCTTATGTCAAACGAATATCAAAAAATAGACAATGCTAAAAAGTATGCTTCAAGTAAGAAAATGTTTATAACTAGCTCATCATCAAGTTATCATGAAAATATACTTTCTAATTATTACAGTATAGATGTAAATAATAGTAATGTATCAAAAGGAACAGGTATAACTTATTTATTAAAATATTTAAATATAAAAAAAGAAGACAGTTTATGTATTGGGGACTATTATAATGATATAGATATGTTTGAAAAAAGTGGTATAAAAATTGCTATGGAGAACTCAGTAGAACCTATAAAAGAAAAAGCAGACTTTGTTACAAAGTCAAATGATGAAGATGGAATTGCTTATTTTTTAAATCATTATTTTAATAAGGAGGATTAATATGGATTTAATAGTAATATTAGTAATAGTAGCAGTAGTAATTATATGGCGAAGAGATGTAAAGTTTTTAGTTTATACGTTGGGAATTTTAGAAATATTCTTTAGATTAATTCATCATATTGGAGATAAACTAAGTATTATAGATCTTAATAATTTTGTAGATAGATATATTCCTACATCTTTATTTTCAATTTTTAAAAACTATACCACAGGAATAGTATATGAGATATTAAGTTGGTCATTAATACTGGCTTTTTGTTCATTTTTATATTATTTAACATTATATTTAATCAGAAAGAAATAGTAAGGTTCTATTTCTTTTTTTTTGCATTATTTTCTTCTTGTTTTAATATATAAAATAGTATATAATATACACGTGAAGGAGAGATAATATGAAAAAAGATAACGTTTTTGAAGAAACAGTTAAAATTGATAAAAAAAGATTTGAAGAAGCAATCGATAAAGCATTTGAAAAGAAAAAATCTAGTATAAAAATGGATGGATTTAGACAAGGTAAAGTACCAAAAGATGTATACTTTAAAAAACAAGGAAAAGAAAGTTTATATATGGATGCACTTGATATACTATTACCTGAAGCATATGATGAAGTAATGAAAAACTATAAGCCAATCATTGATCCAAAAGTTGATATTAAATCAATCGGAGAAGATGGAGTAGAATTTTTATTTACAATCACTACTATGCCAACTGTAGAAATATCTAAATACAAAGGTTTAAATATTAAAAAAGAAAAAGTAAAAGTAACAGCTGAAGAAATAGAACATGAAATGGGACATTTACTTGAAAGATTTACTGAACTTGCAGTTAAAGACGAAGGTAAAGTAGAATCTGGAAATGTTGCAATAATCGATTTCGAAGGATTTAAAGATGGAGTTCCATTTGAGGGTGGAAAAGGTGAAAACTATTCACTAGAAATAGGATCAAATACATTTATTCCAGGATTTGAAGATCAAGTAATCGGTATGGAAAAAGGCGAAGAAAAAGATATAAAAGTTACTTTCCCTGAAGATTATCATGCTGAAGATTTAAAAGGAAAAGAAGTAACATTTAAAGTAAAAGTTCACGAAATTAAAGAAAAACAAGCTCGTGAATTAGATGATGAATTCTTTGAAGACTTAGGACTTGAAGGAGTAAACGATGAAAAAACTTTAAAAGAAGAAATCAAAAAGAATATTGAAGCAGGCAAAGAAAGAGAAGTAGAAGATAAATTTGTAGATGAAATTCTTGCCAAAATTGCAGAAAATACAAAAGTAGATATTCCTGAAGAATTAGTACATGATGAAATCCATCACATGATGCACAATTTTGAAGATCAAATCAAAATGCAAGGTATCTCTTTAGAAGTATTCTATGAAATGACAAAGTCTACTGAAGAAGATTTACATAATCAAATGAAACCAGAAGCTGAAAAACATGTTCTTTATAGAATCATCTTAGAAAAAGTTAAAGAATTAGAAAAAATCAAAGTAACTGACAAAGAAGCAGACAAAGAAGCTGATGAACTATCTAAAAAATACAATGTTGAAAAAGAAGAATTCTTAAACATGTATGGTGGACTTGAAATGCTTAAATATGAACTTGAAGTTAAAAAAGTTTTAGATTTACTAATGAAAGAAAATGAAAAAAAATAAGCTAAATGCTTATTTTTTTAAAAAAGGAGTTGGATTTATGAATAGTATAATTTTAATAAAATATGGGGAACTTACTACTAAGGGTGATAATAGAAAAGAGTTTATAAATTTACTATATAACAACCTAAAAGATAAATTAAAAAAATATGAAGTAAACATTATAAAAGAACACTCTAGAATGTATATTGAATACAACAAAGAAAATGAAAAAGATATATTAAAAGTTTTAAAAACAACATTTGGTATTCATGCTTATGCAATAGTATATAAAGTTGAAACAGATAAAGATCTAATATGCAAAGAAGTATTAAAACAGTTTAAAAAAGAAAACTATAAAACATTTAAAGTTGAAACCAAAAGAAGAGATAAAACACTTCCGACTACTAGTATGGATTTTAACAAAATAGTGGCAGGTTATATCCTAAAACATTGTAGTGATATTTATGTTGATATACATAACCCTGAAACATATATAAAAATAGAACTTAACAAAGATTACACATATTTTTATTTTAAAGAATATAAAGGACTTGGTGGTTATCCTGTTGCTGTTGCAGGTAAAGGACTTTTAATGCTTTCAGGTGGAATAGATTCACCAGTAGCAGGTTATCTTGCAATAAAACGCGGTGTAAAAATTGATGCTATTTATTTTGAAGCTCTTCCCCATACAAGTCTAGATGCTAGAGAAAAAGTTATAACATTAGCAAAAAAACTATCAAAGTTTTCTGGAAGTATTAAACTACATATTGTACCAATTACTAAATTACAAGAAGAAATATATCAAAAAATAGATGGAACTTATATGATAACAATTTTAAGAAGAATGATGTACAGAATAAGTGAAGAAATAGCAAGAAAAAATAAAAATTTAATATTAGTAAATGGTGAATCTATTGGACAAGTTGCAAGTCAAACACTTACTAGTATGAATGCAATAAATGAAGTTGTTAAAATACCAGTAATAAGACCAGTAGCTTGTTTTGACAAACTAGAAATAATTGATATTGCTAAAAAAATAAATACTTATAATACAAGTATTCTGCCATATGAAGATTGCTGTACAATCTTTGTTCCAAAACATCCAGTAATTAATCCTAAAATAGAAAAATGCATTGAATACGAAAGCAAAATAGCTTATGAAGAATTAATTAAAGAAGCAATAAAAAATACTGAAACCATAACAATTACAAATGAAGATGAGTTCTCTAGTATTTTATAATTAGTATAGTTAAAAATTAAAAAAATATACAGGTATAAATTACCATGTCAATTTATGTATTAAAATGGAATTTTTTTCACATTCTATAAATGTATAGGAGGTGAAAAAAATGAATCAAGGAAATAACAATAGTAAGAGTAATAGATTAGTTGTTCCTGGAGCTAGACAAGCTATCGATAACATGAAATATGAAATAGCTAAAGAATTTGGTGTAACTCTAGGACCAGACACTACTTCAAGACAAAACGGATCTGTTGGTGGAGAAATCACAAAACGTCTAGTTGAAAGAGGTATGTCAGGATTAAGCGGTTATTCTAACAAATAGTTAATATAAATTGTCTTATAAAGCACTCAAGGTTTTTGGGTGCTTTTTTAGTTTATAAAATAATGTTATAATAATTAAAGGTGATACTTTATGAATAATGACATAATTACAACATTACAAGATAATGACTTAGTTATAACAGAAAATGTATATAAATTAGAAATACTAAGAAAACTAAACGAAAAAAAAGAACTTATAAATATTAAATTTATGACACAAAAAGAATTGCTTTCAAAGTATTATTTTTCTTATGATGAAAAAACTATTTATTATCTAATAAATAAGTATAAAATCAATGAAAGCATAGCAAAAGTGTACTTAGATAATCTGTTATTTGTAGAAAACAAAAAATATAACAATCAAAAACTAGACAAACTAGTACAAATCAAAGAAGAGCTATTAAAAGAAAAACTCCTCATAAAAGATGAACTTTTTTTAAACTATTTAAAAAACAAAAGAATAGTTTTTTACAATTATAACTATTTTACTAAATTTGAACAAAATACAATTGAAAAGTTAAAAGAAACTAACGATGTATTAATTATAGATAAAGATTATAAAGAATATACTCCGAAAGTATATGAATTTGATACTATTTTTGATGAAGTATCATTTGTAGCCACTCAAATACTAAAACTAATTGAACAAGGTATTAACCCAGACAAAATAAAAATTACTAATATAGATGATGACTATAAAAACATCATAGATTTTATCTTTCCTTTATATGAAATAAAAACTGATATAAACGAGAATAATCTTATATCAAATCAAATTGCGCAAGATTTTTTATCTATAGATGAACCTATAGATAAAAGAATAGAAATATTAAATGAAAAATATCAGAATAGTGAAATATTAAATCAAATAGTAAAAATTGCTAATAAATATATATCTTTTGATAATAACAAAACTATAAATGAAATGATTAGTACAGAGTTTAAACATAAAAAAATTAAACAAAAAGAGTACAATAATTTAATAAAAGTAATAGACTATCAAAACTATCCAATAAATGATGAGTATGTATTTATGCTAGGATTTAATCAAAATAGTATTCCTATCCAGTATAAAGACGAAGATTATATTACTGATAACTTAAAAAAAGATTTACTATTAAATACTACTTTAGAAAAGAATAAGATTGAAAAAGAGATAACAATAAAAAATATATTAAATATTAACAATCTAACAATATCTTATAAAAACAGTACTCCATTTGGAACATTTTTCCCATCAAATTTAGTTAAAGATCTGAATCTTGAAGTAATAAAAAATTACAAAGAAGATGTATTATATTCAAAAGATTATTCAAGTCTAGAACTAGGTAAACTTTTTGATAATTTTATTCTATATGGAAGCCTTCCCGAAAAACTCAAAATATATAACTCAAGTTTAGAAATACCATATAATAAGTATGATAATAGATTCAAAGGCATTGATGAAAAAAACTATTTAGACTTCATAAAAGATGGTTTTAATCTATCTTATTCAAGTATGAATGATTACTACAAATGTTCATTTAAATACTATTTATCAAATGTCTTAAAACTTAATATTTTTGAAGATAACTTCGCAGCCTATATAGGAAGCTTATTTCACTATGTCTTAGAAAAAGGATTAAAAGAAGAAATAGAAGTATCCTCTTTAGTAGATTCTTTTCTAAAAGAAAAAAGAAAAGATTTATCATACAAAGAAAGGTTTTTTATAAAAAATATTACGCCTGATATAGAATTTGTTCTTATTGCAATAAAAGATAATTTAAAAAAAACAGATTTAAAAAATATTTTATTTGAAAAAAGAGTAGAAGTAATAAAACAAGGAAAAGTAACAGTAACTTTCAAAGGCTTTATTGACAAAATTATGTATGAAAAAGAAAATAATCAAACTATAGTAGCAATAATAGACTATAAAACAGGTAATACTGATATAGATTTGAAATATGTGCCATATGGTCTTTCTATGCAACTCCCTGTATATTTATATTTAGCAAGTAATATAAAAGAGTTAGAAACTATTAAAATCGGAGGCTTTTATTTACAAAAGGTACTTACAGGAAAACCTGTTATAAGTATAGATAAAGATACAGAAAAACAAAAAAACGATAATCTTTTGTTAAATGGATATTCAAATAGAGATAAAGATATATTAAAAAAAGTTGATAATACTTATGTAGAAAGTACTATGATAAAATCTATGAAATTAAAAAAAGATGGAGACTTTTCATCACATTCAAAAGTACTAGATGATGAAGAAATAAATAATTTAATAAAAATAACTAATCAAAAAATAAAAGAATCAATAGATTCAATTTGTAATGCTAAATTTGATATAAATCCAAAAGTAGATAATGATAAAAACCTAGGTTGTCTTTACTGTGATTATAAAGATATTTGTTTTATGACAAAAAAAGATGAAGTAAATATCTCACCTGATAAAGATTTATCATTCCTTGGAGGTGATCAAAATGCCTAAATGGACTGAAGAACAAGCTATAGCAATTAATAAAGATAAGACAAATATTATAGTATCCGCAGGAGCAGGGTCAGGAAAAACTGCAGTATTAACAGCCAGAGTAATTAGAAAATTAAAGGACGGCGTAGACATTAATAAATTGCTTATATTAACCTTTACTAATGAAGCAGCAGGAGAGATGAAAGATAGAATTAGAACTGCTATAAAAGATGAACCATCTCTAAAAGAACAACTAGACTTTATAGATAGTGCATATATAACAACATTTGATAGTTTTGCGCTTTCCATATTAAAAAAATACCATTATATACTAAATGTATCAAAAGATATATCTATCATAGATAGTTCAATTATTGAAATAAAGAAAAGAGAAATAATAGAAGATATATTTGAAAATCTTTATAAAAAAGAAGATGAATTGTTTTTAAAACTAATCGGAGACTTTTGTACAAAAGATGATAAAGATATTAAAGAATTGGTTTTAAAAATAAGTAATAAACTTGACTTAAAAATAAATAAAGAAGAGTATCTTGATAGTTACATAGAAAGTTTCTATAACGATAATTATATAGAAAACTTAACAAATGAATACTTATCAAAAATAATATCTATAAAAGATGAAATAGAAGATTTATATAATGAAGCACAAAGACATGAAGAAGAAAAAGTAAGAAGTGAATACGAACAAGAATTGCTACCTTTAATAAATAGTAGTACTTATAAAGAAATAAAGAGTAATTTAAACATAACTCTTCCTAGAAAAGTAGAAGCTAAAGAAACCAAAAAAGAGTTGAAAGAATTAATTGACAATCTAAAAGAGTTAACTATTTATGAAAACATAGAGAGTATAAAAAAGATTTACAAAAGTACTAAAAATTATATAAAAGCAATTATTTATATAATAAAAGAATTAGATAAACAAATAAAAGAATATAAAGATAAAAACAACAGTTATGAGTTTATAGATATTTCTAAAATGGCTATTAAAATAGTAAAAGAAAATAGTGAAATAAGAGATGAGATAAAGCATTATTATAACGAAATAATGGTCGATGAATATCAAGATACAAATGATCTTCAAGAAATATTCATAAATGAAATACAAAATAATAACGTGTATATGGTTGGAGACATAAAACAATCAATTTATAGATTTAGAAATGCCAATCCTAAAATATTTAAAAACAAGTATGATACATATAGTAATAATGAACAAGGTTTTAAAATAGATTTAACAAAAAACTTTAGATCAAGAGAAGAAGTTCTTTCGGATATCAATAAAATATTTGAGAAAATAATGGATAGTTTCCTTGGAGGAGCAGAGTATAAACAAAGTCATAGAATGATTTTCGGTAACAAAACATATGAAGAAGAAAATGATGAAAGCATTTCAAATAATATAGAAATCTATAATTATGATAGTAAAGCGACACACTTCTCTAATGAAGAAGTTGAAGCATTTATTATTGCAAAAGATATAAAAGAAAAAATAAGTAGTAATTATAAAGTACTTGATAAAGAAACAAAAAAACTGAGAAAAGCTAAATATGATGATTTTTGTATAATTATGGATAGAAGTACATCATTTGATTTATATAAAAAAGTATTTGAATACGAAAACATACCACTCTCCATTTATAAAGATGAAAAATTAACTACATCTTATGACATATTAATTATTAAAAACATAATAAAACTAATTATAAAAATAAAACAAAAAGAATATGATAAAGAATTTAGATATCTGTTTACCTCACTTGCAAGAAGTTATTTATTTGAATATGATGATAATTATATATTTAATATATTTAATAATAACGACTTTTATAAAACTGACATATATGAAATATCAAACGATATAGCTAAGAACCTAGATAATATAAGTACTAAACAGTTTATCAATGATATAATAGCAAAGTATCAAATATATCAAAAAATAATCAAAACAAATGGTATTGAAGGAATAATTATTAGAACTATTTACCTACAAAAACTTATTTCTTCATTAGAAACCTTAGGATACACTCCTTATGATCTAATAGATTACTTAGAAAAAATGACAACAACTGATTTAGACATAAAATATAAGCAAAACAATAAACAAGAAGGTAGTGTAAAAATGATGAATATTCACAAATCTAAAGGATTAGAGTTTCCTATATGCTACTATAGTGGACTTTATAAAAAGTTCAACATAAGTGATTTTAATGATAGATTTATGTATGATGAAAAATATGGAATAATTACTCCATACTATAGTAATGGAATAGGAGTATTACCTCAAAAACAACTAGCTAAAGATATATATTTAAAAGAAGAAATATCAGAAAAAATAAGACTTTTATATGTGGCAGTAACACGTGCTAAAGAAAAGATGATTTTTGTAGGGCCATTAAACAGTGACGTTTATAATAATGAAGAAATAGTAAATAAAAAAACAAGATTAAAATATAGATCATTTTTAGACATAGTAAATACTATAAAAGATGATTTTGATACAAACATAAAAACTATTGAAGATTTATCATTTGTAACAAAAAACTATCAAATGCTTAAAGATATAGAAATAAATATTGAAAAAACAAAACCATTACCAATAAAAAATATAACAATAGATTATCAAGAAGAAGATAGAAATAGATTCTCAAAAATAAACAATAAACTCTTAACAAAAGAAGAACTATTTGTTATAAATAAAGGTAATGAAATGCATTATGCTTTTGAACTAACAGATTTTAAAAACCCAAACTTTAACATAAAATATGGAGATTACATAAAAAAATTTTTAGAACAAGACCTATTAAAAAACATACAACAAGCAAGCATATATAAAGAATATGAATTTATATATGTAGAACAAGAAACTAACTATCATGGCATTATAGATTTAATGTTAGTTTACAAAGATCATGTTGATATAATAGATTATAAGCTTTCTAATATAGATGATCCAGCTTATTTAAAACAATTAAAAGGTTATAAAAATTACATTGAAAATAAGACAAACAAAAAAGTTAATACATATTTGTATTCTATAGAACAACATGCATTTAAAGAAGTATAATGTTTGTCATAAAAAAAATTTTATGATATTGTGACATATGAAGATAACTTCATGAAATAATAAAGATATTTTACGTAACTATACATTGGCAATTTTTGGTAATAATGGTTCATTTTTTAATGCCTGTTAAATAAGAGAAAACAGGTATTTTTTTAATTAAAATTATTGTTAAAAAACTTATTATAAGTTATAATTAATTATAATAGGGTGATAAAAATGGGGAAAGTTTTAAGCGATAAAGAAATAATAAACATTAATCGCTATTGGGCAGCAACTAATTACTTATCAATATGTCAAATATACTTGAAAGATAATGTTTTATTAAAAAGACCACTTTCAATGTCAGATGTTAAAAGTAAACTTATAGGCCACTGGGGTACAGCTCCAGGACAAAATTTTATCTATGCCCATTTAAATAGAATAATAAAAAAATACAATTTAAACATGATATATATATCGGGCCCAGGTCATGGTGGACAAGCTATGATAGCAAATTCTTATCTCGAAGAAGTATATTCAAATTTCTATCCAGAAATAACTCAAGATGAAGAAGGGCTCACTAAATTATGCAAACAATTTAGCTATCCTGGTGGTGTTTCATCACATGTTGCGCCAGATGTACCAGGATCAATTAATGAAGGTGGAGAGCTAGGATATAGTCTTGCCCATGCTTATGGAGCAGTGCTTGACAATCCAAATTTAATTGCAGCCTGTGTTATTGGTGATGGAGAGGCAGAAACTGGTCCTCTTGCAGCCTCTTGGAATATAAATAAAATAATTAATCCTAAAACCGATGGTGTAGTTTTACCAATACTTCACCTAAATGGATATAAAATAGCTAATCCTACGATATTTGGTAGAATGAGCGATAAAGATATCAAAGCATATTTTAAAAGTTTAGGATATAAACCATATATAGTATCAGGACACGAACCTCGCGCTATGCATGAAGCTATGTCTGTATCTCTAGAAAAAGTATGTTCGGATATAAATAGATTAAAAAAAGGAAAATCTAAAGCTTTTCCGATGATAGTACTAAGAAGTCCAAAAGGATGGGGATGTCCTAAAAAAGTACATGATAAAAAAATTGAAGGATCATTTAGAGCTCATCAAGTACCATTTGCTATTGAAAATAACGAAGATTTAAAACTACTTGAAAAATGGTTAAAAAGTTATAAGCCAGAAACACTTTTTGATGAAAAAGGAGTTCTTTTACCAGAAATAAGAAAGACACTTCCAAAATATGAAAAAAGGATGAGTGCTAGTAAATATGCAAATGGTGGACTGCTATTAAAAGAATTAAAAACACCAGATTTTAAAAATTATGCTATTGAAGTAACACCAGGAAAAACATATGCAAGCGATATGGGTGTTCTAGGAGGATACATTAGAGACTTGATAAAAGAAAACAACAATTTTAGAATATTTGGTCCTGATGAATTAGCATCTAATCGTCTTAACAAAGTTTTTGAAGTCACTAACAGAAAGTGGAACTATAACACGAAAAAAGATGATGAATATCTATCTAAAAATGGTGCAGTTATAGATTCAATTCTATCAGAGCATGTTTGCGAAGGCCTGCTTGAAGGATATTTATTAACAGGTAGACATGGTTTTATGCATTCATATGAAGCATTTATAAGAATAATAGATTCTATGACCAGTCAACATGCCAAATGGTTAAAAATTTGTAAAGATATTCCATGGAGAGAAGATATTGCATCACTAAACTATTTACTAAGTTCTCATATTTGGCAACAAGATCATAATGGATTTACGCATCAAGATCCAGGATTTCTAAATCATGTTGCTACAAAAAAAGCTTCAATTTCTAGAATATATTTACCAATTGATAGCAACACACTTTTATCAACATTTGATCACTGTGTAAAGACTAAAAATTATATCAATGTAATAATAGCTTCTAAACACGAAAGAATGCAATGGCTTAATATGGATGATGCTATAAGACATTGTAGCAAAGGAATTGGAGAACTAGATTTTATAAGCGATAAATGTGATAATCCTGACCTTATATTAGTATCTGCCGGAGATACTCCAACAATAGAAATAGTCGCTGCAAAGAATATTATAGATAAATTTTCAAACATAAAAGTTAGAGTGATAAATGTAATAGATTTAATGAAATTACAATCTGAATCAGAACATCCGCATGGAATGTCAGACAAAGAGTATGATGCTTTATTTACTAAAAATAAACCAATAATTTTTGCGTTTCATGGATATCCAACATTGATTCATATGCTTACATATAAAAGAAAAAATAAAAATTTACACGTACATGGATACAAAGAAGAAGGTACTATAACAACTCCGTTTGACATGAGAGTTCAAAACGAAATAGATAGATATCATATCGTGTTAAATGCAATTAAATATGTAGAAATATCGAAAGAAAAAAGAAAAGAAATAGTTAGTTATTGTGAAAAACAATTAGAAAAACACTATAATTATATAAGAGAAAATGGCAAAGATATGCCAGATGTTGATGAATTAAAATAAAAGTTTAGGTGGTGAAAACATGTCTTTAATAATCTTAATTTCAATTATTCCAGTAATATTATTAGCTTTATTTGTATACAGTAAAGACAATGTTAAAGAGCCTAAATCATTGTTGATGGGATTATTCATCTCTGGCTTTCTTGCGGCCGCCCTAGTCATAGGAATAGATATTTTTGTCTCAATAGTAATCCCAGACTTTTTTATTCCAGATGATTATACTAATATTAGTTTCTATAAGCTGTTCAGCATTGTTTTTTTAGAAATCGCATTTATAGAAGAATTTTCAAAATGGCTGATGATTAGACTATTTGCATATAATAGCAAAAACTTTGACCAACAATATGATATTATTGTATACTCAGTTTTTGTAGCGCTTGGATTTGCCTGTATTGAAAACATTTTTTATCTTATACCAAGCAGTTTATCATTAGGATTTTATAGGGCTATATTTTCCATACCAGGACATGCTTGCTTTGGAGTTTTTATGGGCTCGTTTTTAGGATTAGCAAAAATATACGAGGATAAAGATAAAGCATTAAGCAGAGTATATATGTTTTATGCTATATTAATTCCAGCGTTATTACACACTACATATAATTTTTGCTTACTTGCGAATAAAACTTGGTTTTTTATAGTGTTTATGATTTTTGTGATAATTTTGTATATTACGTCAATTATAACAATAAGGAAAATTTCTAAAGAAAACAAAGACATTGTACCAATTGAAGAACTATGAAAGATTTCATAGTTCTTTTTATCATATAGTAAAGTTTTAAAGAAAAATAAAAGAGTGCGACTATCCAATATTGGTCAGTATAGGACAAAAAGATTCCAGTGCTGAAGAAAACCCAAACTATGAGCTTTGATACAATTATGAAATTTATTGAATAATTACTATTGTTCTACACTTTTATTCCTTATAGACATAATTATTCCAAGTAAAATCATGTAAGAAATTAGACTACTACCGCCATAAGATATAAATGGTAGGGTTATTCCTGTTATAGGTAATAGCCCTATAGTCATGGAAATGTTTTGAATTTGTTGATATAACAGAGAACCAATAATACCCGTAATAATATATTTATATATTGATGTTTTTGTAGTTGTATTAATAATTGTTATATCAAACCAGATTATTGTTACTATGAGAATTATCATGCCGGTTAAACCATATATCGAAGCAAAAGAAGCAAAAACAAAATCTGTATGTCCTTCAGGAAAATAAAGCAATATATTGCTTATTCCTTTCCCAAAATATCCACTTGATCCTATAGAAATAATAGAATTTTCAAGTTGCATTCCAGAAGAATTTTGCCAATCAAATATTCTATCAAATCTATAAAACATATTAGATCCAAATATATTTATAAATAAGTCAGTTTTCATTATATATAAATAAAAAACAGTAGATACTGATAGTCCAATAAAACTAAATAAAGTAACAAACCACCTAATTCTAATTTTAGATACAAAAATCATAGCAAAAGCTATTATAAAATATATTAAAACGGCACCAGTGTCTGGTTCTAAAAATGTTATAACTGATGGTATAATTGTAATAATAAATACTTTAATTATAAGAAACAGTTCATCTTTCCAACCCATGACTTTTTGACCTTCTATTACTCGTGCTAAAAAAAGAATTAATCCTATCTTCATAAATTCACTTGGCTGAAAAGTACCTATTATAGGAATGCTAAACCATGCCTTTGTACCATTTACTTCAGTTCCTATTAAAAGTACTAATACTAACAATATAATATTAATAATATATATATAAAAGGAAAGTTCTAATAGTAATTTAGGCTTGATTCTTAACATAATAATTATAAAAACTATTCCAATTAAATAAAAAATACTTTGTCTTAAAACCAAACTATATGTATCTTTAGTTAAAAAAGGTGTAAAGCTATATATTGAATTAATACTTATTATAAAAAAAATAATTAATATATATATAAATGACTTATTTGATTTCATACTATTAGTATAGCTTTTTAACATTTTTTAATGCATTTATCATAAAATATAATGATAAGGAGGACATATGGGAAAAAAGCCAGAGATTTTTAAACCAAACATGAATTTTGTAGATAATAATAAAAAAGCTTATTATTCTTATTTAGAAAATCCACTTGAAATAAATAACAAAAGTGAAGAAGAAAAAGAAACATCAGATGTAATGGGTTTTCTAAACAATATATCTAATAGCGGTTCTTATGTTTTTAATAAAAAAGTAGTGATAGTAACAAAAGATAAAACATATGATACTAGAATAGCAGGTAAACTAGGCAATAGATTAATTACTTTAGATAATGATTCTATAAATGTAGATGACATTAAAAAAATTTATGAAAAAAAATAAAAGTAGACATTGTCTACTTTTTACATACATGCAATATACGTATCATTTAAACACTGAATAGCACCAACGCAATTCAAATTAATAGTAAAGAACGAATCAGTTGTTACAAAAGTACCTTCCTCAGTACCAGGTGCTAAGACTCTAAATGTAGCGCAGCAGCCTTCTACAGCTTCAACTCTAAATACAGTAGATGTCAATTCAGTACCATTTAAAGTATAAGGCATTGTCCATAATGTGTTAGTAGGGCAAGTGTAAAGAGTAATAGGTCTAGTATTGTATAAACTGTTGTTGTTGATACCCAAAAATGGTCTATCACAAGAAGTAATACCTTCATCAAAACATTGTCCTTGTTTTTGTATTTTAACTATAGTGCATAGGACATCTCTTAAATCTTCGCAAGTTTGATTTGAACACATATTTATCCTCCTTTCTATACACAGTCTACAAATGTATCTGGCAAACACCTAATTGCACATACACATGAACTGTTAACTATGATAAATGAATTAGTTGATACATAAGGAAAAGTACTAGTAGTATCAGGATTTGGTGCTAAAACTCTAAGAGTAGCAGTACTATCAGTAACTCTCTCAACCCTAAATACAGTAGAGGTTCCACTTGTACCATTCAAACTATATGGCGCTTCAAATAGTGTATTATTTGATGTGTATAACGTAATAGGTCTAGTATTAAAAACAAATGCGTTGGAATTATTGACTAACCCTAAAAAAGGTCTATCACATGTATTTGGAATATCATCGATTTTTTCTGCTTGGTTTTGAAGTACATTAATAACCCTTAAAATATCATTGATACAACAAGAGTTATTTGTGTTGTTGTTCATATATAATCCACCCCTTTTTTCTTTCTAATATAAGATATTCGTGTTAAGTCTTTTGGTGCAGCACTAATACCTATATACTAAATAGTATGAAAAAAAGTTTTACTTTTTGCGAATTTATTGTATAATTGTTATAGGTGATTATATGACATATCAGTACTTAATAATTTTTATAATATTTGTTATTCTCTTATTAGCAGTAATAAAAATAAATAAAAAAGATGTAAAGCTAGACATGAATAAATTAGTAGAACTTCTCGGAGGAAAAGATAATATTATAAATACAGAAGTTAATTTATCTAGATTTATTGTTACGCTTCAAGATATTTCTAAAGTTGATAAAGATGCAATAGTAGATCTTGGTGCTAAAGGAATAGTAGAGATGGATAACCAGTTAAAGATTATTTTAGGGCCGAATTCTAAACAATTAAAAAAATATATCGACGAAATTAAATAAATTTATACAAATTTCGACAAAATATGACATAAGTTACTTGTATTATTAATACAGGTGATATTATGTCTTTTTTTGATATTTTAATATTAGATACTATTTTGGTGTTATTTCCTATTATTTGTATTTTGATTATTAAAGCAAATATTATGAATAATAATAAAGTAAATAATGAACTGTTAATAGATATTGCAAATTTAACGAGTTTGTTTTTACTTGTTAAATATTGTAATACAAATAATGCATATATGGTATTGTTAGTCAACATGCCATTTATAATATCAATATTACATAATAGAAAAACTGCATCTACTATAATAGTAATTGCTTTAATTGTTTTTAATATATATGTAGGATTAAACCCAATATTTTTAATTGGAGAATACCTGATATATTTAATTATATTTGTTTTGTTATATAAAAAAGGAATATCAGCTAGCACCATTCTTATAACGTTTGTATCAATAAAGGGAATTTTTTTAACGATATATGAATACTACATTTTGAAACATACTAAATTTTTAACGTTAATAGAAATATTTATATGTCTCGTAATCTTTTATTTAATTGGTATTATTGTAATAAATATAATTGATATGATAGATAAAACAGTAACTTTAAATCAGTCGCTAAAAGAGTTGGAAAAAGAAAAAGAATTAAAAAATTCGCTTTTTAAAATAACACATGAAATAAAAAACCCAATAGCAGTATGTAAAGGATATCTTCAGATGATGGACTATAGTGATGTAGAAAAAGTAAAAAAGTATAATTTAATAATTCAAAGTGAACTTAATAGAACTCTTGATATCATGGATAATTTTAGTGAGTATACTAAAATAAAAATAAATACAGACATAATGGACTTAGATTATTTAATAACAGATACTATTAAAAGCATGTCATCGCTTTTTAAAAACAACAATATTGAAATAATTTATAAAGAAACTGACGAAATATATATAAATGGTGATTATTTTAGATTGAAACAAGTGTTAATAAATATTTTAAAAAATAGTATTGAAGCAATAAAAAGTAAAGGGAAAATTGATATAAATCTAACAACCTCAAAAAAGTATGCAATTATATGTATTAAAGACAATGGATGTGGAATGAGCGAAGAAGAACTAGAAAAAATGTCTGAGTTATTCTATTCATCAAAAGAAAAGGGATGCGGAATAGGGGTAGCACTCTCTAAAGAAATAATTAGTTTACATAAAGGGAAAATTAAGTATGATTCGGTAATTGGTAAATATACAAAAGCGACAATAAAAATACCGCTATCAAACACTTTACGCACTAATGTGTAAAATATTGAAAATAATATGAAAAACTATTTACAATAACAAACTTATTATGTATATTTGTATCATAAGGAAGTGATAATATGATAAAAAAGATAAGTTCATTATTATTAGTGGTGGTATTTGGTTTTTGTTTTATAAGTGTTGTTAATGCTGAAGAATTGGATTTAAGTAGTGTTGCTAGTCTTACCAATGTCATTGGAGGAACAGATGCAGAAATAGTTCAAATTGCTGACGGCTCATATAAATTTTACTATAAATTACAAGCAATTGATGATAGCGATTTTGCTACATACGTTAGTTCTAAATATATTGTTGATAATGGCGATGAAAGTACTGATGAATATGTAGAAGCTCAATCAAGAGTTGCTGATTATGAAGAAGCATTTAATAGTTTAATCCCAACATTAAACACAACAGCTGATTTAAATGGTTGGACAGAAAGTACTGATAAACAAATCAAACCAACAGGTATTAATTATGAAGTAGGAAAACATCATGGTTATGTTTTAGCAGTTGCAGCAGTTAAAAATCAAACAATCTATGCGAGTAGAGTTATTTTAGAAACTACAAGTGATGCTACATTGGGAGACATTGTTTATAATACAAACGATGCAAGTGAATATGCTAGTAATACTCAAAGTGTAATTGAACAAGAAGATGCAAAAACTACTTCTAATCCTGAAACTGGGCTTGATGACTATGCTATTTATTTAGTACCTCTATCTATCGTTTTAGGATCAGGTATATTATTAAGAAGAAACTATGCATAAGACCTTTATGGTCTTTTCTTTTTGTTGTAATAATAAGTATTTACGTGTTATAATAAATACAGATTTGAGGTGTTTTATGTGGAATATATAGATATAGGAAGAATAACTAGCACACATGGATTAAAAGGTGAACTAAAATTAAAAAGTTCTTTTTTGTATATTGAAAAAGTTCTAAAGCCAGATTTCTCTTTCTTTCTAGGAGATCAAAAAGAAGAAGTTAAACTTTCAAAATATAGATTTCACAATGGGACATATTTATTAACTTTTAAAGATTATGAAGATATAAATTTAGTAGAAAATTTTAGAAATAAAGAAATATATATTACAAGACAAAGCCTTAAATTAAAAGAAAATGAGTTTTTATTTGAAGATTATATAGGATTAACTGCCTATTATAAAGAAAAAGTGTTAGGGAAAATACAAGATATAGTGAACTGTGGCAATAATAATTATGTGTTTTATATAAAAAATGATAAAGAAATACTTATACCTGTTAATGAAAAGTTTATAGATAGAGTAGTGATAAACGACAAAATAGTTTTTAAAGAAGTGGAGGGATTGATTGATGCAAATTGATATACTTACACTCTTTCCAGAAATGTTTGATGGTTTTTTAACAGAATCAATAATAAAAAGAGCAATTGAAAAAGAACAAGTAAAGATAAATATAATTAACTTTAGAGACTATACAACTGATCCACATGGCAAAGTAGACGATACACCTTTCGGAGGAGGAGCAGGTATGGTTCTTCAAATAGAACCTATCTATAATGCGTTAGAAAAAATAAAAACAGAAGATTCTCATATTATACTTCTAACTCCAAGTGGCAAAACATTTAATCAAAAGAAAGCTAAAGAATTATCAGTAAAAAAACATATTATTTTAATATGTGGTCATTATGAAGGATTTGATTACAGAATAAAAGAATTAGTAGATGAAGAAATATCAATTGGAGATTTCGTTTTAACTGGCGGAGAACTACCTTCTATGATGATAAGCGATGCAGTAATTAGATTAATACCTGGTGTAATAAGTAGTGAATCATTAGAAAGTGAATCATTTGATGATGAACTATTAGATTATCCAGTTTATACAAAGCCACGAGACTTTAAGGGCATGAAAGTACCAGATGTATTATTAAGTGGTAACCATGCTAAAATCGAAGAATATAGGCAATTAGAAAGGCAAAAAATAACAAGAGAAAAGCAAGAAAAAGAAAACAATAATTAAGGTGGTGTTTTGATGAAATCTGAAAAAAAATTTGTCATAAAAAAAGATGCAAAAACCGATGTTATTACTTATATGGAGTATGAAAAATTAAAAGGATTTAGTGTAAAACCAAAAAACAATGTTACTTTTGAAGATATGATAAACGTTGATGAAATGATTTTAATTAATCCTAGTTTAATTGAAAAACTTATTACAAAAAAATGTACAAAAACATTTGATAGAATTATAAAAATGATATCAATAGTATCAGATGATGACGATGATTCTGGATATATGTTAATACTTGATGAAATAGAAAGATTCAAAAATCTCCTTATTAATAAATATAAAAAGTATATGGAAGAAAAAGAATATGAGCTTAATTTAAAAAAACTAGAACTATTAAAAGGAGAAATAGAACATAGAAAAAATGCATTAATAGAAACATTAAATGTAGAATTAAATAAAAAAGGTAAATCTTCAAGATAGGAAGTGTTTTATGAAAGATAAAAAGGTAGTATTTATGGGGACTCCAGAGTATAGTGTTCCTATTTTAGAAATGCTAATAAAAGAAACAACTGTAATAGGAGTAGTAACACAACCAGACAAAGAAGTTGGAAGAAAAAGAATTTTAACACCATGTCCAGTAAAAAGTGTTGCTTTAGAAAATAATATACCTGTATTAACACCCACAAGAATAAAAGATGATTATCAAAGTATCATAGATATAAAACCAGATATTATAATAACGTGTGCATATGGCCAAATAATACCCGAAGAGTTAATATATGCACCAAAATATAATACTATAAACGTTCATGCTTCACTTTTGCCCAAATATAGAGGTGGAGCTCCAATTCACCATGCAATTATAAATGGAGAAAATGAAATAGGAGTAACAATAATGTATACAGATAAAGGTATGGATAGTGGGGATATAATAAAAAAATCTTCATTTAAACTTGATATCAATGATACATATGATGTTGTTAGTAAAAAAATGAGTATCCTTGGAGCAAATCTTTTAAAAGAAGTTTTACCATCAGTTTTTGATGAAACTTGTGAAAGAATAAAACAAAATGAACAAGAAAAAACTCTTGCCCCAATAATAAAAAGAGAAGACGAACATATAAATTTTGATAACGATGCTATAAATGTTCATAATCAAATAAGGGGGTTGTCTTCAGTACCTGGAGCATATGCTGTTTTAGATGATAAGAATATAAAAATATTTTTATCAAATCTGGAAAGTTGTAACAAAACAGATGAAATTCCTGGAACAATAACTAGAGTCACAAAAGATTCAATATTTGTAGCTTGTTCAGATCAAGAGATAAGTTTAGTAAAAATACAAATACCTGGCAAAAAACCAATGTTAGTTAAGGACTATTTAAATGGAATAGATAAGAGTAGCCTTATTGGTAAAAAATTCATATAAAAAGTACTAGAAAAACTAGTACTTATTTTTTTAATGTTCTAACATGCATATTTTCAACTTGTTCTATTACTTCAGGTCTCATTTTTTCTTTTATTTTCATAATCTTCTCCATTAATTCATCCATGTTATTAATTATGTTTCTATTTCTATATAATTGTTCATCATACATACTAAGCATTAGATTAAACCAAAAGTTTATCCATTTATTATTATCATGATCTAAATCAAAATAAATATTATCTGGACCATTTACATATCCTCCCTTATTTATTTTTATACTTTCTGATATATTAATTGGAGATATTTTTAAATTCATACCATATATTCTATTTAATGATTCTGTAAACTTAATATTGTGAAGTGTTCTAGCGGTTCTACCATTACCATCAAAATATGGATGTATTTTTAAGAATAATAAATGAATAAGGGAACTTTTTAGAAACGGATTAGAATTAAGAACTGAAGGACTACTTGATTTATAGACTTCCAAGAATTTATCCATAAATGCTTTTATGTCCTCAGGTTCAGCCCCATACCAAAATATTTCTTCTGTATTGTCATAAACATCACTAACTCTAATTGGAGTTTTACGATACGTTCCAACTTTAGGATTATCTTTTTGATCATTCATTACAAATCTATGAATATTGTGAATTCTGTTATGACTAATGCTTAATCTATCCATAAATAAATTGCTTATTGAAAGGTCAAAATCTTTAATGCTGTGATGTTCTATAGAGTTACTATTTTTTACTTCATCATAAAATAAACTTATCCAAAAATATAAGACAAATGAATCATCATATGTAGCAAGTTTTCTAAAATACTCATCAAAGTTTTTATTAGTGTCTTCCATATGTTCTAAAACCATTGGAGAAAGCTTTATTCTACTTATAAAGTCAAATAAGTCAAAGTATTCTATTTTATTGGCAACGTCGCTTTTTATCACGTTCATATTACCACCCCTTTGAAATTTCACATATTATAACATATTTTGTTGTTTTTGTAAATATCTTAAGCCACTTTTGCATTTATATATTTTTTTGTATTTTTTTTAATTTTGTGCTATAATCTATATGTTGCTTACTATATAAAAAAATTAAGAAGGGAGATTTTATGAGTAAAATAAAAATTTTTGCCCTTGGTGGGCTTAATGAAAACGGCAAAAATATGTATGTTGTCGATGTAGATGATAATATATTTGTTTTTGATGCCGGATTAAAATATCCAACTGCAAATATGCTTGGAGTAGATTATATAATTCCAAAATTTGACTATTTAATAGAAAATAAAAAGAAAATAAGAGGTATATTCTTAACACATGCTCACGATGGAAATATTGGAGCTATGGCAGATGTTATGAGTGAACTTCCAGATGTTCCTGTATATGCAACAAAATTTACTATGACAGTTTTAAAGATAGAATTAGAAAAGTATAATATTGAGGCTACTAATTTGAAGGAGATAAGACCACATTCTAAAATAGATGTATCAGGGTTCTCCATCTTTCCGATTGCAGTTACTCATTCAATACCAGAAACTGTGGCTTTTGTATTATATACAAATGATGGAGCAATAGTATATGCAACCGATTTTGTGTTTGATTCATCAATGCTTGGAGCATATAAGACAGATATTGGGAAACTTGCCTATGTAGGAAAGCAAGGAGTTCTATGTTTGATGGCAGAATCATCATATGCCTATAGAGAAGGGCACACTAGTCCTTATCATAGAATATCTAATGAAATATGGAATATTTTAAATAAGACAGAAGATAGAATAATTATTAGCCTTATTCCAGAACATGTATATAGAATTCAAGAGATATTTGATGGAGTATCTAAAACAAAAAGAAAAGTAGTATTGATGGGAAAACAATTGCAACGTTTAGTAAACTTTGCCAGTGAATCAAAGTATTTAAATTTTGATCAATCTATAATTGGTGATTTATCAAATATAAACGATAAAGATGTAGTAATAATTACATCAAATGAAAAGGATAAATCATACGCAAATTTAGAAAAAATAATAAGTAGATATGACAAATATATTACTTTAAAAGAAGGAGATACAGTTTTTATTGCAGAACCCGTATATCCTGGAGATGAGAAAAAAATAGCTAAAATTATAGATGATTTGTCAAGATTAGACGTGGATGTTGTTACTTTACCACCTAGTAAACATGTTCTTCATCATCCATCAAGTGAAGATTTAATGCAAATGATCAATTTAATGAATCCAAAGTATTATTTTCCAATAAAAGGAGAGTATAGATATCAATATATGAATGCTGCGGTTGCAGAACAAGCTGGATTAAATAAAGATAATATTTTATTAAAACTAAATGGAGATGTAATTAAGTTTGTAGATGGAAAACTAATAGACGAACCAGAACATATACCTGCAGATGAAACATTGATAGATGGTACTAGTTCTGATGATATTGGAGATTTAGTTTTAAAAGATCGTGAACTTTTATCAAAAAATGGTATAGTTATAGTAAGTGCAACAATTGATAAAAAAACAAAAAAAATAATAGCTAGTCCTCAAATACTTACAAGAGGTTTTATATATGTAAAAGACAACTTAGATATTATAGAAAAAAGTGAAGCAATATCAAACGAAGTAATTGAAGAATGCATAACAGGTAAGAAAGTTGACTTTTCGGCTATAAAAACAAAAATAAGAGAAAAACTAGGTAATTATTTTAATGAAAAAACAGGATCTATTCCAATGATAATTACAGTGATTTTAGAAATATAAAAAGAATATCAAATAAATTGATATTCTTTTTTATTCATTATTATTGTTTTGTTCTGAATCTGATTCAGACTCTTCTTGTGATATAGAACAACTACCATCCTCTTGAACTTGTTTGGGAGATTCACAGACACATTCACCATTTGAATCAGTATAACCTAAATCAGTTTTTTCACACACAGTAGGTTCAGGCTCAGAAGGCTCTGGTTCTGTAGGCTCTGGTTCATTGTTAATGATCTTAGCAACCGTTAAATTAACTGATCCAGATATCAAATCAAGTCTTTTATTTTCAGGATAACTTTGATCAATAACTTGACCATCTGAATATCCAGAAGTTACTTCTTTATAAGTTACAGTGACTCCTATTCCGTGACTAGACAACCAATTTTTAGCATAACTTTCACTAGAACCAACAAAGTTAGGAAGTAGGGTATATGAAGTTCCACCACCATATACATCTGCACCAATAGTTTTCATTTCAAATGGTTTTTCTATATTAAATTCCATCTTTTTAACCATAGAAACTTCATCAAGTCCGAGATTTTGTTTCATCGTATTTACTATAGCCTCTAAACTAGCTTTATCAGGAATATAATTATATAATGTCATTCCTATTCCTTCATCATATATCATTGCACTAGACCCACTTAAGTACAATTGAGTCATATTTATTAAATTATTAGAATTGCTTGTCTTAATTAGTTTTTTTGCAATATCGTAAAAAGATAGTATTTGTTTAGTGGTAAAATTAGTATCCATACTCATACTTATGGTATCAAGTATATTTAATAATTGATTAGCACTTCGTATACTCTTTAGTTTATTTAATATTCCTTGAACTACTAATTGTTGATTAACGCCTCTTTGAAGGTCCCCAGTTAGCAGTGTTTTTCTATGTCTTGCTAACGCTAAAGCCTGTTCTCCATTTAGTTTTTGTTTTCCTTTTTTAAGACATACTAAGTTTTCAGTTCTAGTAGATCTTTTTGAATTAGATTCACAAAATTCTATAGGAACATCTACTTCAATTCCTCCAAGAGCATCAACTAAACTTATTACACCTTGAAAGTTTACTTTTACATAATAATCAATATTAATACCAGTAAAGTTTTCTATAGTCCTAATCATACAAGATTCACCATTCCAAGCAGCATGAGTAATTTTATTTTCTCTTTGACCTGCAAAACAAGCAATTGGTACATAAGTATCTCTTGGAATGCTAAGTATTGTAGCATTTAAAGTTTTTGGATTAAATGTTATTAACATTAATGAATCACCATTACCAGTAGCATTTTTAGATAGTTTTTTTTGTGTTGAATCTATTCCCATAACAAGTAGGGTAAATGGTTTATCAATTTTATCAGAAGTGTTGAAATTTAATATATCATCTCCAGAATACTTACTAGCTTCTTCTTTTGTTAAAGTTTTAGATTTTTCATATATAATTTTAGTGTCATTTTCAATGTTCTTATATTTATCAATAGACTTAAACATACTAGGATAGTTCTTACTTATTATCATAGCATCTATTTTTTTATTGTATAAGTCTTTAACTAAAGAAGTTACATTTGAATACTCTTTAATTTTACTATTGTTATCTAACTTTTGCTCTTTTATTATTTCCATACCAATAACGTAACCATCGATTGAAGTTTCATCTATAACTATACCAATGTTCTTATCTTTCAAATCGTCTACTTTACTTACATTAGAATCCTTTTTTACAACAACTGCAGTAGTATAGGTAATCTTATTCTTATTAATGTTATCCAAAGAAGAATATGTTCTAAATATAAAATATCCTAATAAAGATTGAAGTATGATCATAACAATAGAAATAATAACTGCAACAATAGTTCTGGCTTTTTTTTGCTTTTTAAACAATCTTCTAACAACAAATATGAGTATACAATTTATTATAACGATAATCACCATAGCAACATATCTTATTCTATTCTCAACTCCGCTTATTCTATATAAACAAAATATTAGAAATAATCCTGATAAAAAGGTTAATAAATGAAGTAATATCTTACTAATTTTTATAATTTTTGAAGAATTATTAGATTTTTCTAAAACTATATTTTCATCCATTTTAGTCCTCCTTATATTTATTAGACTAATATTATTATATAATACATATCTATAATATTCAAGCAAAAGAAAAAGGCAAATAATGCCTTTTCTAATTACTAAGGTGTACCAGGTATTTCTGGTTCATCATCACCTGAATCGTCTCCTTCAACATATACTTTCGTAATAGCTTGTGATGTTTCACCATCATATTTTGCTGTATATGTAATTGTATAAGTACCAGGTTTACTAAAATCTGTTGAACCATCAGGTCCTGATATTGTGTGGGTAATTGTTGCAGACGCTGTAACATCAACGCCATTTTCATAAACTGTAAATGGATGTGAATCTAATGTATATCCATCTCCAACTGCTATAGTGACTTCAGGATCAACATTACTTTCTATACTAATCTGTTGATGTAAACTCTTGCTAATTCCTGAACTCATATTATCATTAGTGTTTTTATAAGCAGTTTTAACTGTATATGTTCCAAACGGACTTGATCCAGAGTATGTATAACTTGTACTAGTAGTAAAATCTAAAAGATTTCCATTTAAATATACATTGTAACCAAAAGCTCCAAAAGAACTATCGCTATTCTTAGGTTTAGAAGCAGCACTCCATGATAGATTAACTTTTCCTGAATTAAAGCTCAAACTAAGATTTGAAGGATTTGGTAAAGTATTATATTTTGTAGTCACGGTTTTTGGAGTATGACCACGTCTAAATAGTTCAGTTGTTATCATACTACTTGGAGTAGTTGCACTTGGTAAATCTTCTGTACCCTTAACAACTTTTACCGCTACAACACTTGAAGGTTTTGTCCATCTAGCACCGGTATTATCAAATAATGCTCTACTACAAGAAGAGAATAGGCTATTTCTATGATAGAACATTTGAGACATTGATAAATATCTACCATATTTATTTTCGACATATCCTGTCCACATAGCAATTACTGTGTTTGGAGTATATCCAACAATCCAACCATCTGGAGCAGCATCACTAGAATATCCCCAACGTGCAGCAGTTGCAGAATCATAGTTTGTTGTTCCAGTTTTCATTGCATATTGATCATTTGTATAAACTGAAATTCCATTGTGAGAAGCAACGCCTTTTAAAACATCGGTAATCATATAAGAAGTAGCATCGCTCATAGCTTTTTCACCTTCAGGTTTAAACTCAATTTTTTCATTAGAATTTCTTAAAATAATTTTACTTACTGCATATGGTTCATAATAAGTACCACCATTGCTATAAGCTGTATATGCTCCTGCCATTTGAAGTGGAGAAGCA
Source organism: uncultured Mycoplasmatota bacterium (assembly GCA_947166445.1). Lineage (GTDB taxonomy): Bacteria > Bacillota_I > Bacilli_A > RF39 > UBA660 > UMGS1449. Next base: position 32,553 of record CAMVED010000006.1, read on the forward strand.
CCATTAAATGCTCCAACTGCATGCGCTTGGTGTAAATATGGAGCATCAGTTTTACTAGAATTTTTAGTATTAACACATTTCTTAGAAGAAGTGTCATATTTATAACCGCTTGCACATAATTCAGGTTTTATTCCCAAACCTGTAGCAAAATCTATAATCTTTTCATTATCTACAGATTGAAAAGCAAGTACTGCAGGAACGTTTCGTGAATCCATTAGAGAATATCTAAGAGTAATATTGCCTCTATAAGCTCCATCGTAGTTTACTATTCTTTGACTAGTTCCAGAATAGTATATAGGATGGTCATTAAATATATGAGCAGTAGAGTAGTAGTTATACTCAATAGCAGGACCATAATCGAAGATTGGTTTTGCAGTTGATCCTATTTGTCTTGAAATATCTGTTGCATAGTTAAATGTTCTTTCTCCTTTTCTGTTTCTACCGGCTCCTACCGCGAGTATCTTACCTGTATGACTATCAACTGCTATAGCAGCCCCTTGAATTGAGCTATTAATCCAGTTATGAGTTTTTCCACTAAATACATCCTCAATAGCTTGTTGTCTTTTTGCATCTAAATTTGTAAATACTTCCATAGGAACCGCATAAGGATCCATACCTGTTTTGTTAATAAGTTCTTGTATTACTAAATCAATGTATCCTTGATATTTATTTGAATTACCATTAGATTTACTTACTAATAATCTTTTTACTGGAATAGCTTCAGCAATTTCTTTTTCTTCTTCTGTTATATAACCATGTCTTACCATAAGAGATAGAACTGTTGATCTTCTTTTAGTAGCGGCTTCAGAATCCAAAAATGGATCATAAGCACCAGGTGCTTGGAAAAGACCAGCAATTAATGATGCTTCAGCAAGATTCATTTGCTTAGCATGTTTTCCAAAATAAGTTTGAGCGGCTTGTTCAACTCCGTAGGAATTACTTCCTAGGAATGGTTCATTTACGTAAAACTCAATTATTTCTTGTTTAGTGAAAGCTCTTTCTATTTTAAATATTGATAAATATATATCAGTGAACTTTCTAATTATTCCTTGAATACCAGATGCTTCACGAGAAGTAAAGTTATTCTTAGCAACTTGCATTGTTAAAGTAGAACCACCACCGGCATCAGAAGCCCCCATAAGTTGTCCAATTACTGCTTTAGTAAATCTCGGAGCATCGACTCCATTATGTTGAAAGAATCTTGAATCTTCTGTAGCAACAATTGCATCTACTAAAACATTTGGCAATTCATCATATTCTAGTTTTTCACGTTTTTCACTACCCAAAGTAGCAATTACATTTTTCTTATTATCATATACAATAGATGTTTCGTTACGCTCTAATTTTTTAACATCAAATTCTGGAGCTGCAAGAATTACAGCTATAAAGAAAGCAATAAACGCTAATATTCCGAGTATACCCATTAGTAAAATAAGTAAAAAACCAACTTTAGCACGCCTTCTTTTTTTATTTCCAACTGGATATCTATCTATTACTCTAACAAGAAGTATCAAAAGCAGATAAAGAACAGTAAATGGTAAAGCAACAATCAAACCAAATACTAAATATCCAACAATTAAGAATAATAATGCTGTTATTCCTATAAAAGCATACATAAAATTAGATGTCTTTCTAGGTTTTAACAAATCTGCACGATTCATAGCACTTTTGCTCTTTTTAATCTTTACTTTTTTTTGTTTCATAATATACCTCCATACTTATCTATAATTTCAATATAGTCAACTTTGGGCATTAATTTATCTTTTATTAGATGTCCTTTTTCTTTAAAGTAATCAAGTGGTATTGATTTTCTAGTATTATGATTTATAAACTCTATAAATTCTTTTCCAAATAGAAGATAAGTTTCATTTATTTTAGTAAATCTAACAATTAAGAAACAAATACCTCCATGTCTTAAAACATTTTCTATATGTTTAATCTGATGTGCATGAATATTAGCAAGTGGAAATGCAGTTTTAGTAGTTTCTTTAGCCTCAAAATCAATGTATTTACCATCATATAAACCATTATAATCAGTGGTCGAAGGTTTCTCAAAATAAGCATTTACTATTTTCTCATTAACTTGTTTTACTACTTTGACAGGAGTAGGTTTTTTATAAATGACAGCAATATCATTCTCTAAATAGTATTTATTAGAATCATTAAGCTCTGCTTCTAAAGTCATACCTCTGTTTCCGTAGTATTTAAACTTAGCTGTTTTAACTATCTTATTTGGATACTTAATCAAAAATCATCACCATACTAAAATTATACTATAAATAGACAATTTTATCAATATATTAAAGATATATCAAAAACTATTTTACACATTTGAAAACAGGTTTACAAATAAATCGTAAACTAGCAAAAAATAAAAAAATATCAATTGTAAATATATAGGGAAAAATATATAATAAATATAAGGAGGAGAGTTAATATGGAAAAAGAAAAGAAAAGTAATAAGGGATTGGTTGCGATAATAATAGTTTTAGTAATTTTGTTATTGGGGTCAATAGGTTATATTTGTTATGATAAAGGTGTGTTTGATAGTTTATTAGGAAAGGAAAAACCTGTTGAAGAAACAAAACGAGATAATACTGAACCTTTAGTAGAAGGATACCAATTTAGATTAAAAGATTTAAATTGTGAAAAAGGAGAATACTCTTGCACAAAAAAACTAAAAGCAGCTTATAACAAAAGAAATCATGATATAGAGATTAAATATTATCAAAAGATTGAGGATTCTCCGCATGATAATACTGGTGTTAAACAAAATAGCTTGTATTTTGAATTGTATATTGATAGTGTTTTAATTGATACAATTGATTCAGGATATTTGTATTTAGATTCAGAAAACCAAACTTATAATTCAGAGTACAATATGGATTTTGATGGCTATATTTATGTTTTTGATGGTAAGTATTTAGGATTTTTACTACAAACACAATATCCAGCTGGAAGCCCAGGCTATAGTTTAGTTACGTATGCTAATGAAAAAAGAGTTGGAAATATTACAAGTATAGATATTGCAGGTCAATCTTTTGGAGAAAACGGTTCAGGAATGGATGGTATTGACAATATTAAATTCGATGGTACATCATTAGAATATTGGTATTTATCATGTGAAGAAACTAAAAAATATGTGCCTAAGAGTGATGAAGGACCTAATTCTATAGCAGTTAAGCAAAAACTAACTTTTGATGGTACGAAAGTAGAAGTGAAAGTGCTAGATGAGAAAAAAGAAGTAGTGGGTGGCGGACAAGGTTGTAAATAGTAAGAAAGGAAAAATAATATGAAAAAGAATATAATATTTGTAATTATAATTATTATATTGTTGGGAATTATAGGTTTTGGTGGATATCAATATATGAAACTTCAAAAAGATAATGATAAGTTAACAAAGGATAATAAAACTATAACTGAAGAATTAAATAGACAAAAGGAAGAAATAGAAAATCTGAAAAAACAAGATGAAACACTTAATAATGATACTAATGAAGACAATACAACTATTAAAGATACTTATGTATTTGACACGAGTAGTAGTTATAAAGGATATGGTACTGTTGTTGTTACAGGATATGCTTCAGTTGAGAAAAATAGTGGTTATGATGGCAGCACTTATGACTATGTTTTCTTTAATATTACTCATTGTGATAATAATGATTTTATGAAGTTCTTAAAAAATAGTTCTGATACAGCTGGTGTAAAAAATGATGCTATAGGTATTGGTAGTGTTAATAATAAAACAATTGAAAGAACAAGTTTTTCTAATCAATATGGTGGTAAAACTGAAAAACTATCAAAAATGGATAGTAATAGGATATTAAATACATCCGCTACAAATGTTATTAAACTTAAACTTGAAATTTTAAAAGATTTGGGTAGAAGAGATGTGTCCGAATCATACTCGCCCATTAACAATATAACTATTATTGGGTAATTCAAATGTAAGAAGTTTTATTAAATAACATAATATTAAAAGAACTAGAAATAGTTCTTTTTTGTTGTATTTTTTCTATTTTTGTCGAATCTATAGAAAACATAAAAATATTAATATATAATTATTATGGTGATGATATGAGAAACGATAATTTAGTATTTCTTTTTAATAATATAATAAAAGATACAAAAAGTTTAAAGAATGATTATGAAAGCAGTATTTTAAAAATAAATCGTTAGTATGTCAGTATTAATTGACAAAACACGATTTTTTTTTTAGAATATATATGAAGGTTGGTGATATATATGAACCAAGACTTAAATTTAACACAAGATGATATTTTAGAAAAAGAGTTCAAAATTGATACTAGAGGATATCGTTTAAAAGAAGTTGATCAATTTTTAGATTTAATTATTGCAGATTATGGCACATTTATAGATGTTATTAAAAAACAAGAATTAGAAAAAGACAGATTAACTGAAGAAATAATTAGATTAAAAAAGCAACTTCGTGATGCAAGTGTTAATATGGAAATAGCTAAAGCTTCAAGTAATAGCGCTCCTGTTAACAATGTTGATATTTTGAAAAGAATATCTAACCTAGAAAAAGTAATTTTTGGAAAAGATGAATAGTATATAATAGTAACATTTTAGGCAAACGCTGCAGAATCGTTCTGTAGAGGAAAGTCCATGCTCACAAAAGCTGAGATGCTTTTAACGATTGTGCTAAGGGAAAAAATAACCTTAGGTAGAGAAATCTAACGGCTTCGAAATGACCTAAACTTTTGCATGGTCAAATTAGATATAAAAGTGCCATAGTGACGATGCTTATTAGAAATAATAAGAGTGGAACGAGGTAAACCCCACAAGTGAGAAACCCAAATTATGGTAGGGGAGCTTTGATAAGAAAATGAACTGAATCAAGGATCGCAAGATAGATAAATGTTTGCCACCTTTTAGGTACAGAACATGGCTTATTAAATGTTATTTTTTATTTTAGAGGTGTTTATGAAAGAAATAGGAGAACAGTTTAAAGAGAAAAGAGAAGAAATAGGAATAACTATTGAAGAAGTATCTAATGATTTGAGTAGAGATGTAATAGTAATTCAGAATCTAGAAAATGGTAATCATAAAGTATTTAGAGATATACTAGATTTAAAAGATATGGTTAGAATATATGCTAAATATCTAGGACTTGATGATGAAAAACTTTTGGCAGAACTAGATGACTTTATATTTGAAAAAACTTCAAAAATAAGTGTTGAGGATATACAAGCAAGATTAAAAAAAGAACAAGAAAAGAAAAAAAATGAAAAAAAGATTCATACTCCATATACATTGGAGTTAAAGAATGAAAAAGACTTAACATTAGTAGTCATTGCAGCAATAATAGTATTTATACTTGTTTTGTTCTATGTTCTACTTAAAATATTATTCTTATAAGGAGGATTATATGAAGTTCAATTTACCAACTCGTTTAACTTTTTTAAGATTGGGTTTAGCACTTTTAATAATAATTCTATTGATATTTCCATTTTATAGAATAGGATTTGAATTTAAAACATTTTTGTTTCATAGCATTTTAATTGATGTTAGATATATAATGTGTGGCGTTATATTCATAATAGCATCATTTACTGATTATTTAGATGGATATTTTGCAAGAAAGAACAATGAAGTAACTGACTTTGGAAAATTTACGGATGCAGTAGCAGATAAGGTTTTAGTAAATTCTGCTTTAATTATTTTTGCTTCACAAGGATTCATTCCTGCAGCAGTACCAGTTATAATTATTGTAAGAGATATAATAGTCGATGCTATAAGAATGAATGTTGCAACAAAAGGTACAGTACAAGCAGCAAGGATGAGTGGAAAAATAAAAACGGCCTGTTTAATGATTGGAATTGTTCTTACATTCTTCTATAATTTGCCGTTTGAATTATTAGGGCTACAAATATCTAAATTCTTCTTATATTTTGGAGCATTAATGTCTCTAGTTTCTATGTATGAATACTATAATTTAAATAAAAAATTATTATATTCTGAATTTGAAGCGAAAAAATAAAATTAAAAAAGCAATAAAAAATCCCTTGAAATGTAATATTTCAATATAGGGATTTTTATTTTTGACTAGTAAAATCAAGGGTAAATTAAAAACAAACAAATGTTTGAAAAAAGTATTGACACGAGAAAAAATATGTTGTATGATTAATACAGATAGGGAGGAAAAACAATGGCAAAAAAAGAAATTAAACAAGACAAAACGCTAGATCAAGTTCTAGCAGATATAGAAAAACAATTTGGTAAAGGTTCGATTATGAAACTTGGTGAAAATGCACATATGGAAATTGAAACGACATCAAGTGGATCGTTAGCACTTGACTTAGCTTTGGGAGTAAATGGTTTTCCAAAAGGAAGAATTATAGAAATATTTGGACCAGAATCAAGTGGTAAAACTACAGTTGCATTACATGCTATAGCAGAAGTGCAAAAAACTGGTGGACGTGCTGCATTTATAGATGCTGAACACGCATTAGATCCAGTCTATGCAAAAAGATTGGGAGTTAATATAGATGAACTTTTAATATCTCAACCAGATACAGGAGAACAAGCACTTGAAATATGTGAAGCTTTGGTTAGAAGCGAAGCTGTAGATATAGTTGTAATAGATTCAGTAGCAGCACTAGTACCAAAAGCAGAAATTGAAGGAGAAATGGGTGACTCTCACGTAGGACTTCAAGCAAGACTTATGTCTCAAGCACTTCGAAAACTATCAGGGACTGTTAATAAGACAAAAACTACTTGTATATTTATTAACCAACTTCGTGAAAAAGTAGGAATTTTATTCGGCAACCCTGAAACTACCCCAGGAGGACGTGCACTTAAATTTTATTCAACTATTCGATTAGATGTAAGACGTGGTGAACAATTAAAAACTAGTGATAGTGTAATAGGAAATAAAACAGTAATAAAAGTAGTTAAGAACAAAGTAGCACCTCCATTTAAAACAGCAGTTGTTGAAATAATGTATGGTCTTGGAATATCAAAAGAAAGTGAAATCATTGATCTAGCAGTAGAAGCAGGAATACTTGATAAAAGTGGTGCTTGGTATGCATACAATGGTGAAAAGATAGGACAAGGAAAAGAAAATGTTAAAGCACTTTTAAAAGAAAATAAAAAACTATGTGATGAGTTAGAAGCAAAAGTAAGAACTTATTATACTGATAAGAATAGGGACTAAGGTTCCTTTTTCTATAATTAAAAAAGTCATTAAAAGGGGATTAGAAATGAATAATAAACTTAAAAATATATCAAATCTGTTCGAAGGAAAAGAAATAAGAAGCATTTGGGATAAAGAAAAAGAAGATTATTACTTTAGTGTAGTAGATGTAATTGCAGCACTGACAGATAGTAAAATACCAAGAAGATATTGGACAGATTTAAAAAGAAAACTGATTAATGAAGGAAGTAAGTTGTACGAAAAAATCGTACAACTGAAAATCAAGTCTTCAAAAGATGGTAAAAGCTATTTAACTGATACACTAGATACTGAAGGTATCTTTAGACTAATTGAAAGTGTTCCATCACCTAAGGCTGAACCATTTAAATTATGGCTTGCTAAACTAGGTAGACAAGAAATAGATAATGCGTTTGATCCATCAAAAGGAATAGATAAAATGATAGATTATTATTTGAAAAAAGGATATGATTTATCATGGATTGAAGCTAGAATAAAAGCAATCATAAATAGAAAAAAATTAACTGATGTATGGAATAAAAGTGACATAAAAGAAGAAAAAGAGTATGCTATCTTAACAAATGAAATATATAAAGAGTGGTCAGGTATGACTGCCAAAGAATATAAAGAATTTAAAAACATTAGAAAAGAATCCCTAAGAGATAACATGTCTGACATAGAAGTAGCTCTTACTGACTTAAGTGAAATAACAACAAGGGAACTTACAAAAGAACATAAACCTAAAGGATTGGAACAAAATAAAAAAATAGCAAAACTAGGTGGAGAAGCGGCCAAAGTAGCAAGAAATAATATAGAAAAGAACTTAGGAAAAACGATAATTTCAAATGAAAACAATCTAAACTATGAATATATAAAAAAATTAAAATAATACATAGCATGTAGAAGCCTATTTAGGTTGACTTTTTTTTCGTTTAACTTTACAATAAAATTGTATCAAATAAATCTATCTATTTGATATGAAGAAATAAATGGAGGTAAATATGAATAGTACAGTATTCTCCATTTTACTTGTCATAATTGGATTAGTTGTGGGATTGTTATTAACATTCTTAATAAATCATTTTAGAGTTAATAACGCACAATCAAAAATAAAAAGTTTGAGTGAAAAAGCTCAAAAAGAAGCAGAAAAAGTAAAAAGAGATATGCTTTTTGAAGCAAAAGAAGAAGCTCACAAATTAAAAATGGATCTTGACAAAGAATTAAAAGAAAAAAAAGCTGAAATGAAAGAGTCTGAAAATCGTCTTATTCAAAGAGAACAAAACATGGATAAGAGGGACGAAAATTATCAAAAAAGAGAAAAATTTTTAGACGAACGTGAAGAAAAACTACAAGAAAAGATTAATAAAATTCAAAATGATCAAGCTGAAATGGAAAAGTTAAAACAAGAACAAATTGAACTACTTTCTAAAATAAGCGGACTTGATAAACAAAAGGCTCATGACCTTATTATGAAGAAAGTAGAAGAAGAGATGAACATTGAAATAGCAACTTATATTAAAGACAGAGAAGACGAAGCCAAATTAAGTATGGATAAAGAAGCAAAAGAAATGCTTGTAAGTTGTATGCAAAGATTTTCATCTGAAGTAAGTAATGAACAAACAGTTTCCACTATCGAACTTCCTAATAATGAAATGAAAGGAAGAATAATTGGTAGAGAAGGAAGAAACATAAGAACAATTGAAGCTATAACAGGAGTTGACTTAATAATAGATGATACTCCAGAAGCAATAGTTATTTCATCATTTGATCCTTTAAGAAGAGAAATAGCAAAAATAACTATTGAAACATTAATAAAAGATGGAAGAATCCATCCAACTAGAATTGAAGAGGTTTATGATAAGACAGTTCGTGACATGAAAGATAAGATTATTGAAATAGGTAATAATGCATTATTTGAATTAGGACTTACTAAGGTAGATAATGAACTTATTGAAACAATAGGTAAACTTCATTTTAGAACTAGTTATGGACAAAACGTTCTTACTCATTCAATAGAAGTAGCTCATTTAACAGGAGTTATGGCTGCAGAACTTGGAGAAAATGTAATGCTTGCTAAAAGAGCAGGATTATTACATGACATAGGTAAAGCAATCGATCACGAAGTAGAAGGAAGCCATGTAGATATTGGTGTAGATATTGCTAAAAAACATAAAGAACACGAAGTAGTAGTTAATTCGATAGCTTCACATCACGGTGATACTGAAGCTACAAGTATCATTGCTAATCTTGTTCAAATCGCGGATAGTTTGTCAGCATCAAGGCCTGGTGCTAGAAATGATTCATTAGAAAACTATATTAAAAGACTTGAACAATTAGAAAATATCTCTAAAGAGATAAAAGGTGTAGATAAGAGTTATGCACTTCAAGCAGGTAGAGAACTTAGAGTTCTTGTAAAACCAGAAGAACTAAATGATATTGAAATAATAAAAACAGCAAGAGAGATAAAAGAAAAAATAGAAAAAGAAATGCAATATCCAGGAACTATAAAAGTAACTGTTGTTCGTGAAACAAGAGCCACAGAAGAAGCCAAATAGGCTTCTTTTTTTATAAAAAAAAAGAAGCTATGCAGCTTCTTTGTAAATACTCTTATTATAATTATGTTTTTCAACATTAAGTTCTTTAAGTTTTTTATTATCTACGAGCATAAATAATTTTTCTAATTTGTCTGAACCATCTTGAGTTATTGGATCATCCCAAGTTAAATCAAGATGTAACCATTTATTGTTAATTTTAACTAAATTCCAAATATGTGAGTCACTCACTATTTTGTAATTATCTATTCCTAATTTATTCAAAAATATTGCCATAGCATCAGCATAAGAACCACAAAGTCCATATCCATCAATCAAAATATTGTTAGCCTTGCTATAGGTTTTATCGCTATTGTTCTTTCTTATCTTATCTGTGGCATATTTACCATGATTAATAATATAATTGTGAATAGTTTCAATTTTTTGTTTGTTTGTCATACCTTTCTTTATTTGATTCTTAATGATAGATTCTACTTTTGCATTGATAGTATCGATATCGCTTTTAGTATATACTTTACTAATCTTTATGTTTACTTCACCATGATCATCATAAGAAACACTGACATTTTCAAAAGAATTATAAGGATGAACAAAATTATTAACATGTGATAAGGTTTCTTTGTTATCTACTAATGCTATTACATCGTTAGTACAAGCTGTATATTTTTCATCACAGTAGAATGTAAATTCATCAGAGCCACTATTAATAATTGTATAAAAAATATTTAATAAATGTTTTTTATCTTTTGCTATGAAATCATCAGTATTTTGAACATAACTATAATTTTTATCTTTGTAGTATTCATTCTTTTCAATAGTAATGTTTTCTTTAACTTTTAGTATGTTTTCTCTATAATACATGTATATTTCATCGTGATAATTAACACCAATATAATAAAATATACCAACTATTATCCCACTTATAATAAAAGCAGTTAATGATATTTTTAACAGTCTTTTCATTTAATCACCAGCTTTATTTTACCAAAAAAAAATAAAGTAATCAATATTACTTTATACTATTAACAGCCTTATTTAATTTTGACTTATCTCTAGCGGCTTTATTTTTATGAACTAAACCTTGTTTAACAGCTTTATCAATCTTTTTATTAGCGATATTTAATTTTTCTTCTGCTAATTTTTTATCTGCATTTTTCGCAGCAATTTTTACATTTTTAATAGCAGTTCTCATACTAGCTACCTTTTCTCTATTTCTATCTTTTTTTACAGCATCAGTTTTTACTCTTTTTTTAGCACTTTTAATATTTGGCATTTTCTCACCTCACTTTTTATAACACTTTAAATTCTAACAAAAAAACCTTAAAAAATCAAATAAAATCGATAACTTTTGTTATTTTTTTATGTATTTGTATTAATTTTTCTTAAAAAACCACACTATTAACGGTGATAATATGAAAGAAGTTGATTTAGCAAGATATCAAACAAGAACAGATTTAGTTGTTGATTTAATAGAAGAAAACTCACCTTTTGAAAAGAAAACAATAATAGATAATATTATAATAAGTAATATAGAATTAGATGAAGAAAACTCCAAAGCTTTAAATAAATCTAAAGGACAATATACAACAATTCATTTTGATGATGTTACTGATACTACCAATTATGAAAAAGTTCTTAAAATTATGACACAAGAACTATCAAAGATATTAGAAAATAGTAAAATAAAAGATAATTATTCATGCATGATAATTGGTCTTGGAAACGAAAAAAGCACTGCAGATGAGCTTGGAGTAACCTCAGCTAAAAAAGTAATTGTAACTAAACACATATATGATTTAACAGGTACTCTAGAAGATGGATATAGAATTACAACTTGTTTAATTCCTGGAGTAATGGGCACTACTGGAATAGAAACAAGTGACATTATATCCTCTGTAGTAAAAAAAGTATCTCCAGACTTTATAATAACCATAGATGCTTTAGCTAGTGGTTCTATTGATAGATTATTAAAAACAATACAAATAACTAATACAGGTATAAATCCTGGAAGTGGTATCGGTAACAATAGAAAAGAATTATCAGAAAGGATATTTGGAATACCTGTAATAGCTATAGGAGTACCAACAGTAGTAGAGGCCTCAACAATTGTCAATGATACTTTGAACTATATGAAAAAACACTTCAGTTACAACATTAAAAATAAAGATAAAACAGCTGATAAATTAATTCCTTCGAATAGAATTAATTATTTGAAGAATAATCCTTATACATTGTCAAAAGAAGAATCATCTATCTTTTTAGGATTAATAGGTAATTTAACTGACATTGAAAAAAAACTATTAATTAGCAATGTATTAACACCAATAGGCTATAATTTAGTAGTTACCCCAAAAGAAATAGATTTTGTAGTACAAAAGTTAACTGATTTAATTTCTTCAGCAATAAATAAAAGCATTCATAATATATCGACAAAAAACATATAAACTTTATCTTATAATAATTTTGGTGATTAACATGAATAAAGTTAAAAATGGTTTTTGTCTTTTTTTATTTGCTTTAGCTTTTTTATATGCTAAAGATTTACCAAACAACATTAATATAACTGAATTTATATTAAAAGATAATAAAAAGATATCTATAATTGAAACCATTACTAATAAAAACTTTAATAATCCTGTTAGTTTTTTAGATCTCAAAAACAAAAACATTATTCAAAAAAAAGAAGATAATGAACATGTAAAAATAGATAAAGGAATAAAACAAGAACCTATTGTATATATTTTTAATACACATCAAACAGAGGAATATGCAGAAAATGCCTATAATATTACTCCAACAGTAGTAACAGCTAGTAATATACTAAGTGATGAGTTAAAAAACTTAGGTATATATTCTTTAGTGGAGACAAGAGATGTAATTAAAGAAGTTAACAAAAGGGGATACGATTATTCTGGTACTTATACAGTTAGTTTTGAAAATCTAAAGTATAGAAAAAAACAAAACAGTTCATTAGAATACTTTTTTGATATGCATAGGGATTCAATAACAGGACCCGCTGCAAGGACAACGATAAAAGGAAAGAAATATGCAACACTTATGTTTCTTATAGGAGCTAACCACCAAGATTATCAAAAAAATTTAAAAAACGTAAAAACAATGGAAAAATACTTAAAGAAAAACTATCCAAATTTAGTAAGAGAAACCTATATTCAAAGAAAATGGACTTATAATCAGTGGTATAGTCCTAAAATGTTTCTAGTAGAACTTGGGGGGCCTGATAACACTTTGGAAGAAATATATAACACCACTAAAGCTTTGGCAAAATCAATCAAATATTATGTGGAGGAAGACAAATGAAAAAAATACCTTTAATATTTTTGTTATCACTTTTTACATTTTATATAGTTCTTTTGCTAGCACAGTCGCAAGGGTATTATAAAACAAGAAGTCAAAAAGCTAAAATATTGACAGATGAACAAATAATAAATTTCGAACAAGATGTACGTGATGGAAAAAGTATAGACGTAAAAAAGTATGTAATGTATGAAGATAAAGATTATACTAACGATGTTAGTAATAATATATACAGAATATCTTTGAAATTTGAGAGGGTATTTGACAAAACAATAAGGCTTATTTTTAATAGTGCATCACAAGCTGTAAATGATTAATGCTTTAAAAAAAACGTAGTTTGTGTTATTATTTATTTGGTGGTACTATGAGTAAAAAAGTATTAGAAAAAACTTGCATTATGCTAATAATAATAGTGTTTGTAATAATAGGATATTATACTTACAAAAGTTATGATAATAAGAGAAACATAGATGACAGTGATGTAGAAATAAACAATTTTTATAATGTAGATTATCTTTTTAACAATAGTTACATAGATACTCCAAAAACAATAGAAGATTTCTCATCTGGAAACGAAACAATATATATGTATTTAGATGCAGAAAACGTAATGTATATAAAGTATTCTAATAACGAAAAATATAATAAAAAAATAATAGGCCTTCCTAAAGGAAAAATAAATGTTTATTACAATCATTTATACGATAACTATTATGAATTTTTAGCTAAAACTGAAGATAATAATGCTTATTACTTGTTTGTTAATTTGGATAGTACTAAAGATGAAAAATATATATTTATTGGTGACAATATAGATAAAGTTTTTGCTCCTGTTTATGACAAAAACGGCGTTTATATAAATCAAAAAAATAAATTTGCTACAAATTATATACTATATGACAGTGAAGCTAAATTAAACTACATAGATACAAGTTTAGACAAAAAATACGTTTTAAAATCAAATGTGGATACAAAAAAACCATATTTTGATTACATTTGTGCAAGTAATAATCCACATATATGTAATAAGTATATGATTTATATAACTTTCAATGATGAACTTGTTTATAATAAAAAATATTTAAAAGACAATAATAATCAAAATATATATGTAAAAGATGTCTTTTCTAGTTTCGAAGTGTCATCCAAAGCTGACATAAATATAGAAACATTAAACAAAGATAGCTTAAAAAAATATGATTATAAGTTTAGTACCTATATCATTGATAACAATCAAATAGCATATCAATTTGATGTGTCAAATAAAGGTGAAAGAATAATTAGCTTAAATGATGCATCTAATAAAGTAAAAGAATATGTTTTTGAATCTGATAAAAAACTAATTATTATTTTTGAGGATGGTTCTAATAAAACTATTAAAGCAGAAAAAAATAAGGTGCTGACAACATCGACTGTATATGATAGAAATCAAAACAGTGATAAGAAAGTAATAATCCAACCATAGTGTTTTGTTTTTAACTTCTTGTTATTGTTATTTTCTTGTGATATAATGTATACATATAATAGAGGTGTATTATGGGAGAGGATAGGCTTACTAGTAGACAATTTGTAGCTATAGCATTAATTATTATTTGTTGTGGTATTGCTATAATAGGACATGACTATTTTTTAGCAAAAAGATCTAAAGCATATGAAGACATGAGCATACTTTTGTCGCAAGAACCCGAAGCAGTTGAACCTGTTGCAAATGAGCCAAATACTAGTAGAATAATAACTAATTCAAATAATAGACAATCTAATCGCAGCAACCAAACAAGTAGGGCAAATCAGGCAAATGATCCTTCTGGTAGAGTTCAAAAAACAACATATACTTATAATTACATAGGAAGATTAAAAATCCCTTCAATAAATTTAAATCGAGGATTTGTAAAATATGGAACAGCTGGCAATAATGTAAACCAAAATATAGCTATTATGAGTGGATCAAAGTACCCTGATGTTAAAAGTAGTAATTTTATTATTGCTGCTCATAATGGTTCTGGATGGAATGCCTATTTTACTAATATAGATAAGTTAAAAAAAGGCAGTGTGGCATATGTTACATATAAAGGCAAACAATATAGTTATATTTTAAAAAAAATTTATAGCGATCCCAAAGGTGATGGTAAGGTAACTATTAAAAAAACAGATAATGAAAAGCATTTAACCCTAATAACATGTAAAAGGCCAGATTATAGAAAATACTATTTAGTCCTTGTTTTTGACCTTTTAGAAGAAACTGATATATAAAAGGAGTGATAAAAGTGGCAAATATTTCGTTTTTAGAGAGATTAAAGACAATCATTAGTCTTATAAAATCACAATCATTTTTTGTGACACTTTTTATTATACTTTTACTTACAATTATTGTATTAGTAATTAATATAAAGGTAAAAAGCAAAGCTCCTAAATATGCAGCAGCTATTGCTTATACAGGACTTGCAATTTTAGTATTAGCTAGATATGGAAACTACATTTTATCTTTAAATGATGGTATTGTTGATAAGTTTTTTAGAGCAATGTATTTTCCTAATATAGTAGTTTATATTTCCATGCTTATCCTGACAATTCTATTTTTGATAGCAGTAATAATTAATGAGAAGTATTTGACATTTACTAAAATATGTAGTGTTTTCAGTTTTTTTGTAACATGGTTTTTGTTTGTTTTAACAGTGGATTCTGTAAAAACGGAAGGACTTAGTTTTTACGAAGTAACTGAAATTTATGCTAATGGTACAATTATGATTTTAATGCAGGCTAGTATGTGTGTGTTTGGACTTTGGTGTGGAGTATTACTAGCAGATTTAATAATAAGGAAATTATCAGATAAGATTGATAAAAAACAGCCCCAGTTAGCAAATGATAGCCATATACCTACAGATGAAGGTCAAAACATCTTCGGGACAGTTTTAAATAAAATAAAAAAGAATAAAGATGAAGAAGTTCGAGACTATACTAATCAAGAGTTTAATAATTACCTAAACAATAATACAACAAATAATCAAGATCAAACAAACATTGACTTTACCAACAAACTGTAAACAAGTTTACAGTTTTTCTTTTTAATTTTACACATATTTGATATAATCAACATGATAGGAGTGATACAATGTCACTAGTAAAAGTTGGAAAAGTAATCAAGGACTATAGTATAGATATAAAAACTATAAACAATATTAAATCGTTAGGGCTTGATATGATCAACACTGCGAAATCAGGGCATCCTGGTATAGTGCTCGGAGCAGCACCAATTATTTATAGACTATACAACAATCACTTAGTATTTGATAATAATAATCCAAACTGGATAAATAGAGACAGATTCATAATGTCAGCAGGTCATGGCTCTGCACTTTTATATGCAACACTTTTCATGAGTGGATTTGATCTAACAATTAACGATTTAAAAGAGTTCAGAAAATATGGTTCTAAAACTCCGGGACATCCAGAAGTGAATACCACACCTGGAGTTGATTGTTCAACCGGACCATTAGGACAAGGCTTGGCAACTGCAGTAGGTATGGCAATTGGGGAAACTTATTTAAATCAAAAGTTTAAATATTTAAAATCAAGTTTAATAGATCATTATACATACGTGTTATGTGGAGATGGTGACCTAATGGAAGGAATAAGCACAGAAGCAGCATCACTCGCAGGTTCTCTATCTTTAGGTAAACTAATAGTATTATATGATTCAAATAATATAAGTTTAGATGGAACAACTACAGGAGTATTCGATGAAAATGTTTTAAAAAAATATAGAGCAATGGGCTGGGATACCCATCTTTTAGAAGACCCTTATAATTTCGAGGAATTTGATCGGTTAATAGAAAAATCTAAAAAAACTGTTGATAAACCATCAATAATAAAAATAAATACAGTAATAGGAAAAGATTCAAAATATCAAAACACAAACATAGTTCATGGTAAACCTTTAACAAAAGAAGATTTAAAAAGAGTAAAGAAAAAATTAGGAATTAGAGATATTCCATATACAGTATTGAGCGATTCGTATAGTTATATGAAAAAATGTATTGATGAAAGAAATAATGCTGCCATATCAAAATGGAAAAAAACATGTGAAAGACTAAGACAAAAACTAGATAAAAAAGTCATAGAAGAATATGATAGTTTTTTGATAGATAAACCAATTAATATAGAAGAGATAAATGAAAATAGAAAGTATACTGGTAGAGAATTAGCACATATCTTATTAAACAAGCTAAATAAGAAAAATATACTTTGTTTACAGACAGATACAAGTAATTCTACAAAAATATATTTTGATAAAGAAAATAGTTTTTCAAAAAAGAACAGAATTGGTAAAAACATAAAATGCGGAGTAAGAGAATTAGGAACAACTGCAATTCAAAATGGGTTAGCCTTAATGAATATAAAAACTATATCTTCAGGATTTTTATCGTTTTCTAATTACATGATACCAAGCATAAGAATGGCTAGTTTAATGAAACTAAATACAGTATACATATTCACCCATGATAGTGTTTTAATTGGAGAAGATGGTCCAACTCATCAACCTATAGAACAAATTGATCAGTTAAGACTTATTCCTGGAATAACATTATTTAGACCATGTGATATAAATGAAACAATTGACGCTTTTAATTACTCATTTAATAGCGATAAGCCATGTGTTATAGTAATAAGTAAAGATAACTTGTCATCATATGAAAAACATGATTATATTTTAAAAGATGACAAAGATTTTGAAATATCGATAATTGCAAGTGGTACAGAAGTAGAACTAGCTATGCAAGTTAGTAAAGCATTAGAAAAGCATATGATTAAATCTAGAGTAGTATCTATTCCTTCGATAGAGTTATTTGATAAAGAAAATAAAGAAACACAAGAAAAAATACTACCAAAGAACAAACTAAAGGTAGTACTTGAATTATCTACTTGTAATAGCTATTACAAATATTTATCACAAGATGATTTAGTATTTAATATAAAAAATTTTATGAAAAGTGGAAACAAGTATTCAATAGTTCATAGATTAAACTATGATGTTGATTCCATTACTAAAAAAATAACTATAAGCATTAAGCAAAAAATGTAGGAGCATTAGATTGCTCTTTTTGTATATTAGTAGTAGAACCAGTGTTTGTTTGCGCTTTAGTAGGAGTAGTATCATTACTATTTAAACCTTTGACAACTCTAAACATTGTTCTCGCATTATTCCAAATAGGTTTAACTTGATAAAAAACAGGAATAGCTTGATTAATTACTCCTAAAGTTTTACTAGCACCATTTAAAATGTTAGAAAAAGTTACTTTAGAAGCACCGGCGGTTGCTCCAACAGCACCTCTACCAAATAAAGAACTAATTCTAGGAACCGGTGCAATATAATTTGGGGTCATTGGCATGCTTCTAATAAAAGCTGAGTTTGGTATAAAATTATAACCATTGTTCATAGAAAAACCTCCTAATATAATGTATGTGTAAACATTGAAAAAGAAACAAGAATTTTAAGCTTTAATCATTGACTATATAAAGTATATAAGTTAAAATATATTATATAATAGTGGAGGTGTGTAAGATGGAAAATCAAAATAGTAACACAGTAGAACAACAACAAACTACGCAAAATACTAGTACTAATACAACTCCTTCTAATAGTCAAAAAACTGCAAAGAACAAAGAAGGGTTAAAAGCTACTGCAGCAATGCAAAATAAAAGAAAGCGTTTCAAATATAAAGCACAAAATAATAAGGGTAAACAAATTGTTGGTTATTTAGATGCTTATAATCAAACAGAAGTTACATCATATTTAAAAAATGAAGGATATAAAATATTAAAAATTGAAGAAGTAAGTCAACTTTTAAATATGGAAATCGGAGGAACAAAACTAAGTTATGCAGAATTAGCATTTTTGTTAACTCAATTATCTACATATCTTAAAGCAGGTATTCCTTTAATTGATTCAATAAAAATTCTTGAAAGGCAAACTCAAAAACCCTCTAAAAAAAGAATATATTCTAATATAGTATATGAATTGTCAAAAGGTGAATCATTTTCAAGCAGTTTAACTGCGCAAGGCAATACTTTTCCGCCTCTTTTAATAAACATGGTAAAAACTGCAGAACTTACTGGTGATTTGCCAGAAATACTAGATGATATGCGTGATTATTATGAATCAATTGATAGAACAAGGAAAGAAGCTATAAGTTCCATGATTTATCCATCAATACTATTTGTATTTGCTATTGCAGTACTTGTATTTATCTTAACGTGGGTAATACCATCATTTGTGACATTGTTTCAACAACAAAATGCCAAATTGCCTACAATGACAAAAATAGTGTTAGGTGCAAGTAATTTTTTAACCACTAAAAAATATTGGATAATAGGCACTATATTAGTGATAACATTAACATTTATACTTTTATATAAATATTCAAAACCATTTAGAAAAACAATGCAAACTATTGGTATGAAATTACCAGGATTTGGGAACATAATTATATATAGAGAAGTAACAATGTTTACAAAAACATTTGCTTCACTTCTAAATCATAATGTATTCATAACAGATTCAATGGAAATACTAAGATCTGTATCTAGTAATGAAATTTTTAAAGAAATAATAAATGAATCATTAGTGCTATTATCAAAAGGAGCAAAAATAAGTGATGCCTTTGAAGATAAATGGGCATTTCCGGTTGTTGCATACGAAATGTTAGTAACTGGTGAAAATACAGGTAGACTTCCTATGATGATGAGTTATGTTGCAGATTATTATGGAGATTTACATGCCAATCTAGTAAAAAGAATAAATACATTTATAGAACCAATACTTATTATAATTATTGCCATTATTGTTGGTATAGTAGTTGTATCAGTAGTAATGCCAATGTTTGATTTCTATGGAACAGTTTTATAGTATATATTTTACAATTGCGTTCCTAATTATAGGATTAATATTTGGTTCATTCTATAATGTAGTGGGG
Source organism: uncultured Mycoplasmatota bacterium (assembly GCA_947166445.1). Classification (GTDB taxonomy): domain Bacteria; phylum Bacillota_I; class Bacilli_A; order RF39; family UBA660; genus UMGS1449. The sequence goes on from CAMVED010000006.1 coordinate 52,571, forward strand.
TTGAGGTTATCAAAGAAAGAGAGTTTAATATTTCCAGCAAGTCATTGTCCAAAGTGCAATCACAAATTGAAACCATATGAACTTATTCCAGTGTTCTCTTATATTTTTCTAAAAGGGAAATGTAAGAAATGCAAAGAGCCAATAAGTATAATGTATCCTATTGTAGAATTATGTACAGGAATACTTTTTGCAGTAAGTTTTTATAAATATGGGTTTAGTACAGATTTTATATTAGCTTTGTTATTATCTTCATTATTAATGATAATAGTAGTAACAGATTTAAATTTTTATATAATTCCAGATAGTATAACAATAGCATTTGGATTATTAATCTTTATTTATAACATAATTTCAAAAGGAATATTAGATGCATGTACTTATGCGGTTTATGGTTTAATAATGTTTGGATTAATGTATGCTTTAATGATGTTTGGTAATGCCCTTTTTAAAAAAGAATCTTTAGGAGGAGGGGATATCAAACTAATGGGAATACTAGGTATGATTAATAAACCTATAGTATCTATTTCATCACTTACGATATCTGCTTTTATAGCATTACCATGCTCTATATATTTTTTAAAAAAGAATAAGGATAAAACAATTCCGTTTGGGCCATTTTTAGTAATAGGTTTTATACTTATAATGTTTTTAGGAATAGATACTCAAGATATAATAGATTTTTTAACTAGAGCGTAAGCTCTTTTTTTTTATGTATATATTATCATTGCACTAAAACAATATATTTGCTCCTCAGAAAAGATTGATGTACTCACTTCATACTTTATATCAATTACTTCCTTGTCATCATCAAGTTCTTCTAAAAAACCATTTACTTTTTCTTCTAAATCCTTTTCATGTCCTTCATCAAATATTTTTACTTTCATATATATCACCAATTTTTATTTTAATAAAAAAAAGCATAAAATTTGTAGAATAATCTTGCCAAATTATTTAAATTAACTATAATAATTAGATATAGTTTTTTGATGAGGAGGAGATTATGAATAACAAAAAATTACCTGTTTTAGTGCTTAAAAATATAATACTTTTTCCTCACAGTGAAATTAGACTTGAACTTGAAAACGATAAAGATAAAGAGCTTATATCTTTAGCAGATTCATACTATAATAAACATATTTTAATAATTCATCCTGAAGATGCACTTGAAGATTCTATAGATAAAACTAGTTTTCCTAGGATTGGAGTAATAGGTTACATTAACATGAAACTTGATCTCCCTAACAATCGAACTAGAATAGTAATAAGAGGACTTGATAGAGTAAAAGTTTTATCGTTTGTAGAAGAAACTGGCGGCACTAAAGTATCCTCATTTGAAGAAGTTAAAAAGTCAGAACTTTCTCTTTCTGAACAAATGGCATATTCGCGCAGTTTAATAAAACAAACTGAGTATTATATAGAACATTGTCCTGGTGTCAGTAATAGTATATTATCTGATATCCTTGGTGTTAACGACATAGATAAAATAACAGATATTCTTACTATGTTTATCCCTGGAACATATGAAAGAAAAATCGAGTACTTAAATGAAACATCAGCCACCACTAGAGCAATGATGCTTTTAGATGATATTAATATGGAAATATCAGTTACAGATTTAGAACAAGAAATAGAAGACAGAGTATCTTTTGAACTAGATAAAACACAAAGAGAATATATCCTAAATGAAAAAATAAAAGTAATGAAGGATGAACTTGGAGAAGGTTATGATAAAGATAGAGAAATAAACGATTTAAAAAACAAACTAAATAATCCTAATATTCCTAACTATATAAAGAAAAAATTAGAAGTAGAAATAAAAAGATATGAAGCAATTCCTGCAATGTCTTCAGAAATAGGAATGTTAAAAACATATATTGATACATTGTTTTCGCTTCCTTGGGGTGAATATACTGAAGATAATAAAGATTTAGTTTCTGCTAAAGAAAAACTTGATAGTACTCATTATGGATTATTTGACCTAAAGGAAAGAATTATAGAGTATCTAGCACTTACTCAAATGACTAATGGATTAAATAATCCAATTATTTGTTTTGTAGGTCCTCCAGGGGTAGGCAAAACTACATTTGCTAAAAGTATTGCAGATGCTATAGGAAGACGTTATGTAAAAATATCTGTCGGAGGAGTAAACGATGAAGCAGATATAGTAGGACATAGAAGAGCTTATATTGGCTCTAGTCCTGGTAAGATAATAGATGGAATGAAAAGAGCAGGAGTTTCTAATCCGGTATTTGTTATCGACGAAATCGATAAGATGACAAAAGATATAAAAGGAGATCCAGCCTCAAGTTTACTTGAAGTTCTTGATAAGGAGCAAAACAAATACTTTGTAGACCATTATATTGAAGAACAATTTGATTTATCAAAAGTAATGTTTATACTTACTGCTAATTATATTGAAAGAATTCCTGAAGAGTTAAGAGATAGATTAGAAATAATAGAAATATCTAGTTATACAGAATATGAAAAATTCAATATTTGTAAAAACTATATTATTCCAAATGGTATAAAAAAACATGGACTTGAAGATTACAATGTAACATTTACAGATGAAGCAATATTTAAAATAATTAGAAATTATACTAAAGAAGCTGGTGTAAGAGAGTTAGAAAGAAAAGTATATGCTATTTTTAGAAAACTAATTAAAAAAATAGTAGTAGAAAAACAAGAATCATTAAATATAATAGATGTAGGTATAATAAAAGAATTGCTTGGCAATGAAATATATACAGACACTATAAATATCTCAAAAGAAAGTGTTGGAATAGTAAACGGAATGAGTTATACAATTTATGGCGGAGACATTCTAAAAATAGAAGTCAACTACTATGAAGGAGATGGTAAGATTATTACCACAGGAAGTCTCGGTAATGTTTTTATAGAAAGTGCTAAAATTGCTCTTAGTTATATTAAAAGTAATTATAAAAAGTTTAATATTGATTATGAAAAACTTTCTAAAAGCGATATCCATATACATGTTCCTGAAGGAGCAGTAAAGAAGGATGGCCCTAGTGCAGGTATAACTATAACAACAGCAATTATAAGTGCCTTCACCAACTTAAAAATAAATAGTAATATTTCGATGACTGGAGAAATAACTCTAAGAGGTGATATACTTCCAGTCGGAGGGTTAAAAGAAAAAATAATTGGGGCCAAAAAAGCAGGAATAAAGAAAATATTTATTCCCGAAGGAAATGAATCAGAAGTCAAATCTTTTGATAAAGAAATAACATCTGGTATTAGATTTATATATGTTAATAACTATTTACAAGTATTTGAAAATTTAAACTTAAAAAAAGCAATAAGAAAGCAAATAAGAACTACTATCAAAAGGTAGCTTATTTGTTTTTTGTTATGTTTTGTGTTAAAATGATGTAGTACTGATGAGGTGATCTTATGAAAGAAGTTATTATAGACGCTTTAATTGATTCGATAAAACTACTGCCATTTTTACTTATAGCATTTTTATTAATTGAATTATTTGAACACAAATTTAATAAAAAAAACAAGGAAAAACTTTCAAAATCTAATAAATTTGGACCAGTATTGGGTAGCATACTAGGAATTATTCCTCAATGTGGTTTTAGTGTAATGGCTACCAATTTATACGCTACTAGAATAATTACATTAGGAACTTTAATATCCGTATATTTATCAACTAGTGATGAAATGATTCCTATTTTAATAGCAGAAAAAGCCCCTCTAGATTTAATGATAAAGATTCTTGCAATAAAACTATTAATTGGAATAGTATGTGGTATATTTATAGACTTATTAATAAAAAGAAAAACCAAAGAAGATTATCATATTTGTGAAGAAGAGCATTGCAATTGTGATGATGAACATTTTTTTAAAGCAGCTTTAAAACATACATTTAATATATTTATATTTATACTTATATGTACATTAATAATAAATATGATAATGGAATATGGTGGAAACAATCTATTAAATAAAATACTTTTAAAACACAATATATTTGCACCTTTCTTAACAAGCTTAATAGGATTAATTCCAAACTGTGCTGCTTCAGTAGTATTAACTGAACTATACTTAAATAATGCTATAACTTTTGCAGCTCTAATATCGGGCCTATTAACAGGGGCGGGAATTGGTATATTAGTATTATTCAAAACAAATAAAAATAAAAAAGAAAATGTACAAATATTACTAACAATTTATCTAATAGGATCATTGATAGGTTTATTAATGGAATTATTTATTTAAGAAGGCTAGTCCTTCTTTTTTCTTTTTGATATAATAACTATAAGGAGGAAACTATGGTTTGTGATTGTTTAGTAGAATTAGCCCATGTCTTTTTTGATAAAACATTTACTTATCTAATACCAGAAGAATTACAAGATAGTATAAAAGTTGGTATGAGAGTAAAGGTACCATTCGGTAAACAAGTATTAGAAGGTTTTGTTATGTCAATTTCTAATAAAAAAGAGGATGAAAAGCTAAAAAAAATAATCTCATTAGTTGATTCCTATCCAGTATTAAATGAAGAACTTTTACGCTTAGGTAAAGTGTTACAATTTATGACTATGTCTTCTTTAATGTCTTGTTACCAAGCTATGCTTCCCAAAGCTTTAAAAGCAAAAGAAAAAGTAAACATCAATATAAAGAAAAATAAATATATGCTATTAAATGATATAAATACAGATGACATAAAATTAAATGAGTCTCAACAAAAAATAATTAATTGTTTAATAGAAAAAAAGAAAGTATTAAAAACAGAACTTAATAAAATATCAGAAAGTAGCGTAAAAACTCTTTTAAAAAAAGAAATATTAACAGAAGTAGAAGAAGAAGTTTATAGATATAATGTAGAGAAAAAAGAAAAAAAAGATTTTAATTTAAATAATGATCAAATAGTAGTTTTTAATAGAATAAATATTAGTTTAGATGAAAATGAAGTATTTTTGTTGCACGGAGTTACAGGCTCAGGCAAAACCAATATATATATAAAATTGATAGATGAAGTAATTAAAAGAGGCAAAAAGGCATTGTTTTTGGTGCCAGAAATATCTCTAACACCTCAGATTATAAATAGATTCACATCATATTTTGATAATATTGCAGTACTTCATAGTAGATTATCAGATAGTGAAAAATATGATGAATGGCGAAAAATAAATGAAGAAAAAGTAGATATCGTGATAGGAGCAAGAAGTGCAGTCTTTGCACCATTAAAAGATATAGGTATTATTATAATTGATGAAGAACATAGTTCTAGCTACAAACAAGAAAGTACCCCCAGATATAATGCTATAGATATTGCAAAACAAAGAAGTAAGTACCACAATTGTCCTCTTATATTAGGGAGTGCTACACCCTCTATAGAAACTTATGCTAGAGCCCAAACCAAAGCATATACATTGTTAGAGTTAAAAAATAGATATAATGGAATGACTCCCAATGTTGAAATAATTAATATGAATGAAGAGTATAAAAAAACAAATGATTATTTTTCACAAAAACTTATTGATAGCATCAAAGAAACTATAAACAATGAAGAACAAATAATACTTTTTTTAAATAAAAGAGGTTATTCATCATTAGTTACATGTTCAAATTGTGGATATACTGAAAAGTGTCCTAATTGCGACATAACCATGACATATCATAAAACTTCTAATATGCTTAGGTGCCATTATTGTGGCTATGCAAGAAAAAAAGAAAAAGAGTGTATCAGTTGCGGTGCATATTATAAAGAATATGGATTAGGAACAGAGAAAGTAGAGGAAACACTACAAAAACTAATACCTGAATCCAAAATAATTAGAATGGACGTTGATACTACTACTAGAAAAAATTCGCATGAGAATATTATCAAGAGTTTTCAGAAAGGAGAATATAATATTCTTCTAGGAACTCAAATGATTGCAAAAGGATTAGATTTTGAAAATGTGACTTTGGTAGGAGTAATAAACGCCGATATCAGCCTTAATTTCCCAGATTATAGAAGCAGTGAAACTACATTTGAACTTTTGAATCAAGTATCAGGAAGAAGTGGGCGAGGAGATAAAAAGGGAAAAGTTCTTATTCAAACATTTAACCCTGAACACTATGCTATTAAATATAGTAGTACTAATGATTATATAGGGTTTTATAACCAAGAATTATCTATTAGAAAAAAACTTAATTATCCGCCATTTTGTTATATATGTCTAATAAGAATAATATCTAAAGACTATGATAAAGCAAGTAAAATGAGCTATAAAATAGGAAATTATTTAAAAGAAGAAATAAAAACAGAAACAATTTTAGGACCTGCTACAGCAAATACATTTAAAATTAACAATGAGTATAGATTTCAAATAATTCTTAAGTATAAAAATATAAATAATATAAGAAAATATTTATATATGTTAGAAGAAAGATTCTTTAATGATAAAAATATAAAATTAGAAATAGATTTTAATCCAATAAAACTATAAAACCAAGCTAATTATTAGCTTGGTTTTGTTCTATATTTTGATTTATCATATCAACTAAATTATTAGTATAATTAGTAGTATCGACTTGAATATTTGGGGCTTGATTATTTGTATCCTCACTTATTCTTAATGAATTAAAAACATTATCATCAAATAAGTTTTGATTAGCACCAACATTTCCATAAAATTGGTTATTTTGAACAGGTTCTATAATTTGATTATCAGGTAGTGCAGCCTGATTATTTGGAACAGGAACAACATCTTGACTACCATTGTTTTGATGATTTTGAACATTATCTTGATTAGAACTATCCATTATATTTCCAGAAATGTCATCATAGTCATCATCGTCCACTAAACGGAAGACTTCTTTTAAATCAGTTATTCCTTCCATAACTTTTATAAGTCCATCTTGCAATAAGTTTCTAACATTTTTATTCTTGGAATATATTAACTCTTTTAACTTGTCACGACCAATATCTTTGTTAATTGCATCCCTTATTTCCTCATTTATCAATAATACTTCTTGTAAAGCAATTCTTCCTGTATAACCATTATGACAATGTTCGCATCTTCCTGCTTCAAATATGGTTTCAATATCAACACCTAAAGTCTTTTTAAATAATGTTTTTTCAGTCTCATTAGCAGGTCTTTGAATTCTACAATAAGGGCAAAGCCTTTTAGCAAGTGTTTGAGAAATGATTCCCTTCAAAGAAGAAGACAACAAGTATCGTTCAACATCCATATCAACAAGTCTTTCGATAGTAGTAAGAGAGTTGTTAGTGTGTAAAGTTGACAAAACCAAGTGTCCTGTAATGGAAGCACGAACAGCTATTTTTGCAGTTTCACTATCACGAATTTCTCCGATTAGAATTATATTCGGATCTTGCCTTAATATTGAACGAAGAACAGCTGCAAAGTCAAGTCCAATTTCAGAATTTACTTGTACTTGGTTTAACCCTTCGATACTCATTTCTACCGGATCTTCAACAGTTATAATATTTACTTCTTCTTTATTTAATTTTTGAAGCATTGAATAAACAGTTGTAGATTTACCAGAACCAGTAGCACCAGTTATTAAAATAATCCCATTAGGATTAGCAAGCATTTCCATTATTGTGTTATAATTCTCGCCAGTAAATCCTAAAGTTTCGATTCCTTGCAAACTCATTGAATAATCAAGAATTCTTATAACAATCTTTTCTCCAAAACTAGTAGGTAATGCAGAAACACGCAAGTCTAAATCTTTTCCTTCGATAACACTTTTTATAGCACCATCTTGAGGCAAACGTGATTCTGTAATATTCATACCTGCAAGAAGTTTAACTCTAGTGGTTAAATTTCTCTTGTATTTGTTATCAACAATTGTATAATCTCTTAAATCTCCATCTATTCTAATTCTGATTTTTA
>CAMVED010000007.1 GCA_947166445.1 uncultured Mycoplasmatota bacterium
GATGACAAAAATTTGGGAAAAAATAAAGGGAATGAAATAACGGATAAAGGAAATTATGTCTTTTAACAGATTCAAAAATAGTAATAGGGATCTTAATAGAAAATAATAAAGTAAAATATATATCTAGATTATTATTAGATGAAGAATATGATGCATTATTAGCTTCTGATAATTTAATTATTACAAAAATAGATTATAAAATTATTAAAAGAAAAGAGAAAGAAGATAATACCTTAACAAGAACTGAATCTAAAATAAAGAAGCAATTACTGGCAGAAATAGATTCTTTATATAAAAACAAAAGATATGACAAATTAATATATTTATATTATGAATATACAAATAGTGAAAATAAAGATATAGATTATGTTTATATGTACTTAAAAAATAGTTTAAAAAAGTTTACCGAAAAACATGTTCATCTTTTTAATATTTTATCTATTAGCAATGTCAAAGCAGATTAGTAAAATTACTGCTTTTTTTGTTCTATTTTAACCCCATTTTAATATATTTTGTAGTAAGGAGGAGATAAGATGAAACAAACTATACCTTTTACAAAAGATATTACATTTAAAACTAAAATTGGGGAAATAACGGCCATTAGTTTAGATAACGATTTAATGCTAAAAGGGGAAGATCTAATAAGTGGTAATTTTTATATAAGTGGAAGTTATAAGATGATCGAAACTTCTACGATTGAGGAAAGTTATAATTATAAGATACCTTGTGAAATAGCAATAAGTGATGATTATGATACTTTTGATGCTACCGTAGATATTGATGATTTTCATTATGAAATTATTGATGACGAGATATTACGTGTAAATATAGTAGTAGTAATAGATAATTTGAAAAAGAAAGAAATAGCTTTTCCTGAAGAGATTACTCCGGATGAAATAGAATTATTAGAGAACAAAGAAGAAATTACAAAAGAAAAAAAAGATGTTGGAGAAGAAAGGTGTATTGAAGAAGATGAACATGAACAATTACATGCTTTAGAAAAAGATGATTTTGATAAAGAAAGTGAAACTACATCTTTTTTAGAAGTGCAGGAATCTATAAAAAGACAAAATGATACTTATTTAACTTATAAAGTATATATTTATAAAGAAGGGGATAGCATTGAAAACATTTTAGAAAAGTATAATATAACTAAAGAAGATTTGGAAAGTTATAATGATTTAAATGATATAACTGCAGGTTCTAAACTTGTAATACCTAGTTCTAATGATTAATTATAAACTATTTAAAGACAATGGATTAAGTATAAGAAGTATAAAAAAAATAAATAGTGCATATTTGGTTAGTGATGGTAAAAAAAGATATGTAATAAAAAATAATAAAAGTGATTTAAAGAGCAGATTTGATTATTTGAGTTCTAGGAGCTTTAATAGTTTTCCAAGTTATTATAAATTAGATAGTTATGACATTTATGAGTACATAAACGATAGTAATCTTTCGATTGAAGAACGTCTTTATGAAATGATTAATTTAATTATTTTGTTACATATGAAAACAACTAGATTTAAAAATATAGATATAGATGATTATAAAATTATATATGAAGATTTATTAAAAAAAATAGAATATTTAAATAATTACTATATAACTTTAAATGATTCAATTGATAATGAAATATATATGTCTCCTTCTCATTATTTATTAGTACGCAATATTTCAAAAATTTATGGAGCTCTTTCTTTTTGTAGAAATGAATTAGATAACTGGTATGATCTTATTAAGAATAGTAATAAACAAAGAGTAGTATTAATACATAACAATTTGGATTTATCTCATGTTTTATTTGATAAAAATTCTTATTTAATAAGTTGGGATAAGTCAAGAATTGATCTGCCTATATATGATTTAGTTAGCATTTATAATAAGTATTATGATAAGATGGATTTTGATATTTTATTAAATCATTATCAAAAAAAATATCCACTTTCAAAAGAAGAATTAAAATTGTTTTTTATTATGATATCGATTCCTAAGAAACTGGAGTTTACTAATGATGAGTTTAACAATATTAAAATAGTGAAAAAATTAATAAAGCAAATTAGTAAGGGAGATAGTTTGATAAGACTATATTATGATAAAAGAAAAAATCAGACAAGTTTAGTCTGATTTTATTTTGCAAATCCTGCGGATTTTAGTTTTGATATTATTTTTTCTTTGGTTTGTTCTCCTTCGATTCGAACTAGACTTTCACTGCCTTCATCGAAGAATAATACGGTAGGTGTGCCTTTAACATTAAATGTATCAGTGTATTCTTTGTTTTCTTCTTCAGAAAGGTTAGCAATATTTAAAACATATGCTTCTAGTTTTGTTTCTTTTAAACTGCTAACAAATCTTGGAGTGAATACTTTACAATGTTCACAATCTGTTTGTTTAATGTATAGAATAAATCTATCACCTTTTTCTTTTTTCTTTATAACTTTACTTAATGTAATGTCATGTAAGTATTTGCTTTCATTATCTGTGAAAACTATTGATATTACTAGTAGAGTTATAATTACAATTCCTAAAATTATTAACCATTTATATTTTTTCATAAAACACCTCCATAAAATAATAACATAGTTTTTTGATAAAATAAATAGTATATATTGAAAAACAGTATAAAATAAAACATATAATATATTGACTATTTAGTAGAAAATGTGGTATAATTTACAAGAAATTGGTGGTGATTTAATGAATTCATTTTGTGCAGAAACTGCAGGAATATGGAAGGTAGTAGGTTTCATTATTTATATAATAAGAATTGCTATTCCGATTATTATAGTACTTCTTGGAACACTTGATTTAGGAAAGGCTGTAATAGCGGGAGAAGATAAAAAAATAAAGGAATCTCAAAAATCATTCTTATTAAGATTAGTTTATGGTATTGCAATATTCTTTGTGTTTAACATAGTATATGTAATATTTGGTTTGCTAGGATTAGATCTTAATAGTGGAGCTCCTAGAGTATGTTGGCAATGCGCTACAAAACCTAATGGTAGTGAATGTGAAAGTTATATAAAAGATGTTGACTTTGGTACTATTGATGGTTACGATAATTCTGAAAGTGGTGTTGCTGAGCATTCAAGTGAAGAAGCATAGAAAAATTCAAAAAATAGTTTGACACTATAGTGTGTATATAGTATAATTTATTTATGATAATATAAATTAGAGGAAAGAGGTAGAAGAAAATGATACAAGTATTAGCAGATTTTTGTACTGATACAGCGCCTGTTTGGGGGCTTATTGGTAGTATAGTTACAATCATACAAATTGCTGTTCCGGTAATAATTATTTTATTAGGAACAATTGATTTAGGAAAGGCTGTAATGGCAGGTAAAGATGATGAAATAAAAAGTGCTCAAAAAATGTTTATTAAAAGACTTATTTATGGTGTTGCAGTATTCTTTGTTGTATGGGTAGTTAAAGCTGTATTTAATTTAGTGGCAAATGCTAACGTTGAATCTTCAGTTTGTTGGCAATGTGTAGCTAAACCTTCAAGTTGTCCTAAAAACTAATAAAAAAGATTAAAAAAGATGTAAAATTTATTGTTTTGCATCTTTTTTTTTGTTATAATATAATAGGTTAATAGTTTGTGAATATGAAGGTGATAGTCGTGATAGATATAATAAATAATTTAAATGTTTTAGGAATTTTTACTGATATAACTGATTGTGGATCAGTTTTAGGAGCGGATTTAACAGAAGTTTTAAAGGATATTTATAAAGCTATTCAAATTGCTGTGCCTGTTTTAGTTATACTTTTATGTTCTGTAGATATAGCTAAAGCTGTAGTCGCTCAAGAAGATAAGGATATGCAGGCTGCTGTTTCTAAGTCTATAAAAAGAGTTATTATTGGATTAGTTATATTCTTTGTACCACTTATAATAGATGTATTACTAGATTTAGTAGGTCTTGCAAGTGGCACTTGTGGTATAGGAGGTTAGTAGTATGGTGCAAATATTAGCATTTTTACCTGGGGCACTTTTTGGTATACTTGCTAGTTTATATGGTACAGTTGCAAGAATTTATGACATAATGCTTAGTTTAACTGGTTATTACCGAGATGGTGGTATTCCTGATAATTATATAATTACAACGTCTAGTATAACAACTACTATGTATACTTTAGCTGGCGTTTTTATGCTATTTAGAGTATCTGTTTCAATGATAAATATGTTGATTGAACCTGATAGAATAAATGATAGACAAGCTGGGGCAGGGAAACTTCTTACTAGAATTATAACTAGTTTAGCTATGCTTCTTATATTTGTTCCAACTGGGTGGATTTTTAGTAAAAATCCTGATAATCCAGGTATTTTGTTGAGAGTTGAAAAGGCCCTTTTAGCTCAAGACGGATTAATTAATAATATGATGCCTGAGATTAATGGTGAAAAAGGTAGTTTAGAAGGCTCAGATAAAAATAGTGCTTCGTTAATTGAAAGTGTTAATGCAGTGCCTGCTGATCAATTCTTTGGTGAAGATAAAAAAGCTGGTTATGATTGCTATTATGTAAATGTTACTAATTCTGATGAGAGGGTTGCTCAAAAAATGGACGGAACTACTGATGGACCTTCTTCTAAAAGCTTAACTAGAATATCTGGTGTAATGCATTTAACTTTTTATCCAGATAAAACAGGAAAATCAAATTTGTGTCAACCATATGCGTTTGGTGATAGTTGTAATTTTAGTTATTCTTCTGAAACTACAAGTCCTTATACTGATTTAACTTCTAGGATTGTACAAGATAAACTTAAAGATGGATGGTCATCAACATATAATTGTCCAAATTATTTAAATGAAAACCATGTCGGAGGTATTAAAGCTGAGGATGCTGGTTCAGATGCTTGGTATCAGTCTGGTAATCAGGGTTGGTATGGTGGATGGCATTCTTTGGATACAATGAAAGCTGCTATTGGTGCTCGAAATAGTACCACTAATGTAGTTGGCAATGATTCAACAAAAGTATCTGCCATTAGAAATTTATTGGGTTTAAATGGTGAATGGTTATATGGGGTTAGTGACGAAGCGATTGATTTTTCACAAAGCGCTTTATCTTCATTTTTACAGTGTACTGAAAACAATCAAGATTGTGAAGAACTGAAATACGGTGCTCTTTTATCTACTGATGGTAATGCAAATATTGCTGATGCTTTAAATGAAGAACACCCAACAATGACACTTGACTTTATGATTGGTGTTGTTGCAGGAATAGGTTTTGTTGTTTGGATTGCTTTATTGTGTGTTGATGTTATTATTCGTAGGTTCAAATTAATGCTGTTAGAAATGATGGCACCTATACCGATAATTGCATATGCTGATCCTAAAGATGAAACGTTTAATAAATGGGGAAAAATGTATATTTCGACTTATTTAGATTTGTTTTTAAAATTAATTGCTATTGCATTTGCAATTGCACTACTTAAACAAATAAGAGGTGCATTTACTGACTCTGGGCTTTTAATGCTTTTCTATATTATTGCAATACTTTTATTTGCTAAAATGGTACCTGATATGATATCGAATATTTTTGGTATAAAGATTAGTTCTGGTACATTTAAAGATATAGGAAATATGTATAAAAAAACACTTGGAATAGGTACAGGGGTTGCTTTAGGAACTGCTGCTGGTGTTATGTCTGGTTGGGGAGCTGGAGGCGGTTTTGGTACTTCATTTTTTGGAGGTTTACGTGGAGCTGCAACTGGTGCGAAAGCTGGTAGTAGTGGAAAATTAAGTAATGTACTTAGTAATACAAAAAGTGTTGCTGCTCATGGAAAATTTATAAGAGAAAAAAATAGAGATGGTTCTACTTTCTGGGGTAGAGCACAATCTGCTACTCAAGATTTTTTTGGAATTGATTCTCAAGCTGATATTACTGCAAGAGAGATTGCAATGGGACGAATTGAATCTGAGAAAGTTGGTCGAGAATTGGCTGAAAAAGAGAGGGCAATTGCAAATGAGGAAAGAGAATTGTTGGAACCTTTGAAAAGGGAAAAGCAAATGCTTGATCTTTACGAAAAACATATTAAATCAGGCCAAGATAGAGCTAAAACTTTAATGGGCTTTCATGTGTATGATGATGTGGTGCCTGAAGTTAAGGCATATTTTGAAGAAAAAGCTAATTATGATAATTTGAAGAGTAATGGTTTCTTGAAAACTGTTATTGATGCTAAAACTGGAAAGCAAATTAAAGTACAAATGAGTAATACTGAAATTGCTGATTTAGAAAGAAAAGTCAGTCAAATGAATTATGCAGCTCAAGAGGGTACATTGGATTATGTTCTTAATAATTTGAATGCAAAAAATGATAAAGGTGAGTTCATAATTGATAGTGTTGTTAGAGATGCATTTAATAGTGCTAATAGTGTAGGAACTGAAATTGGTTTTGATGAGGCTGTTACATGGAAAGGTTCTGATGGATTTAAAAACAAAAATGCTGCTTCTCAATCTAGAAATACTGAGATTTCTAATCAAGCTTCTGCTATTGAACGTGAGGCTGATCTTCAACGTAGTGATCTTAATCAAGAAAAACGTCAACTTGAAGCTAAAAAACAATCTCTTGATGAACGTGAATCTCGACTTAAGCTATCTCCTGAAAAAGCTAATGATGACGCAGTTAGAGAAAAGAAATAAAAAGGATGTGATACTACATGGATTATAATTATTTGGTACCTGCTAATAGTAAGAAGCAGGGATTGATATTTGGATTTTTAATGCCAATTGATTTAACTATTCTAAGTATTGGTGTAGGTGTCTCATTTCTGCTATTTATGATTTTTAGGAGTACTTCACTTGTTATGAGTTTGCTTGAAGTTTTTCCTGCATTTGTTGTAGCATTCTTAGTTTTCCCAATACCTAATTATCATAATTCTAGGATATTCATTCGTGAGATGTATAGATTCTATTTTGTAAATAGAAGAAAATATATGTGGAGAGGTTGGTGTTATAAATATGAACAATCAGATGACAAATAATAATCAAGTTAATCAAAGTATGACTAGTGGTATTAATAGTTCTCAAGCTGGTACAAATGAGAAAGAAAATGGAAAAAAGCTTCCAAAAGCTGCTAAAAACAATCCTAAATATACTGAAAATTGGTTACCTTTGAAAGCTATTAGTAATGGTATTATGTATAACAACAAAAATGAAATGATTACAGGGGTGAAGATACAACCTAGAAATATCTTTATCCTTGATCAAGCTTCTATGGATAATGCCCTTATAGGACTTATGAATTTTTATAATACTATTGATTATGAATTTTGGCTTATTGTTGCAGATCGTCCTGTTGACATTGCTGTATATCAAGCTGAACTTCAGGTTTTATATAATAGAACGCAAGATCCTAGAATTCGTAAATTAATTGCTCAAGATATGCAAAAGGGTGATTATTTTATAAATAACGATGTTGTTGATACTGAGTATTTCATTTTATTTAAGGAAAGAAATGGAGAACTTCTTCAAAAGAAACTTCGTAATATGATTAATTCTCTTGCTAGTGCTGGTCTTGTTGCTAGTCAAACTAGTAATGATGATTTACGAATGATTATAGATAATTTCTTAAATGGGGGAAGAAAATATGAATCTGGAGGTGTGATGCCAGTATGAGTTTTTTCAAAAGTGAGGTAGCTCCGAAAGGACTTGATTTTTCGAATAGTAGTATGATAGTTGCTTCGGATAAATATATGACTATTTTAACCGTTGTAGGTTATCCTAGATATGTGGGAGTAGGTTTTTTATCTAATATTACTAATATGCCTGGTGTAAAGATTGTTATAAAACATATTCCGGTACCTTTTTCTACTCTTACTAAAATGCTTAATAAAGAACTTGCTGCTATGAAGACAAGGTATCAAGAAGAGCATGATGCAACTCATCAAGAATCAATTAGACAAGATTACGAAACTTTGGAATCATTTATTCAACAACTTGCTGCTGCTCAATCTAAAACATTTGATTTTCAAATGCATATTATTGTTTCTGGTAATTCTAAGGAGGATGTTGATTTAAAGAAAGTTCAAATTAAGAATTATTTGGATGCAATGCAACTTCGTGCTATTCCTCTTAGGTTTGAACAAGAACAAGTATTAAAATCAATGTTACCAGTTTTTCCTAAGCAAGAAATTGAAGAACGTATTGGTACTATAATGCCTAGTCCTACTATGGCTGGTATGTATCCATATATATTTGATAGTATTAAGGATCCAGGACCATCTGTTCTTCTTGGAACTGATTTTTCTGGTGGTGTTGTTATGTTTAATCAATTCCTTTATCAAACTAGAAAAGAACATAACAGAACTAATGCTAATATGATTATATTAGGTACTTCTGGTAGTGGTAAGTCTACTGCTGCAAAACTATTACTTAGAACTGCTATTAGAAATAGTTACAAAATAGTGGCTATTGACCCAGAAAACGAACTTAAAGAAATGGTTGAAGCCACAGGCGGAGATGTAATCGATTTAGGTAAAGGTGGAGAATTTGGCCTTATAAATCCACTTGAAGTACTAATTGATGCTGATGATGATGAATTAAGGCAAGGACTTGGATATACTGTTCTTACAAAAACTCTTCAATTTTTGAAAGGATTTATGAAATATTATGATCCATCTATTGAAGAGGATGTTCTTAATTTATTCATTGAACTTACTCAAGAAACATATCAAAGATTTGGTATTGGTTTCAATACAGATTTTTCTAACTTTACAAGTGAGAATTATCCGACTTTTGATGATGTTTATACTACTATAAAAGGTAAGCTTACATCTATGACAGATATGACTCATGAACGTGATATAATGGAACGTTTGGAATTAAAAATTAGACCATTTGTCAATGAACTTAGATTTTTCTTTAATGGAAAAACTACTATAACTACTCATAGTAATTTTATAGTATTTAATATAAGAGAACTTATGAATACTGATGTAAATATAAGAAATGCATTGTTATTTAACGTTCTTAAATATGCTTGGAGTTTGTGTTTAGATGCTAGTATAAATACAGTACTTATGGTTGATGAAGCCCATGTACTTCTTTCTGGAGGTAATGTACTTGGGGCTGATTTCTTAGCACAAATTCAAAGACGTTCACGTAAGTATAACACAGGTAATATAATAATTACTCAACAACCTAGTGATTTTACAACTAGAGAAGTTATAACTCAAGGAAAAGCAATTTTTGATAATGCTTCTTACTACTTAGTAATGGGACTTAAAAAACAAGCAGTAGAAGACTTATCATTACTTATAGATTTAAATGATAATGAAAAAGAAAGTATTAAACGTTATTCTCAAGGAGAAGCATTATTTGTATGCGGTTCTAGAAGAATGAGAATTTCAGTTATTGTAACACCAGAAGAATTAGATTCATTTGGTAGTGGTGGAGGACTATAGACTTCTGAAGGGAGGCATTTAAATGAAACTTAAATTAAAAGCAACAAAAAGGGATTGGATGATATTTGGCGCATTTTCTTTACTTTTATTGGCTGTTGTATCAATTTTAGTAAACAATATCAATTCTTTTTCTACAACTGGTAAGTTTGCAGGAATAGATCCTTTTCATGCTCTTATTCATAATTTTGGAGCTGTAATTTTGTTTTATGCTTTTGCTATGGGGTTTCTATTTGTAACTGTAAAAGATTATTTCTTTGATAGGACAACTGGAGGACCTGGAATAAGCTTTGGCCCAAAAGATGAAAAAGGTTTTTCAAGATGGTGTACTGATAAAGAAATGAAGGCTACACTATCTGAAGTTAATGTTAAAGACTCTGAATATGAACATGCTGGTTTTCCTATTCTGAGTACCGGTGATAAATTTTGGGTTGATGATGGCGAATCACATAATATAGTTATAGGTTCTACAGGTACTGGAAAAACACAATGTGTAATTCATCCTTTAGTAAAAATTCTTGCTAAAAAAGGCGAATCTATGATTGTAACCGATCCTAAAGGAGAAATATATCGTGAAAGCGCTGGCCTTTTAAAAGAAAAAGGTTATCAAATAATTGTCCTTAATTTTCGTGATCCTCAAAAAGGTAATACATGGAATCCACTTAATTTACCATATAAACTATATAAACAAGGTAACAAAGATAAAGCTATGGAACTTTTAGATGACCTTGCTGCAAATATTCTTTATGATGATGCAGGAGGAGCTAGTAAAGATCCATTTTGGGAAAAAACTTCTGCCGATTATTTTGTAGGTCTTGCTTTAGGTTTATTCGAAGATGCTAAAGAAGAGGAAATTAACTTAAATAGTATTTCTCTTATGACTACTGCTGGGGAAGAAAGATTTGGTGGTAGAAGTACTTATATTAAAGAATATTTTAATGAAAAAGATCCTGCAGGGGCTGCTTATACAAGTGCATCTGGAACTATTACTGCTCCTGAAGAAACTAAAGGGTCAATTCTATCTACATTTAAACAAAAGATTAGACTTTTTGCTTCGCGTGAAAATCTATCTGAAATGTTATCTCAAAATGATTTTGATATAGATTCAATAGGTAAACAAAAAACAGCGGTATTTATGATTATTCAAGATGAAAAGAAAACATATCATGCACTTGCTACAATATTTATTAAGCAAGTTTATGAATCATTAATAGATGTTGCACAACAACAAAAAAGTGGTGCACTTCCAGTAAGAACTAACTTTATACTAGATGAGTTTCAAAATATGCCGCCTTTAAAAGATATTACTACAATGGTTGCAGCTGCTCGTTCTAGACATATTAGACTTACTATGATTATTCAAAACTTTGCAGGTCTTGAAGCTACTTATAGTAAAGAAGTTGCTCAAACTATAAGAAGTAACTGTAATAATTTATTGTATTTACTTACTACAGAGCTTGCTGCTCTTGAAGAAATTAGTAAACTATGTGGAGATAAGATGGTAAAGGTCGGAAGCGGCGATAAAGAGCGCGAAGAAGCTCGTCCTCTTATTACTGTAGCAGATCTTCAAAAGATGAAACAGTATGAAGCTATAGTTATCAGAACCAGACTTAACCCATTTAAAACTAAATTAAAACCTAACTTTGAAATCGATTGGGGTGGATCTAAAGTTGAAGCAGATCCATTTGTAGAAAGACAAAGTAGACCTGTTAAAGTATTTGATATAAAAGAATTTGTTAAAGATAAAAGAAAAAATAAATTCATGAATATGCTTGAAAATGCTGGAGGTATGCCAGATGGTGGAATGGGTATGGGAATTCCTGGAGGATTTCCTAGTCTTCCTGGTATGGGACCTGTTACATCGGTTAATACTAATCCATTTGGTAATGCTCATAATAACAATGCACCAGTTAGTAATGAGCCATCTTCTGGATTAAATGTAGATGAATTAGTTAAGAGGATAGATGCTAAAATAGCAGAACTTGAAAAAGAAGAAGAGGAAGAAAGAAGAAAAATAGAAGAACAAAAGAAAAAAGAAAGTGAACAACTTAAAGAAAAACAACATGATGATGAACTTATTCCTGATAGTAAAGAACCTCAAAGTGATGTGGTAACTTCTGATAATAATACTTCTGTGGCAGATGAAGTTTCTAATATTGCTCCTGCTATTTTGACAGGTTTTAAAGATAATAAAAAAGAAATTGACAAAGTTGAGGATGCTGATGAAGCTGAACCAATGAAGAAGGGTGAACCTGTAGTTAACTCTGAAGTGTCGAATTATTTGGTTACCGATGATCAATTTTTTGATGATTTCTTTGATGAATAATAATACCCTTATTTTAAGGGTTTTATTGTGTTCTAATTAATCACTAATACTATTTATACATAAAATATACTGGGAGGTATTTATGTATAAAAATATAAGAGCATGTGATTTAAAAGGATTAATTGGTAAAGTAAATATTATTGATATAAGGAAAAACTATTTATATAATTTGGGAGCTATACCGAGTAGTAAAAATGTTCCTAGTAGTTTTTTGCTTATGTATCCTGAAAAGTATTTAGAAAAAGATAAGGAATATTATATATATTGTAGTGGTGGTATGGAAAGTCCTAAGGTCTGTTCAGAACTTTTTAATAAAGGTTATAATGTAGTAAATGTTTTAGGTGGTTATAATGACTATGTGATAAGTTAAAAAAGATATATTCTTTTTTTCTTTTATATTTACGGAAAATTTGTTATAATTCATGTATGTTTAGGTGATATTATGAATGAAATAATTTTGATAAACAAAGAAAAGGGTTATACTTCTAGAGATATAGTAAATATAGTTTCTAAACAATTAAATACTAAAAAGATAGGTCATTTTGGTACTCTTGATCCTATGGCTGAAGGCTTGCTTATAATTGGGGTGGGAGCTTATACTAAGCTTGGTAATTTTTTAGAAAATGATACTAAAGAATATATTGCGGAAGTATTAATAGGTACAAGTACTGATACATATGATATTGAAGGAAAAGTTATAGAACAAGTAATTAATGTAGATTTAACTAAAGATGATATAGAGGATGCTTTAAATAAATTTAAAACTACATATCATCAAGAAGTACCTATTTATAGTGCTACTAAAGTAAATGGTAAAAAGTTATATGAATACGCTCGTGAAGGCAGAAAAGTAGAACTTCCTAAAAAAGAAGTAACTATTTATGATTTAGAGTTACTTGATTTTTTTGAAAGAAATAATAATAAGTATTTTAGATTTAAATGTTTAGTTAGTAAAGGTACATATATAAGAAGTTTAATAAATGATATATCTAAAGAACTTAATATTCCACTTTGTATGAGTACTCTTGTTAGAACTAAGCAAGATAAGTTTAGTTTGGAGGATGCTAATACTTTGGATGATATAAAAAAAGGCATTTATAAGTCTTTAAATATTAGAGATGTTTTAGATGTAGATGTAGAAGAAATTCCTTTAGAACTTGAAAAGAAGATACTTAATGGCTCAAAAATTGAAATAAGTAAAAGTAAAATGATCCTTTTTACTAAAAATGGAGAAGATATTGTTCTTTATGCTCCTTATTATAATGAAATGAAACCAGTTTTGACCTTTAAAAAATAAACAATAAGTGTTACAATATAATAAGAGTATAAATAGTTATGGAGGCTTATATGGAGTTTGAAAGCGCTTTAGATTTAAAAAACAGGGTAATGCCTGCTTTAAAAATGAAAGAAGAGAGATTGAGAACAGAAGGGTATGATTTTACTTCTGAAGATATCTGGTTTTATTTGAGACAAAACAAATGGACTAAAAGTAAGAATCTAACATTAAATGAGATAGTAAATGATATATTAAAGCTTGATGGCTCTTTTTTGAAGAACAGAGGTGATTAGTTTGGATAATAGAACAATAGAATATAAAAATTTAAGAGTAAAATTAGAAAAATATTTGTCAGAAGATGAACTAAAAGATGTTGATAAGGCCTATAAATATGCTGAAGATAAACATCGTGGTCAATATCGTTTAACAGGCGAGTCTTATATTAATCATCCTCTTTTTGTTGCGGATATTTTAACCTCTATAAAGGCTGATAGAGAAACTATTATTGCAGCACTTTTACATGATGTTGTTGAGGATACTGAAACAAGTAAAAATGATATTAAAGAACAATTTGGAGATAATATTGCTAGACTTGTTGATGGGGTTACTAAAATAAATAATATTCATGTTTCTACTGATAATGAGTATTTAACTAGTTATTATAAAAAGATAATAGTTGGAATGAGTGAAGATGTAAGGGTAATCATTGTAAAATTAGCAGATCGATTACATAATATGAGAACTTTATATGCTCTTCCTCATGAAAAACAAAAGAAGAAAGCAAAAGAAACATTAGATATACTTGCACCAATTGCTCATAGACTTGGTATGAATAAAATCAAAAGTGAACTTGAAGAATTATCTTTAAAATACTTAAAGCCTGATGCTTATAATGATGTTGTAGAGAAGCTTAATAAAAAGAAAGTTGAACGTGAAGCATATGTTAAAAAGATGATGGATGAGGTAAGTGATCTTTTAACAAAAAATGGTATTAGACATCAAATAAAAGGACGTGCCAAAAGCATATATAGTATATATAGGAAACTTGATAAAGGTCGTAGTTTTAATGATATATATGATCTTCTTGCTATTAGAATACTTGTTGAAGAAGAGCAAGAGTGCTATTTATCACTTGGTTTAATTCATTCCAAATATAAGCCGATTCCTAAAAGATTTAAGGATTTTATCGCTATGCCAAAAACAAATCTTTATCAATCTTTGCATACAACTGTTATTGGATTAGATGGTAATATATTTGAGATTCAAATAAGAACTTATGCGATGGATGAAATTGCTGAAAATGGTATTGCTTCTCATTGGGCTTATAAAGAAAATAAAAATGCTGCTACTGAGATGCAAAATATTACTGAACAAAAACTACAGTTTTATAAATCTATAATTGAATTACAAGAAGAAAAATTAACTAATGAAGATTTTATAGATACTGTAAAAAATGAAGTACTTAATAACAATATCTATGTTTATACTCCAAAGGGTGATGTTATAGAATTGCCAAAAGGAGCGACACCTATAGATTTTGCTTATAAGATTCATACTCAAATTGGTGATAAATTAACTGGAGCAATAGTTAATAATAGTATGGTACCTCTTTCATATGAACTTAAAAATACTGATGTTATAAAAGTAATTACTAATAATAATTCAAAAGGTCCTTCACGTGAGTGGCTTAATATTGCCAAAACAACAAGTGCTAAAAATAAGATTAAAAATTTCTTTAATAGAACTACTAAAGAAGATTATATTGCACAAGGTAAAGACTTGCTTGAAAAAGAATTAAGAAGAAAGAAAATACCAATAAATGAATTTCAAAGTGAAGAGAATTTAAAGAAAGTTTTTGAGAAATTTAAATTAGAATCTTTAGAAGATTTGTATCTTAATATTGGTAATAACAAATTTTCTGCAAAGTCGATTGTTAAGCAAGAAAGCGATGAGTATAAAGAGGTTGAAAAAGAAGTAAAACCTATAGTTAAAGTAGGGGATAGTGATATTCTTGTTGGTGATACGAAAAATATTGAAGTTCATATTGCCAATTGTTGTTTACCATTACCTGGTGATGAAATTATAGGTTATATTACTAAGTCTAGTGGTATTCGTATACATAGAAAGGACTGCTCTAATATTGAACTTTTTGAGGATAGAATAGTTGATGCTAGGTGGAATAGTGTCATAAATAATAAGTACAATAGTGAACTTATTATTCATTCTACTTCTAAAGAAAATATTATATTTGATATTGTTCAAGCAGCAGCAGCTATGAGTATAATAGTAGAGAATGTAAATTTGATTTATAAAAGTAATAACAATGTATATTCTGTTGATGTACTTGTAAAAGATTTAGAATCATTGCAAAAGTTTATGATTAGTTTAAACAAATTAAAATATGTAAGTGATGTAGAAAGGATTATGAAATAATGAGAGTATTAGTTCAAAGAACACTTGATGCCAAAGTAGAAGTTGATGGAAAAATAGTTGGGCAAATAGATAAAGGACTTATGCTTTTAGTCGGTTTTACGCAAACTGACACTGACAAAGAAATTGATTGGATTGTTAATAGAGTATTGAATCTGAGAATATTTGATGATGAAAATGGTGTTATGAATAGATCTGTATTAGATGTTGGGGGTAATATCCTATCTGTTTCTCAATTTACTTTATATGGGGATTGTAGTAAGGGTAATAGACCTAGTTATCTGAAAGCTCTTAGAGGATCAGAAGCTACTGTTTTATATGATTTATTTAATAAAAAGTTGAAAGAACGTGGTGTTGTTGTAGAAACAGGTGTATTTGGTGCTGATATGAAAGTGTCATTTACTAATGATGGACCTGTTACAATAATACTTGAAAAAGATAATTCTTTATGACAAAGTATAAGTATGACGGAAACTTCATATAATTAAAAAGGATACTTAATTTTCATATATTAGGTATTATCTTTTAATGAGAACCTAACAACTTGTTAGGCTTTTTTCTTTTATACCAAAATTCCAAAGAGTAGTGATAGTAATAAAAAAAATAGTATTAATAATTATATTTTTATTCCATATACTAATACTGGTGATGATATGGACTTGAAGAAAATAAAAATAATTAGTTTTTTTGGAGTATTTGCTCTTACTTTTTTATTCCATTTTTTATATGAATGGTTTCCAAATAATGTATTCGCAGTTTTTTTCCCAGTAAATGAAAGCATCTGGGAGCATATGAAGCTTCTTTATAGTGGGTTTTTCTTTTGGGGTATAATTGAGTATATTTTAATTAGAAAATATGATATAAAGATAAATAATTATATTTTAAATACTTTTATAGTTATGATAACTACTATTATTGTATATTTGATAGTATATTTACCTCTTTATGATGTGATAGGAGAATCAATGATCATATCGATTGGACTTTTAATAATAATTATTGTTTTAGCAGAGCTTTTCAGTTTTTATTTATTAAGAATGGAAAGACAAGATAGTCCGCTTAATAAAGCAAGTGTTGTATTAATACTTTTGGGATATGTTGTTTTTGCTTCACTTACTTTTAATCCTATTAAAAATTATATTTTTTATGATACACACCATCATAAATATGGAATAGACATTTATAAAGAGCAATAGCTCTTTATTTTTATTTAATGTTATATTATAATTATAATAGAGGTGAAAGAATGGACGAAAATAAGAACGTGAATGAAGAAGTGTTTACTACATACACAGGAATGAATTATATGGAAATGGAAAAGTTAATTGATGAAAAAATTTTACTGTTAAATAAGAAATTGAACGGTGATATAACAGATAATGAACGTTCAAATGAGGGATTTCTATTATGGAATTGTAAAATGATTCTTAGAAACATACTCATGGCAACAGATAAGATAACTAACAAGTATAAATCTGATATTTCAGATGAAACTTATGAAAAATACACTAAGCTAGCTGATATAATCAACAATGAACAAAAAACATGGACAAGCATGGATGCTATAAGAAATACTTGTGAAAAAATTGCTAAATTTTCAAGCTTAAATACAAACGATAAAGAATTAAACAATTCAAATCAAGATTTTAATAATAAAGGATTAGGCTGGGATTATATTACAGAAGTATTTGATAATTTATACCCAAATCAAGAACCAAAGCACTATGCACCAATGATTAAAGCACAATTTGGAGGACAGGATCCACTTGATGGAATAAGCATATATGATGCAGGAGATTATTATCATTTTGTTACATATGGTTTTTCAGAAATATATGAAAGAGAAAATGATAGTGATATAAGTGGATATGGATTTGAGCTTACATACAAACTAAAGAAAACAGATGCTATTGATGAACAAGAACTAAAAAACTTTACTGAAATACTTCAAACACTAGGAAGACATGTGTTTGGCTCAGGAGCTGTATTCAAACCATATGAATATATTTATACAGGTCAAACAGAAGGTATGGATTCAAAGCAAAAATCATTAATTACAGGCTTTGTTACAATTGAAGATCCACAAGCAAAAACAATAGATACCGTTAATGGAAAAGTTCAATTTGTCGAACTAATTGGAGCAACAAGTGATGAATTAAAAGTAATACTAAACAAAGAAAAAACAAAAGAGGAAGTAATAAATAGAATACTAGAACAATATGGCGATATTACAGATTACAACAGGAATAGTATAATGAATTAATTAAGGGGAGATATAATCATGGATAATAAATTAATTTTTGATGAATGCCTTTTAATTAAAGAAGACTTAAATAAATATTTTGAGAATAACGATGAAATTAAAACAATAAGTATGGGTAAGCAAGAGTTTGTTTCAGAACAATTAATTACATGTGACCCAGGTTGGATTGATCCAACGTATAATGAAATTTTTATAAACAAAATTCCTACAGGAACTTATGAAATAATAGGCAGTACTAAAAAAATAAATACTGATTATTTGTTAGCAGTTAAAATTAAAGTAAGAGAAGAAATATCTAAAAAGTATTATCTTGGTATATATTTAGAATCAGATATTGATGCAGTAAAGGACGATAAAGTAATTACATTTGGTGTAGATAATGGAGCTGCTTGTTTTCTAGATAAAACTACATATGATAAATTATATAATCTTAGAAAAAAAGACTATGATAAATTTGATGATAGTATATATTTTGAATCCATGTATAATGAGGTTTCATTAGATGGAATAGGCGAATTTATTGAGTTCCAATCTGGATTTGGAGATGGTCATTACTCAACATATTTTGGATATAATGACAATAATGAATTATGTGATGTAGTAATAAAATTTATTGATTATGATAATCAAATACCTGTAAAAGAAAAAAAGATTGATACATCAGTTTTATCTACAACGCCTTTATTAGAAAGTTATAAAGACGAAGTGAAAGAAAGATATATCAATAATGGATACAAAATTAATGAAGATTTAAAAAATGAAATTATTTGTTTTGAAAACTCTAATTCTAAATACCGATATATGAATAAATTAAAAATAAGCAATGGTCATATTGAACTAACTGATTATTCTTTGTATGGAGACAATCCAGATAATGCATTCGGAATTAAACTTGGCATGACTTTAGAAGAAGCTAAAGAACAATTATTTGCTCGTAATTTCAATATAGAAAATGATAACGATGATGTGATTGTGTTTATAAAATATAGTACAAAAATTCAATTAACTTGTTTAGAGAATAAGGTTATTAAAATCAATCCAATGATAAAAGGAGCAGATAAATATTAATTAATTATTTTATATTAAAGAGTCCCTAATTACATCTGGGATTTTTCTTTATTTTTTTCTTATTTCTTGATATAATTTTATTGGTGATATATATGTTTGAAACACTTAGTGATAGATTAGAAAAAGCAATAAAAAATATAAAGGGTCATGGTAAGATTACTGAAGATAATATTGATCCAATGCTAAGAGAGGTTCGTTTAGCACTTCTTGAGGCTGATGTTAACTATCAAGTAGTTCGTGAGTTTACTTCTAAAGTTAAAGAAAAAGCTCTTGGAGAAGAAGTTAAGAAAAGTTTAACTCCTGGAGAAATGTTTGTGGGTATTATTCGTGATGAACTTGAAGAACTTCTTGGGGGAGAAGCAGCTCCACTTAATATTTCCGGTAATCCTGCATGCTTAATGCTTGTTGGTTTACAAGGTTCTGGTAAAACAACTACTATAGGAAAACTTGCTAACTTTTTGAGAAAGAAGCACTCTAAAAAACCTTTGCTTGTTGCATGTGATGTGTATCGTCCTGCTGCAATTGATCAGTTAAAACAAATAGGAAAAGAGCTTAATATTGAGGTTTATGAAGAAGGTAAGGGTAATCCTGTAGAAATAAGTAAAAATGCAATAAAATATGCTAAAGAAAAAGGTTATGATTATGTTTTAATAGATACTGCAGGTCGTCTTCATATAGATCAAGAATTAATGAATGAATTAAAAGAAATAAAAAATGAAATTAATCCACAAGAAACACTTCTTGTAATAGACTCAATGATGGGGCAAGATGCTATAAATGTCATAACTGGATTTAATGATAATTTAGAGCTTACTGGAGTGATTCTTACTAAACTAGATGGTGATACTCGTGGTGGGGTGGCACTTTCTGTAAGACATTTAACTAATGTTCCAATTAAGTTTATTGGTACTTCTGAAAAACTTGATGGTCTTGATGCTTTTTATCCAGACAGAATGGCTTCTCGTATAATCGGTATGGGCGATGTTTTATCGATAGTAGATAAAGCTAATGAGGTAATTGATGAAAAAGAGGCTGAAAAATCTTTAAAAAAGATGAGAAGCGGTAAATATGATTTAGAGGATTTTCTTTCTCAAATGAAGCAAATTAAAAAATTAGGATCACTTGAATCAATATTGAAAATGCTTCCGGGTGCTAAAAAAATGGGTCTTAATAATATTAATATTGATCCAAAAGATTTAGCTCATGTTGAGGCCATTATACTTTCTATGACTATGGAAGAAAGAAGAAATCCTTCAATTATGAAGGCTAGTAGAAAACAACGTGTTGCTAAAGGAAGTGGAAGATCAGTTGAAGAAGTAAATAGATTATTAAAACAGTTTGAACAAAGTAAAACTATGATGAAACAGATTGCAAACGGGAATTTTAAAATGCCATTTTAAAACCTTATTCATTCGAATAAGGTCTTTTTTTTTATCTTTTTTTCTTGCCTGATTTAATTGCAAAAATAATTGTTAGTATTCCAAATAGAAGGGTACTTCCTGATAAAATATAAATTAAAATATTACTATTATTTTTGTTATTTTTCTTTATATTATTATCTATATTTTCGTTGTATTCTTCTATAGTTTTATCTTCTAGATTATATGTGTACCAATTAGTTTCACCTGTATCGGTATTTACAGCATATAGATTACAGTATTTAGATGATTCAGAAACTTTGTAACATTCAAATTCATATCCTTCAATTGTTTCAAAATATTTGCTATTGTTTTTTAATCTTTCATCTGTTTTAATTGGCACTATTGAAATATCATTATATTTTATTTCAATATATGGAATATATGTTTCGTTTTCAATGTCATATATATATAGACTTTCTTTTCCATTTGTATCTTTTAGTCCTATTAATGTTAAATTAGTTTTAGAATTATAAAGTGCTTCAATAGTATTTTCTTGTAATATTATATTTGTTGTTTTATAGTTTTCTGCTGTTAATTTATTAAGTTTTTTTATTACTGTATAATTTTTTCCATCTATTGTTACTGTAATTGGTTTTTTTTCTATTAATCTAACTTTTATTGTATATGTTTTATCTTTACCACTTTCACTAGTAACAGTTACTTCAATTCTGTTATCACCTTGTTTAAGTTTGTGTTTCCCATTTCCAGCTATGGTTGCTTTACTATTTTCAGCTTTTGCAATTACATTAATTTCATTTATGTCATCTTCGATTTTTAGTACATAGTTTGTAGTGTTTTTATTAAATGTAGGTTCTATTTTATAGTTTTCTATTTTAAGTGATGATAAATTATTGTTATCGTTTTGGTTAATTGTTTCGTTTCCTGAAGAGTTTATACTTGCAGGATTAACTGTTATACTCATACTTTCGTTATTAGCGGCAGATACTGCATAAGATTTTACTGATATTGTGTTTGACCCTTTATTTTTAACTTTAAATGTAAAACTCTTTTTAAAACTTTTTGTGTTGTCAGTATCGGCATATTCAATAATATATGATTTACCGTTTACTAGTTCTAGTTTCTCGTGATCATAATTAAGTGTATATTCGTAATAACCGATAGGAGTAGTACTATTTACATTGACTGAAACATTAATTTTGTTACCAACGTTTGCTTTACTTGGTGATGCGCTAATATCGATGTTGGCATTTGCAGCATTTGCTGTTATTGGTAGTAATGCCATCATTGTTATTAATAATAAATATTTTTTCATTTGATTTCCTCCTATTAATTATTTTATTGGTGGGTGAGTAGTAAACTGAGTCGGCATAGAATTATATACTGGTATTTTAAATACATACGCTTTATTTAAAAGTTTTAGTTTACTATAGGTTTCATAAGTAGATAAACTTTCACCTGCAGGCGCCATTATATTCTCCATATATTGATGAGTATATCTTGTAGCAGTAGCATTTGGACCTGTATTAAATTTTTGATAGTATAAAGTATCTTGACCTTCATTTATATAACCATTGGCAATAAATGATGCTCCGTATTTAATGGCTTTTGCCCTAGTGTTCCATGGTGTACCGTCTTCATAACCAATTATTCCTGCGGCAGTTTTTAAACCGTTTAATATTGGAGAATCTCCTGTTGCACCTATATTATAGAAGTTATATATACTTTTTAATGATTTATCTACTTTTACGTTATACCATTCTCCAGATTTACATCCTACTTCTGGATTAATATAAGAAGAACATACATATCCAGTACCTGATTTATAGTTTATTTTGTACCATCCATCAGTACAATTTGATCCTTTTATAATTTCCTTACTAACTAATGAAACAGGGGTATCTTTTGTTAAAGATCCAAGTTTTTTTGAACTAGTATTTGTTTTTTCACGTACATTTACAGTATTAGTTGCTAAGCCATTATATTTTAAAGTACTAACTAAAGTCAATGTATCATTTTTATTTACAGTCATTTTGTTGCCATTGCTATATTTTAATGATTTTGCATCAATATTAGCGTTTGCTCTAACATTTGCAATAGAGCCACTATTTATTTTGAAGTAATTTCCATCTTTTTTTCCAAACGCTGTACATACATATCCGGAATTTGTTGTTCTGATTGTTGTTGTAACTTTACCAGAAACAGAGTCATAATTTTGATTAGTTCCTCCTTCTTGTTTTACTCTTGCTGCAAGATGTACAGGACTAACTTTATATAGTTTTGCGGCATCTAAGAAATAGCCAGCGTATGTATCATTATCTAGGTATGTTCCTGATACTATACTTTTTATTGCAGATTTAGTGTGATACTTGCTATCATAACTTAAATTTTCAAAGGCAAATATATTTTGCTCATTTAAGTAATTTCTAGGATCAAGCATGTATGCAACTAAAGCATCTGAAGCTGTTCTCCATGGACATCCATCATGTCCACAAGATGAGGACTTTAGATATTCCATATATTTAGTAGACATTTCAATTAAGTTTTTGTATTCTTCGTTATCTACGGCATCAGTAAATTTAACGCCAGTGTTTTCTGCTTTAAATATCCATTTAGGGTATTTTGAATGTAAGTATGAAAGAAATGGACAATAACTCGAAGGGAAACCCGCTTCTTTTAAAGTGTTACAGTATTCTTTATCAGTCTTTGTTACATCACTGTATTTTTCTACTAATGATTTACATATATATCCAGTTATATTGTTATAGTATTTTACTTTATACCAGCCGACAGAGCATCCACTGTTTCCGGTTGCACTACCTATAACTTCGAATTCTGTTCCTAGAAAAACTCTATTTTGTATAGAACTATCAGTACTGGCTTTGGTTCTGACGTTACCATAGTTTTCTTTTAATCTATATGTCCACATATTAGTGGTGTAATAATATCTTTGGTTAGCAATTTTTACAGAATTTATTTTTTTTGATGATGCAATTGATGCTAAAGCTTTATTACCAATTTCAGTATTTTTTTTGCATAAATATGCGCTTTTGCCATTTATTGCAATTTTATACCAATAATCACATCCTGTTCCTTTTACTTTTGTAATGTTTTCAAAAATTATTGAATCATTTTTCTTTAATGTAGTAATAGGTGTATTATCAAATGAAGTTTTACTTCTTACATTAGTGGATGAAGTAGTGATACTTGTATTTTTTGCAGGGGATAGATATTGTGAGCATACATATCCTATTTTATTATTTATTTTAATTTTATACCAGTTTTCACAACCAGATCCAGTTGTTTTAACAGTAGTAGCTAGAATAACTGGAGTCATGTAAGGTAAAGTAGTTATTTTAGCACTTTTTGTATTAGCTTCAGATCTAATATTTAATCCGTTCAAATTATTTACTCTATATACATATCTATTGGTAGTTACATCACTTTTGCATATGTATCTTGTATAACCACGATAGAATATTCTCAACCAACCTTCATCACAGCCATCACCTTTATAAGAGTCTGTTTCGTATACTGTTACTGCTTGCCCATATTTTATAGTTGCTACTGTATTACTTTCTGAAGTAGGATTACTTTTAATTTTAGTGCCTTCAGTATTCATAATTACTGCTCTAGTTCTATCGTTGTAATTATCAACATATTTGCTACAAATGTATTTTTCAGAATCTGTATTATAGTTAATTTTGTACCAACCTTCGTCACAACCTTGACCTTCATATTTTTTAGTATCATCTAAAGTAAAAAGTTTGCCTTTATGAACGCTTTTATATAAATCGTAATTAGTTCCAGGTCCTGTTCTTACATTAGTACCCGCAGTATTAGTTTTTACTGTAATGTTAGATGTAGATACATCATCAGAGCATATGTATTTTACTTGACCATTTATATCTGCTTTATAAAAACCATTTATACATTCCTTTTCACTAGAAAGTGGAGAAACATTTAAAAGTGGAATTACGTCATTGTATTTAATATCTTTACTTGCAGTGTAGTTATAACCTGGTCCGGACCAAGTTGATGGGTCGTCATTAGTTACTCTAGCATATGTTACTGCGTTTACATTAGAATAGGCCAATATACTCATAATAAATACAATAATAAATACTATATTTTTTTTCATAAAAGCACATCCTTTCATATTATCTTTATATATTATATTATACCATCTATATATATATTTACCTAATTTTTAAACTGTTTTTTACATTTTTTACGTTTGGTTTTACACATTTATATGTAAAAAAATTCAAATTTAGTTTATCTTATGATATATTTTTATTGGAGATGATAATATGAAAAAGAAAAATATTATTTCTATTTCAGGAGATTTAGCCTCTGGTAAAGGATCAGTATCTGAAATATTAATGGAAAAGTTGGGATATGGAATATATCGTAATGGTGAGTATTTTAGAAAACTTGCTAAGGAATATAATATGACTCTATCTGAGTTTGGAGATTATGTAGCAAAACATCCTGAAATAGATATTGAAATTGAAAATAGTGCTAAGGAATATGCTAAAGAAAATGATAATTTTATTATAGATGCAAGACTTGGATGGTATGCTGTTCCTGAATCATTCAAAGTATATTTAAAAGTTGATATAAATGAAGCTGCAAAAAGAGCATACAATGATCAAAAAAGAAAAGATTTAGAAAATTTTTCTTCGGTGGAAGAACATAAAAAGGCTTTAATTGAAAGAACAGATGTAGAAAATGAAAGATATTTAAAACTTTATGGAGTAGATAGGACAGACATGAATAACTATGATTTAGTTATTGATACTACTGAAAAAAGTCCAATGGAGGTTGCAAATATAATTATAGATGAATATGAAAAATGGTCAAAAAACTAAAAAAACACTAACTTTTGTTAGTGTTTTATTCAATATTGGAGGGCCTAGTCGGATTTGAACCGACGAATCAAGGTTTTGCAGACCTACGCCTTACCACTTGGCTATAGACCCATTGCTCTATAATTGTATCATTATATTATTTTTTAGTCAATCTATTTAATTATATATTTTTTTATTATTTATATACTAATTTTATTATTTTTGTGATAGAATTAGTATTGTGAAAAGGAGTGAATATTATGGAAAAAACTTATGTTTTTGGACATCACAATCCAGATACAGATGCTGTTGGAGGTGCTATTAGTTTATCTTATTTAAAAAATAAATTAGGTATGGATACTGAACCTAGAGTACTTGATGAAATCAATAAAGAAACTGAATATGTATTAAATTACTTTAATGTTCCAGTGCCTAACTATTTAGATAATGTTAAATTACAAATAAAGGATATTGTTTATCATAAAGATTATTTTATGAAGAGTACTGATTCAATAAAAAAGGTATATGATTTTTTAGTAGACAAAGAAATCACTGGACTTCCTATAGTAGATGAAGATGGTAAGTATGTAGGACTACTCACTTTAAAAATGATTTTAAATCACTTATTTGGTGAAAATATTAAAACTTTAAAAACGTCTTATACAAATTTGCTTGAAGTTTTAGAAGGCTCTGAAGTTTTAAGATTTAATGATGAAATTGAAGGAGAAATAGTAGCAAGTGGTAAATCAGAAAATATTAATGAAAATACTATTTTAATAACTACGAATAGACCAGATGTTATAGGAAATGTAATTGATAAAGGTGTTAAAAATATTATTGTTGTTGGAAAAGAAGAATTAGATGAAGATTGCATAAAAAAAGCTAAAGAAAACAAAGTTAATGTTATAAAAACTAATCATGATACTTTCCATGTATTAAAGTTAATCGGACTTGCTAATTATACAGATGTATTCTGTGATAAAGGTGAAGTAACAGTTGTTAATGAAAATGAATACTATAATGATTTTGTGGATTTATCTAGAAAACTAAGACATAATAATTATCCAATAGTTGACAATGATAACAAATGTCTTGGACTTCTTCGTTTAACTGATTTGGAAAACGTAAATAAAAAACA
The DNA here is from genome assembly GCA_947166445.1 of uncultured Mycoplasmatota bacterium. GTDB lineage: Bacteria > Bacillota_I > Bacilli_A > RF39 > UBA660 > UMGS1449. Next base: position 26,128 of record CAMVED010000007.1, read on the forward strand.
TGTAATTTTAGTGGATCATAACGAAAGTGCTCAAAGTGTAACTGGACTTTCTCAAGCTGAAATAGTAGAAGTAGTAGACCATCATAAACTTGGAGATATATCTACAACTCTTCCAATTAACTTTAGAAATATGGCTGTAGGAAGCTCAAACACTATCATTTATAAGTTATTTGGAGAAAACAATGTTAAGATTCCAAAAGATATCGCAGGTGTTATGCTTTCTGGAATTTTATCTGATACTCTTATTTTAAAGAGTCCTACTACTACTGAAACTGATAAAAAAGTAGTTGAAGAACTTGCTAAAATTGCTGATGTTGATTATGAAAAGTATGGATTTGATATGTTTAGAGCAGGAACTTCTCTGGAAGGAAAGACCCAAAAAGAAGTAGTAAATACTGATATCAAAACATTTAGTTATGATGAAGAAACTAAATATGCAGTAAGTCAAATCTTTACTTTAGATTTTGATTCAATTAAAAAGGATATGGAAAGTTATATTTCGTTAATCGAAGAAATGAAAAATGAAAATGGATTTAAGTTTATTGTAGTAGCTATTACTGATATTATTAGAAACGGATCATACTTCATCTTTACTGAAAGCGGTAAGGAAGTACTTGAAGCAGGTTATGGATTAAAAGATATAGAACAAGGTGTTTATTTGGATGATCAAGTATCTAGAAAAAAACAAGTAGTTCCTACATTAATAAATGGTCTTAATAGAATAAAATAATTAATATTTCATAAAAAACTTTGCAAATCAAAGGTTTTGTGATATAATCTAAATACAACGAAGTGGGAAATTCCCACTTTTGTTTCGTTTTAAGGAGGTATCATGGAAGAAAAAGTAAAAAAAGCAATAGAGAAACCTTTAGAAAATCTAAATATGGTAATAGATTCTATAAGTTTTGAAAAAGGAAATTTAAACATAGTATTAGATAGTGATGAAATAATTGATTTAGATAGAATTGTTGAAGCTAGTCATTTAGTAAATGATATTCTAGATAAAGAAGATTTTATAAAAGATGGATATATGTTAGACATATCAAGTAAAGAAAAAGGAGGTAATTAATATGAATGGGAAAGAGTTTTTAAATGCAGTTGATCTTTTAGAAAAAGAAAAGAAAATAAGTAGAGATGTAATATTCGAAGCAATGGAACTTGCACTTCTTTCTGCTTATAAAAAGAATTTTGATTCTTTAACAAACGCAAAAGTAAATATAAATAGAGAGACTGGAGATATAAAAATATATTCTTATAAAACAGTAGTTGAAAAAGTAGAAGATGAGGATACTGAAATATCTTTAAAAGATGCTCAAAAAATAGATAAAACTAAGGAACTTGGTGATACAATCGATACTGAAGTAACACCAGATAATTTTGGTAGAGTTGCCGCAAGTACTGCTAAACAAGTTGTTATTCAAAAAGTAAGAGAGGCTGAAAGAAATAGTTTAATCGAAGAGTTTGGAGAAAAAGAAGGAGAGCTTATCTCAGGAGTTGTTGCTCTTGAAGATGAAAATAACTATTATATCGATTTAGGAAGAACAAATGGTATACTTCCTAAAAGTGAACTTATTGGTGATGAAAAAATAGAAATGGGTTCTAATATAAAGGCTTATGTTACAAAAGTAAATTCAAACTCAAAGGGAACTATAATTCTTTTATCAAGAAGTCATTATAATTTTGTAAAAAGATTATTTGAACTTGAAATACCAGAACTTGCAGATGGTTCTGTAATGATATATGGTGTTGCAAGAGATCCAGGTTCAAGATCAAAAGTTGCAGTTTACTCTGAATATGCAAATATTGATCCAATAGGATGCTGTATTGGTGAAAAAGGTTCAAGAATATCAAGTATAATAAAAGAATTATCTGGTGAAAAATTAGATATAATTAAATATTCTGAAGATAAAGAAGAATTTATTAAAAATGCACTAAACCCTGCCAAAAATGTATCTGTGTTTATACTTGATCCAAAGAAAAGTGAAGCACTTGCTATTGCAGATGGCGATGATTTTTCACTTGCACTTGGTAAAAAAGGACAAAATGTACGTTTAGCATCACGTCTTACTAAATTTAAAATAGATGTAAAAAACAGTGAACAAGTAAAAGAAATGGGTATTAATATAAGAGTAGGTGAATAATATGAAACCAAAAAAAATTCCTATGAGAACATGTGTTGTTACTCATGAAAAATATCCTAAAAAAGAACTAATAAGAGTGGTAAGAACTCCTGAAGGAATAGTTATAGTAGATGAAACAGGTAAACAAAATGGAAGAGGAGCTTACTTAAAAAAAGATAAAGAAGTAATTGAAAAAGCTAGAACTAGTAAAGTTTTAGAAAGACATTTAGAGACAAGTATTGAGGATAAAATATACGATGAACTTTTAGAAAAATGTTAAATAAATAATATAGAAAGTGGTGATAAATATGATGAGTGTAATGGAATATGCAGTTGATGTAGACAGATCAGTAGAAGAAGTCTTAAGTTTATGCAAGAAGTTAAATATAAATGTATCTAACGAAAATGATATGTTAAGTGAAGATGATATCATTATGCTTGATAATGAACTTCCTACAGATGAAGAGGCCAATGAAACATCTGTAGAAGAAGACAATAACTATTATGATGAAGTAGTTGACGATGATGAACTTGAAAAAGATTTAAGAATAGAAACTGTTCAAGATAAGTCTACTCAAAAAATGAAAAAGAAACCAGTTTCAAATAAAAAAGATACAAAAGATTATTTAAAAGCTAAGAAAAAACTATATAAGCATAAGGAAAAACTTCAAACTAATGTTGATGAAAGCGACAATGTTGTACTATATAAAGAAGGTATGACTGTAAAAGAACTTGCTGATGCTCTTGGAGAAGCTCCTGCCACTTTGATCAAAAAATTATTTGATCTTGGGGCACTTACTAATTTAAATCAAAGCATAGATTTTTCTACTGCTGAACTTTTAGTAGTAGACTATAACAAAGAATTAGTAAAAGAAGAAACTAGAGATATATCAAATTTCGAAGAATATGAAATAATTGATAATGATGAGGATTTAGAAGTACGTCCTCCAGTAGTAACTATAATGGGACATGTTGACCATGGTAAAACTTCTCTTCTTGATGCTATAAGACAAACAAGTGTAGTATCTGGAGAAGCAGGGGGAATCACTCAACATATTGGAGCATATCAAGTTAAAGCAAATGATAGATTAATTACATTTATTGATACTCCGGGACACGCTGCTTTTACTGAGATGAGAGCAAGAGGAGCTTCTGTAACAGATATTGTAATTATAATTGTTTCAGCAGAAGATGGGGTTAAACCTCAAACTTTGGAGGCTATAGATCATGCAAAAGCTGCTAAAGTTCCTATAATTGTAGCTATTAATAAAATGGATTTACCTAATGCTAATCCTGAAAGAGTTTTAACAGAGCTTTCTGAAGCTGGTCTTACTCCTGAAGAATGGGGAGGAGATACTTTAGTAAATAAGATTTCTGCTAAAACAAAGATGGGTATTCCTGAACTATTAGATAATATTCTTTTAATTGCGGATATGGAAAATTTAAAAGCTAATCCAAATAGATATGCAAGTGGATCAGTTATTGAAGCAAGACTTGATAAGAACATTGGTAGTGTTGCTACAGTTCTTATTCAAAACGGTACACTTCGTCTTGGAGATCCAATAGTTGTTGGTACTAATTATGGCAAAGTAAGAACTCTTAAAAATGATAAAGGTGAAAATATCACTACAGCAGCACCTAGTACACCTGTAGAAATAACAGGATTAAATGATCTTCCTGTTGCGGGTGATCGTTTCATGGCATTTGAAACAGAAAAGGAAGCAAGAAAAGTATCTGAAGAAAGAAAACAACGCTCTGCAGAAACTAATACTAATAGATCTGGTATGACACTTGAAGATTTATTTAGTAAGGTTAAAGATGGCGCTAAAACAATTAGTGTAGTATTAAAAACTGATGTAAAAGGTAGCGAAGAAGCTATAAAACAATCACTTTCTAAAATAGATTCGCATGATGTAAAAGTAGATGTTATAAGAAGTGGTGTTGGAACTATTACTGAAAGTGATGTAATACTTGCTAATGCATCTGATGCAATCATAATTGGGTTTAATGTAAGACCAAATAATAAAACAGTAGATCTTGCTAAAGAATATGGAGTAGATATAAGACTTCATAATGTAATCTATAAAATAATTGAAGAACTTGAAGATGCAATACTAGGCATGTTAGATCCAGAATATGAAGAAAAAGTTTTAGGAAGTGCAGAAGTAAGACAATTATTTAAATTTTCAAAAGTTGGAACTATTGCAGGATGCTTTGTTCAAGAAGGTGTTATTAAAAGCAATGACAAAGCAAGGGTAGTTCGTGATGGAATTGTAATATATGATGGGAACATTGGTTCTATTCAAAGAGGAAAAGATAAAGCAAATGAAGTTAAAAAAGGTATTGAATGTGGCATAACTATAGAAAACTTTAATGATATTAAAGAAGGAGATATTATTGAAGCATACACAATGGAAGAGGTAAAGAGAAAATGAGTTTAAAAACACAAAAACTTGGAAGTTTATTCACTAAAGAAATAAGTAGAATAATACTTGAAGAAGTAAAGAATCCTAAAATAAAATTTGTAACAATAACAGATTGTGATATAACAAATGATTTATCTTATGCCAAAGTATCTTTTTTAACTTTAAATAGAGATGATAAAGAAGAAATAGAAAAAGCATTAAATAGTGCTGCTAATTTTATAGAAATATCTTTATCTAAATGTATTGATATTAGAAAAATGCCTCAAATAAGTTTTCATTATGATAACTCTGTAGAATATGGAGAAAATATCGAAAGAAAAATAAAGGAATTAAAAGATGAAAATAAAATGTAAAGACTAGTAATAGTCTTTTTTTGTAATTGAATTACTTATATGTTATAGTATACATATGAAGGGAACTTCATATAATAAAAAAGGATACGTTTGAAGTAGTACTCAAACGCTTTCCCATATGGTTTGGCGTCTGAAATCACTAGGTTGTGAAATCAGACGCTTTTGTTATTTATATAAAAGTGTAACTATTATAAAGAATAACAGTAATATAATGATAGATTGAGTTGTTTCTCTTTTTGTCACTGTATCACTCCTTTCTTTTAGGCAACCCCTGAAAGATAAAAGGAAAAGTGTCTGATTGTTTCAAACGTATCTACTAGATTGTACAATAATAGAACAATGTGTAAATGAAATATAATAAACTGGAAAAAACTGGTAAAAAAAACTAATCAATTAAAGTGATTAGTTTTTCTATTCCATAATAGTTTTTAAAACTTCTTCTAAATTTTCTTTTCCATCTTTTTCTTCATCATAAAATGGTATTAAGTGTAAGTGATAATGCTTTACTTCTTGAAGTTTTCCATTGTTTTGTACTAATTGTATTGACGCTGGATTTAGTTTTTCTTTTAGTTTGTTATATATTTCTTTTCCAATTTTATTAATGTGATTTAAAGTTTCTAAATCAATTTCTTCGTAATCGAGAATATGCTTTTTAGGAACTATTAATGTGTGTCCATAAGAAACTGGACCTGCACTTAAAAATACAATTACTGTATCATCTTCATATAATTTAAAACTATTAAACTCTCCACTTATTATTTTACAAAATACACAATCTTTCATATTTTCACCTCTTTTATAGTATACTACAATATTTTTAAAAATTAAATAATATAATAGTGTAGTATTTGTTTTTTATTGTTAAATTAATGATTTGGTGCTAAAATATAGGTGGTGATTTTTATGAACATGAAAATTAAAGATTTAACTGTTAAAGTAAAAGAAAAAACAGTTTTAGATAATTTAAATTTAAATATTGAAGAAGGGGAAATTCATGTAATAATGGGTCCAAATGGAGTGGGTAAAAGTACATTATCTAATGTAATTATGGGATCTCCTGTATATGAAGTAACTTCTGGAGATATTTTAGTAAATAATAAATCAATTCTACCTCTTACAACTGATGAAAGAGCAAGACTTGGAATATTTTTATCATTCCAAAATCCTATAGATATTGAGGGTGTTACTAATCAAGAATTTTTAAAAATGGCTATTAATTCAAATCGTGAAACACCAATTGGATTATATGATTTTATAAAAGAACTTGAAGAGAATTATAAGGATCTAAATTTTCCAAAGGAAATGATGCATCGTGGAATAAATCAAAATTTTTCTGGTGGAGAAAAAAAGAAAAATGAAATAATTCAAATGAAGACATTAAAACCAAGTTTATTAATTCTTGATGAACTTGATTCGGGACTTGATGTTGATAGTTTAGATTTAGTATGTAAGAATGTATTGGAATATAAGGCTAGAGCGAATTGCTCAATTCTTTTAATTACTCATTATAATAGGATACTTGAAAAACTAAAGCCTGATTTTGTTCATGTTTTAAAAGATGGAAAAATAATAAAAACTGGAAATTCCTCTTTGGCAGATCTCATCGAAGAAAAAGGATATAAAATATTTGAAAATAGTGAAAACAAACAAGAAGAGGATATTATTCATGAATAAAATATTTGTAGAAGATATAGATAGTCAAAAAGATCTTTATCTTAAAGATGACACTATACTCATAATAGATAAAAGTGATAAAAAACTAAGTCTTAAAATAGAAGATGATGTAACAGTTTTTGCTTTAATACTTTTTTCGAATATAAATATAGTTTACGATACATGTTATAATACTAAGTTAAATATTTTTACCGTAGATAGTTCTATGAGTCTTGATATAAATCTAATGAAGGATAATATATATTTTAATTATTTTTATAGCAATATTAATAATAATGATAATAACTATGAAGTTAATATAAATCATTTGGGCAGTAACATAACAAGTAAAATAACTAACCATGGAATAAATACTGAAAATAATAAATTATCTTATACTATTAATACTATAGTTCCTAAAGATTATACTAATATAAAAACTAGTCAAGATAGTAAGATAATAGTATTAAAAGACAACAATGCCACAATTAAACCAAATCTATTAATAGATAATGATGATATTGAAGCTAGCCATGCTGCTTATATAGGTAAGTTTAATGAAGAAAAAATTTTTTATCTTATGACAAGGGGAATTGATAAAAATAATGCCACTGATTTATTAGTTAGATCGTTTCTCATTGGTGATATGAATCTTTCTTATGAACAAAAAGAGATTATTTTAGATAATATAAAAAAGTATTGGAGGTGATAAAGTGAATAGAGAAGACTTTGAAATGTTAAAACAAGATATTATATATTTTGATAATAGTGCTACTACACTTAAACCAAAATCTGTAGTTGACTCAATAACTGATTATTATACGAAATTTACTTCAAATGCACATAGAGGTGATTATAAAACTAGTTTAAAAGTTGATACATTATATGAAGGAACTCGTGATAAGGTTAAAGATTTTTTAAATGCTGAATCTTCTAATGAAATAGTGTTTACAAGTGGAACTACTAATTCTTTAAATATGGTTGTATTTGGTTTTGCTAAATATAATTTAAAACCAGGGGACGAAGTAATAATAACTAAAACTGAACATGCTTCAAATGTTTTGCCTTGGCTTGAACTTGCTGATGAATTGGGTATTAGGATTAAATATGCACCTTTAGATGAAAATCTAAAACTTCGAACTGAGGATTTACTAAAAGTCATTACTCCAAATACTAAAATAGTATCTCTTGCTCATGTAACTAATACTGTTGGAGATATACGTGATCTTGAGGGAATAGGTAAAATGTTAAAGGAAAGAAATATTTATTTTGTAGTTGATGCTGCTCAAAGTGCAGGTCATAGAAAAATAGATGTACAAAAAATGAATATAGATTTTTTAGCATTTTCTGCTCATAAAATGTGTGGTCCGACTGGAACTGGAGTGTTATATGGTAAAGAAAAATTGTTAGAAAAAATGAGGCCTATAAATTATGGCGGAGGCATGAACAATTTTTTTGAAAGCGATGGATCGAGAGAATATAAAAGTATTCCAACTTTATTTGAAGCAGGTACTCAAAATATTGAGGGGGTTATAGGACTTGGTGCTGCTATAGATTATTTAGAAGCAATCGGTTTTGACGAAATAGAAAAACATGAAAAAGAATTAAGAGATTATTTAATAGATAAATTATCTACTATAGAAAATATTGATGTTTTAAATAAAAATTCTGAAGCAGGTAACGTTTTATTTAATATAAAAGGAATTTTTCCGCAAGATACTGCAATTTACCTTGATCACTATAATATTTGTGTTAGAGCAGGTAATCATTGCGCTAAACTTTTAAAGGAAGAACTTGGAATAAAGAATACTTGCAGAATTTCATTATATTTATATAATACAAAAGAGGAAATAGATAAACTAATTGAAACTTTAAAAAACTCTAAAAACATATTTGAAGTGGTGATATAGATGGAAAAAGAATTAAGAAGAGAGATAATATTAGATAACTATCAAAATCCTTATAATAAAAAGACAATAGAAGATAGTTCTTATATAAAAATAAATACTAATAATGAATCTTGTATAGATAATTTAGATATTTATTTTAAAGTTGAAGGTGGTTTTATAAAAGATGCTGGTTTCAATGGAGAAGCCTGTGCAATTTCTACAAGTGCTACTTCTATAATGTTAAGGGGTTTGATAGGAAAATCTATTAGCGAGGTAAAAGAGCTTCTTAAAAATTATATTAATATGATAAACGAAAAAGAATATGATCAAGATCTTTTAAAAGAGCTTAATGTTTATGATGAAATATATCTTCAACCTAATAGAAAAAACTGTGCTTTACTTCCTGCTAGAGCTGTAGAAAAAATGTTAAAGGAAATAGAAAATGCAGGTTAAGGGTTTATCAGAAGAAAAAGTAAGGCAAATATCTAAGCAAAAAAATGAAGATGAAAAAACATTAGAATTTCGTTTAAAATGTTATAAAAAATTTAAAGAATTAGACCTTCCAAATTTTGGACCTGAAATAAATATTGATTTTGATAGTATAGTTTATTATAAATCAAGTGAAGACAATCTAACAGATGATTGGGGTAAAATAAACTTAGAGACAAAAAAAGAATTAGATTCTTTAGGTGTTCCTCAGTCAGAAGAGTATTTAGATGGTATTGGAGTTCAATATCAAAGTGAAGTAATTTATCATAATATGCTAAAAGAACTTGAAGAAAAACATGTAATATTTACTTCAATTGAAAATGCTTTTAAGAATCATCGAGATTTGATAGATAAATATTTCAGTAAAATAGTAAAACCGGAAGAGAATAAATTTACAGCACTTAATGGAGCAGTATTCTCTGGAGGTAGTTTTATCTATATTCCCAAAAACACAAAACTAGATAGACCTCTTCAAAGTTATTTTAGAATTAATTCAAAAGATTTAGGACAATTTGAAAGAACATTGATTATAGTAGATGACAATAGTAGTCTTCACTATGTCGAGGGGTGTACTGCTAAAAACTATTCTAGTTCTAATTTACATGCTGCTGTAGTAGAAATATATGTGGGAAAAAATAGTACTTGTAGATATTCTACTATTCAAAACTGGGCTACTAATGTATATAATTTAGTAACTAAAAGAGCTTTAGTTGAAGAAAACGGAACAATGGAATGGATTGATGGTAATGTTGGCTCATTTAAAACAATGAAGTATCCTTGTTGTGTCCTAAAGGGAGATAATTCAAAAGGCACTTGTATAACTATAAGTGTAGCAAGAAAAGGTCAACATCAAGATAGCGGAGCTAAAATGATTCATATAGGTAAAAATACTACAAGTAATATTGTTTCTAAAAGTATTGCATCAAATGGAGGCAAATCAGACTTCAGAAGTCTTGTAGATATAAAGAAAAATGCAATTAATTCAGAATCAATAGTAAAATGTGATACTCTTATTTTAGACAAAGAATCTAGTAGTGATACATATCCTACTAATAGGGTAGCTAATAAAACAAGTAATATTGAACACGAGGCTACTGTTTCTAAAATAAGTGAAGAAAAACTATTCTATTTAATGAGTAGAGGCATTCCAAAAGAAAGAGCTATAGAAATGATAGTACTAGGGTTTACTGATAGATTTAAACAAGAACTTCCTATGGAGTATGCTGTAGAATTAAATCAATTATTGAGACAAAATTTATAAAAAAATTTAAAAAGTATCAAACAAAAGTATTAACATTGTTTAATATATACAAATATAAAAAATCCTATAAGGATTTTTTTATTTGTTTTAAAAAACTAGTTTGAATAGTTAAAATATACTGTTTGCAAAAGATTTTGATACATTTTATAGTATCAAAAAAGGAGGTGAATTATGCTTAATCAAATCATTTTAGTAGGGCGTTTAGTAAGAGATCCTGAAGTAAAAAAAGCTAAAAATGGTAATACTTATTCTCATATTACTTTGGCAGTACCTCGTAGCTATAAAAATGTAAATGGTGAATACGAAACAGATTTTATTGATTGTACACTTTGGCAACTTATGGCTACTAATACTAAAGAGTATTGTAAAAAAGGTGATATAGTTGGCGTTAAAGGAAGAGTGGAATCAAAAGTATATGAAAAAGATGATGAAAAAAGATATATAACTGAAATAATTGCAGAAAAAGTAACTTTTCTTTCATCAAATAAACAAGCAGAAGAAGGATAATCTTCTGCTTTTTAAAAGGAGGTGAGTTGTCTTAAAAAATAGACCAACTGAAAATGAATAAATTAGAAACAATTAATAAAGTTTTTGAAGGACATGAGATAAGAAGTATTTGGAACGAAAAAAAACAAGATTATTACTTCAGTGTTGTTGATATAATTGCTGTTTTGACTAATACTAAAATTCCTAGAAATTATTGGAGTGATTTAAAAAGAAAACTAATAATAGAAGGAAGTGAAGTGCACGAAAAAATCGTGCAGTTGAAATTAGTATCAAAAGATGGCAAAAGACGTTTAACTGATACATTAGATACAAAAGGAATAAAAAAAGAATCATTGAGAGATAATATGACAGATATAGAGATAATACTAACAGATTTTGGAGAAATTGCTACTAGAGATATAGCAATTAATGAAAAACCACAAGGTTTAAAAGAAAACATTGAAGTAGCAAAAAGAGGAGGTAGTATTTCTAAAACAACTAAAGAATTATATGAAAAAGAGACTACTATTAAATTGAATTAATATCTTTAAATTGTTATAATGATACTAAAGGTGAGGGTAATGAAAAATACTAAAGATATTTATAATAAGTTATTGGAAGAGTATTCAGATTGGAAGATTGAGTTAGACAATAATAATATAACTTTGGAAAAAGATATGTTTTATATATATGCAAATGAAGATATGGTTGGCATAAATAAAAAGTATAACATTTTAGGGTTTTTAGATGGCCATAGGCATCCAACTTCATTTGAAAATATGTATAATGATATTGTCTATTATATTACTAATAAAGATATATTGCTAAAAAAGCAAATACGAAAAGATAGAGTGTGTGTGGTTTTATTAGTGATTATATTAGTGTTGTTTATTGTACTAAGTTTTATAGTGAACTAATTATTTATTATCAGTTTTTGATTTAGTACTAAAGGTACAGACCAAATTCCATTAATTTCAGTAAAAGGAAGAGTGGAATCAAAAGTATATGAAAAAGATGATGAAAAAAAGTATATAACTGAAATAATTGCAGAAAAAGTAACTTTTCTTTCATCAAATAAACAAGCAGAAGAAGGATAATCTTCTGTTTTTACTTATTTACACATATAATTTTTTATCAGTCAATTTTATTGTTTTTTAAAAGTTTGTCTAGTATAATTATATATGGAGGATTCTATGGAAAAAGTTATATATAATGTATTGAAAAAGTTAGAGGACAACAACTATGAATCTTATATTGTTGGAGGTTATGTTAGAGATAAACTTTTAGGAAAAAAGGGTTTTGATATTGATATAACTACTAAGGCTAGGCCTAAAGAAGTCCTTGAACTTTTTCCGGATTTTGATGTCAAATTACATGAATATGGTAATGTTTCTTTTGAAACTGATAATTATAAGTTTGATATAACTACGTTTAGAAAAGATATAAAATATAAAGATAGAAGAAAACCTGAATGTATTGAATATATAGATTCTCTTGAAGAAGATCTTGTAAGAAGAGATTTTACAATAAACTCCATATGTATGAATATAAATGATAAAATAATTGATTTATATAATGGTAGAAAAGATTTAAAAAAGCGAATAATTCGCAGTATTGGTGATCCTTATAAAAAAACAGAAGAAGATGCACTTCGTATGCTAAGGGCGGTTAGGTTTGCTAGTGTTTTTAAATTTAATATAGAGCCAGAATTAAAGAAAGCTATTGTAAAAAACAAAGAATTATTAAAAATCCTGTCATATGAGCGAAAAAGAGAGGAACTCAATAAAATATTTTGTTCTAAGCACAAAAAATATGGGATTCAATTATTAAAAGATTTAGGACTTATTGAATCTCTTGATTTAAAAGATATAGAATATGCTTTATCTACTAATGATTTAATAGGTATATGGGCTATGATTACAGACGTAGATTATGCATTTACTAAAAATGAAAAGGAATTAATCAAAAAGATTAAAACTTTAATGAATGAAGATATAAATGATCCTATAGTCCAGTATAATTATGGTAGTTATTGTGTTTCAGTAGTTAGTGATTTAAAAGGATTGAACACTAAAAGAGTAATGGCAGGTTACGACAAACTACCTATAAAAGATAGAAATGAAATAGCAATTACAGTAGACGAAATATGTAATATTTTAGAAAAAGAACCCGATAAATTTTTAAAGGACATTTTTACTGATATAGAAGTTTTAATACTTAAGGGGATAATAAAAAATGATAACAATGTATTAAAAGAATATATAAAACAAGTTTATTAAGGAGGTTTTGGTATGAAAAGTAAAAAACTTTTAGATATGATTAAAACAAGTGATTTAATTATACCTAGTGTTTTACTAATGAATTATAAGGATTTAAAAATTAATGAGAAAGAATTAATTTTTTTATCAATGCTTATGTCATCTGATAATGATATCATTTTTGATCCGGTTTATTTTAGTCAAAGACTTAGTTTTGAGCTAAACGAAATAATGGAAATTATATCTAATCTTAGTACAAAAAATTATCTTGAAATAAATGTAAAGAAAGAAAATAACAAGATGAAAGAATACTTAAATATAGCACCTTTTTATGAAAAACTGCTTTTAATGATTATTGATGAAGAAGTAGAAAACACTCAAGAATCTACTATATATAGTACAATTGAAGAAGAGTTTGGAAGAACTTTATCTCCAATTGAGTATGAGACAATAAGTGGATGGCTTAATGCTAAAATAGATGAAGGATTGATAAAAGAAGCATTAAAAGAGGCTGTATTAAACGGAGTTAATAATCTTAAATATATTGATAAAATATTATATGAATGGACTAAAAAAGGTTATAAAAAAGCGCAAGATGTAAGGAAAAAGCAAAAAAAAGAGCCTGAAGAAATCGACTTATTTGAATATAACTGGTTGGATGAAAATGATTAATGAAGTATTATCTTATTTAGAAGAACTTATACCTAATCCAAAATGCGAATTAAATTATAATAAGGATTATGAACTATTAATAGCAGTCATGCTTAGTGCACAGACAACTGATAAAAGAGTGAATATTGTTACAAAAGAACTGTTTTCGAAATACGATAATCTAGACAAACTATCCAATGCATCTTTAAAAGATATTGAATCTATAGTAAAGACGTTAGGTAATTATACAAAAAAGAGTAAAGCAGTGATAGAAATAGCAAAACAGGTAAAAGAGTGGGGTTATGTTCCGAATAACAGAGGACTTTTAGAATTATTGCCAATGGTAGGAAGAAAAACTGTTAGTGTTTTTTTAAGTGAAATCTATCATGAACCAAATATAGCAGTAGATACTCACGTTGAAAGAGTATCGAAAAGATTGGGATTAGCTAGGAAAAATGCGAATGTTTTAGAGGTGGAACGTTCTTTGAAAAGAAAAGTTCCTAAAGATTTGTGGTGTGATACTCATCTTAGAATGGTTCACTTTGGTAGGTATTATTGTACTGCAAAAAGACCTAATTGTGAAACTTGTAAATTAAATAGTATTTGTAATTATAAATAATAAAGGAGGACATATGTTAAAAATAGGATCACATGTATCGTTTAGAAAAGATATGCAGCTTCTTGGTTCTTTAGAAGAAGCTCTCTCTTATGGGAGCACAACATTTATGTTTTATACTGGAGCACCTCAAAATACAAATAGGATTCCTTTAAATAAAGAATTAACAGAAAAAGCAAAAAACAAAATGATAGAAAGTGGTATTGATATAAACGATATAATAATTCATGCTCCATATATTATTAATTTAGCTAATTCAGATGAAAATAAATATAATTTTTCAATAAGTTTTTTAAAACAAGAATGTAAAAGATGCGAAGAACTTGGAGTTAATAAATTAGTCCTTCATCCTGGGTCACATGTAGGTCTTGGGGAAGAAGTCGGTTTAAACAATATTATTAATGCTTTAAATGAGATACTTCCTACTACAAAGACAACGATATTACTAGAGACAATGGCAGGAAAGGGAACAGAACTTGGTGTTAGCTTAGATCAAATTAAAACAATAATAGATGGTGTTAATTATAAAAACATTGGTATTTGCTTAGATACCTGTCACTTATCTGATGCAGGTTATGATATGAGTAAATTTGATGATTTTTTGGATAGTTTGAACAACTTAGGACTATTAGATCTAGTAGGATGTATTCATGTAAATGATAGTAAAAATCCTATGGGAGCTCATAAAGATAGACATGAAAATATAGGATTTGGTTATATAGGATTTGATAATTTAATTAAAATAATCTATAATGACAAGTTAAGAAACATTTCTAAAATATTAGAAACTCCTTATGTAGAAGAGTTTCCTCCTTATAAATATGAGATAGAAATGATTAGAAACAAAGAGTTTGATGAGGGCTTAAAAAATAAAATTAAAAAAAATTAAAAAAATGTCAAAAAAAGTATTGACATTTTTTTTTAAGGGTAGTAACATATAATTATCTAATAGAGAGCATATCAGTAAGAATTAGTTTTCGAATTAGTTTTTACTTAGTGGTCCTTTAGATTTATAATTTATTATTATTCTAAACTTCGGTTTTCTATAATAGTTTATTATTTATCTTATTAGATTTATAGTTTATTGTTTTTTAGAGTTTCGGCTTTAATTAATAATTTATTATTTATCTTTCAATATTATGATTTGTTGTTTTTTAGAGTTTTGACTTTAAATTATGACTTATTATAATGGCGAAGCTGTTATTCGTAATGGCTTCATTATACAAATATTTTTGGTTTTATATGTGCAAACATATTTAATTAATTGTATTTGTTTGTGACTACTATGCGTTTTCTTACATCTATTAGATTTGTGATCATAAGAGCGTTGTAAGAGATTTTGTATAAGCTTTTGATAGGGTCTTATATAGAATGATTAAGCTCAAGAAAAAGTAGGTGTTCTATCAAGCATCTACTTTTTCTTTGCAATAGAAAATACTTTACATCACAGCTTAGAATAACTAATTGTATTATAAATATTGATAAAAAAAATCTTGGTAATTAACCAAGATTTTTTTTAGAATAATTATTCTTATTCTTTATAATTTTTCATTATGTCATCTAAGAATTTATAATTAGCAGTAGTTTGGTATGGGATAATCCAAATTTCTAATATAAAGAATGTAAAGATTGCAAGTATATGCCAACCGATAAAGCTTAATTGAAGTACAAAGAAATCCATTTTATGACCTTTCATCATTGCTTCACTTTTCTTTAACACTTCAGTATATTTCAAGTCTTTATATTTGTCATCTGCTAGGATTAGAGGTACTAATGAGTAAGCTATACCTTTAATGATTCCTGGAACAATTAGTAATAATGTCCATAAAGCTACAAATATTGCTTCAAGTAGGCCAGTTACTAATGTTCTTACATAATCTTTTGAAAAATAGAATAAATCTTTAAAGTTGTATTCCTTATCATTTAAGAATTTTACCATATAGTACGCTAAACCAACTTCAACGAAGTAGAAGAATATTCCTAATGAAATACCTCCTTTAGCTTGAACCATTCCATCTTCAAATGAAGCGCCTTGCCATATTGTTAAGTTTGTTAAGAAACCAGCTACTAATATTGTAATAAATAGTTCTAGTCTGTGTCCCTTAATTTTTTCTTTTACCCATGTTTTTAATTCCGTTCTATTCATTTTTTCACTCCTTTCTTGTATTATATTATATTTTTTTGTCTTAGTCTATATATTTTTTTTTAAAAATGGCGATATTATAAGCAAAAAAATTTTGTTTTTTATGTATAATAGGTTTGTATAAAAAATAAAAATATGTTATACTTTAGTTGTAGTAATTCAATTAGTCCATTCGCGTTTTACTACCACATAAACAATAATGTTTAAAGGAATAATGATGAGCCTTAAGAATCTCTTCATGAATGGCAAATTATACACACTGAAAATTGTGATGTTTTTGCTATTTATGAAAGGAGGTTCTTTTTATTTGAAATCACAATATATGTGTAAAAAAAGATGGAGGTATAATTATGAAATTATTTAAAGAAGTAATAAAAAATAATTTAAAAATGATAGTATTTTATGTATTAATAGGTATTATTATTAATTTTTTGGATTTATATAGTGTTACATATTATCAAAAAATATTGGATGCATTCCAATTTCAAACTCTTACACTAGTTCCACTAATAATGTATGGAGTTTTATTATTAATATCTACAATACTAGGATATATTGAAAATTATCCAGAACAACAAGTGAAAAACAAATTATATTTAGATTTTAAATTACAATCATTAAAGAAAATGAAATCAATAGATTATTTAGAATATCAAAAAATTGGTACAGGAAGACTTACTCAAAAAGCTGAAGATGGAGCAACAGCTTCAAGAGATATAATGATTAATTTTTGGCTTAAACTATTTAGATATTTATTACCAACTGCTATATTTAGTTTGATTTTCATTTTTAGAGTAAAAAAAGAATATGTTTTATTCGTATTTTTGGGTTATATTATAGTAGTTATTATTTCAAATTTAATTCTTAAAAAACTGTATAAACTAAAAGAAAGTATTTTATTAAATCAGGAATTTTTAAACAAGCATTTGGTTAGAGGATTTATGGAATTAGTTGTATTTAGAACTAATAAGAAATTTGATACAGAAATAAAAGTAACAAAAGAAGGAATAAAAAATATAGTTGATAGTAAAACTAAAATTAAATTAGTACATGAGATATTTTTTACAGTTTTTGCTTTAATAGTTAATATTTTGAAAGTAATAGTTTTAGGTTATGCTGTTATGAATTCTAATTTATCTGTAGGTGCAGTTGTAACAGTAATATCATTACTTGGAAAAGCATATGAACCAATTGCAATTTTCAACGTTGAATATGTTGATTACAAATTAAATAAAGTAACAGTTAAGAAATATATTGAATTATTAGATATAAAAGATGATGTAGCATTAAATCAGGGATTGAAAATTAAAAGAATAGATGGCAATATAGAATTTAAAGATGTAACTTATTCTTATAATGAAGATAAAAACATTATCAATGATTTGTCATTTAAAATAAATAAGAATTCATCTGTTGCATTAGTTGGAGAATCTGGATCCGGTAAATCAACAATAATTAAACTAATTATGGGATTAGTAAAATATAATAAAGGTAATATATTAATTGATAATAATGAATTATCTAAATTGAATTTAAATTCTTTTTATGATCACGTTTCTTATGTTTCACAAGAGGCTCCTATATTTGATGGGACATTAAGAGAAAATTTGATATTTGATAAAAAAATAAGTGATGATGAAATAATAAAGGTATTGAGTTTAGTTTGCCTAGATAAGTTTTATGAAAAATTAGAAAGAGGATTAGATACTGAATTAGGAGAAAAAGGCGTAAGAATGTCTGGCGGTGAAAGACAAAGAGTTGCTCTTGCAAGATTATTCTTTGATGATTCTAAAATTATTATTTTAGATGAAGCGACAAGTGCAATGGATAACATTACTGAAAAGCATGTTATGGAAAATATTGTAAAGCAATTAGACAATAAAACTTTAATTGTAATTGCTCATAGATTAGAAACGATTAAAGATGTAGATAAAATTTATGTATTGTTTGATGGCGTTATTCAAGAGCAAGGAAAGTATGATGAATTACTTCACAAAAACGGATATTTTACAAAATTATATAAATCTGCAAAATAAAAATAATCAGAATATTAAGATATTACGAATCGACAAGTAGGAGAAATCCTACTTTTTTGATATAATAATAGAAAGAGTAGAGTTATCATGGTAAGATCTTATATTAGATAATCACAATAACCAGAAAAAATGTGATATAATTAAATAGATTTGAAGGAAGTGATTTTAATGGCAAACGAAGAAAAAGTTTTCAAAATGTCAGTATTAATTGCTTGAGCATGATTTATCTAACCCCTTTAACAAATCCTTATAAAATAAGGGAAAACTAAGAATTGGATCTTACATGTTTTATATAAAAATTTAATAAAAATGAGCAAAAAACACCAAAAATCATTAAAAATGGTGCTTTTTTATATATTTTTGATGAGGTGATGTTTCCAGCTAACCACATTATAAAATAAGGGCTTTTCAACTTTTACTGAGTGTTCGGAAAATAGTAATATTACGAACAAAAAGAAATAGAAAAAGTATGATATAATGTTAATATAGATACAAATGTTAAAAGACTTTGACAAACTTCCAAAGAACTTTGGTAGATTTGTTAAGTGGTGTTTTTATATAATTGTAAGTGAAAGAAGGGATGATTATGGCGTTAGGTCAAAATATTTTAGAATCAAGAAAGAAAAATGGTCTTTCACAAGAACAATTAGGAGAAAAAGTAAATGTTACAAGACAAACTATTTCTAATTGGGAACTTGAGGAAACTGCTCCAAATCCAGAACAATTAAAATTATTATCAAAAGTATTAAATGTTAGTGTAGATGATTTAATTGATAATGATTTACAAAATGTTGTTTTATCAAAAATTAAAATGACAGAAAAACAAACAAGAACAATAAAGAAAATACTTAAAGGATTTTTAATAGGATTTATTACTTTTTTAGTTATTGATATTATTGCTTTTATAATATGTTTCTTTGGACACTATGGACCTTTTGAAGAAACGAAATCTGAATGTGGTGTTTCATATATTATAAATGAGAATGTTTAGTATATGAATAAAGTATTGAGTATTATTAAAGATTTAAATCCTTTTAGTAATAAAAAAGTAGATAATAAAATAATTTATACATTAAAAATATTATTGTCTGCATTTATAGTATATTTTGCTAGTTTAATTATTGCAGAAGGAATTATAATAGGTGGTTCATATTTATTTGGATACAATGCTACTGACAAACAAATGCCTTATGATATTATGCTATTATGTACATTTTATGGTTATTTAATTACTATATTATTATTTGTGTTATTTACTAAAAAAATAAACAAAATTGAATTAAATAAAATAGGATTAGATAAAAATATTAAAACTTTTTTAAAAGGAATATTAATTGGAATAGTATCATTATCATTAATAATAATTTCGTTATTAATGTGTGGTGCAATTAAATTTAATGGAATAAATAATAATATTAATTGGTTATTTTTTGTATTATATTTATTTGGATATTTAATTCAAAGTTTTATGGAAGAGTTAATATGTAGAGGATATCTATTACATAGACTAAAAGAAAGAATACCTCTTGTATTAGCTATTACTATAAGTGTATTATTCTTTTCAATAGGACATTTTAATAAGATGTTTGATAATGGTCTATTAATAGGTCTTATAGGAATAATAAATCTATTATTAATTAGTTTAATATTTGTTATAATCACATTAAAAAATAAAAATATTTATGTTGCAACAGGATTTCACTTCATTTGGAACTTTGCATTATTTAATATTATAGGTTTAAATCTAAGTGGTCTTGAAATAACTAATTCTATATTTAAAATGGAAGCAGTAAATAAATTCTTGACTGGATATAGTTATGGAATTGAATCAAGTATTATAACAACTATTATGCTTATAATTGTATTATTATTTGCAAAAAGAAACATAAAAATAAAATGATCGTAATATTAAGAAATTAAGAGCGGATGAGAATCCGTTTTTGTGTGATATAATTATATAGAGTGATGTGTATGAAAAAAATTTTAAATAATATTAGAAAAGTAGATGATAGTTTAAATTTAAAAAATAAAATAATTAATACTGTTTTAATATTCATATTTGGAATAGCATTAGGAATGTTTTCTAAATGGTTAGATAATTTAGCTATTGATAGTAATATATGGTGGATGAATATAATTGACAAACTTGATTTAAATAATTTCTTTTCTGAAATGGCTATTTGGTTATTTATAGCTATTGCTATTTCAGTATTTAGTAAATCACCTATAAGAGCAAGTATAAATGTTTTCTTGTTTTTTGCAGGGATGTGCATTAGTTATCATTTGTATACAATTATATTTAGTGGATTTAATCCAAGAAACTATATGATGATTTGGTATGGTTTTACTATTGTATCTCCAATACTTGCATGCATATGCTGGTATAGTAAAAGTGAAAACAAATTATCAATTATAGTTAGCAGTCTAATAATATTTGTTATGTTTGCAAGTTGCTTTAGTTTAGGAATGTTCTACTTTGATTTTAGAGGAATACTATATACAATAACATTTATTGTTACTTGTGTAGTTTTATATAAGAAACCAATTAATTTAGGAATTAGTTTAATAATAGGTTTAATATTAGCATTTATAATTAGAACACCATTTATAAGTGGTTAAATTTAGAGGTGATTAAATTGGAATTAATAAATTAAGAGATGAAGATATAAACGAATTTAAAAAACTTATGCAAGAATTATTCTAATATGGATATGAATCAATATATGATAGCGATAAAGAACAAGTATCACCAAAGAAAGATAAAGAATTATACAGTATTATTATGAATCGTATATAAGTATTAATAAAAATTAAGGTTATATTTATTTGAATTTAATATCAAAATGTTTGAATAAAAGTAGGTGATTTTTAATGAAAAAAAGTATTTTAATTGTTGAAGATGATACGGATATAATTGAGTTGTTAAAATTGTATTTAGAAAGCGAAGGTTTCATTGTTAAAAGTTGTAGCAACGGGAAGGAATGTTTGAATGTTTTAGAATCCGAAACAATAGATATGATAATAGTGGATATCATGATGCCTGAAATGAATGGATATGAACTAATAAAGAAAATCAGAGAAAACGATAGTATAATTCCTATTATTGTTACGTCTGCTAAAAATTTAGATAATGATAAAATCGTAGGTTTAAATTTAGGCGCAGATATCTATATAACCAAACCATTTAATCCACTAGAGGTAGTTGCTAATGTTAAAGCATTGTTTAGAAGATGTAACGCAAGTCAATTAAATAATAAAATTATCAAATATGATAACTTAGAATTAAATCTTGATGAATATATATTAAAAAAAGACGGCCAACCGGTTAATCTTACAACAACTGAATTAAAAATATTGATTAAGTTAATGAAAACACCAAATAGAATTTTTACAAAAACTCAGTTATACGAATGTATAAATGGGGAAACATATGAAAATAGTGATAATGCTATGATGGTACATATATCAAATATAAGATCAAAAATAGAGGATAATCCCTCTGAACCATCATATATTAAAACAGTTAAAGGATTAGGATATAAATTTAATTATGAAAAATAAGAATTTAAGTTTTGTGAAATATTGTGTATTATATTTATCGTTATATTCAATAATGTTGTTTTTGCCATTTATAATATTAAATTCTATTATTGAAAGAAAGATTAATAGTATAACTTTTGAAATTGAAAATATTGGTGATTATAAAGAATACCTAGATCAAGATAATTTTAGAGAATTACCTATCAAACAATATAAAAAAAATGAAATAATTGTATTTGATGAAAATGATAAAATTATATTTGAAACTCATAATTACGAAAATAATTACATAAGTCCAAAAGAATTTGAATTTATTGATGATTTTTCTGCTGACACATATTTTTGGGTTCAAAAATTAAGAAACAATAAACAAATAAAATATATAATTACAAAAAATAGTTTTGGTGATGATTTAAGTGATACTATTATAAGTTATTGTATTGTTGATTCAAGTTATAAAATTATTGAAGGTGATTTGTTTAAAGAAAAAAGCAGGTTGACAGAAAGAGAGTTTAATTTATTGAAAAATGGATTAAATGGTAAAAGTAAAGTGTCTAAATATGTATATACTAATATAAACAATAAAAAAAGAACTTTATTGTTATATCAAAAGAATATTTCAACAAAAGAATATATTAAAATATCAAAAAGAATAAAATCAGGTTGGTTTATAATAATACCAATTATAGTAGTAGAGACAATTTTTATTATTTATTTATTTTATAAAAGAATTAAGAAAATTTTATTTATAACTAAGAAAAGAATACTAGATTGTGAGGCTAATAATGTTGATGATATTCCAGATGAATTTAAAGATTTTTATATTCATATAAAAGATTTGTTAAATTCATTAGAAAAAGAGAGAATAAAAAGAATGGAAGAGGAAAAAAGCAAACAGAGTATAATAACTAATTTAAGTCACGATATAAAAACCCCATTAACAGTTATACAAGGATATGCAAAAGCATTTGATGATGAATTGGTGCCCAAAGATAAAGAAAAACAATATATGAGAGCAATATATGATAAGGCGATTTTAGCAACTGATATTATTAATTCTTTATTTGAATACTCAAAGATGGATCATTATGAATATAAACCAACATTTAAAAATGAAAATTTTACAGAGTTTTGTAGAGAATATCTTGCTATTAAGTATACAGATTTAGAAGTTCAAGGTTATAAATTAAATTATAATATTGAAGAAAATGATTATAATTATAATTTTGATAAGACATTAATAACGAGATTGTTTGATAATATAATTAATAATAGTGTTAAACATAATAAAAGAGGAACTACAATTTATTTTGAATATAAAATATCTAATAATAAAATAATAGTTAATATTTCTGATAATGGTAAGGGATTATCTATAAAGGAAGTTGATAAGTTGTTTGACGCATTTGTAGTAGAAAATAGTGCAAGGACTAATGGAAAAGGAACAGGACTTGGATTATATATAGCGAAGAGAATCGTCGAATTTCACAATGGCGAAATCTCTATAATTAAAAAGCCTATATTACCACATAAATTTGAAATTGAAGTCGTATTAAAGTAGAAATCAATTGTTTTGGTTTCTTTTTTGTATTAACAAAAATTAAGAATAAATTAACATTATATTAAAGATTATATTTTATTATTAATGTGGTGATAAGTTGTGTTAGATGTTTTAGATTACTTTGAAAATACTTGTGATAAATATATTGATAAATATGCAGTAATTTGCGAAAAAAAGAAAATTACTTATAAAGAATTAAAAAACAAATCAATGATGATGGGATCTTATATTCAAAAATTTATTGATTTGAATGATCCTGTTATTGTGTTTATGAATAAGGATATTGATACAGTAGAATCATTTTTAGGGATTCTTTATGCAGGAGGGTGTTATTGCTTAGTTAATCCAGAATTTCCAGAGGAAAGAATTAAGATGATAAGTGAAACATTAAAATCTAATGTTATAATTACTAATAACGAAAATTATGATAGTGCAATAAATATATTTAAAGACAAGAAGATAATAAATGTTAATAATATAAATGAAAAAATTGATTATGAAAGACTTTTGAGTATTAAATCTAAAAAAATAGATTTAGATCCAGTTTATATTAATTTTACTTCGGGTTCTACTGGTATACCCAAGGGGGTTGTAGTATCTAATAGATCTATAATTGATTTTATAAATGTTTTTACAAATGAATTTAATATTAAAGAAAATGATATAATAGCAAATCAAGCGCCATTTGATTTTGATGTATCAGTAAAAGATATATATTCATCCTTTTTTACAGGTGCGACATTATTAATAATACCAAAATATTATTTTTCTAATCCTGCAAATTTACTTGATTATATAATAGATAATGATTCTACTACAATGATATGGGCGGTATCTGCATTGTGCTTAATATCAACATTTCACGGTTTAGACTATAAAATTCCAAATAAGGTTAATAAAATAATATTTAGTGGAGAGGTAATGCCAATTAAACATCTTAATTTATGGATGGAAAAACTTCCTAATGCTATGTTTGTTAATGTATATGGCCCTACAGAAATAACATGTAATTGTACATATCATATTATTGATAGAAATTATGATTATAATGATATTATTCCAATAGGCAAACCATTTAAAAATGAAAGAGTATTTTTATTGGATAAAGATAATAAAGAAATTAAAATTCCAAATTTATTAGGAGAAATATGTGTAGCTGGTACTTGTTTATCACTTGGATATTTTAATAATGAAAAACAAAACAAAGATCATTTTCATCAAAATCCACTTAATAATAATTATTTTGAAAGAATATATAGAACAGGGGATTATGGTAAATATAATTTGGATGGAGAACTTGTTTTTTCTGGTAGAAAAGATTTTCAAATAAAATATATGGGACATCGTATTGAATTAGAAGAAATAGAAAGAGAAATAATGAAAATAGATTCAGTAAAAAGATGTGTTTGTATATTTGATGAAGAAAAACAAAAATTATTTGGTTTTTATATAGGAGATATAGATAATAAAACTTTAAAAATTGAGTTATCAAAAAAATTACCAATTTATATGGTACCAACTAAGATTGTTAATTTAGAAAATTTTCCGTTAACTAAAAATGGGAAAATTGATAGAAAGCAGATAATGGAGAATTATTATAATGGATAATTGTAATAATCTAATAAAAAAAGTTAAGATATAGAATTAAATATATAAAAATGTATAATTTATTCGTTAATAGTAGAAATTAAACAGGAATCTATCAAGATAGCTATAAAAGATGTTAATAATAATTATATATTTTTAATATAAAAAATATTAAAATAAGTAAAATAAACTAAAAAGAAATGGAGAATGAATTAAAATGGATAGATTAAAAGAAATATTAGAAGAATTACAACCAGAAGTAGACTATGAAACATGTGAAAATTTAGTAGATGGAAGATATTTAGATTCACTTACAATTCTTTCATTAATATCAGAAATAGAAGATGAATTTGATGTAGAAATACCAACAGTTGAAATTATACCTGCTAACTTTAATTCTGTAAAAAATATATGGACATTAATTGAAAAAATGAGAGAGGATTAAAATGATTCTTAGTAGTTCAAGTACAACTAAAGGTTTATTTGATGTTTTAACTGGGGGAGAACCGTTATCGTATTTTAATAGAATTTATTTATTCCTTTTTTTGCCATTAGTAGTATTAATATATAATCTAACACCAAAAAGGTTTAGACCAGTAATACTAATAATTGCTAGTTTCATTTGTTTCTTTATGATGAGTAATAAATTGATAGTCTTTTTAATACTATCAATTTTATCAATATATTTATCAGGAAGATTAATGAACAAAGTAGATGATAAAACAGAGAAAGCATTAAAAAAATGTAAAAAAACTGAAAAAAAAGTAGTAAAAGAAAAATACAAAAAAAAGAAAAAAATAATTCTAGTCTTAACAATACTAATTAATGTAGCGTTTCTTTTCTATTTTAAATATCTAAACTTTTTTGCAGGTAACGCCAACATAATATTAAAATGGTTAAATATTAAATATAGTTTTCAAATATTGCACCATTTAGCACCAATTGGTATTTCTTTTTATACTTTAGAAGCATTATCGTACATAATAGATGTATATAATAGCAAAATTAAAGCAGAAACAAATTTATTAAAAGTAACATTATTCTTATCATTTTTTCCACAAATAATGGAAGGCCCAATAGCAAGATATTCTGACACTGCAGAATCTTTATACTCTGGCATAAAAGTTACATACAAAAGCTTTTGTTTTGGCTATCAAAGAATATTATATGGTTTATTTAAAAAATTAGTAATTGCTAATAGATTAAATATTTTAGTAAAAATAATATTTAATGAATATATGAATTATAGTGGTCTATCTGTAGCACTTGGTGTTATAGGATATACTATAATGCTATATATGGAGTTTTCTGGAACAATGGATATAGTCTTAGGTAGTGGAGAAATGTTTGGAGTAAAAATACCAGAAAACTTTAGACAACCATTTTTCTCTAAAAATATATCAGAATTCTGGACTAGATGGCATATTAGTCTTGGATTATGGTTTAAAGACTACATCTTCTATCCAGTATCATTATCAAAACCAATGAAAAATTTAACAGTAAAAGCAAGAAAGAAATTAGGAAATCACTTTGGACCTTTAATAAGTGGTACAGTTGCATTATTTACTGTATGGTTTTTAAATGGATTATGGCATGGAGCAGGATGGACTTATCTTTTCTTTGGAATGTATCACTTCTTTATGATTTTAATGGGTAATATATTTGAACCATTAATAATAAAAATATGTCAAAAATTACATATCGATAGGAAGAAAAAGTTTTACAGAGTATTCCAATCAGTAAAAATGACAATATTAGTATTTATTGGAGAATTATTCTTTAGGGCCCCAACAATGAAAAATGCATTTGAAATGCTAAGTAGAATATTCACAAAAATCAGCTTTAAAACAGTCAAAAATGGAGAGCTTTTATCACTAGGATTAGATATACATGATTATATAGTATTAATATTAGCAATAATATTTATATTTGTAATAGGATTATTAAAAGAAAAAGGAAAAAATATAAGAGAAGATATATCAAACAAAGATATATTTACTAGATGGATCTTATACTATGCACTTATAGTAATAATAATAGTTTTCGGAGCATATGGAATAGGTTATGAACCAGTAGAACCTATATATGCAGATTTTTAAGGAGGCATCATGAAAAATATATTAATAAACTTACTAAAAAGTATACTATTTCTAGTGTTGTTAATAATAATTCTAGAATTGATAACTATTATGCTTCTTCCAAAATATAGTATTAAAAAATATGGCTTTCAAAATACGGTAAAATATGAAATTTTACAAGAAAAACCAGATACCATCGATGTTATTTATTTAGGAGATAGTCTTGTGTATAGTTCCATATCACCGATGGAAATATGGAATCAATATGGTTATACGGGATTTGATTGTGCAAAAGCTGCAGAAAGCATTGCTAATACTAGAAAACATTTGGAAGTAGCTATAAAACATGAACATCCAAAAGTAGTGTTTTTCGAAGCAAATGTACTATATAGAGATCCAAATAAAAGACCTTGGTATTATAGACTAAAATCAGAAGTATTTAGTGTTTTTGCAATTACTAAGTATCATGATAATTGGAAACAAATTGGTATTAAAAAAAGTAAAATAATTTCAAATGTTAATAAAGGTTATGTTTATATGACTAAATTATCAAAATATAAACCAATTCGTAAAATCAACAATCCTAAAAGGTTGAGGCCAATACCAGAAGGGAATATAGAAGAATTAAAAAAAATAGTAAAAATATGTAAAGATAATAATATTAAGTTAGTCTTAATTAATAATCCTAGTAACAAGAGTTGGATTTATTCAAAACATTATGCAACAAAAAAAATAGCAAAAGAATATAACCTAGAATATATTGATTTAAATTTAGCTGATGATTTAAAAATAGATTGGACACGTGAAACTAAGGATAAGGGAGATCACCTAAACCATTCTGGAGCAAAAAAAGTTTCTGCATATATAGGGGAATATTTATTTTCATTAGGGTTGTTAGAAGATCATAGGAATGACAACAAGTATCAAGAATGGAATCGAGCATATAAATATTATAGTGAAAATTAGCAAGTTATTATAATTGCAATATATGTTATATTTATTTTAACATTCGCTTTAATTATTAATAATATTATAATGTATAAATAATATATATAAATAGCGTAAGGAGAAAAATATGAATTATAAAAACATGATACTAGAATTTATAATATTTTTGATAATAACAATAGTTATGGGGTTGTTTGTAATATATAATCAGGATTTTGAAAATATTAAATCAAAAATATCAAAAAAAGTTTTAGAGGCTAAAGTAGTGAATGTATATGCTAATAATCATGAAGATGTTAGAATAGAAGCACAAAATACAAATTATGATATAAAGTAAAGCTATATACTATTTTTAATAGTGATATAATATTCTTGGGAAACCAAAAGATAAAATAGATATAGATGATAATCTTATAGTTACATATTTTGCTCAAAAAATTAAAGAAATATCTGAAATAGAAAAGATATCAATTTTGGCTAAACAATAGGAGGAAAAATGAAATTAATAAAATTAGAAGAAAAGGATATAAATGAATTTAAAAAACTTATGCAAGAGTCCTTTCAATATGGATACGAATCAATATATGGTAGCGATAAAGAACAAGTATTACCAGATAAAGATATTGATGAAAACTTAAATAATCCAAATAGTCATGCTTTTGAAATGATAGATAATAATGAGATTGTTGGTGGAGTTATTGTAACTATTAATGAAAATAATATTAACCATTTAGATTTTTTGTTTGTTAAAGTTGGAGTTCAAAGTAAAGGCATAGGACAAACTATTTGGAAAGAAATAGAAAAGTTATATCCAGATACTGAAGTATGGGAAACATGTACACCATATTTTGATAAAAGAAATATTCACTTTTATGTAAATAGATTAAAATTTCATATAGTTGAATATTTTAATGAAAAACATCCAGATACAAATAGACCATTAGATTGTTATGAGGAAGATGATGGTATGTTTAGATTTGAAAAAGTAATGAAATAAATAATCGGAAGATTAAGATATTCCCGTACATTAAGATGAGAAAATAATCTCATCTTTTTTAGTAATATTCTGAGCAAATTATTTTTTAAAATTTATGATATAATGAATATAATAGAGGTGTGTAATATGAATAAAAAACTAAAATTATTTCTTAAAATTTTATTTGGAATTATTATTGTTTTATTATTATCTATTATTGTTATATTTGTAGTTCATAAAA
>CAMVED010000008.1 GCA_947166445.1 uncultured Mycoplasmatota bacterium
TAATTATATAGTATCAGATAAATCAAATAAAACTATTTTAGAAGAAGGTAAAACTTTAGCGCCTTCAGAAGCTTGCATAAGCCTTAAACTATTTTTAGGACATGTTAAAAACTTAGAAAACAAATGTAACTTTTTATTTATACCTAGAATAGAAACTATAAAAAAGAATGAAAAGATGTGTACAAATTTTTATTTATTACCAGATTTAGTAAGAAATCTATTTAATATTAATATTCTTGACTTTAACATAAATATAGATAAAAACAAAACATTTAAAAATGCGTTTACTGAATTAGGTTTGTATTTAGGATTTTCTTATAATAAAACAATGGAAGCTTACAAAAAAGCTATAGAAGAAGCAAAAAAAGAAAAAAATAATTTGTTATTAAAACAAACAACTAAATTAAATGATAATAATAAAAAAATACTAATCGTAGGTCACTCTTATAATATTAATGATGAGCTGATTGGAAAACCTATTAGTAATATGTTAAACAATAGAGGTTTTTCGTTAATATACGCCGATATATGTGATGAAAACAAAGATGATGAATTATCTTCCTCTGTATATTTTTCTTACAACAAAGAGCAAATAAGAGCAATAAACAAATATAAAGAATATGTAAATGGAATAATAATTATTTCTACTTTCCCATGCGGACCAGATTCTATAATTAATGATCTAATTATCAGAAACATAAATAATCTACCAATTATAAGCTTAATAATAGATGAAGTAAATGAAACTACTGGAATAACTACAAGACTTGAAAGCTTTATAGATATAGTAAATAAAGAGGCAGCATATGAAAAATAAAATAATATCATTCCCCCATATTGGTGATTACTGCTATTTTGTAAAACCTTTTTTAGAAAATCTCACAAGTTTAAATGTAAAATTTGCTCCCCCAATCACAAAAAAAACTATAGAACTAGGAAGCAAATATTCTCCAGATACTATTTGTTTACCATTTAAGTATAATGTTGGAAATTATATTGAAGCTTTAGAAGAAGGTGCAAATATACTATTTCAGTTTGGAGGTGGATGTAGATATGGTAATTATGCTCCCCTTCAGAAAAAAATTTTAAAAGATTTAAACTATGACTTTGAGTTTTATGAACTTATTAAAAATGGAAAAACAAGTTTCTCTCATATTTATAAAACTTTTAAAAGTATAAACCCAGAAATAACAAAAAGTAAACTCATAAAAGAACTAATACTAGTTTTCATTAAAATAATGCTATATGATCATCTAGAGCACTATAGAAGGAAGAAAATTCCAATAGAACCGGAAAAATTCAAAAAACTAAAATATAAATTTATTAATAATCTTAAAAGCCAAAAAAACATCTTTAGAATATTAAAAACATATTTTATTTATAGAAAAAAATATAAAAAAGTAAGATGCAAAAAGCCTAAACTAAAAATAGGTTTAATCGGAGAACTATACACATCTATGGAACCTTTTTCTACTTTTGATTTAGAAGAAGAACTAAAAAAATATGATGTAAGTATTAAAAGATATACTACTGTATCATATCTATTAATATACAAAAAAATATTTAATAAAATAGCAAAGTATAAAGTTCGTAATTATTTAAAATATCATATTGGAGCGGATGCAACTTATAATGTATACAGAACTTTAAAGTTAAAGGAAAAAGGTTATGATGGAATCATCCACACTAAACCTTTTGGATGTACACCAGAAGTTGGAGTAATACCAATTTTATCAAAAATATCAAATGAAAAGAACATACCAATTATGTTCTTAAGCTTTGATACAGAAACATCAAATACAGGAATAAAAACAAGAGTTGAAGCTTTTGTGGATATGTTAATGATGAGAAAGGAAAAGAAAAGTGAAAAAAAATAAAGCTTATTTAGGAATAGATATTGGATCAATTTCTACAAAAGGAGTAATTATTGATGAAAAAAACAATATATTAGCCAGTGAATATATTTGGACAAAAGCTGATCCTATAAATACAGTTAAAAAACTTCTTAAAACATTAAAGAATAAAATACCAAAAGAATACAACGTTGTAGCAGTAGGAACAACAGGTAGTGCCAGAAAATTAATAGGAATTATGACAAGAGCCTCAATTATAAAGAATGAAATAACAGCACATGCTATTGGTACTCTATCAAAATACAAAGACGTAAAAACTATCTTCGAAATTGGAGGACAAGATTCTAAAATTATTTTAATTGAAAATGGGATAGTAACAGATTATGCCATGAACACAATATGTGCTGCAGGAACCGGATCATTTTT
Source organism: uncultured Mycoplasmatota bacterium (assembly GCA_947166445.1). GTDB lineage: Bacteria > Bacillota_I > Bacilli_A > RF39 > UBA660 > UMGS1449. The sequence goes on from CAMVED010000008.1 coordinate 2,280, forward strand.
ATCAAGCCAAGCAAAAAGACTTGGAGTAGATGTAAAAGATTTTGGAAAAATTGCAATAAACTCAAAAAATCCTACTAAGATAGCAGCACGTTGCACAGTGTTCGCAGAATCAGATCTTGTTCATAAAGCCCAAATAGGTCACAAAAAAGAAGACATCATTGCAGGACTATGTGAAAGCGTTGTAAATAATTATTTAAACAACGTAGCAAAAGGTAAAAAAATAAAACCCCCCATTGTATTCCAAGGAGGAGTTAGTAAAAATATTGGAGTTGTAAAAGCATTTGAAAAAATAACTAAAGAAAAAATAATAACTGATAAAAACGGTCATTTGATGGGAGCACTTGGTGTAGCGATTCTATCAAAAAAAGAAAAAGAAGAATTATTTGATTTTGATATACTTAATCTAAACTTTGAAACAAAAGGATATGAATGCAAAAAATGCCCCAATCACTGTGAAATAATCGCCATAAAAAAAGATAAACAAATAATAGATGCTTGGGGTAACAGATGTGAAAAAGGTGCACTTATTTAAACAAAATAAAAAATGGCGCGCCCAGAAGGATTTGAACCCTCAACCTCTTGGTCCGTAGCCAAACGCTCTATCCAATTGAGCTATGGGCGCATGTATGCCATTTACTAACAAAAAGATTATACTACAATAGTCTTTTTTTTTCAAGTGTAATTTAAAAAAATAGTAGTACACTTAAATACTACTACTTATCTATTTCAAAATAATTTCCACTATCTAAATATAGTTTTCCTGTCTTACCTTCAAATTTTATTACCATTTTATCGTAATCGTTAAAATTCTTAAATTTTGGAAGATTAATATACACCCTATTAGAATCGTTCATATATAATATAAATCTATCATCATCAAACTTATTAGGTTCATATTTAATTTGAGATACTCTTTTTAATAAACCATAATCTATTTGCTTTAGTTTCTTAATTAATTCATTATATTTAGTATTAGGAACATAATTTATCAAATATGGCACATCTAATACCTTATTTATATCATTAGAAACTTCATTATTTTTATCAAATACAATCTTATTTGTATCCTCCCTTATAAATAATGGTTTGTTTTCAGAAATATAAATATGCAATTGAAACAAGATATTTCTACTAACTTTTGCATCTTTAATAAAATCATCATTTTTTAATTTTTTTTCAATTTTTTTAATATTTACTGAAAAGAAATTAGGATAATCTACAATATCAGCAATTTCTAAAACTTCATTATCGCTAACAATACTATTGCCATCAATAATAACAGCTTTAGTTTTAACATCAAATACGTATGAACACAATAAAACTATACTAAGTAAAATAAATATTAACACACTTAGTATAAGAACAAATATTCTAAATTTTTTATTAGTCTTCCTACGTCCCTTTTTACTCATATTATTTCTCCCAATTAAATAATTCTTGTTCTACACGTAATTTTACACCAAAATTCTTTTCAACCTCTTCTTTAGCTAAATCCATTAAATACTTTATATCTTCTGAAGTAGCATTATTTTTATTAATTATAAAGTTAGCGTGTTTATCACTAATTTGTCCACCGCCATGTACAAACCCTTTTAGATTTGAATCCTCAATCAATTTACCTGCATAATTACCTTCAGGATTTCTGAAAACAGATCCTGCAGAAGGATATTCTAATGGTTGTGAAGAAAATCTTCTATTTTTTCGATCTTCTATCAAAGCAACTATTTTATCCTTTTCACCCTTCTCTAATTTAAAATATGCTTTTAAAACTATCCAATTCTTTTCCATAAAAATAGAATGTCTATAACTAAAATCTAAATCTTTATTACCAAGAGTTCTAAATTCAAGATTTTCATCTAAAATATCAACCTTTTCTAAAACCTTAGAAACATCGCTTAAATAAGCACCAGCATTCATATACACTGCTCCTCCAACAGTAGCAGGAATACCACAAGCAAATTCAAGCCCAGAATAACCTTCTCTTGAAATTGTATTAGCAAGAAGCGCAAAATTATAACCAGCTTCTACTTCTACATACTCTCCCTCTTGTTTTAAACTTTTTAAGTTAGAAAGTTTAATAATAACGCCTTCATAATCTCTACTACTAGCTAATATGTTTGAGCCATTACCAAACACCTTAAAATCTATATTATTATCTTTTAAATATTTTACTATTTCTCTTAAAGAGTCAACATCATTTGGGTAAACTACAAGTCTAGCATTACCTCCAGTTTTATATGTAGTAAGAGTCTTAAAAGAAACGTTTTCTTTATAAGTTCCTAGCGATTTTTCATCTATTATGTTTATTAAGTTTTTCATCATTTAACAACCTTTCTATCTCTTTGTAAATTCTAGTATTGCTATCAGTAATACCCATTTTTTTTGCAGCATTCATCATTTTTTTATAATATTCTTTATCGCTTAATATTTTATCTATCTCATTAAACAAGTATGTACCATCAAAATCAGTTTCTTTTATTACTACTGAAGCACCAGTTTCACCTAAATCATTAGCATTTATCTCTTGATGATTATTAGCAACATATGGACTTGGAATCAAAATTGATGGAATTCCAAGAGAAGTTATTTCAGAAATAATTGTAGCACCAGCTCTAGTAATAATTAAATCAGTAAATTTTAATACTTCCCCCATTTTTTCAATATATGGAACAATTTTAACATTCTTAGGAAGTTTTGTTTTAGCAATTTCATCGTAATTATCTTTACCAGTAACAAGTAAAACCTCATAAGGTTTATTCTTAAATTCATCAAGCAAATCTACAATTTTCTTGTTTATAGTCGAAGCTCCTAAAGAACCCATTGTAATAAGAACTAATTTTTTAGATAGAGAAAGATCATAATCCTTCTTATTCCCTTTTTTAAATTTTTGTATCTCTTCACCGCGAGGATTACCAGTAAGTACTACATTTTTGTTTTTAAAATACTTTCTTGATGATTCCATAGAAACACATACAGAATCAGCATATTTACTAAGTATTAAATTAGACTTACCAGGAATACTATTTTGTTCGTGTAATAACACTTTTACTTTCAAAGAACGAGCTGCCAAAACCACCGGAACAGTAATATATCCTCCAACTCCAATAACAATATCTGGTTTAAACTTCTTCATTATTTTTTTACACTTAGCAGTACCTAATAATGTATTTTTTACAAAATTAAACATCATCTTTGGATTTTTAGAAAGACCATTCATCTTGATTCCTTCATACTCTATTTGCATATTAGGAACTATATCTTTTTCCATTCTATCAGTAGTACCTATATAAAGTATTTCAGCATCTTTATCTTCTTCTTTTATTTTATCTATAATACTAAGAGCAGGATAAATATGTCCACCTGTACCTCCCGCAGAAACTATATATCTCATATAATCACTCCTATAATAATTATATCATTAAAATGTGCTATTATTAAGCGTTTTTATTAATTTCTAAGTGAATATTCACAACCACAATAGTCTTGTCTATATAAATCATACTCTTTAGAAAGAACAATACTTCTTTTATAACCTTCTTTTTTCTTAAAATCAGAGTATAAATAAGGAATACTATATTTTTTTTCTAAAAAATAACCAATTTCATTTATCATTTTACTATTCTTATGAGGACTAACTGAAAGCGTTGTTGTAAAATAGTCATATCCATTTCCTTTTGCATAACGACATGCTTCTTCCATACGTAAACCTATACACTCTTTACAACGAAGTCCACCTTCTCGTTCTTCTTCTAATCCAGAAACTGTTTTTCTATATAAATCATAATCATATTTACCCTCAATAAATCTAATATTAGAATCAAGTTTTTTTAATAAAGATTCTTGAGTATTACTTCTCTTAACAAATTCAGATTCAGGATATATATTAGGATTATAGTAATATACGTCAACATCAAAATACTTAACAAGAAGTTCAAGTACTGAACTAGAACATGGTCCACAACAACTATGAAGTAATAATTTAGGTCTATGATCTAATTTTTCTAAAAAAGATTCAAAATCTTTGTAATTATCTATCATGTCAACCACCAGAAAAATTATACCACAAAACAAAGAAAAAAAATACTAAAACATTAGTCTTAGTATTTTATTTTTTATATAAACTCTTTTGTCACTACTTTGGTTCCCTCTTTGTTATCAAAAACATCTTTTATATTATTTATTTTATTTGAATTATATACATATAAAGGTATTTTATGTTTAGCAAGACTCGTAAGAGCTTCCAAATCTAAAACCATTAATGAATCAATTCCTTGTTTAAGTGACATGTTAAGTAATTCTTCATGTGAAATTTCTTTTATTTTTTTAGCGCCTTCTAACTTTGGATCCTTATCATAAATTGCATCAATATTCTTAGACATAAGTATTAAATCAGCTTTATATTCAATTGCTTTAGAAACAGTAGTCATATCTGTAGATAAATTGGGTATTCCAAGTCCTCCACCGAAAACAACTACTTTGCCTTCTTTTAAATCCTTTTCTACTTCATATGGTTCTGCTTTTTCTATAATTCCAGTTACATCAAAAGCACTATAAGCGCAAGAAACAATTCCTTGTTCATTTAAATATGAAGATATAGCAAGACTATTCATGACAGTTGCGAGCATTCCTATATAGTCAGAAGTAACACTATTTATATTTAGTTTGTTTCTACCTCTCCAAAAGTTCCCCCCACCAACTACTAATATTAGTTCGTTATGTTCTTTTAATTCTTTTATACCACTACATATTTTTTCTATAGCAGTATCAGATAAACCATTTTCACCTTTTAACGCTTCACCGCTTATTTTTATAACTATTCTCATAAATCCTCCTAGAAAAAAAGACTAAAACTTTTAATAATTTTCAGCCTTAACTTCAAAATAACTTTGTGGATGAGCACAAACTGGACAAACCATTGGAGCCTTCTTACCAATAACTACATGTCCACAATTACGGCAAATCCAAATAGTATCTTCATCTTTAGAAAATACAACTTCATCTTCAATATTCTTAAGAAGTTTTTTGAATCTTTCTTCGTGATGTTTTTCAATTTCTCCAACCATTCTAAATTTTTTAGCTATTAAATCAAAACCTTCTTCTTCTGCAACTTTAGCAAACTCTTCATACATATCAGTCCATTCATAGTTTTCACCTTCTGCTGCAGCCTTTAGATTTTCAGTAGTTTCTGGAACAGCACCACCATTTAATTCTTTAAACCACATTTTAGCATGTTCTTTTTCATTATTTGCTGTTTCTTCGAAAATAGCTGCTATTTGATTATAACCATCCTTTTTAGCTTTACTAGCAAAATAAGTATACTTATTTCTAGCTTGTGATTCTCCTGCAAAAGCAGCCATTAAATTAGCTTCTGTTTTACTTCCTTTTAATTCCATAATTCTTACCTCCAACTATTATTATATAGTTTTTAAAATATACTTTCAAGATTTTTTAGATTTTATTGCTTTCTAATAGTTAATTGTAATTTTTTATCTATTATCAATCCTCTACGGGGTTTTGGTTTAATATATAAAAAAGCCTAACTTGTTGTTAGGCCACCCCAATAAGGTAACGCTTAACACTCAAAAATTAAGTGTTCCTTTTTATAAGAGATTACTCTCCTAAGTTAATTATACTAAACAAATATTTTTTTTCAAGTACTATTTAGTATTTTTACCTAAATTATATAATTGTTTGACTTCTTTTACAGTAAGTAATCTATAATCTTTAGAAGCAAGTCCATCAAGTGTTAAAAAAGCAAACCTTTCTCTTTTTAGTTTTAATACTTTATGATTAACGCGTTCAAACATTTTCTTAACTTGATGGTTTCTTCCTTCGGTAATAGTTAGTTCAATAATACTAGTATCAGTTTTTTTATCATAACTTTTAATCTTTACTCTTGCTTTTTGAGTTTTTATATTATCTATTATTACTCCCTTTTTTAAAGCCATAAGTTCATTAGGTAAAAGTTTTCCATTTATTTTAGCTATATAAGTTTTTTCAATATTATTCTTTGGGTGAGTTAATAAATTAGAAAGTTCTCCATCATTAGTTAAAAGAATAATACCAGTAGTATCATAATCAAGTCTACCAACAGGAAATATCCTAAGATTTGTATCAATTAAAGACGTAATTATCTTTCTATTCTTATCATCATCAGTAGTACATACTACTCCCCTAGGTTTATTAAGTAAATAATATACTTTTTGTTCTTGTTCTATAAGAATATCATCTACCTTTATTTGATCTTTATCATCCACTTTATGCCCTAATTCGGTAACAATAATATCATTAACTTTCACTTTTCCTTCTTTAATCAATTCTTCAGCTTTTCTTCTAGAGCAATAACCAGAATTTGCTATTTTCTTTTGCAATCGTTCCATAAGCCACCTCTAGAAGAATTATAAATTATTTTTTACATTAATGCAAACCTAAAAACTTTTTTATTTTTGGGATTATTCCGTCTTTTTTTTCTTTTAAATAAACCTTTTCTTTATAAATCTGTTCGTTATCTAAATAAATAATTATATCTCCAACATAACCTCTTTTACTTTTATTATAAATTAATGCTTTCTTTATTCTGTTTCTTTCTTCTTTAGTTAAAGGATATTTAAATGAATTATTTATATAAAGTTTACCATTTAAATCAGTTTTTTCATCAAAGTTATTCTTATCTAGTATTAGATAATTTTTATATTTTGAAAAAATATCTTCATACATACTTATATGACTTTTATAACCATAAGTATTACCACGAGATGCTATTACTATATTTAAATCATTATTTGAAGCACTACTTACAAGTAATCTTCCAGCCTTTGGTGTATATCCAGTTTTACCTCCCGTAGCTTTATTATACATTTTTAATATTTCAGTTCTATTTCTAAAATAATAACTTTTTTTATCACTGCTAGTATTGTATTCTTTCGTACCTACTATCTCTCTAAATAATTTATTTTTATATCCATAAGAGTATATAACTGCTAAATCGTTTACTGAAGTCATATTTTTAGTAGTATCATCGAGTCCAGTAGGATTTTCAAATACTGTTTTTTTTAAATGTAATTGCCTCGCTTTTTCATTCATAAGTCTTACAAAATTATCTATACTACCACCAGAATAATTAGCAAGCGCCAAAGCCGCATCATTACCACTTCTAAGTATCATACCATATAATAAATCTTGTAAAAGAATATTCTCACCAACCTCTACATAAATATTAGTGCCATCTGCTATTAATATTTCATTTCCTACTTTTACAACATCAGCAGAATTAGAATTTTCAATTGCTACAATTAAAGTCATTATTTTAGTGGTGCTTGCAGGAAGTATACTCTCATCTTTAGCTAATTCTTTTATTACTCTGCCAGAATCCATATCCATAACAACATAATTACTTAAATATTCCTCTGCGTTTACTCTAAAAGAAATAAGCAATAGTAAAACTATAAACAAAAACACTTTTTTCAAACAAATCACCTAGTTAATAATATGAAAAAAAGAAGTCACTATTAACTTCTTATATATATTTTTCAGTAATTCTTTTTACTTCATCTTCTATTTTTTCTTCAAGTATACAATCGGTAAAACCATCTTCTATAAAATGATCTTTAATAAACTCTTTATCTTTATTAATTGTAATAATTATTGGAGTATTAAACTTTTTTATCTTTTTTAATTCTTTCATTATTGTAAATGCAGAATCTGGTTTCATTTCATCTTTTAATATAATTAAATTATATTGATCACCAGAATTAATCTTATCTATTACATCTTGTCCTACTAAAGTACCAACTGTATCTACATCAGATTTTGATATCAAACGTCCAAGTTTTTCAAGAGTTTCATTATTATCATCTGCTATTAAAACTCGTTTTTTATTTTTCAAACTTTTACCATACTTTTTAGCATTTTCTATTTGAACATCACTCTTAGTTTTTCCTATTTTTTGATCAATAACTATAACTACTATTGTACCTTTTTCTCCTTCGCTTCTAATACTAATAGAGCCACCTAACATTTTGATTATTTTAATTACAATAGGCAATTTCAAATCTAAACTATCAATCTTTTCAAATTCTTCAGCGCTCAATTCTTCATTTGAAGAAAGCAATTTATTTATTTTAGCAATATCCATACCTTTACCAGAATCTTTAATTGTAAAAATCATTCTGCAAGTATCATATCTAGTAACAGTATCTACTTCAAAATCAATAAATCCTTCATCTGTATATTTTATACTATTAGAAATTATAGATAAAAGCACTTGTTTTAATTTTATATAATCACCACATAATTTTTCTGGATAACTATTATGTACTTTAATACTAAACTTAATATCGTCTTCTTTCTTAGCAATTGCCAAACTGTTTTTTACATATGCTTCTGTATCTACAAATATCTTCTTAGTAATATACTCATTATCTTGCATCTTTATTTTCTTAAAGTCCATTGAAGATACATCAGTTATGTCATTTATTATGAAATAAGCATTATTAGCATCTTGTTCTATTTGTTTGATTATTTGTTCTCTTTCAGTTTTATTTTTAGCATCATAATAAGCTTTAGTATTATCTAAAATATCTTTAACAGGCTTTTTCATTTCTTGCGATACTTTAAATAAGAAATTTGATTTATCATTTACTGTTTCTTCAACAAGTTCTTTATTCCGAAGTAATGTATCAATCATTTGCATATCTGGATTCTCAATGGTATGAAACATTATGAATGCTATAAATACAAATACTGGATTTATTATATAGTTAAGTGAAGGATTTAAAATAATAACAAGTACCACTAAAGAACCTAAAACAATAAATAAATAAAGTGGTATATATTTCTTGTTTTTTAAATTTTTTCTATTCGAAAGTACACATACTATTTGAGTAATAAAACCTATAGCAAACATTGTATAAGTAAATAGTATTGCAGGACCTTCCGCTACTGCACCAGAATCAGATATTTCAACTGAAATTGGCAAAACAAGAATAAGTGCTATACTTACAAGTTCTAAAGTATTAAATACTTTACTAACTTTAGATTCATTAATTATACCTTTTCTAGAAACGTGAAAAAAGTAGTAAGTTAGGATAGAAATCCAAAGAAGCAAACATATCAAATACAATTTATTAAGTATCACAATAAATGTCAAACTATAATGTAATGAAGGAGTTACAGCAAGTCCTAACACTAAACCACTTAACGATATAAAGACATTTACTATTAAAAAGTTTTTATATGTTTCATCCTCAAACTGTTTAGATCTCTTTTTTCTAAAAAATATTATACATGTAGAAACAATAAGTAAAAATGCATAAATATTAATTAATAAAAATCCTAAAATACTACTCATATCATCACTCTCCAATAATAACTATTCTATTTTATTTTTCTTACCTTACCCTTTTTATCTTTAAAAATATCAATACTTTCAACTGCAACATTTGTTTCGTTTACGACAACGCTTATTTCATCACCAGTTAATCCTTCCGCCTCAAGAGCCTTAAAGTCTACTTTATTTCCTTTATTTAAAGGGAGACTTTCTCTAATTTTAAACTTTGAAGGAATTTGTCTAGAATTCATATTAGGGTTCCCTATTATATTATTATAAACTATATCTTCAATTATTGCAATTTGTTCTTCTTCATTTAAATCATTATTTTCAAGTACCAAATGACAAATTGGCATTTGTCCTCTTATATCCTTATCATAATAAGGAACAATTCTTGCATATCTAACATTTTCATTTTCTTCAATAGGTTTTTCTATTTCAGAAGGTTTAATCTTAAATCCATCGATTCTTGCAAAAGATCTACCTTTTCTTTCATCAATAAAGAAACATCCATCTTTATCCATATATCCAATATCTTTTGTTCTAATATAACTGTTACCGTCCATTTCATAATGAGGAACAATTACATCACCATGAAGCAATCCATTAGTTACATGATTAGCAGAAACTGCAATTTCTCCTCTCAAAACATCCATACCATCTTCGAAACGAAGAGGGACCAATCTATCTTCTATTTCGGGATCAACCATCGTATAAATAGTCTTTGGAGCAGGTATACCAATAGTATTTGGTTTGTTATAATCATCCTTAGCATAAGTTCCGCAACCACAAAACTCGCTCATACCATGACCTTTTTCAACTTCTGCATTACTACCATGTTCTCTTAACCATTCACTAATTCGTTCTTCGTCTTCATATGTCATAGCATCCCCACCATACACAACTCTTTGAATGTATGATAAATCTTCATTTTTTAATAACTCATATTCAGGAAGAGCTGTTAAAAAAGCAGGTGGAGTCATTATTGCACTTGGTTTATATTTCTTTATCAAATATCCAAATTCACTTATAACAAATGCAGGAACATCGATATTAATACCTCTGTTATAGAAACTTTGAATATCATTGTTATATCTTCCAAAAGGCGCAAATCCAGGAAGTATATGAAGGGATGTTCCTCCTTCGTTAGGACCTACTCCTGCAATTTGGCATTGAATTACCGAAGCGTTGGCATTTCCATTTGATAAAGCAATAGGTTTTGGTCTTGCTCCACTTGTACCAGAAGTATGACCAATATAATTAATAAGATCTGGATCTGATACTATTTCAAATCTTGAATTTTGGCATTCTTTTACTAAATCCATATAATTATATACATTTAATGGTGATGTACTTATTGCTGCATTCAAAACTTCTTGTTGCTTTTGAACATCCCCCATTAGTTTAGCAGAAACACTTTTTAATATGTCAACAGGAATATTATCACTAATATCAAAATTACCTTGTTTTAATTTATCATAATTAATTACATCAGTAACATAACTAAGATAAGCTCTTTCATCCATACTATCTGATGCATTAATAATTATAACATCATTAATACCCATTTCCTTAAGTTCATTTTCTATAGGCTTAATCATTCCCAAATAACACATATCAACTGCTACAATATATTTAGGCTTCTCATATTTAATTATTTCTAAAAGCTTCCTCGAATTAGTTATTGGATCCATACTATCTGGTCTAGGATCGATATAATCAGTAATTGCACCAATTTGACTTGCTCCAAACCAAATATCCCTTTCTTCTGGTATATTTGGAACCATACTTAAAATAATATCACCTTGTTTTACTCCAAGATTAGATAATACTTTTGAGGCGTTATTAGCTCTATCCCATAACTCATCATAACTAATTTTTTTGCCATAATACTCAACAGCAACCTTAGATTTTCTCCATTTGTTTCTCTCTTTCAAAAGATCAACCATACCAACTGTAGGTTCACCAAATGGCACATATAAACCATCATAATACTTCATCCACGGTCTATCTATATGTGGATAACCAGTTTTTTTATTTTCCATAATTCCTCCCCTGTATATCATAATATTACAAATTAATTATAACATTGTACTTCTACTTTTCCAAATTAAAATGTCAACACTTGACAAAAAAAGTAATCCTATCATAAAATCAAACAACAAAAAAAGCAACTATCTAAGCAACATTTGCGTTTTAAAACAAATTTCATAGCTACAATTGTAAAATTTCAAAATATTTATTATAATAAAAACAGGTGATATTATGAATGTCGTAATAAAAATTGATGAAGAAACAAAGAAAAAAATGATTGAGTACTACAAGGATAAAGTAAGAGAAAAAACTCCTCCTTATGCTATATTTCAAGCCCAAGAGGAAGATACTATTATTACATTATACGAATCAGGAAAAGCTATGTTTCAAGGAACTAGTGCATTCGTAGATGCAAATATGTGGAAAGCTATAAAAGAAAACGATGAAACAGATGTAGATCAAAACGATTATATGAATGTTTCTTCAGTAGGATCTGATGAAGTTGGTACCGGAGACTATTTTGGACCAATTGTTGTTACAAGTACTTATGTAAAAAAAGAAGATATTGATTTTCTAAAAGATTTAGGAGTTACTGATTCTAAAAAAATAACTGACGACAAAATAAAGAAAATAGCGCCTGAAATAATTAAAAAAATTAAATATAAAAGCATTATATTAAAAAATGAAGAATATAACGAAAAGTATTCTAAAGAAAATAACATGAATAAAATAAAAGCTATTATGCACAATAAAGTACTTTACTCTATTTTAAAAGATATAAATGAAAAACCAGAATTAGTTATTGTAGATGAATTTGCTAGAGAAACAAGATACTATTCATATCTTGAAGATGTTCCAAATGTAGTAAAAGGAATTACCTTTGTTACAAAAGCAGAATCAAAAAACCTGGCAGTAGCTGCAGCCTCTATTATAAGCAGATACATATTTTTAAATGAATTTGATAAAATGTGTGATAATTATCATTTACCATTACCAAAAGGAAGTGGACATGAAGTAGATACTATAGGACAAGAAGCAGTAGAAAAATATGGAAAAGAAATACTTGATAAAATAGCTAAAAAGAATTTTTCTAACACCAGTAGAATACTTCGAACTAAAATAATTTAAAAACAAGTAAACTATTTATTTACTTGTTTTTTTCTGGATTAAACATTAGTTTTACTAAATCAATAAATACTTTTTTAGTATTTTCATCTACTCCTTTAATATCAAAAACCATCTTTTTAAAATCGTTAAAATTGATATTATTAAAACCTTTTTCATATATATTATTATTTTCTAAAAATACATTTACTTCATCTAATATTTTTAACATATCATCATCTTTTAATTTAATTAGACTTTTATCAATACTTTCCTTAAACTTTCTAGAAGTAATTATCAAATTAGTTTTTACAAAGAACTGACCAAATACATCCCAGTTAGTAGGATAATGCTGTTTAAAACCAATACCTTTAGCTTTTATATAAGTATAATTATCATTAAAAAGAAGAACTCCTACTATACTACCTTCTGGAAGTATATTAATTGTTTTATCATTAACTTTCTTAAATTCTTTAGAATTATATTGTTCTTTTCTAAAGCCCGGCCCATCAAAATTATAGATCTTTTTTATTCTAGTAAAAATTGAATTCGTACACATCATAGAAGAAGCCATAGCAAGATTACCACCTTTAGAATGACCACATACATATATGTTCTTATCACTATTTTTAATAGTATCATTTAAATACTTAATAGCATATTCTTGCGTATTAGTAGGAAACTTACAAGATAACATAAAATTTTCCATCCAACCAGATACAGATGCATTAGTCCCCTCATACACTACATAAGTATTATCTTCATCTCTAATAGTAAAAGCACCAAACTGTAATGTATTATTATTAATTTTAGAAATATTTGATACTCTTAAATTTTTATATCTTTTACTACTATAAATTATTCTATATATTTCTAATGCTATTGGAGCAATCGCACCATGTTCATACTTATTTATATATTTATTTAAATCTTCTAATAACACATAATCTTTCATACTTTTAAGAGGTAAATATATAAGTATAGAAAAAAGAAGTGCATCCATTACATTAAATAGTATTTCATCAAAACTATAATCTTTATAATAATTTAGATATTCATATATATTTTTATTCATAATACATCTCCCATAATATAAATATATTATATAAAATCTTATTTAATCTTTTAATAAACCATTAATTTCACAACATATAGTTATTTGCATATGATATATCAGAAAGGAGTTATATATGCATTACAATAATACTGTGCCCTATTACCCTAACAACATATATTTGGATAATTCCTATAGGCAAGTAAGACCTAGACCAGGATTTGGCCCAGGACCACGCCCTGGATTTAATAATAATAGATTAGTAGGACCCGGAGGATTCCTACTTCCATTTGCATTAGGATTTGTATCATCGCCACTTATTTTCGGAGCAACTCGCCCTAGACCTCCATATTATCCAGTATATGGGCCTGGTTACTTTCCATACTATTAAGTAAAAGATTTACTTTAAAAGTAAATCTTTTACTTTGCTTTCTGATAATACTTCATTAAACTCATTTATCCTAGATTTAAGAATTATACTTTTATACAAAATATCATTATATATCTTTGTATTTTCCCTAAATATATTAGATAAATTTGCTTTAAATTGTCCATAAAAATCTGAATATTCTTTATCAAATATCTCATTAAACTTATCACGATTATGAGCAGAAACATTAAACTCTTTCTTGTAATCTTCGAAAAGTTTATCAAACTTAAGATTAAGCTCATATATATGTGATATTAAATCATTAAATTCTTTAACCCTCTCTCTCATTTTACCATTTTCTAAAGTAACAGCAAAATTCATCTCATCAAATATATTTTTAGATTTTACTCTTACTGTATTATTAAAACCATGTAAATAATCTTTAGTAGAGTTTAATTTAGTACTGTTTTGCTTCTTTATCCCTAAGTTATCCTCAACACTATTTTCAAACTTAACAAAAAAGTTATCTATAAGTTTAGAATTATTTTTTGTATACTTTTCAATAACAAAATACTCTTGTTCTTTTAAATATATATAAGTAGTATTTGTGATTACCTTTAAATTCATGTTTTTAATTTTTTCTAAATCTTCAATAGTTTCTTGAACTATACTATCAATAAAACTCTTATAAGTACTAAGTAACACCTCATTTTTAATTGTTATATTTTTAATCATTTCTTCAGTAATTGAATCAACATATTTTTTTACTATATTAGTAATTTTTTTACTGTCATTAACAATACAATTAGTATGAATCTGTTCAAGAAGCAAATTACCATTAGAATTTGATAAAATTTTTATTTTTTCATCTATCTTAGTATTTGTGCTTATTTGAGTTTTAAAATTAGTATATATATTACTTAAATTATTAGCATTTATATATTTATTATAAACACTAACTTTTACAATTTTACAAAACTCGTTTATTAAACTATCAATAGTTTTAGAATAATAATCTTTCATATTACTAAAAACTAAATTAGTATTACTCTTAAAATTATTACAAACCAAATCATATAACTTATCTTTGTCATAAACCTCATAACTAAGTTCAGTATACATAATTTCATTCATCTGAATAAAAAAGAATAATGTTTTTTCATCATTTTGATTAAATGAAGTTGTATAATTATTAGCTAACTCCTTTAATTCTTTGTCTATTTTAGATGTATCATTCATAAGATATCACCCCTCTATTTTTTACTATATTTATATTTTATACTTTTTTAAGACAAAATACTAGTAAATAAATATTTTTTTATTAAAATTACTAAGGTTGATTTACATTTTAACTAAAATATTATATAATTGTGCTATAAGATACGGAGGTGGTAGTATTAACAATAATAGTTTTAATGACTTTTTTGAATACATTAATGACAATAATGAACAAAACACAATAATACCTCCGAAACCAAATAAGAATTTAAATATGATTGCCACTATGTTTGCCATTGCACTATTACTAAGTGGTGGCTACGGAGTAAAATATATACTTGATCAAAAGCAAGATATTGAAGATTCTAGAATAAGACAACAAGAATTACTTACAAGCAGTCAGCAAAAAGCAAGAGAAATAACTGAAAGTATCAAAAAAGAAGAACAACAAAACAAAGATAAAACAAATATTCATCGCAACTTTTCTGAATTAAAAGAAAGAAATGGTGACACTGTAGCCTGGTTATATGTGCCAGGTACTGATATAGATATGCCAATCGTTAAAGGAGTAAACAATTCTTATTATTTAACACATGATTTTGATAAAAAAAGTAACGCCATGGGTTGGGCTTTTGCAGATTCACAAAACACATTCCCTACTCTTAGTACAAATACCATTATGTATGGTCATACATACAAAATGACCACTATATTCAGTAAATTAAAAAATGTTTTAGAAAAAAAATGGTTAGATAATGAAAATATGCAAAGAATAACATTAGATACTGAAAAAGAAAGATTAATATTTAAAGTATTTAGCGTTTACACAATTAAAGAAACTACTGATTATCTTCAAATAAGTTTTAATAGCAAAGATAAATATCAAAATTATTTAAATACATCATTAGAAAGAAGTATTAAAGACTTTAAAACTATTCCTACAGTAAATAATAAAATACTTACTTTATCAACTTGTTATCAAGATTCAAACCAAAGACTAATTGTCCAAGCAAAATTAATAGGCTCTGAATAGAGCCTGTTTTTTAATTATCTAAAATACTCATTAATTCTTCTTCATTCCATATTTCTATGCCAAGTTCTAAAGCTTTATCATATTTACTTCCTGGAGCATCTCCAACAATAACTACATCTGTTTTTTCAGATACTGATCCAGTAACATTACCACCTCGAGAAGTAATAATTTCTTTTAACTTGTCTCTAGACATTGCACTAATAGTTCCAGTTAAAACAAACTTTTTGCCTAAGAATCTTGAATCTTCCTTTATTTCAGAACCTAAATATTCCATATTCACACCAATAGATTTTAAAGTATCAATTGTTTTTAAATTATTCTCATCTTTAAAATAATCTATTATACTTTTAGCCATTACATCGCCAACATCAGAAGTGCTAATTAAATCTTCATATGTAGCGTTTTTTACGTTTTCCATAGTTCTATATTTTTTAGCAATAATATTAGCATTTTTTTCTCCGAAATGTCTTATACCAAGTCCAAATAAAAGTTTTTCTAAAGAATTATTTTTACTCTCCTCAATAGCATTAAGTAAATTATTAACCTTCTTTTCTCCAAAACCTTCTAAAGACTTTAGTTCTTCTTTATAATTCTTTAAATTATAAATACTAGGGATATCAGTCAAATATCCAAAATTGTAGTAATCTTCTATTATTCTTTCGCCAAGACCATCAATATTCATAGCTTTTCTACTTACAAAATGAATAAGTTTTTGAGCATTCCTAGCATCACATTTGGAATTAGGACAATAGTGATTAGCTTCATCCTCTTTTCTGATTAAAGGAGTGCCACATACAGGACATTTATCTATCATAATAAATTCTGGAAGCACTTCAGTTCTCCTATCTAAATCAGGTTTTACAACTTCAGGAATAACATCACCAGCTTTTTGAATAACAACTATATCTCCTACTCTAATATCTTTATTTAAAATATAATCTTCATTATGAAGAGTAGCTTTTCTAATTGTAGAACCTGCAACGCGAACAGGTTCAAGCATAGCATTTGGAGTAATCTTACCAGTTCTTCCTACAGTAAACTTAATATCTTTAAGCCTAGTAGTTACTCTTTCTGCAGGAAATTTATAAGCTGTTGCCCACTTTGGACTTCTTGCAGTAAAGCCTAGTTCTTCTTGCATTCTAATATCATTAACTTTTATAACAACACCATCTATATCATAAGGAAGAGAACTCCTATAATCTGTAGCTTCATTTATAAAAGAAATTACTTCATTAACATCTTTACATATCTTATACTTAGGATTAACTCTAAAGCCTAATTCTTTCATAAATAGAAGAGCATCACTATGTCTATATATATCATAATCAAGTGGATTAGGTAAATGATATATAAAATTATTTAGTTTTCGCTCTGCCGTAACTTTAGAATCTAATTGTCTTACACTACCACTAGCAAGATTTCTACAGTTTTGGAACAAATCAAGACCTGCTTTTTTTCTTTCTTCATTTATCCTCAAAAACTCTTTTTTATCTATGTATATTTCTCCACGCACTTCAATATCTACATCTCTACTTAATCTAAGAGGAATAGATTTTATTGTTTTAACATTACTAGTTATATCTTCTCCAACTCTCCCATCACCACGAGTTACCCCGCGAACTAAAACACCATTTTCATAAACTAAACTAATTGCTAAGCCATCTATTTTTAACTCACAAACATACTCAGGATTAAATCCTTCTTTTTTTATTCTTTCATCAAATTTAACTATTTCATCTTCATTAAAAACATTTCCAAGTGATAGCATTGGTCTTTGATGAACTATTTTTTCAAAATTTGTTACTACTTCAGAACCTACCCTAGTTGTAGGTGAAGTGTTGCTTTTTAACTCTGGATGCTCCTCCTCCAAAGATAAAAGTTCTTGCATTAATCTATCATATTCACTATCCTCAACACTAGGTTTATCAAGTACATAATATTCATAATTATACTTATTTAAAAGAGACTCAATTTCTTCCATTCTTTGTTTTATATCCATAAGCATCCTCCATATTAATTATAAAAGAATTAAATAAATAAAACAAGAAATATTGCCAAAAACAAGTATTTTTCATATATTACTATAGGTGATAAAAATGAAACATAGTTTCTTTTGTTCATGTAATGTCTGTCGTAATAGAAGACGTTCTAGCAAGTTTTATTTAATGTTTTTATGTTTTTGGATACTGATAATTGTTTATCAATCATTCATAACTATGTTCTTTTGTGTCACTATTAATGCAATAATTCTATTTATAGAAATAATTCTATTTTTCATCTTCTTGTTAAAAATACTTTGGTAAAAAGAAAAAAACCGTTATAGGTTTTTTTTATGAAATAATATCTCTAATTATAAATGAAGCAATAAGTATACCAGCAGAAGAAGGAACAAAAGTACTAGAAGGAATAACATTACCTTCTTTTTTTATTGGTTCTTCAGCAGAATAACAACACAAAACGTTTTCTTTTATATTCTCATCTTTTATAAATTTTCTAAGTATTCTAGCTATTGGATCATATTTAGTTTTTCTTATATCACAAATCATAAGTTTAGATGGATCCATTCTTTTACCTGTTCCTAAACAAGTAATAAATTTAGTGCGCTTTTCTATACATTTTTTAATTACAAGTTTTTTAGTATTAATAGTATCACAAGCATCTATAAAATAATCTATTTCTTTTGAAAAAATATCATCAATATTGCTTTCATCAATAAAAGAATCGATTTTTCTTACATTCACATTCTTATTTATACTTAGTATTCTTTTTTCAAATTCATCTATCTTTTTATTGCCAACGCTATCCAAATTAGCAATTATTTGTCTATTTATATTACTTATATCAATAGTATCGTTATCTATTATAGTAATACTTTCTACTCCAGATCTAACTAGAGATTCAACAACATAACCTCCAACTCCTCCAAGTCCTAAAACTACTATATTTTTTGTTTTTATTTTTTCTAAAGATTCTTTACCAATTAATAGTTCTAATCTATCAAACATAAAACAAAAATAGACTTTAGTCTATTTCCATATTATGATACACATCAGACACGTCATCTAGTTCTTCAAGTGCATCAATAAGTCCCATTATTTTAGTAGTTTTATCTTCATCTAGAGAAATATAATTTGAAGGAATAAATCTAACCTCATTCATAATAAAATCTGTTACTCCAAAAGTTTCCAAAGCTTTATTCATTTTTACAAAATCTTCAGGTGTAGTAGATATCTCATAAGAATCATCGTTAGTAGTAAAGTCAAGTGCATCATTTTCAAGAGCTACTGTCATTATATCATCTTCATTATATGAATTAGGTACAACAATAATACCTTTTCTTTCAAACATATAACTAACTGATCCATCCGTACCTAAATTTCCACCACGTTTAGTAAATGTACTTCTTACCATTGATGCTGTTCTATTTCTATTATCTGTTAAACAGTCGACCATTATTGCTACACCATTTGGTCCATAACCTTCATAACGAACAAATTCGTAATCTTCTCCTCCTGAACTTTTAGTAGCTTTATCTATAGCAGAAGCTATTCTATCTTTTGGCATGTTAGCAGCTTTTGCTTTATCTACAACCATACGAAGTGATGGATTATTATCAATATTACCATCAGTTCCCTTAGCAGCAACATAAATTTCCTTAGCAAGTTTTTGAAAAGCCTTTCCTCTTTCAGCATCTATTAATCCTTTTTTACGTTTAATGGTAGCCCATTTAGAATGTCCACTCATTTTTCTCACCTCAAAAAAATTATACTATAAATATCAAAAAAAAGAAACACAGTAGTTTCTTTTTTATTTATCTTCTTTATATAAATGAAGCATTTTTTTATAAATATCAGGCTCAATTATATTTATTGCCGCAATAGCAGTCTCTAAAGATTTCTTATAATTGCCTTTCATAAATAGTTGCCCTGCTACATCTAAACCTTGTTCAATATCCTTATCAATAGGTTTGTATCTATTGCCATACATAATAGCCATTTCACACAGTTTAGCGGTCTTTACCATCTCATTTGTTGTACCATATAATTTAAGTGATAAATCACGAGCTGTGTCTACCCTTATATTTAATGTCTTAATAGTAATAGGACTTTTTTCTAATTCTTTTACTATTTCTTCAATAGCATCATTTGCTTCACTAAGTTCTACAAAGTAACTGTTTGAGATAATTGGAAGTGGATTATGTCTAATCTTAGCTCTACATTTCTTTAAAAGTTCTGTCACTTCATCAAGTTGTTCTCTTGCCCTCATTTCATCATCATGCATACTTCCAAGAGATTTTAAACAGACATTAAGATCATCTTCAACTTTTCCAAAACCACTTGATAAATGCATTATTTTATCCTTAAGCTTTGAATATGGAAATGCTTTGTTTTTCAAATCTCCAATTATATCATTAAAACTATTATTTATTTTAAATAACTCTTTATTTATTTGCTCAAGATCTGCCAAATCTTCAGAATCTAAATTATACATACTCTTGATATCATCAAGTTGATTATATATATCCGTAACAATACGATTAACTTTTTGAAGTTTAACTTTAAATCCTTTAGCAGTCTCATCAAATAACTTCTTACTTTTCTTTTCTATTTCAAAATCAGTAAATAAATTATCTAGATAATCAAGAAAAGTCTTAAGTTCGAACATACTATCTTCCAAATTAAGAATTTTTATTCTAGTTTTAATATCATTAACTTTATTTTCTATTTGTTCAAGATTATAAGGAACTTTCATATGTTCAAGAGGATAATCTTTAGCCACTAATTTATCATAAGTATCACGTACCTCTTTTATTCTATTGGGAATTATCTTATCAGTAAGAAGCAAAAGATCAGGAAGTTCTTCAACCACTACTCCCATATGAGCAATCATTTCATCAAGTACTTTTACAAGCCCTACAACCTCTTCATACTCGTTTTGTTCCATTACTACTTCAAAGTCTGTAAATTTCTTTTCAATATTTTCAAATTGAAGTTCAATATTATTGATAACATCACCATATGCAGATCTATTGTTATCAAGAGTTCTTTCAAGTTCTCTAAATCTTGATTTTAATTTAGTTACAATAGCACGATTTCTCTCTTCACTCATAGTAACTTCTCGAATCTCATCAAGCAAATTATCTGTGCTAACACGAAGTTTATATATTTCCATTTCTAAATTAACTACAGATGTGCGGGCTTCTTTGTAATCATTTTCCTCAAGTAAATTATCTACTTCTAGAAGTTTGTCAGTAATTTCACTATATCTTTCATTTTTAATTAATTCATATCTTTTCTTCCAGTCTTTATATTTATTTTCAAGTTCAGAATTATTTATAATAACCTTTACTTTATCAAGTTCAGTCATGACTGGAGTAGCTACAATTAAATTACGTTGTCTTTCTAATTCTTCAAGTTTTTCGCGTAATTGCTTGCGTTGTTTACGTTTTATTACAATAAAACCAACAAGGCACATTACTATAATAATTATTACTATTCCTATAATATATAACTTCTTAATGTCCATAGAACCACCTACTATAACAATTTTATCATAAAAACAATTCCAAATAAAGAATAAAAGTTAACTTTACAAAAAAAAGATACTATTTTACATAGTATCCCTTTATCATTTATTATTGTAATCTAAATGATTTATAATTACTCCATGGACCGTATACTTTTGTACCATTTGATAATCTATACGCTCTAACTTTGTAATAATATGTTTTATTAGCTTTTGTATCCAATTTATAACCAATATATTTATTATTAACTGTTTTTACAACACTATAATTTCTTGTTTTATATACAGATCTTGCTATTTGATATCCTGAAGCACCATCTACTGTTTTCCATTTTACTTGTACCTTAAAATCATCATATTTTGTTATTGTTGGTAAATTCATTTTCTTTAAAGTATATATATTAATTAATTTATATTTAGTACTTTCAATATTTTTTACTTTTCCATCAGTACCATAGAATCTTAGCAAAGGAACTATTTTGAAGTTGTATTTTACACCTGGTTCTAGATCTGTTTTTGTATAGTATGATTTTAAAGTCCATGTAATTTTTTTCCAAGTACTTTCTGTTGATTTTTTATAGTAAATGTAACAACCATCAAAATAATTATTATTACTATTATTGTCTCTTGTCCATGAAACTTTTACTGCATTATATTTATCAAGCTTTGCAGCAATTGTTTTTGGTACTGCAGCATATATTACTTTTGTAGTTGTTTTAACAGTTACTGGATATGCTGGCATTATAAATTTGTGTGTTTTTTTATCATAACCAACCTCTTCAGTTATATCTGAATTATCAGAAGTTTTTAATATTTGTACTTTATCTATTGCATAAGCGTAAGCAAACCAATTGTCTACTAAAACAGGTTCTCCTTCAAATGCCTCATTTGGCATACCTATTGATGCAGTAGTTGGTTTATTAGTAATCTTATATGTATCAAAATCACCCATTTTAACAAATGAATAATAAGTGTCAAAGTCTGAATTACTTAATACTTCCGAATTTGTTCCATCAGGTTCAAAACTTCCCATTATTTTTTTGTCATAATTATCTAAATTCACTCCCCCAGAAAGAGCAGCTGAACTAGCTGATATTGTTATATTACCATCATTTATCCATAATGAACCCCAATCATCATCTCCTCCATCAATAGTTTCAATACCAGTTTTTACACCCGAAATATTAATATTGGTATCACCATTAATTTCCATTTTTAATGCAAATATACCATGGTTTTCATAACCATCAGGTGTTGTTGTTGTATTATTAATAATTATTGTAGAGTTATTAATATGTAAGTTTGTAGAATAAAAAGACATACAACCATTTGTTATAGATATATTAGCATTATTAATTTCTGCATTTGAGAATAAACTATTATCATTTGCGTAATCACCATTTGCCTCTATAGAAGACAAACCTTCACCAGAATTTATATTAATAGTAGCATCGTTAATTGTTAGATTTCCTACTTCTATGGTTCTGTCATTATCACCATCACTAGTATGCAAATTTATATTTAATGTACCAGTACCTTCTATATCAAGATTTGCTTCCATGAAAATGGCATAATATTTCGAATTTATTGTATTAATACCATTTAAGACAAGTTTAATATCCCTATAAACAACGTTATGAGAACTATCATAAATAGGATTGTGTTCTTCATAGCCAATTCCTGTATCTCCATAATAATTACCAGAATCATAATTAACATCGATAGTTGCGTTATTAAGTGTTAAAGTTTTAGTAGAATTATCAAATGTAGCAGTACCGCTTCCACAATTTATTATTGTTTTTTCACTTGTAAATTCTTCTCCATTTACCCATAAACCATAACTTTCTGCTGCTTTTACATTATTTATTCCAACAAATCCTATTAGCATTATTGTTAGCATAAATAATAGATTTTTTATTTTCATTTTTTTACCTCCTTTTTTATTATTCTTTCTTTTCACTATATTGTTTCTACCTCCTATTCTATATATTAACAATATACACTTTTAATATATAACAGACCCCCCTCTGTGTCAACATTTCTTTATTAACATTTTTATTGATTTACGCTTTTTTACAAAAGAAAGAATGCTTTACATAGCATCCTTTCTAGAAAAGTTTAATCTTCCTTTATTATCAGTACCAATGAACTTAACCACTATTTCGTCTCCTACTTTTACAACATCTTCTGTCTTTTCAACACGTTCTTTTGCAAGTTTTGAAATATGTACTAATCCTTCACAACCAGGCCATACTTCAACGAAACATCCAAAGCTTTCTACTTTTACTACTTTTGCGTTGTATACTTCTCCAACTTCTACTTCACGAACAACATCTTCAATTAATTTCATAGCTTTATCAATTACATCGTAATCAGTATGGTATAGAATTACTCTACCATCATCTTCAATATCAATCTTAACAGCGTTTTTATCATTTACACTTACTACGTTACTTGCTTCTTGAATAATTCTAGTAATAACTTCTCCGCCACGTCCAATAACATCTTTGATCTTTTCTTCTTTAATTTTCATTTGTTTAATTTTTGGAGCATAAGGAGATAATTCTTTACGTGGTTCAGATATAGCACTACTCATGTTTTCAAGAATTTCAAATCTTGCTTTTTTAGCTTGTTGTAAAGCTTCTCCAAGTATTTCTTTAGTAATACCTTTAATTTTTATATCCATTTGAAGAGCACATATACCATTTTTAGTACCTGCTACTTTAAAGTCCATATCTCCGAAATGGTCTTCTGCACCTTGAATATCTGTAAGAATTGTATACTTATCACCTTTAGTAATTAATCCCATAGCAATACCAGCAACCATATCTTTAATTGGAACACCTGCAGCCATTAAACTCATACATCCTGCGCAAATAGAAGCTTGTGAAGATGAACCATTACTTTCAAGCACTTCAGATACTACTCTTATTGTATAAGGAAATTCTTCTTCACTAGGTATAACTCTAGCAAGCGCTTTTTCACCAAGTGCACCATGTCCAATTTCCCTTCTACCTGGAGCACCATATCTACCTGTTTCTCCAACACTAAATTGTGGAAAATTATAGTGATGCATAAATCTTTTACCTTCTTCATCAGAAAGTCCATCAAGAATTTGATATTCGTTAATTGATCCAAGTGTAGTTACGCTAAGAACTTGAGTTTGACCTCTTGTAAACATTGCAGATCCATGTGTACGAGGAAGTAAATCAATTTCTGAAGACAAAGGTCTTATTTCATCAATTGCTCTTCCATCAGGTCTTATATGTTCTTCTGTAATAAGTCTTCTTATTTCTTCATATTCGATAGCTTCAAGCACTTCATTTACTTGATTAATAACACCATCTAAATCATCAGAATCTTTATACATTTCTCTAAATGTTTCACGAACTTCTTCTTTAAGTTCATCAATTTTTTCTTGACGTTCTAATTTTCCTTCAATTTGAATGGCATTAACCATTTTTACAGTAATAATATCTCTTACTTTAGAATTTATTTCCTCATCTACTTTAATAATTGGATAATCTTTTTTAGGCTTACCAATTTCTTCTACTATTTTTTCTTCAAAAGCAATAAGTTCCTTTATAGCTTCATGACCAAACATCAAAGCATCTAACATATCTTCCTCACTGGCTTCTGCAGCACTTGATTCAACCATATTAATTGCATCTTTTGTACCAGCAACAGTAAGATATATATCACTTTTTTCTTGTTCTTCTACAGTAGGATTTATTACAAATTCTCCATCAACTCTACCAACAACAACTGATGCAATTGGACCTTCGAATGGTAAATCACTTATAGAAAGTGCAAGTGAAGATCCAAATAAAGCAGTCATTTCAGGACTATTATCTGTATCAACTGAAAGTACAGTATTTACTATTTGCACCTCATTTTTAAAACCTTCAGGGAAAAGTGGTCTAATAGGTCTATCAATTAATCTTGCAGCAAGTGTTGCATTTTCCGTAGGTCTTCCTTCTCTTTTAATAAATCCTCCAGGAATTTTACCAACAGAATATTGTTTTTCTTGATATAAAACCATAAGTGGAAAGAAATCTCCTGTAGTTGGTTCTTTCTTATTAGTAACTGCAGATAACACTACTGTATCTCCATATCTAACTAAACAAGAACTTGAAGCTTGCTTAGCCATTTTCCCTATTTCAACTGTTATAGGTCTTCCTCTAAACTCAAAATTATACGTTTTTTCCATTTTTACTTCATTCCTTTCTTATCTATTTCTAGATTTAGTACGGTTTTTCATATTTAAATCTAAGCTTTCGCTTACATCACTCAAAAATCTTTTCATGTTTTCAGGTGTCTCTTCATTGTACTCTTTCATAACTTTATCGATTATAATAAAAGCATCCTCTCCAAGTTCTTTTATTAGTTTTAGTAAAATTTCATAAGTTATTCTTCTGTTCTTTATTTTTGTCATATTATAATTATCTTTAAATTCTTTTAAATAAATAGCAATTTCTTCTTTACTAAGTTTTAATTTATTAGTAAAGTTATTAAAGCTAAATAAAGTATCCATATCAATATAAAGGTCTCCTACTTCTCTACCTGAAGAAAAATAGTTAACTCCAGTTTTAATATCCTTAAAACAAGCAGTATAATAATCGCTTTCATTTTCTACTACTATCCATTTTAAAAACCTTTTAGAAATAACCATTTCATCACTATAATACTCTATTCCAGATACAATAAAAAGTCCAACAATATATAATTTATCAGTTTGTATTTTTTGCATAAAGCCCCCATAGAAAATAAAAAGACACTAAAAAATAAGCGCCTATCTATTTTCTTAAACCTAATTTTTTTACAACTTCACGATATCTAGTAACATCTTTATTTTTTAAATAATTAAGTAAACTTCTTTGTTGACCAACTTTTTTAAGCATTCCTCTTCTTGAATGAAAATCATGCTTGTGTTCTTTTAGATGTTCTGTTAAAGCCTTGATTTCTTCAGTAAGAATTGCTATTTGAACTTCTGTACTACCAGTATTTTTTTCATCTTTAGCAAATTTCTTAACAATTTCAGCTTTTTTTTCTTTTGTTAAAGCCATAATTTACCTCCTTTATATATCATTCACCGAAACCAAGATGAATAAGGATTTCGTTCATCTGAGTAACGGAAGCAATAATAATATACTATAATTTATGTAAAAAAGCAAGTAAAATTATAATTTTATTTGACATGATAAAATCAAAACACTATAATATCTCTTACATAAGGAGAAAAATAATATGCAAGAAAAAGAAAAAGTAAAAAATATTTCAAAAGCAGGATTATTCATTACTAATACAGTTGAAACTTTTGCTTTTAAAACAGCAGAAATTATAGGACTATTAACAATACAGATTAGTGCATTGGATTTAGGGCTTGACGGAAACATAGACATTTTTTATAACAATCCAACAAAATACACAGCAGCATTATTATCCCCTATAGCAGTTGGATATCTAATCAAAAAAATTGATCCTAATAACGAAACCGCTAAAGAAATAGATGAAATAATTGAAGATTTTAAACCCAAAGCCAAAATAAGAAAAAAATAAGACAATGTCTTATTTTTTTTGTTCTTTACTACCAATTACTTTATCTTTTAATTTTTCTTCAGTTTCTAAAACAGTATAAGCAACTTTACCCACTAAAGTTTTAGGAAGTTCTTTTCTAAATTCAAATATTCTAGGCATAGAATACTTAGCAATATTCTTTTCACAATACTCTTTTATTTCTTCTTCAACTTCATCAGTAAGTTTTACCTCTTTTTTTAGTACAATAAAAGCTTTAGCTATTTGACCACGATATTTATCAGGTACTCCAATTACAGTAGAACTTGATACATATTCATGTTTATTAATAACAGTTTCTATATACGATGGATAAATATTATATCCAGAAGAAATAATAATCCTCTTTAAACGGGATTTAAAATAAACGAATCCATCTTTATCCATACAACCAATATCACCAGTATGAAGCCAAATTTTACCATCACTATGCTTTTTTAAAGTATTATTTGTTTCTTCTTCTTCGTTAATATATCTTTGCATCACGCTAGGACCATATATACATATTTCTCCATCTTCCATAGGTTTAACTTCTTTAGTAGTACCTATTTTAACAATCTTATAAATGTTATCAGGAAAAGGTATACCAATAGACCCCTTTCTATGCATTCCCGTAGGAGAAAGACATGTAGCAGCACATGCTTCAGTAAGACCATATCCTATTCTAACCCTAGCTTTAGAGCCATACTTTTCAAACATATCATTGTATTTATTATAATTTTCTTCATCCATTATATCTCCACCAGATACAATACAATTAATTGAAGCAAAATCATCTTTTTTAAAACTAGAACTATTATATAAAGCTTCAAATAAAGTAGGAACACCCACAAAAAAGGTAGGTTTTGTTTTTCTAATTAAATTTATAAGTGTTTTAGCCTTAAAAGTAGGAACAAGTATGCAAGTCATACCAATATGAAGTGGAGCATGAATACAAACACCAAGACCAAATCCATGAAAGATTGGCATAATAGAAAGAATAGAATCACCTGCTTTAGATGGGTCACACATAAAATGAGCTCCATGAGCAAGAGCATTAAAATTCAAATTAGAAAGCATAATTCCTTTTGGAGTGCCACTTGTACCACCACTATAAAGAATAACTGCAGTATCGGTTTTTTTTCTGACAACACTATACTCTTCATAATAGGAACTACCCTTTTTAATAAATTTTTTATAAGAAATGACTTCTCTATTTTTAAATGCTCTTAAAAATACTTGTCTTATTTTCTTTACTGCCTTTGTTACATCTGTTTTAAATATATTATACATAAACTTTTTCAAACCTTTTAAGTCATCACCTGCAGAAGAAACAATTATTTTAGTAACACTCGTATTATTAATTATGTTAATTACTTTTTTATAATCTATATCTATTGTTAAAATATATTTAGATTTTGTCTTATTTAAAAATAGTTCAATCTCTTTTTCACTGGAAAGTGGATGAATCATATTCGATATAGCACCAACCATATTAACAGCATAAAACATGTATAAAGCAGTTGGAGTATTAGGCATACAAATACTAACAACATCACCTTCAGAAACTCCCAAACTCTTAAGAGATTTTGCACATTCAATTATTCTATCCATAAGTTCCTTATAAGTAATCTTGTTATTATAGTATTCAAGTGCATAGTTATTCGGATATTTTAAGGCTGTTTGCATAACAACATCAACCATAGATCCATCGGGATATTCGATAGATTTAGGGACATTTTTGTAAAAAGATAACCATGGATATTCTTCTTTATTTAACTTCAATTTTTTCATTTGCATTTCCTTCAAGTAATTTTGGATTATTTAATAAATATTGTAAAAGTTGCATTGATTTTATCATATAAAAACCATCAGCAATACCTTCATCAAGTGTTAAACCAAAATCACAAAAATCTCGTATTTCCTTAGTTCCATCTTCTTTTATTATTTCTTTCTTATATATTTTACCCATAGTTGCCATTATAGAATTAGAGCCAAAATCAGTAATATTATGATAAATACCGCCTTGGCAACCAATAGAACCTATATTTGAAAGGATAACAGTACTATAGTATAAAAGTTCTTCTGTTAAAGATTTAGGTAACAAATCATGCCTATCTAAAAATTTAAAAACTCCTACTATCGATCTTCTTAAAACTTTAGGCATATGTCCTACAGTAGAAACTAGTTTATCACCACCAGTTTGTGAACTAGTTCTAGCACTCTTAACATTACCAGATATTTTTTTACTAAGTGTAAATATATTATCATCTTCAGCTACTTTTAAAAGTTGCATTAATTCTTCAGCAGTATCATTAAACTCAGTCTTAGCAACAAAAGATAAAACAACATCATTTCTTTGATAAAACTTACCATTAACTATAAATATATTAAGTTGTGGTCTATTATATATAACTTTAGCAATAGCAGTTGCAAAAATATGAAAATATGTTAAATGAATATCACTTTTTTTACCAAATTTTTCTTTGTATTTAATTGCTTCTGTTACATCTACTGGATAATCAATATATACCTCTCTATCTGCTCTTCTTTTCTTTATATCAGTCATAACATACATCATACCGTTTAAGTCTTTTAATTTTTTTCCATCTCTACGATCTCCAAACTTTTTCATAAAATACCTACTTTCTTAAAATCTCTAAATAAATTATAACATAAACAATAAAAAAACACTAGAAAAAGATATCCAGTGGATTTACCAAAAACTACCAATGTAAAATTAATGTAAAATATCTTTATTGTTGGTTCTATTTATTATACAATTTAACAGATACGTTTGGAAATCAGATGTTTTCCTTTTCTTTTTCTGGGGGTTATAAAGAAAAGGTGGTGATACTTATGACTAAAAGAGAAAAATCTCTATTTATCATAATATTGCTATTATTTTTTATAGTAATAACTTTATTATACAAATAATAAAAAGCATCTGATATCAACCCTTGTTGATTCAGATGCATCTCAATGAATTGGGAAACGTCTGATACCTACTTCAAACGTATCCTTTTTTATTTTATGAAGTTTCCCTCATATATATACTATATCATAAATATAAATTTATTTCAATATTTGTTTCTAATTGCTTTTCATATTTTGTTAATATTACCCAGTACATTTTATCAATAGTAGAATATAATAAATTGTAACTAAAAGGAGGTAAAATATGAAAAGAACAATAGTTATTATTACTGGAGTAGTAGCCTTTATCCTTTTATGTTTAGGATATAGTTTTTACAGTAGTAATAATAATTCTAATTTAACAAAAGTAAAAGTAGCAGAAGTAACTCATAGTGTTTTTTATGCACCCCAATATGTAGCGATTAAAAAAGGATATTTTGAAGATGAAGGACTCGATGTAGAACTTACCCTAACAAGTGGTGCTGATAATGTTATGGCAGCAGTTCTATCTGGTGATGCAAACATTGGACTATCTGGATCAGAAGCTACAATATATGTTTATAATAAAGGTGAAAAAGATTATATAAAAACATTTGCACAACTTACCCAAAAAGATGGATCATTTTTAATATCTAGAAAAGAAATTAAAAACTTTACTGTAAATGATTTAAAAGGAAAATATGTAATTGGAGGCCGCCAAGGTGGTATGCCCGAAATGACTCTTGAATATATCTTAAAAGAAAACGGAATCAATCCAAACAAAGATCTTAATATTGATACAAGTATTCAATTTGCAGCCATGGCAGGATCATTTATCGGAGGTACTGGTGATTTTGTAACTCTTTTTGAACCACTTGCAACCCAAGTAGTAAATGAAGGATATGGTTATAAAGTTGCACAACTTGGTACTCTTACTGATAACGTTCCATATACAGCTTACAACGCAAGGAAAAGCTATATAAATGAAAATAAAGATATAATAGAAAAATTTACTAAAGCCATTCAAAGAGGACTTAACTTTGTAAATGAAAATGATAGTAGTACTATTGCAAAAGCTATAATGAATCAGTTTCCCGACACTTCTTATAATGATATTAAAAACGCCGTAGAAAGTTATAAAAAAAATAATACTTGGCCAAAAACCACAACATTTACCAAAAAATCATTCGATCACTTACAAGAAATTATAATTAAAGCAGGTTTCTTAGACAAAAAAGTAAGTTATAAAGATTTAATTCATGAAAACTAATCTTTTAGAAATAAAAAACTTAAGCAAAATATACCATAATGAAAAAGGAGAACTTATTGCCTTAAAAGATATAAGTCTTGAAATTAAACAAGATGAATTCGTTTCTTTAGTAGGCCCATCAGGATGTGGAAAATCAACAATTCTTTCAATTATTTCAGGAATGATGAAAAAATCTTCTGGAGAAATAAAATTTAATAAAAAAAAACCTAAAATCGGATATATGCTGCAAGAAGATTCGTTATTTCCATGGAGAACAGTACTAGATAATGCTTGTTTAGGACTAGAAATAAAAAAAGAATTAAATGATAATACAAAGAAAAATGTAATAAGACTTTTAAAAAAATATGGATTAGGAGATTTCATAGATAGTTATCCTAATAGTTTATCTGGAGGTTTAAAACAAAGAGTTGCCTTAATTAGAACACTAGCTCTAAATCCTGACATACTACTTTTAGATGAACCCTTCTCTGCTCTAGATTATCAAACTAGACTTGCCTTATCTGATGATTTAAAACATATAATCTTAAACGAGAAAAAAACTGCAATTATGGTTACACATGATATAGCAGAGGCAATCAGTATGTCAGATAAAGTAATTGTTATAACTAATCGCCCTGGAAAAGTTAAAAAAATAATAAACATAGAACTAGAAAAAAATGGTGCTCCTACTGAAAATAGAAAAGATAAAAGATTTAATTATTACTATGAAATGATTTGGAAGGAATTGGATCATCATGTATAGTAATGAACATCAACTCTATTTAAAAAATAAAAAAAGGAACAAAAACATAATATTGTTCTTCAGAATATTTATAGTACTATTTTTTCTAATTGTTTGGGAGGTGCTAGCTAAAACAGAAATAATAAATCCGTTTCTCACCTCTTCGCCCTCAAAAGTTATAACTACTATTATAGATTTATATAAACAAAATAATTTATTTAAACATATTTGGACTACTTTTTATGAAACAATCGCAAGTTTCTCAATTGCTAGTATAATTGGCTTAATAGTAGCCAGCATCTTATGGAGTAATAACACCATATCTAAAATATTAGACCCCTATTTAACAGTTCTAAACTCACTTCCTAAAGTATCACTAGGACCACTTATTATAATTTGGATAGGCGCAAATACTAATTCAATTATTTTTATGACGCTTTTAATAACAGTATTTACCGCAATAATCAATATATATAGTGCTTTTATTAATACTGACAAACAAAAAATAATACTATTAAAAACATTCGGAGCAAACAAAATACAAATATTTACAAAGCTAGTTCTAAGAGGAAACACAAAAAATTTAGTAAACACTTTAAAAATAAATATAAGTCTATCTTTAATTGGAGTAATAATGGGAGAACTTTTAGTATCTAAAAAAGGTCTTGGATACTTAATTACATATGGATCACAAGTATTTAATTTAAACTTAGTCATTACTTCAATATTCATGCTGGGCATAATGTCTTATTTACTTTATTTTTGTATTGATTTATTAGAAAAGAAACTAAATAAATAACGAAGAAAAATCTTCGTTATTTATTATTTGAAACTCTAATTAAATGTGCTATATAAATGAGCTGTTTATCAAAAGACTTACAAGTAGTAAGAACTAACTTTTTAGTATAAATATTATCTTTTATAGTAATTTCA
Organism: uncultured Mycoplasmatota bacterium; assembly: GCA_947166445.1. Lineage (GTDB taxonomy): Bacteria > Bacillota_I > Bacilli_A > RF39 > UBA660 > UMGS1449. Next base: position 35,319 of record CAMVED010000008.1, read on the forward strand.
CCATTTTTGTTTTCATAATAATACTTAACTATTTTATATTCATATCTTTTATTATTAAAATAAACATAAACTATATCATCAATATCTAACTTATATAATTTTTTAAAATAAGAAACATATGAATTACCACTATGAGCTGCCAAAACAAAAGTACTATTATTTTCATTTGGTAACATAAATGGTTTTAATATAGTAATATTCTCATTAATGTTATTATGAACAGATAAAGGATGGACAAAACCACCCTTTAAATTTATTTTTGGTATTTCAATAAACCCTATAAAATCATTATTATCATGTTTAATATTTGATTTAATTAACTTGGTTGTAACTACAGGAGTCTCATTAAAAAACTCATCAATTTTTTTATTATAATTTTTTATTGATTTATAATTATATATTAAATCAAAACTCATTAGCATTATTCCAACAAATATAAATAACAAAAAAACTACTCTAATTATACTTCTCATATATAAAATAACTAGAACCAATTACTACTAGTATACTTGCTATAATACCAATAATATTAAAAGCACCAGTTTTAGGAACTTTCACTGTGTTTTTATTATTTTTAATTATAAGTTTAACATTTTGCTTATCTTCTTTTATTTCAAAACAATGTTTTTCTTTTGAAAGTTTATATCCCTCGGGAGCTTTTGTTTCATAAACGCAGTACTTTCCGGCAATCATAGTTTTAATAGTTAATTTTCCGTTTTTATTAGTAACACCCTTAAACATTGCTTTGTTATTTTCAACTAGGTATATATCAAATTCTGCTCCACTTAATAACTCATCTGTTTTACTATCTTTTTTTACTATTGTCAAAGATCCTTCTTTTCTATAATTTTTCATATTTGCTTTTATTATTTTTCCGTTTTCTATTACTTCAAAAGACATTCTCTCATTATTCAATTTATAATATTTTGGAGCTTCTTTTTCCAAAATATAGTATTTACCTATATCCAAATTAGGTAGAAAAATCTTACCGTTTTTATCAGTTCTACCACTGTAAATCAAAGTATTATCCTCTTTATAAATTTCCATTAAACAATTAGGAACAGGTACATCTAAAGAATAATCAGTTTTTGAGAATTCTAATACAGATTTTTTTATATCTTTAGCCTTTAATTCGTACATTTTTTCTTTATTTACATTAACAGTGATATCATCAGAAAACACATACCCTTCTTCACCAGTTACTTGTTTCAAGGTATAAACACCATATGGTAAATCAATCATACCAATACCGTCTTGATTAGTAACCAACTCTTCTATCTTATTGTTATTTTTGTCAAAAATATCAAATGATGCACCTTTTTCGGGAACATATTTTTCACCTGAACCACCTTTTGTTTTAATAAGCTTTATAGTTCCTTTTATTACTTCGTCCTCTACATTAATTGTTATATTATTATCTTTACCACTCAAAGTAAAAGGATACGTTTCTTCATTTATTTTATACCCTTTCGGAGCCTTTATTTCTTTCAACAAATAATCACCATAAGGTAAACCAGTTTTAGCTAAACCAAATTCTTTAGTTTTTATTTTCGTTACTAGTTCATTATTTGTATTATATATTCCATATTCAGCACCTTCAAGAGTAGCATCTCCTGAAGGAACTGACTTTTTCGTTTCGCTATCTACTTTTTGAATATTTACAAAACCATCAGTTACTTCCAAAAGAAATTTAAAAGATTTCCCTTCCGGTGCACCCATTCTAATAATATCTTGAAAATCACTACTAACAAAAGCTCCAAACTTTTCATTTGTTTTAGGTACTATTTTAAAACTGACTTGATAAGGACTACTAAATTCAGAATACACAGTTAACTTATCATTGTTTTGCTCAAGCAAAACTCTTTGAGAAACATTTGACAAAGTATAATTATGGAAAACTTTATTAGTATCGGTTAACGTCTTTTTTTTGCCAGCTTCTACTATTACAATTTGATTAGCAAAACTTGGAAGCTTACTATAATCATTTACTAATTTATTCAACTCAGATACTTCACTTTTATATAACAATGAATCTGGAACAGCATCACGATTCACTTTAAATGTCCAAGTTAAATCAGGTCTCATTATCCTCCATATCATAACTTGTGTTATTCCATACCATTTTTTATCAGTATGATCAATAAAATTATCTTTATAACCATATCCAAAATAAGCAAGAAGTTGAACCTTTTTATACTTTTCTTCTGTAAGATCAGTTTTACTAATTATTTCATCTTTATCTGTATAAATATTATGAGAGCCTGAATAAGAACCTACAAGTGGTGTTGCAGGATCAATACAATAATAAATCTTATCATCTATGGTAGACTTAATCATCCAACTATTATAATCCATGTACCTATTAGATTCTTCTGCAAAAACAGTAAAACCTGAATCTGGGTGCCATACCTCATAAAGCTTTCCATTATACACACTAGCATTAACCCAATTTATTCTAATTGCTAATAATGAAATCATCATTAACAAATAAATCAATATTCTTTTCATTTTTACCTCCTCATATAAATAATTACTAAAAAAAATGAAAAGACCTAACTTTTCTTTGTTTTTTTTCGATTTTTTCATAAAAATAGATATTTACAATTCAAAGAATAACAGATTTTCATAAAATAAAATAGAAAGGATGATGATATGGAAGGACGCAATAATAATGGTTGTGGAAACAGACCATTTCCACCATTTCCTAATATAAACTTTGTTGGTGTCATTGGACCTACCGGACCTACTGGACCAAGCGGAGGACCTACTGGTGCTACTGGGCCTACGGGACCTCAAGGTTTAACAGGTGAAACTGGACCAACTGGTGCTACGGGACCTACTGGACCTACTGGACCTGCTGGTCCTGCTGGTGGTGTTGGACCTGCTGGTCCTGCCGGTGCTACTGGGCCTGCTGGCCCTGCAGGAGTTACTCCAACATTTACTATGGGAACAGTTACTACTGGAGCTCCTGGAACAGAGGCTTCAGCAACAATGACTGGCACACCTCCTAACTATGTATTAAACTTAACAATACCACAAGGGCCTACCGGACCTGCTGCATAAAATTATTATATGGTTAATTTAAAAAGTAGGAAAAAACATAATATTCCTACTTTTTTGTGCATACATTATATATTTAATTCATTTTTATTCATAAATTATAATGGTGATACTTATGAATAAAAACAAATATAAAGTATGTGTTTATGCGATTACTAAAAATGAAGAGAAATTTGCTAAACGATGGTTTAATTCGATGAAAGAAGCTGATAAAATATATATACTTGATACAGGTTCCACTGATAAAACAGTACAAATTCTAAAAAACCTTGGAGCTCATGTTATCACAAAAGAAATAAAACCATGGAGATTTGATATAGCTAGAAACCTATCATTAGATTTAGTACCAACCGATACTGACATTTGTGTTTGTACTGATTTAGATGAAGTTTTTGAAAAAGGTTGGCGAACAACACTAGAGAAGATTTGGTCAAAAAACAAAATAACAAGATTAGGATACAACTACAATTGGAGTTTTGATAGCAATAACAATCCAGCGGTTAACTTTTATATATCAAAAATACACAGTAGAAACAATTACATTTGGAAACATCCAGTTCATGAAGTTTTAGTAAACATTAAGAACAATGAAGAATTAATAAACACCAACGAAATAACTTTAAATCATTATCCAGATAATAAAAAATCAAGATCAAGCTATTTACCACTTTTAGAATTATCAGTACAAGAAGACCCAAACGATGATAGAAACGTACACTATCTAGGAAGAGAATACATGTATTATCAGCAATGGGAAAAAGCTATAAAAACTTTAAAAAAACATCTATCACTTCCAACTGCAACTTGGAAAGATGAAAGATGTGCATCAATGAGATTTATTGCTAGATGTTATAGTAATTTAAATAATAAAAATGAAGCAATTAAATGGTATGATAAAGCAATAAAAGAAGCCTCTTACTTAAGAGATCCCCACGTTGAAAAAGCTCTATTAATGTATAAACTTCAAGATTATAACAAAGTAATATACTTATGTAACAAAGCATTAGATATACCTAAAAATGAAAAAAGTTATATAAATGAACCATTTAGTTATGACCACACAATATACGATTTATTATCAATGTGCTACTACTATAAAAATGATAAAAACTTAGCACTCTATTATATTAATAAAGCAATAGAAATATCTCCAAACATTGAAAGATTAAAAAACAATAAAAAAATATTTGAAAATATGGAAGAGTTTTAACTCTTCTTTTTATTTTATTAGCATATAATTTAATATGATAAATTTTATAAAAGGAATAATAGTTGGAATTTTTAACATCATACCAGGTCTTAGTGGCAGCGCTCTATTAGTTATTTTTGACTTGTATGAAAAATGTTTAAATTCAATAGGAAACTTTTTTAGAAAACCAAAAGAAAACTTTATTTTTCTCTTACCTATTACTCTTGGAATAATACTAGGAACTTACCTTTTTAGCAATATTGTTTTTGTGCTCATAAACAAGTGGCCTATGGAACTATATACAATATTTACTTTTTTTATACTAGGAACAATACCCCATTTGTTTCATGAAGCTACTAAAAAAGGTTTTCAAAAAACATATATAATTTCCTTTTTAACTACTTTTATTTTAGGAATGTCCTTACTATTTTTAGATACTAAAAACTTAAACTATAGTATTGATTATAGTGCTATAAGTATTATTAAATACTTTATAATTGGTATAACTTTATCATTTTCTACAATAATACCAGGTATATCTTCAACAGTATTATTATCTTTAATGAATCTATATGGCATATACATATATAGTATATCTTCTATTAATCTATTTGTACTGATTCCTGCATGTCTAGGATTTGCTATTACTACATTTTTTATATCTAAAATAATAAATTATTTATTAAAAAACTATTATGGCTATACTTATTTTGCTATTCTTGGTTTTTCTTTATCTACAATTCCTTGTCTTTTACAAACAAAAATAGTTTTCAACAACAGTTTTGTTATTAGCATAATAATAGGAATAATTGCTTTCTTTATAACTAATTATTCATTCAGGGTGATAAAATGAATACAACTATCGCCTTTGTTTTATCTTCTCTAGCAGGTCTCTCAACTTTAATAGGATCTTTTATAATATTTTTATCTAAAAAAAAGAGTTTAAACTTCCTAATCGGAGGAATTTCCTTTGCTTCTTCTGTAATGCTATTTCTATCATTATTTGACTTAATACCAGAAAGTATTCATTTTTTTAAATACACTTACACATCTTTTATAAGCATTATTATATCCTTAATATTTTTATGTATTGGTATGTGTATATCCTTGATAGTAGATAAACTTTTTCCGAATACATTTAACGAAAAATCATTATATAAACTAGGATTAATTACAATGATTGGTATTATGATTCATAATATTCCTGAAGGCATTGCTACATTTATAACAACTAGCGAAAACATAAAACTAGGCTTATCTATCACTATTGCTATTGCAATGCATAATATCCCCGAAGGAATAAGTATATCCCTTCCTATTTACTACTACTCAAGAAGTTATAAAAAATCCTTTTTTTACACATTTATATGTGCTATTTCTGAACCTTTCGGAGCATTAATAGCTTATTTGTTTTTAAAACCATCCTATCACACATTTGGAATAATCTACTCACTAATCGCAGGAATCATGATCCATATCTCAATTTATGAATTATTGCCAGAAGTCACTAAATATAAAAGGCATAGAATAACTTATATATTCTATGCCTTAGGAATAATACTAGTACTAATAAATCTATTATTATTTTAAATTACTATTATACTTTTGTACTATAGTACTATAATCATAACCATTTATTTTATATTCTTTTAACTTACTATTAGAATATCCCAAAACGTAAATATTCTTATCTTTTAAATATATACTACTATAAAAATCATTTTTATTACCTTTTAAAATATTAGAATCTTTTTCATATAAATTTTTATCATATTTAACTATTACTGCATCACTTGCTAAAGATTTATCTTTAGGTTTTCCAACGTAACCACAAACAATGATATTTCCATCACTATCGATATCTATATCATTAAAATAATTTATATTGTAATTAGTATACTTTGTATTATCTATTTCATTTAGTTTTGAATCAAATTTTACAAGAGCAGCACTATAATTACTTAACTCTTTTGGATTAACTACCTTAGTAGTAGCAACATAATAACTATTTCCATCTTTTACAACAGCATTAATACCACTTTTATCAGTATATCCAAATGAACCAGATTCTAATTTTTTACCATTTTTATCATATCTTACTATAATTCCAGAATTAGCTTTTCCAAGCCCTACAACTACATAAGAATCTTTTTCAACTATAATATCGTTAAATGATCCAGTATAAGGTCCTCCGTTATTGACTCTTAATTTTTCTTTACCATTTTGATCATATTTTAAAAGAATTCCGCCACCAGTAGTATGATTTCCAATATAACCATCACTATAAATAGAAGTACCTACTACAACAATATCATCACCATCTAATTTAACTTTTTTAAATTCTGTTTTTTCTAGTATACTTAAATTTTTTCTCCATACTATTTTAAAATTTTTATCATATTTAGATATTATTCCCTCAGACATACCCTCATCATGCTGTTCTTTAGTCATTTCAACTTTTCCAACAGCAATATAACCATCTGAAACTTTAACTACATCATTATAACGTCCATTGTATCCCTTTAAAAAACCTACTTCTTTTATAGTTTTTCCATCTTTAACTTCAATAATAGTAGCTTTTTCATAACCATCGTCGTATTTGTTAATCTTACTATATCTATAATCACTAGCTCCTACTCCAATATAATTATTCTCATCATTAAGTACTAAATTGCTAACAACATTATAAAAAGTTGAAGCTTTTCTGTTCTTATAAATCTTAACACTAAAAAATATAATTTCTCCCACTAGAAAAACTACCAAAGCAATTATTATAATTCTATATATTTTCTTTTGTTTTTCTGTCATATTATCAACTCCTAAATAAAAATAGTGCATTACACATATAATATGTTAACACACTATTTTTAAAGTTTCAATTCATAAAACCAAATAATTATTTTTCTGCTTTTTTAGTAGTTTTTTTATCTTTAGCTTCAAGTTTTTTAGTTATTTCTTTAGTAGCTTTAATAGCAGATTTTCTAAGTTCTTCAATTGAAGAATTAACTACTGGAGTAGCTTTGTCTTTAGCAATTTTTGCAAGTTCTTCGGTTTTTTTCTTAATAACTTCAGCTTTTTCCTTAGCAATATCTAAAGCTTTTTCTTTATCTAAATCTTTAAGTTCAGCACTTATTTCACCAATCTTAGCTTCGATATCATTCTTAACTTCTCCATAGTCAACTTCTTTTAGTTTCTTAACCATTTCATCAAATTTCTTAGATAAATCCTTTCTCATTTCTTCTCCAGATTTTGGTGCTACCAATAAACCAATTCCTAAACCTGCTAAAGCTCCTGCTAATAAACTTCCTTTTTTCATTTTATTTCCCTCCTTATTTTTCCTTCTTAAATAATTTATCAATTACTAAAAGTGCTTTTCCTACTACTGTTTCACTAACACTAGTAACTGCATCAGATACAGTATCAATTGCATTAAAAACACCATCAACACTTTTTAATTTTTTGTATGCATCATCTAGTATCATATTAAGTTTGTCTGTAGTATTAATTAATTTTACGCTAGCAACTATTAAAAATACCACCAACACTGAACAAAGTGTCAATAAAATTGTTAATAATACTGCATTTGCTCCTACCATTTTTATTCCTCCTTACTTATTCCCTAGTTTCATACATCATATCGATTAAATCATATAAATTCTTTTCATCAGGTTCTTCTGTATCATCCTCTACTACATCCAAATCTTTGATATTTTTCACTTTTTTGATTTCACTAGCAGTTTTTGGTCTCAATTGTTCTTTTGTTATTTCAAGTTCTTGAGTAGATTGTAATTCTTTTTCAGGTGCTTCTTCCAACTGATCTTTAATTTCATTACTTAAATTATTATTTTTAATAGTACGTGTAGCACTAGATTTTGTTTTAACTTTTGCACTATCTTTATAATCAACGTTATATTCAAGTCCTAAATCATCAAAATACTCTTCTGCATCTCCAAGCGTGATTTTTGATATTGCAGGTGGTTCCTCTTGTTTCATATCATACAAAAGTCCTAAATCATCGTCTTCCTCTTCACTACTAACAGGAGTTACCCCATAAGCTTTTTGTCTGACAGTATCAAGTGTAACAGCCTCTCTCTTTTCTTTTGCAAACATTTCATTAAAAGATGACAAATCATCATTTCTAGGTTGCTCTAAAACAGGACTTACTCCTACAAAACCATATACTGGAGAAATAATTGGTGAAGGTTTAAACTTCTCTTTTTGTCTATCATCTTTGTACCCAGAATACAATGGTTTCTTAACTTCTTCCCTTATAATTTCCTTCTTAGGCACAACAACAGGCTCATCTTCCATAATAATATCTTCTTCATCAAAAATCATCGGTGTAACACGATGTTCCCTCTTTGGAAGTACTGGTTTTTTTTCTTCAATTTCTTCCTTTGGAAGTTCTATTTTCTTTGGTATAGTTTTTTCTATATCAATTTTTTTAACCACTTCATCATCAAAATTATTGATTTTAACTGGTGATTTTTTAGTTTCCTCCACAACTTCTGTATCTTCTAGTTCATCTTCTTCAAATATTGCATTTTTTATTTTATCCAATAGTTTCATATTAACACCTCTTTAATCTGAAGATTCCATATTAATAATATCTTCATCATTATTAGATTTACTTTCTTTATAATCCCCATATTCTTCTACATATTCTAAGAAATTATTGCCTTTCTTTTTAGGTCCAAGAAGTTCAAATAATTCAGAATCATATACTAAAGCATTTGAGCCTATCATACTATCAATTATTTTATAATTATAATTTATACTTTTTAAAACCAATAAACTATTAGCAATAGCCCTTTTAACATCTTTAGTAACTACTTCTATTTTAGCATAATTATACATAACTTCAACTAAATATCCACCTTTAGAATTACTAACTGTTACATATCCTTCTAAATCATTATAATCTATACTCTTACTATACTTATAATCGTCTACAACTATATTATACTTATTTTGTTTTTTATTATAGTAACTTATTAAATCAACGTATAAATAGTATTTATCTCCATATGAGTACAAAATATCATTACCTTTTAAATCACCAATTAATGTCATATGACTAGGTAAATATAATTTATATCCTTCCATATAAGTATTATATTTATGTACTTTCTCATTTAATACCCTATCTACAATACCATCGTAATTCGTATTACTTATGTTAGTGCATCCAGTAAGTATAAAGAAAGTAGCCACTATTAGCAAATACTTTTTCAATTATTTCACCTCTTTTATTATATCAAATTAAAAACATTATTCATTCTTTTTAACTGCATTTAACATATAAATTTGACAACCTTTTCTTGAAAATTTTTCCTCATATTCAGTCACAATATTATTATAGTCTTCTTTTTTATGTAAGTCTAGTGATAAATCAGTTATTTTATAACCATAATTTGAAAGTGAAACAACAGAATACTCAAATAAATCTCTGTTATCAGTCTTCATAATTATTTTATTATCACCTAAAAATATTATATCATACTTTTCTAAAAATCTAAAGTTTGTTAATCTTCTTTTCTCATGTCTTGCCTTTGGCCAAGGATCTGAAAAATTTAAATATAAAGTATCAATTTCTTTAGAAAAAATATCATCAATTTTTAAAGCATCATAATTTATTAAATGTAAATTGTTTAAAAAAGGTTTATTTTCAAGATCTTTAACACCATAAGCAAGAACTGTATCAATTCTTTCAATACCTATATAATTAATATCAGGATTTTGTCTTGCTATTTCATATATAAAAGAACATTTACCTGTACCTATTTCTAAACAAATTCTATTATTGTTTTCAAATAAACTATTCCATTTTCCTTTATAAAAAGAAGGATTAGATATAACATACTTACTATTTTCTAATATTTCTTTCTTATTTTTGATATTTCTAACGCGCATACTAACCACCACATATTATTATACAATAGCCTAATCAAAAAACAAATATATATCATAAAATAAAAATAGAAAAAGGAGGAATACTAATGCCTAATATGCCATTTTTTGGATATCAAAATCCTTACAATCAAATGCCTACTTCTAATCAAAATAATTTAACTCTTAATGCCTATTTAGAAATTCAAAATAAAATAACAATACTAGAAAACAAAGTAAATGAATTAGAAAAGCGTCTAGAGTTGTTAGAAAATCAAAAAAACAACAAAAGCTTTGAATATCAAACTAGTATGAACATGATGTAATATGAACATAAAAAACAATTCAAAATATGTCAAAAAACACGATATATTTATTTGTACTCATGATGAAGAAAATAACAGGCATAATTACATAGATAATATTAAAAAAGCAAGTGCAATTATCGTAGACCAAGATATAAATAAAAACATTAAAATTCCCTTAATAAAGGTAAACAATACCAATGATACAATGTTTCAAATATATAATGACTATTACAATAGACCAACAGAAGGTTTAAATATAATTGGTATAACAGGTACAGATGGAAAAACAACTACTGCTTATATAATAAAAGAAATATTAGATAACTTATATGACACTGCCTACTTAGGTACATTAGGACTAATCTACAAAGATAAAAAACTAGCTACACAAAATACTACAGTAGGAATAGATAAATTTTTAGAATATGCAAACATTCTAAAAAAAGAAAAAATAAACAACTTAGTAATGGAAATATCAAGTGAAGGATTATTACATAACAGATGTAATAATATAAAACTAAAAAGAGCTATTATAACCAATATAACCAGTGACCATTTAAACGTTCACAAAACATTTGAAAACTACTTAAATTCAAAATTAAAAATCATAAATCTTTTAGATCAAGATGGAATAGTTATAGTAAATACAGAAGATATATCATATAAGTATATAAAGAATAATAAGAAAAAAATAAAAATATTAACATACGGGTTTAATAAAAAAGCAGATTATAGAATTAAAAACTATAGATTAACAAATCAAAAAACAGAATTTACTTTAAAACACAAAAACAAAAAATATAAAATTGAAAGTCCTTTACTTGGAAAATTCAATATATATAATTTAACTGCTGCTGTTGCAACAATTAATTCATTAGGAATTGAAATAGAAAAAGTATCAGAAATAATAAAAACTCTAAAACCTATTCCTGGAAGATTAAATGTATTTAAAACAAAAAACAAAGCAAATCTGATACTTGATTACGCACACACTATAAACGCAACCCAAAAAATATTAGAATTTTCAAATAGTACAAAACGAGGAAACATTATAACAGTAGTAGGATGTGCTGGAGGTAGAGAAAAAGAAAAAAGAAAAGATATAGGCAAAATAGTTACAGAACTTTCAGATAAAGTTATTTTTACTATGGATGACCCTAGATATGAAAAAGTAAAAGATATAGTAAACGATATGCTAAAAGAAGTAAATAAAGACAATTTCATATATATAAAAAACAGAAAAAAAGCTATAAAAAAAGCTATAAATATAGCAAAAGAAAATGATACAATTCTAATATTAGGAAAAGGAACAGATAACTATATGGCAATTAAAAACAAATATAAAAAATACAATGATTTAAAAGAAATAAAAAAATACATTTAAAAAATGTATTTTTATTCTATATATCTAAATCTTCTAAAAAGTTTTCTCCTTTTTGTACTTCATGTCTTATTAAATCATTATAATTTTGTTGTCTCAATGCTTCATATACAACTATTGCTACACAATTAGATAGATTTAAACTTCTTACATCTTCAGTCATTGGTATTCTCATACAATGATCTAAATTATCTTTTAATATTTTTTTATCTATTCCACTAGATTCTTTTCCGAAAATAAGATAAATATTTTCATCTTTATTACTATAGTCAAAATCACTATGAGGTTTCTTACCATATCTAGTAAAGAAATAATATGTACCTTTATTTTTGCTTTTAAAGTCTTCATAGTTTTCATAAACTTCATAATTTAATTTATCTATATAATTAGCACCACTTCTTTTTATACTTTTTTCATCAAGAGAAAAACCAAGTGGTTTAATAAGGTGTAATTTAGAACCCGTTGCCACACAAGTTCTCATAATATTTCCAGTATTTTGAGGTATCTCAGGTTCATATAAAACTACATTAATCATAATTCATAGCCATCCAAAAACAAATCTACATCATCAATAGTTAATTTGTTTTTACCGTTAGAACTTAAAACATCAATTATCTTACCTTCATTAAATATCAAAAGTGTCGGATACTCATAAACTTTTTTAACTAACTTATCACTTTTGTATTGATTATAAACTTTGTTTAAAAGATTGTTTTCATCCCTATCATAACCTAAATTAAGATATATGATATCTTCAGATAAATTGTTATCTTTTATATATTTTACAAATTTTTTCTCAAAACTTCTACATACAGATTCATCAGTAGTACACATATACATAATAAGCACATCTCTCTCCTGAAGAACAGTATCTATATTATTATATTCTACTTCTCTTAAAGTTGATGTAATAATTGGAGTATTAATCTTTGAGTCATTATACTGTTTAAACCAAGATAACAAATAAACAAAAGCAAGTAATGTAATTACAACAATAATACCTAACACTAAATAATTCTTTACAGGTATTTCTTTTGTTTCTTCCTTTGTTTTTTTATTAGCCATATTTACCACCTCATTTTAATTATATTCTAACATATTAAATTTACTTAAGTAAAGGATTTTAAAAAAGAAATAGTTACTCTATTCCTTTTGTTTTTATTTCATTATTAATCTTTTCTATAAACTTATCTGTTCCTAGTGTCACAGTTTCTTCACTTCCATGAAGTCTATAACTAACACTATTAGAATCTACTTCTTTTTGACCCAAAATTAAATTATATGGATACTTTTTAATTTGAGCTTCTCTCATTTTGTAACTTAATTTTTCATCTCGATCATCCAGATTTACTCTAACACCATTTTCTTTTAGTTTAGATACAATTTCTTTAGCATAGTCTAAATGATAATTGTTATTTACTGGTATTACATTTATTTGTAATGGTGCAAGCCAAAGTGGTAAATTACCTTTAGTTTCTTCAAGTAAAAATGCTATGAATCTATCAAGAGATCCAAGAATAGCTCTATGAATTACAATTGGAGTCTTTTTACTACCATCTTGATCTATATAAGTTAAGTCAAAATTCTTTGGAAGTAAGAAATCTAATTGAATTGTAGGAATAGCTACTTCATTACCTACTGCAGGTTTAATAAGAATATCAAGTTTAGGTCCATAGAAAGCAGCTTCTCCTTCAGCCTCAAAATAATCTACTCCAATTTCATTTAATACGTCTCTTAATGCAGATTCTGCAGTATCCCACATTTCATCATCTTGATAATATTTTACTTTATCCTCTTTATCTCTCAAAGATAATCTGAATTTATGCTTTGTAATATCTATTCCAAAATCCTTATAAACATCTATTATTAAGTCAAGTACTCCTTTAAACTCTTCTCCAATTTGTTCTGGTGTTACAAAAATATGAGAATCGTTTTGAGTAAAACATCTAGCACGTTCTATCCCTTTAACTGCTCCAGCTGCTTCGTATCTAAAATCATTTGCTACTTCTGCAATCTTCAAAGGTAAATCTCTATATGAATGAAGCTTATTTCCATAAATAACCATATGATGAGGACAATTCATAGGCCTTAAAACATATTCTTCATCATCCAATTTCATAGATGGAAACATATCATCTTTATAGTGATCCCAGTGTCCACTTGTCTTATATAGTTCTACATTACCCAAATCAGGAGTATGAACGTGTAAATAACCATTAGATACTTCTTTTTCAGTTATATAGTTTTGAATAATTCTCCAAAGAGTATATCCGTTAGGAAGCCAAATAGGAAGACCTTTTCCTACTAAATCATTAAGCATAAATATTTCAAGATCTTTACCTATCTTACGGTGATCTCTTTCTTTTGCTTCTTCAAGTTCTTTAAGATGAGCTTCCAAATCTTCTGGATTTTCAAAACAAATACCATATATTCTTTGAAGCATTTTATTATTTGAATCACCTTTCCAATATGCTCCACTTACTTTTAAAAGTTTAAAGTTTTTCAAAAGCTTTGTAGATTCAACATGTGGTCCGCGACAAAGGTCAGTAAAATCTCCTTGAGTGTACATAGAAATAACAGTATCATCTTCATCCATTCTAGATATTAAATCTACTTTGTATGGATCATCTTTA
>CAMVED010000009.1 GCA_947166445.1 uncultured Mycoplasmatota bacterium
TTTATAATATTACTTTTATTCTTTATAATAATCACTTTATTATATAGATAAAAAAGGCATCTGATCTCAACCTCTGTTGATTTCAGATGCTCTCAACTATTGGGAAACGTCTGATTGTCGCTTCAAACGTATCTCTTTTTATTTTATGAAGTTTCCTTCATATGTATACTATATCATAAATATCAATTAGTATCAAGGTTCTGTTTGTGTTTCTTCTTCCTCTTCCCATATTGCTTTCAATGTATGATTAGAAGTTTGTACTACTTTAGTATCTTCTGTAATATAGTATGGTTCATATTCAGTAGCTGTTGAGCCTTCCTCAAGTTGAAAATTTGTAATTGTTCCTACATTCTGTGGTGCTACGTAGAAACCAATAATAATTTTTTCAGTAGTAGCGGTAAATGAAAATGGATTTCCTTTATTATAAAATAAATTATTTCCCCATAATATATCATCATAAGCATATATATCAATAATATTAGTTCTATTACTCCAACTGACATAATATGTTTCATTAATCTCAAGATTAGAAACAGCTGCACCTATAAAATTATTACCAGATAAATTATTAGTTCCTGAGAGAGTCCCTGTATTTATATCAATATTTGTATCGGTGGCATGATTAGTTCCGATTAAATTAGAGTCATTTGTTAGATATGCTAAATTTTTCCCATTCCAACCTTTAAAAGTATAGCCTTCTTTAGTAGGTACTGGTAAATCTCCATATGTTAATCCTTTTGTTACTTCTTTTGTAGCAGTATTACCTGATCCTGTCCAAAACCTGCCTTCAGGTATTGTTCCTCCATCTGGATCGAACGTTACAGTTTTAGGAGCTTCATAATGAAGAGTTAATGTTTTTGTACCCGTTACTTCGTCTGTAAATAATGCATATGAACTATTGGTTAATTTATATGAGATAAATCCCATTAAGGTTATAAATAATAGCCCTAATAAAATCAATAGTTTTAAATTATACTCTTTTACATCTTTGTTTAATGCTTCTTTTAATTTTTCCATTATATAGCACCTACTTTACTATTACATAATTATTATATAACAACTTAATAATTTGGTCAATTTAGTTTTATGTTTTTATAAAAAAATAAGTATTATTTTACAATAACACTTACTTGTTTTTTATCTTTTCCTAATCTTTCGTATTTTACTACACCATCTACTTTAGCAAATAAAGTATGGTCGTTTCCCATTCCAACATTTACTCCTGGGTAAATTCTAGTTCCTCTTTGACGATAGATTATAGATCCAGCTTTAGCAATTTGTCCATCTGCAATTTTAGCTCCTAGTCTACGACCAGCAGAATCTCTACCGTTTGCAGTAGAACCTCCACCTTTTTTATGAGCAAATAATTGGATATTTAATTTCATCATAATTATCCTCCTATAAAAATTTTATGTTTTTTGGATACTGCTCTTCTAATTCTTTTAGTAAAGATATCATGTTTTCTATTAGTTTTTCTGTTATTTCATTTTCTTTTTCTAATTTTAAACAAAATGGTTCTTCAGTATAACTAATAGAGTCTTTGTTTATTCTTTCTATAGCATTTACAGTAGTTATGACAATACTACTTACACTACTACAAACTATATCTTTACCGAAATCATCATACATAGCATGTCCTGTTATAGAAATTTCTTCTATTTTATTATTATTTTCTTTTACTTTAATTTTAATCATATTACTATCCTATTTTAGTAATTTCAACTTTTGTATAAGGTTGACGATGTCCTTGTGCTTTTCTAGTGCTTTTCTTTTTGTTAACATATTTAAATATTCTTATTTTTTTATTCTTTCCATGTTTAACAACTTTACCAGTAACTTTAGCACCTTTAAGTGTTTCTTTATCTACATTACCATCTAGCATTAATACTTCACTAAAAGTAACATTTTTACCTTCTTCAGCGTTTAGTTTTTCAACAAAGATTACTGAACCTTCTTCTACTAAATACTGTTTTCCACCAGTTTTGATAATTGCTTTCATACTTACCTCCTTTATTTAAGTTAAGACTCACTCTTAAGGTGTCCAAAATGGAACTTCTACCTTTTCAATGTGGTTTAAAACCGAGGCCTTAAACATATAAGATTTTATCACAATAAACCTTATAAGTCAAACACTTTAATTAAATTTATGTAAAAAAAGAAGAAGCTATGTTATATTACTATAGCTCCAGTTCCTACTCCAATTACAAACATTGCAAATAGATATAATACAATAACAAATAGTATTATCCACAATGTTTCTTTTATATAATAAATAATATCATCAATATCGATCTTGTCTTTATAATTTGTAATTACAGCATATTTTTTACCAGTATATACTAAAACACCTATAATTACTATAAAGTAAATTAAAAATAAAACATGTCTTACAGTATCTGTTAGAATAGCATATCCGTATTTTACATCAAATATAGTAACACTAAAATCTACTGCGAAGAATAAGCAAATAAATAGTACTATTCCTAATAGCGAATCAACTGCATATTTTCCAAGCAAATACACATTTGTAAATGGAACTAGCGCATAATTTGTTCTTTCTTCATGATTAACAAATCTTAATTTGTCTACATACATTCCTATAAAAGAATGCATAAACAATCCAATTATTAAAGAAATAATTAATTTCATACCAATACCGCCTTTTCTTAAATTTAAGAATTATTATAAATCATAATTTTTTTGGTGTCAATTAACTTATTGTTTATTTTTCATTATTTTTAACCTATAATAAATTTGGTGATTTTTATGAAATGTAACTTATGTATTAGAAACTGCAATATAGATAGAGATGAATCTTTGGGTTTTTGTCACGCTAATAACAATATAAAAATTGCTAAATATATGTTATATCACTATGAAGAGCCCTGTATTTCTGGCGTCAAGGGAAGTGGTGCTATTTTCTTTTCTAATTGTAATCTAAAGTGTATATACTGTCAAAATTATGAGATTTCTTTAGAAGAATATGGTAAAGAGATAACTGTAGAAGAGTTTTCTAATATATGTTTAGAACTACAAGATATGGGTGCACTTAATATAAATTTAATTACTCCCGGTCACTATGCTTTAAAAATAAAAGAAGGACTAATTTTAGCTAAGAAAAAAGGTTTAACTATTCCTATTGTTTATAATACTAACTCTTATGAAAACGTAGATACTATAAAAAAACTTGCTGGTATTATAGATATTTATTTACCAGATTTTAAGTATTATGATGATAAACTAGCTATTAAGTATTCAAGCGCTCCTGGATATATGGAAAATGCTAAGATGGTTATTGCCGAGATGTATAAACAAGTCCGAAATCCAATAATTGAAAAAGGAATTATGAAAAAAGGTGTAATTGTTAGACATTTAATGTTACCTACTCTTACTGAGGATTCTAAAAATATTATTAATTATTTATATAAAACATATGGCAATAATATTTATGTTAGTATTATGAATCAGTACACTCCTATGAAACACTTTGATGATGATATTTTAAATAAAACTATCACAAAGGAAGAATATGAATGTATTATAGACTACGCTTATGATTTAGGCATTAGAAATTGTTTTGTTCAAGATGATGAGACTGCAAAAAAAAGCTTTATTCCAAACTTTAAGGAATAAAGCTATTCTTTTAAAAGATTATCTATTTTTATAATCTCATATCCTTTTTGGTTTAAATGGATTAAAATACTATTTAATTGTTTTATGTTATTTTTGTTTGCTTTTATTTCATATATTGAGCCACTCTTTTTATTACTTTTTAAATAATTATATATATCTCGTTTTATCAATTCTGGTTTAATTGTATTTATTTTGAAATACTTACAGACATTTAAAAACTTATCATCTTTATATAAACAATAATTACTATAATTGAAGTTTTTAGATAATAGATTTTTCATATACTTAGTGCTTACTGTGTCAAATATATTATTATAACTATATATACCTAATGATATATTATTATTTAATAATTCTTTTAATTCTAATATATTGTCTTCTATTACTTTTCCATCTATATAAATAGTAGCTTGGGAATTATTCTTGTTTAATATATAAACAATTTGTTTTATTAAATTAATATCGTTTGTTGTAAATACTAATGATATTTTTCTTTCGTTTGTAGTTGACCCTATTACTAATTTATCATAATTATTCTCTTTTTTTATTGTAGGTTTAATATTAATGTATTCTAGAAGACTATCGTTATATTCTTTTATTTTTTTCATTTTTTCATAGCTGGTTTCAGTATCTATTTTTTGACCACTTACTCCTACAATTATCGTATTATTATCTATAATACCATTTATTGGTTTTGTTTCTTTGGTTGCTTTTCTTTCTTTTATTTTTTCCATTATGGGATCTTTGTTTTTGGATAAATCTATTATTTTTTCTATATAATAAAATCTAAAAATTTTAAATAAACTTATTACTATTATTTTTAATAATCTTTTCATATTAAATTATATTAAAAATGTTTTTAATTATTATAAAAAGTGTAAATCACATATTAAAAAAACAATAATTATTACAAAAGAATAATATGTATGTTATAATTTTTTTAGGTGATATGCTTATGAAAAAGGACTCATTTTTAAAAGGAACTATTGTAGCCTCACTTGCTATTATAATATCTAAAATACTTGGAGTTTTATACGTAATACCATTTTACAAAATAATTGGAGAAAATGGAGGAGTACTCTACTCTTATGCATATAACATATATAATTTGTTTTTAAATATATCTACTGCAGGTATTCCTATTGCTTTAAGTATGATAATAAGTGAATATATTACTCTTGATAATATTGATGCTAAAGAGAGAACTTTTAAGATTGGTAAAAAAATAATACTGACTTTTTCTATTATTTCTTTCTTAGTTTTATTTATATTTTCAGACTATATTGCAATGTTTATGATAAAAGATGTTGAAGGTGCTAATCCTATAAAGGATATAAGCTTAGTAATAAAAGCAATATCAATAGCACTTATAATTACTCCATATATAAGTGTTTTAAGAGGTTATCTTCAAGGACACAAATTTATATCTCCTGGATCAATTAGTCAAGTATGGGAACAATTAATTAGAATTGCGGTTATTCTAATAGGATCATATTTATCAATCGAGGTATTTAATACAAGTATTCCTATCGGAGTATCTGTGGCACTTTCCGGAGCATTTTTCGGGGCACTTGGGGCCTATTTATATTTAAAACATGTTATTAATAAAAATAAAAAGTTATTTGAAACTAGTGATAAAAAGGATTCTATTACCAATAAGGAGATTGCTAAAAAAATTATTTATTACTGTATACCTCTTATAATTATATCTGTAACAAATGATTTATATAATATAATTGATATGAAACTTATTATAAAGGGATTATACATGATAGGAATGAGTGCCAATACTTCAGAATTAATTGCTAGTATTATATGTACTTGGAGTCCTAAAATATGTATGATAATATCTGCGATTTCTATGGGACTTGCTACTAGTTTGATGCCTCATTTAATTAGTAGTTATACAAAAAAAGATTATAAAGAATCAAATAAAATATTTAATGAAGCAATTAGTACAATGCTTGTCATAGCTTTGCCTCTTACAATAGGTATAATGATATTATCAAAAGAAGTTTATTATATTTTCTATGGTGCTAGTACATATGGGCCAAACATATTAATGATTGCTGCTATTGTAAGTTTATGGATTGGAATTCTAACTGTTATGAATACAACAATTCAAGGATTTAAAAAGTTTAAATTAGTAATTATTAGTACTCTAATCGGCCTATTCATCAACACTGCGCTTGATATACCAATGATATTATTATTGAATAAAGTTAATTTTAGACCTTATTATGGTACTTCTATTGCTACAATTATTGGTGCTAGTGTCTCTGGATTAATAGTATTAATTTATTTGAAAAAAGAATTAAAATTTTCATATAAAGCAATAAGAACGCATTTAAGAAAAATGATTTTGCCACTTGGTTTAATGACGGTATTAGTATTGTTACTTAATTATATTTTTAAATATCAAGAGAGCAGGATATATGACATAGTAAAATGTACATTAATTGGAATATGTGGAGCGATTGTTTACTTCTATGTTTTAAATAGAAATAACGGATTGAATATGATTTTTGGTAAAGAAAGAATCAATAATATTAAAAAGAAGTTGTATATAAAGCAATAAAAAATTGGTATATTTAATACCAGTTTTTTTCGTTCTATATTTTTTTGAAGTGAATTCATGTTTTTTTATTTTTTAATGCTTTTCTTGGTTTGATATATCGAAACTAGTTGTTCATACATATCCTCGTTTAATATTTTATTTATGCTTTTAGCATATTTGTTTTTATCTTCTCTAGAAAATGACAACAACATATCATTTTCTAAGCAAACACATTTGTCACATATTAAACTTAAGTTTTCTATAACACTTTTTCCATATTTTTTTTCAAAATTATCATAATCTCCTATTAATTCAAAATCATTTATTTCTTTTTGTAATTCATATTTTTCTTTTAATATGGATGCCACTGTATAAATTGAATCAAAATCATAGCACTTATAACTATCTGAATATATTGATGATACTATTTTTTCTGTGTCATATAAGTTAAACCCTTCTTCTAAACCTTTGCCATAGTCTTCAATAAAGTCAAGAATTATTTCATTATCATAAATTATTTTTCTTTTTTCATATGAAATTCCATATCTAATAGTCACAGTATTTTCATCAATAGTAATCTCATTGTTATAACTCTTTATTAAACGACAAATAGCGCGTGTTAATACTTCAAGACCTTTTAAAGAATCATAATTATATGTATGACTTGTAACTATTACTCTATCTATTTTTTCTATCTCATAACAATTGTTTTCTTTATTGTATTTTATTTTAACATTTGGCACATATACGCTTTCTGCACGTTTTATGTCTATATCTGAAACCGGAGATCCTCCGACTAATTTAGTTAGTTTTCTTTCATTTAAAACTTTTGATATAGTTTGATGAGAATTGCAATAAATTATTTCACAATTGAAAATAGCATTTAATATTATTTCAGAGTATGCTTCTCCATAATAATTAATCAATGCTGGAATGATTAATGATAAAGCTTTAATTGTCTTTTCATCATAATTATATTTGTCTTTTAGTTTATTTACAAATGTGCTATCAAACATTTAACCACCCTATCTTAAATATAATTATACACTATAATTTAAAAAAACAAAAAGAAATATAGAAAAAATTATAAATTTTTGTTATACTGACATAAGTATAAGAAGGAGTTGTAACAAATGAAGAGGTTTAGTTTTTTTATTCTTATATTTTTGTTATTAGTTTCAGTTAATTCCGTTTATGCAAACGAGATTAATATAAGGTCTAATAATGCTGTTCTGTATAATTTGAATGATAATAAGATTATTTATGAAAAGAATAAAGATGAAAAAGTAAGTATTGCATCATTAACAAAACTAATGACAGCTCTTGTTGCTATTGAAAATATTGATAATTTGAATGAATATGTAAGTTTTGTAAAAAGCGATTATGATGAATTAGCTAAACAAGATGCTTCTGGTTCTTCGCTTAAAAAGAATAAAAAATACACATATGAAGACTTACTATATGGATTAATATTAGAAAGTGGTGCAGACTGTGCCAATGCCTTAGCAAGACTAACT
This sequence comes from uncultured Mycoplasmatota bacterium, assembly GCA_947166445.1. Classification (GTDB taxonomy): domain Bacteria; phylum Bacillota_I; class Bacilli_A; order RF39; family UBA660; genus UMGS1449. The sequence continues at coordinate 7,708 of CAMVED010000009.1, forward strand.
GCAGGAAACGAAAAGAATTTTGTTAAAAAAATGAATCAAAAGGCTAAAGATTTAGGAATGGAAAACAGTAGTTTTTCTAACCCAATTGGTCTTGATAATAAGAACAATTATTCTACTGTACAAGATGTTGCAATTTTGTTAAAAGAAGACTTAAGTAATCCTATCTTAAATAGTATTTTAACAACTTTTAGTTATAAACTTACTGATGGTACTGTTATTCATCACACAATATATGAATACATGAAATCGTATAAAATAAAAATCCCGAGTATAAAAGGCGGTAAAACTGGATATGAATTAAAATCTGGTTATGCACTTGCTAGCATTGCTTCTCAAAACGGGACCACTTTGATGCTTATAACCTCTAAAGCTGATAATAAACCTGAGCACATAATTGATGCTGAAAGTATTTATAAATACTATTTTAACAATTATAGTTATCAAACAATAATAGAAAAAGATGATGTATTAGTTTCTTTAAAAACTAAATACTTAAACAAAAGTGTTGTTAGTATTAAGGCAAACGATGATATTAAGTATTATTTAAAAAACGGTTATGATATAAATGATATACGAACTGAATATGAAGGCATAACAACTATAACACTTAAGAATAAACAAAACGAGAAAATAGGCAATTTAAAAATATATTATAAGAATGAACTTATTATGAATTATCCAATAGTTTTAAATCAACCTATTTATCCAAGTTTCTTAATCATGATTGTTGCAGTGTTTATACCATTGTTTGCATTTATAATTTTTAAATTAGTTTATTTCAAAAAATAGGATGAAAATCTTATTTTTTTGCGAAAACGCATCTAAAACGCATTTTGTTTATATAATTTTACTAATTAAAATAGTTATTATATACTCTTGTTATTCACCTTTTTTAAGGAGGTCATCATGATTAACTTTATAATATATGAAACGGATAAAAAAAGAAGAAATAAATATGAGTTAGCAATACTTAACTTTATTGGTATTAGAGAAGAAAAATTTAAAATTTTTAATTATTTTGATTACGAGGAAATTAATGAAACAAATAATATTTATATAATTAGTGATCACAATATTAAAAATGCTTTAAGAATGGTTTCTAAAATTAGAAATAATGATGATTGGAACAGCCAGATAATAGTAATAAGTGAGTTTGATAATACAAATCTAAAATTATTAATAAATCAATTATTAGTACTTGATTATGTATATATCAATGGTGATTATACAAACAGATTAAAGAAGGATTTATATATAGCATACAAAATACTAACCAAAGATAAAACATTAAGTTTTTGTTCAAATAGTGAAGTTAATAAAATACCTTATAATAATATTTTATATATTGAAAAGAATAATAATCAAAACTATTGCACAATATATGGAAAGGATAACGAATATATAATAAAGAATACAATCAATAATTTAGAGAAAGAACTAGATCGCGCATATTTTCTAAAAACTCACAGAAGTTGTATTGTTAATCTTTATAACATAGAGCATTATAATTCTTCTGAAAATATAATCTATTTTATAGATGGTAAAAGAATAGATTTGGTTTCTAGAGATAAAAGAAAAATTTTAAAATCAAGACTTATAGAAGAAAAAATATAAAAAGCTGTTAAGCTTTTTATATTTTTTTAACATCTAAATATATTTCTAAATCATTTATATTATAACTGTTTTTAACAGATTCATCCTTTATGATTTCTACAGATAAAGTTTCATCTTTTATATACTTTTCAAAAGCAGTTATTACTTTGTCAATGTTACTATCTCCGTTATAATATAGTTTTATTCTGTTTTCTATTTCAAAATCTTTTTCTTTTCTCAAATTTTGAACTTTAGAAATTATTTCTCTTGCTATACCTTCGGATATAAGTTCATCATTTAGAGTAGTATTTAAAATTATAAAATTATTATTTTGATTTGCACTACTCATTCCCTCTTTTGATTCAGTTATTATTTCTATTAAAGTTGGATCAATCAAAGCATTCTCAAAATTAATTTCTTTCCCTTCTCTAATATCCTTGATTTGTGATTCATTTAGTCCTTGTAAGAAAGCATTAAAATCTTTCATTTTATTACCAAGAACTTTTCCTGCTTCTTTAAAGTTAGGTTTTATTTTAAAATTCATATATTTAGATAAATCATCTTCAAAAACAATATTTTTTACATTTAATTCTTCTTTTATTAAATCATCTAAACCTTTTAGTATTTCTTTATTTTTTCCATCGATTATTACTTCACTTAAAGGTTGTCTAACTTTTATTTTTTCTTGTTCACGTACATTTCTTCCAAGAGATATTAAATCTCTTACTAAATCCATTCTTGTCTCTATTTCTTCATTTATTAAATTTTCATCAAACTTAGGAAAACTAGCAAGATGTACAGACTTTTCTCCTGTTAAGTTTTGATATAGTTCTTCTGATAGGAATGGTACAATTGGTGCGATTAATCTAGAAAGACTTTCTAGCACATCATAAGTAATCTTATATACAGCCTTTTTAGAGTTATCAAGTTCACTACCCCAGAATCTTTTTCTATTTCTTCTTATGTACCAGTTAGACAAATCATCAGAAACAAATGAAGTAATTTCCCTAACTATTTTATGTAAATCGTATTCTTCAAAATAAGCAGTTACATTTTTTATAAGTTTATTATATTTTGATAGTAACCATTTGTCTATTTCTTCTAAAGAAGAATAGTCTATTTTGTAGTCTCTAGGATCAATTTTATCTATGTTGGCGTAAAGTGCAAAGAATGAATACGTGTTTCTTAATGTGTTGTAGAACTTAGAATGCACTTCTCTTAAACCTTCATAATCAAACTTAAGCGGTGTCCAAACAGGTGATGCATATAGTAAATACCATCTTATTATATCAGCACCATATTCTTCCATAATAGCTACTGGATCTATTATATTACCTACTGATTTAGACATTTTTTTGCCTTGAGCATCAAGCATCATATCATTGACTACTACATTCTTAAAACTTGATTCTCCAGATAGTATCGTTGATATTACGAGTAGTACATAGAACCAACCTCTTGTTTGGTCTACCCCTTCAGCTATAAAATTTGCTGGGAATTGTTTTTCAAATAATTCTTTATTTTCAAATGGGTAATGATATTGGGCATATGGCATAGATCCTGCATCAAACCACACATCCATTACATCAGATACTCTTGATACTGTTTTTCCACATTTTGGGCATTTAATATGCAAATCATCAACATAAGGTCTATGAAGTTCTATACTTCTTACATCAACGTCTTCTAATACTTTTTCTTGTAGTTCATCAAGTGATCCAATTGTTTCAAAATGGCCACATTCACAAGACCATATTGGTAGCGGACATCCCCAGTATCTATTACGAGATATACCCCAATCAATCATGTTTTCAAGCCAGTTGTTAAAGCGTTTTTCTCCAACATAACTTGGAACCCAGTTTATTTTATTATTGGCTTCAATTATCTTATCTTTATAAGAAGTATTATTTAAATACCAAGCAGGTTTTGCATAATAAATAAGAGGGTTTTTACATCTCCAACAATGTGGATAGTCATGAGTCATTTTTATTTTTTTGAATAGTTTATCATTAGTTTTTAAATACTTAATGATATCTATTTCTAACTCAGGATCTGTTACTAATCTTCCCTTCCAAGGACCTTCAAGATATTTTCCATCAGTTCCAACTGGATTTACGAAAGTAACACCATTTTTTCTGCATACTCTGTTATCGTCATCACCAAAGGCAGGTGCAACATGAACTATTCCTGTACCATCACCATCTGTTACATAACTATCTGCAATAACTACAAATGCTTTGCCTTCGACTTTTATTTCTGGTATTAATTGTTCATATTCTAGGCCTTCCAAATCTTTTCCTTTATATGTTTCAAGGACTTTATAGTCTTCTCCAAGAACAGAGTTTGCTAAGGATTCTGCTAGAATAAAATTATATCCTAAAGATTCAACTTTTATATATGTTAAATCAGGATTAACGCAAAGAGCAAGGTTTGCTAGTAATGTCCAAGGAGTTGTTGTCCAAGCAAGCATATATGTATCTTCATTTTTTAACTTAAATGGAACAATTACAGTATTAACAGATACTTCTTTATAACCTTGAGCAACTTCATGTGATGCTAGTTCAGTACCACATCTTGGGCAATATGGTAACACTTTTGAGCCATGATAGATTAATCCTTTTTTACTAAATTCTTTTATTATCCACCATTCTGATTCTATATAATCATTACGACATGTTATATATGGATTTTCATGATCAATTAATTGTCCCATCATATCAGTCACTTTTCTAACTTCATCTATATTGCTATCAGTTTCTTTATTACATTCTTTACAAAAATTTTCTATTCCAAAGTTTTCTATATCAGATTTTGATTTGAATCCAAGTTTCTTTTCTACATTTACTTCAATAGGAAGTCCATGAGTATCAAGTCCAATTTTTCTTAATACTTTGTATCCTTGCATAGCTTTATATTTGCAAAATGAATCTTTGATTGTTTTGGCAAAGACATGATGTATACCAGGTTTCGCATTTGCATAGATTGGTCCATCATAAAAAACAAAATAATCTTTTCCTTGTTTGATACTTTTTTCTAAAACATTTTCATCTTTCCAAAACTTAATGAATTTTTGATCAACGACACTTGTCTTATCTTTATCTAACTCTTTAAACATAATTTCCTCCTTCAAAATAAAAAGGTAGCTACCAAAGGGCGAACAATTCGCGGTACCACCTTAATTTTTACTTATTTGCGATAACGAGCATACCGTTTTATCTTCATAAAAACATCAGAAGTGATCCTCCATATATTAGTTTGTTTCTTTTCACCAAACAGAAACTCTCTAAAAAACATCATATACTTCCGCCTTCATCATTTGCTTTTTTTGTATAATAACATAACTTAAATATAAATTCAAGTATTTTATAAAACTTCAATATCTTCGATTATTTCAAGTTGTTCCATAAGAGCTGCTTTAACTTTTCTTTTATATACTTTTAAAGTTTGATTTAATCTTTCTCTGTCGTTAGTTAGTTTTTCTGCTTTTAATAGTGCATCATTTACAATAGTGCTTGCATTATCTTTGGCTTCTCTGATAATTAAGTCAGCCTCATACTTTGCATTGGCTTTTATTTCGTTAGCGCTGTTCTCAATTTGATTTTGTATATACATATAGGATTCTTCTAATCTACTTAATCTTGCGTTTTCACTTTTAAGATATTCTATTTCTTCTTTTTGTTTCTTTATAGTAAGAATATTTTCTTCAGTCTTTTTTATTACATAATCTACAAAATCATTTACTTCTTGTCTATTGTACCCACCATCTTGAACATTAGAAAAGTTATTCATACTCTTCACCTCTTAACTACCAATCAAGTTCAGCATCTTCATCCTTTTCAGTAGTTTTCTTTCCTTTTGTTTTTTCTTCTCCAGAAATATTTCCTTCAACATTAACATTATTTGGTGTACAAAGGAAAATACCATTACCAAGTTTTTGAAGTCCTCCTCCAATTGCATAAACAGAACCACTTAAAAAATCCACTATTCTTTTAGCAACTTCCGGAGTTACTCTTTTTAAGTTGACAACTACTGTGTTTCTGGATTTTAAATAATCTGCAATTGTTTGAGCTTCAGAAAAAGCCCTTGGTTCTAATAAAATCATTTTATTTCCTGAACCTGTTGTTTGTTTTAATGTATCTTTATAATATTCATCATTACTTACTTCTTCTACTATTGCTTCTTTGTCATCACCAATAAACTTTTGTATTTTATCTTTAAAAGCCATTATTTCACCTCCATATTTTTAATATCTTTTATTTTATAATGATCAATTCTTTTTACATCTTTACTTTCAATTAAAGATACTGCTTTAAAATCATACACTTTATTCTTTTTAATTTCATTTAATCCTGTAACTGCCGTTCCCAGAAGTTTATTACTTTTATCATATAGATTAAATGTTATAATAGTAAATTGTTTGCTACTGTTTGCAGTTATTTTACCACTTATATAATAAGCAGTCTTTCCATCTCCTTTGTAACCTTCAACTGCATAGGCTGAATCATATTTTTCTATTTTACCAGTGTGCCCTTCCAATATAGTATAATCATTGTACACTATTGGACCATCAGTTTTGGTAAAGAAAAGGCAATATATAATAACTGCAATCATAATAAAAATAACAACTAATACGCCAATCATAAAAGATTTTTTTTCTAAAAGTGCTCTCATATGTTCACCTCTGATTATATTAGTTTCATAACAAAAAGTATGATATTCTATACATAGTATAGTTTACCATACTTTTTCTATATCTTCAAGTTAAAATAATTATTTTTCATTATCTCTTTCAGGATACTTCTTTTTTTCTTCCATCATATATTCTGTAATCATTGTTTCTATTTCATCTAAACTTCTTTTACTTAAATTAGATACATATACTTGTTCTTTGATAGTATCTATTACGATTTGTCCCCAAACAAGTCCTGAAACTACAGTCAAGTCATTAAACATATCCGGAGTTATTGAGAAAAATAAATATCCAAATAGTACTCTTTTTGAAGCAACCATAATTCTTTTATTTGTTATTACAAAAATACCCGTAGTAACTATATCATAAAACTGATTATTACGTTGACCTACAAAAACATACTTTACTTCTTCGTCAGGATTAAGGTGTTGTTCTATTACTCTAGCGTGACTTTTTATTCTCCAAGCAACTGTACCTGGATACTTATTTTTAAATCTTAAAGCCTTTCTATATACAATACCCATCCTATTCCACCACCTTATTATCTTTTAAAAACTGAATTAGTTCATTTGCTTCAACAAATCCATTTAATACATCAATTCTTTTACCATCTTTATATAGCAAATTAAGCGGAGTCCCCCATTCATTTTCGCTCATATACTTATCAGTATTTATTAATTCATTAAACTCATCTTCTGAACTAAATGTATCAGTGTCAATATAGTAAACCATGAAGTTATAGTTTTTCATTGCTTCTTTGATTGAATCTTTAAACTTTGTACAATATCCACATGTTTCTCTACCTATAAACATAAAGTGATAACCTTTTTCTTTTATTAATTTCTTATACTCATCAAGTGTTACTGTTACATAAGTTTTAATAGCTATTCCTTGTTCCATTAAACTTTCAGTAAATTTATAACTGTCAAAATCACCATTATATTTGTATATTTCTTTACCATCTTTATACTCGTATAATGTACCTTCTTTTAAATCATTGTTTTTGCTTTCTTTTGAGTCTAAAAAACTAATTCTTAAATCATAATCTTTGGCAATACTTTTTACTAAATCCATGTTTTCACTTTTTCCATAGTATACAAAACCATCACTTGAACTAATTTTGTTGTAATCTTCCAAAGTTATAGTTTCTACTGATTTTTTACCTGTAGCAAATGATGCAGCAAGTAAAACTCCTACTATTAACACTATTAATAAGATTGTTTTTAAAGTTTTATTCATAATAACCTCCCAAAAAATATTACACTTATATATTACCATATTTATTGATTCCTAGCAAATGTTTTACAAAAAGATAAAAAAATAGTATAATATAAAATCAAAAAAAGGGAGTGATTTTATGCCATATCCATGGGAATGTATGGATTGTGATGAATATAACAAATATTTAGTTAAAGATAATCAGTTTTATTGTAACAAAATGAGAAGATACGTATCTTTAAACGAAAGAAGTTGTAACACTTATTTTGTTAAGAGAGATAAAAATAAAGTTGATGTTAGACCTAATACTAGTTGTTATATAACTACTGCGGTATGTTATATTCTAGGATATGAAGATGATTGTCCTGTTCTTGAATCTTTAAGAAGTTTTAGAGACAATTATATGAAACATCAAGAATATTGCTTACCTCTTCTTAAGGATTATGATGTAGTTGGACCTTTAATAGGTGAAAAGTTACTAGAAGATAGAGAGTGCGTTAAACAAGCTAATAGATTGCTTAATGGTTTTATTAAAGAAGCGCTTGAAGCAATAAAAGATAGAGAATACGACACTGCTGTTGATTTATATGTAAATATGACTGAATTTCTTATGGGTTGGTATGATATTGATATGAGTTTGTTAAGTTATAATCAGAAAGGAAGACAAAGAAAAAGAGAAATTAATTATTAATTTCTCTAAACATATTTAATATTTCTAAAAATTTTGAAGGAGGATCTTGTTTAAATGACAAGGTCTCTTTTGTTATAGGATGAATAAATTTTAAACTGTATGAATGAAGCATTTGTCCAAAATCATTAATTATTTTTCTTTTACCATATACTGGATCATTAACAACAGGATGTCCTATATAATTCATGTGTACTCTTATTTGATGTGTACGACCTGTTTCTAATTTGCACTCTATTAATGTAACTTCTTTTAGCCTTTCTAAAACACTAAAATTAGTAATAGAATCTTTACCATTTAAATCAGTAACAGCATATTTTTGTCTATCGTTAATGTCTCTTCCTATTGGAGCTTCGATTCTGCCTCTATCATGAGATACTACTCCCCAAACAAGTGCAAGATATCGACGGTCCACTTCTCTATTTTTAATCATATCAGATAAAAGTTCATGGGTTTTATCATCTTTTGCTATTATCATAAGACCACTTGTATCTTTATCAAGTCTATGAACTATTCCTGGACGAATACTACCTTCTTTAGAAATACTATTAAAATGATACATGAGACCATTTACTAAAGTGTGACTATAATTTCCTACTGCAGGATGTACTACTACTCCACTTGCTTTATTAACAACAGCAAGATAATCATCTTCATATATTATATCTATATCCATTTTTTCAGGAACTATATCTATTTCTTCTTCTTTTATATCAATAGTGACAAGATCATTTTCTTTAACCTTATAACTAGAAGAAATCTCTTTATTATTAACTAGAATAAAACCATCTTTTATAGCTTTAGCTATTTTAGTTCTAGAATAATCAGTAACTTTAGTTAAATAAGAATCAATTCTTTCTCCACTACTATCTACTTTTATTTCCATTTTTATCACTCCTTATATAGTCTATTATTAATAAGAAAACTCCAATACAAATAAAGGTATCCGCTAAATTAAATATAGGAAAATAGTAAGAGCCAAATCTAAAAGATAAAAAATCTATTACTTTTCCGTAAGCTACTCTATCAAATAAATTACCAATTATCCCACCTATAATAAGACTAAGATATAAAAAATGATTTACATCGGTAACAATAAATCTATCTATATAAAATAGGACACCAATGGCAATTATTATAAACAAAAAGCCACTTCCAGAAAGAATAGAAAATGCCGCTCCAGTATTAGTCACCAAATCTATATAAAAAAAATTGTTTATTATTTTATAAGGCATATTTATATCAATATTTGTTACTAGTATTTTAGATAATAAGTCTATTAAAAAAAAGATAAAGCTAAATATATATACTTTTTTTCTCACATAATCACCATGTATATTATATATGAAAATATAAAAAAAGAAAACCATTTTTGGCTTTCTAATTTTTTAAGCTTCTGTTCCACTTACATTTATTTTAAATTTGTATTGTATTTGTGTATTAGTATTCCAGTTTTGAGCTGCAGGTGTTTTAGATTCATCTATCCAAGCTCTTAATTTAAATTTAGTTTGTGCAGATTCAGCGCTTGAACTATGAACATGTGAACCTGTATATAAAACATAATTAGTCAATGAACTTATTAAAGTTGGTGCTACTAATTGATTACCTTCATAATCCTCTAGATAAACTTTTATATCACTATCATTTAATTGTGTATAACCTGTATCTGCAGTAAGTTTTTCTATAGTAAGTGTATAATTAATTGTTGTATTTCTTGTTGTATTTGAATTAACTGCAAAATCGAAAGTATCATTTTGATAAATTCCTTCTTCATCACTCATTGGAAGAGCATTAGTTATATTAATTATTTCACTATTACTTTCTAGATAATCCATACTAATGTCTACTGTACTAATTCTATTTGCAGTTGTACCATTGTATTGCCATGTAAAAACTGCTAAAGATGTGCCCATTATTAATAGTAATAACATAATAATTAATAATGCAACTCTCACTATAAGTTTTTTATTGTCTAATTGACTTTCACTTTTTATTTCATCCATAGTTTACCTCACTTATCTATCATCAATATCATTTATCAGTAAATCTAATATTTGCGATATCTATATAGCTATTTTCTCCATAGAGATTTGGATTATCATTACCAATGTTTATTCTACCACTTGTTACTCCTTGTGGAACTGTAATAGTATCAGTTATTAAGTGCCATTGTCCATCATTATCAAAATTTTTGACAGATGATAACTTTGTTTTAGTATTGTCATTCCATATAATATGTGTCATATTTTGATCAACATTTCTTGAATCTATATATTGCGTTACTTGGGCATTTTCACTTCTGACATAAAAACTTAGAGTATATTTACTTCCTGCAACTACAGAAATATCATTACTACCTGTTATTTGCCATGACGTATCAATAGCACTTGTTGAAGAGTTCCCATGTATTCTATAGTATGGTTGATTAGTTAATCCATCAAAACTAGCATCGTTTTTGATTTCTGAAGTTGTTCTGTTTTGATAATGTGTAACTGTATAATTTACACTATTTATCTCACTAGCTAAATTTATTTTCCCTTGTTCATATGTCAATCCTAGTTTGCCTTTATATACAATATTTTGATTGTTTTGAGCATTGTATGTGTTAGGTGTATTATGGTCTAGCCATACTTTCATTTTATAACTATTATAACCACCTTTTGCCAGGCTTCCAGTTTCTATTATATATTTGCTTTTTTCATTTCTTTCTATCACTTTGTAATCTGATGAACCAACTTTTAAACCTACCTTTATGTACTCATCTGGTATGCAAGCATCTATTCCATTACCAGTTGTACATATATTATCTAATGTTATTGTATATGAAGCTGGTATTGTACCATTATTTCTTATATCAAAACTATATTCTTGTTCTTGTTGTAATCCGACTTGATCTTTTACAGGTACAGCATTCTCTAAACTTATTATATTTTGTTCATTTTGAAAAGTAAGTGCTAGTGTTCCAGCATCAAGTACTACTGTATTATTAGTTTTACTCACATATTTTAAGTATGCGTAACTTGATCCCATAGTCATTGAAAGCATTGCACAAAGTGCTGATATTGCTACTAAATACTTCTTTTTATCTTTTTTATATCTAATTTTAAAACTATCAAATCTTTTTCTTTTAGATGTTACATTTATTTGAACATCATCTTCTTTTATTGCTGGTTTATTTTCTAGTTCTTGTTTCAATGATTTCTCATCTTTTTCATCGAACATACTATTCACCTCACAAGTCTACTATTCTATTTGAATTTAGTATAACATAAAATAAAATCATAGTAAATAAATTTGCTTTTTTTTATATAAAAGTTGACTAAATTCTTGTTTTATGGTAAATTTATAGTGCTTATTAAAGGAGGGATATTATGGCAAAAAATGAATCTAACAGAAAACCTAATATTAAAAATTTGCGTTCTCATGCATTAAATGCTACTAAAAAGAAACAAAAACTTAACTTACAAGTGGTAACTTTAGAAAATGGCGAAAAAGTTAAACTATCTGCTAAAGAAATTAGAAATATGAAAAAAGCTGCTTAATTAGCAGCTTTTTTGTTTTATTGTTTTACAAATTTGTTGTATTTATCTATTGTTTTATCTGATAAATCTGTGTTTTGCAATTTTTCTATTAGTTTTTTTTGTTCTCTTGAAAGCTTTTTAGGAGTTATAACATTTATAATTACATAGAAATCGCCATGACTATTATAGTTGACATCTTTTATTCCTTTACCCTTTATTCGGTGTTTATCACCAGAGTTTGTTCCAGATGGAACATTTAATGTAACTACTGAGTCTAATAGTTTTATGTCCTTTTTAGTTCCTAGAATGGCTTCAGTAATTGTAATAGGTAATTCTAAATAAACATCATTACCAATTCTTTCGTAAAAGTCATGTTTTTTTACATTAAACTCAACATATAGATCTCCATTTTCTCCGCCGTTTTGAGAAGCTTCTCCCATTTTAGATAATCTAATTCTATTTCCTGTGTTTACTCCTTCAGGAATTTTAACATCTAGATCTTTTACTATTTTTATGCGCCCAGCTCCTTTACATTTTGAGCAGGTTTTATCATAAGTAATACCTTGTCCTTTACATTTTGAACAAGTTGTTTTGGTCAAGAAACTTCCAAAGATGGTATTTTGCCTTCCAGTTATTGTTCCGCTTCCGTGGCATTCATCACATGTATGTTCAGAAAATCCACCTTTTCCATTGCATTCTGGACAGGTATCCATAGTTGTAATTTCTATTTCTTTGGTTGTTCCTAAAGCTGCTTCCATAAAAGTTATATCCATTTCTAAAAGAGTGTCTCTACCTTTAGTCTTTCTATTGCTTCTTCCTCTAGAAGAGAATCCAAACGATCCTCCGCCCATTCCAAAATCAAAAATATTATCAAATATATCAGAAAAATCAAAGTCAGAAAAGTCAAATCCACTAAAGCCATTTGGACCACCTGCCCCATTGTTTTCAAACGCAGCATGTCCAAATTGATTATATTGTTTTCTTCTTCCTTCATCGGATAAAACAGCGTAAGCTTCTTGTGCTTCTTTAAATTTTTCTTCTGCGCCAGGTTCTTTATTTACATCAGGATGATACTTTTTCGCTAGTTTTCTAAATGCTAATTTTATATCTTTTTCACTTGCGTTTTTATCTACTCCTAAAACTTCATAATAATCACGTTTTGCCATAAACTACCTCTTTCTACTTAACTATTTCTTTAAACTCCCTTATAGTATCTCTAAACATTTCTACTGCTTTACCTATCGTATCATCATTCGCTATGTCAATTCCAGTTTTCTTTAGTATTTCAAGTGGAAAATCACTTCCTCCACTCGATAAAAACTTCATATAATTATCAAGTGCTCCTTCTTTTTTGTTTAGAATATCACTAACTATTCTGCATGCTGTTGCAATTCCTGTTGCATATTTATATACATAAAAACTTGTATAAAAATGGGGAATCCTTGCCCATTCTAGTTTAATTAAATCATCACTTATTGCAGCATCTGTAAAATATTTTTTATTTAATTCTAAATACGTTTGTGATAAAAGTTCTTCTGTTAATACTTCACCAGATTCTTCAAGATCATGAATTTTAAGTTCAAATTCTGCAAACATTGTTTGCCTAATTAGAGTTGTTCTAAAATTCTCTAATAAATTATTTAAATAATATGCCTTTTCTTCTTTAGTTTCTGCATGAAGACTGCAGTATTTATTTAGAAATATTTCATTTACAGTAGAAGCTATTTCTGCAAGAAAAATTGGATAACCAGCATCATGGTATTCTTGATATTTATGTGAATAAAAACTATGCATTGAATGTCCAAGTTCATGGGCTACTGTTGAAACATCAGTGAACTTTCCTTCAAAGTTTAAAAGTACATATGGAAGTGTGTCATAACTACCCCAAGAATAAGCTCCATTTCTTTTGTTTTCGTTGTTATAAACATCAATACAATTACTATTAAACAAATTCTGCAAGTCATTTATATATGTTTCTCCAAGAGGTTCTAGAGCTTTTAACACTAATTCTTTAGATTCTTCATAAGTAAACTTTTTAGTAACATTATTAACAAGTGGTGCATAAACATCATACATATGTATTTCATCTAAACCTAATATTTCTTTTCTTAAATTCATGTAATCTTCCATTATGTCTAAATTATTATGAACCTTTTCTATTAGTGAAGTATATAGTTTTTTATCTATGTTGTCACTATATAAACTCATTTCTAATGGACTATTATACTTTCTAGTATTTGATATAAAGAAATTACTTTTTACATTTCCTTTTAAAAGTGACGCAAAAGTATGTCTAAAATTATTATATGAACTATATAAGCTTTCAAATGCTTCTTTGCGTACTCTTCTATCTTTTGATCTTAAATAAAGTGAATAATTACTATTAGTTAATTCTACTTCTTCTCCATCTTCATTTTTTATACTTTTAAACTTTAAATCAACATCATCAAGCATTCTAAAAGTATTTTCTTCACTTGAAAATATTTCTCCCATTCTAGCCATCATTTCTTCTTGTTCTAATGGAAGAATATGATCTTTTTCTCTAAATAATTCTTTAAACATGAAAGTATACTTTTCTAATTCTTTGTTTTCTTTGATAAACTTTTCAACATCACTATACTCTTTTTTTAAAAGTTCTGGCGTATAAAAAGCCAATTTTTCAGAGACTTCATCTGTAAATTTGTCAACCCTTCCCATAAGTGCTTCACTTGAGGCAATTGACTTATCTTCATCAGATTTCATATGTGAGTATACTACTAGTTTATCTATAATTCTTATTAGTGAAAAATACTCTTCTGTCGCTTTTAATAGAGTTTCACTACTATCTGCAAGATGATCTTTGTATTTTAAAAAATCTTCTGTTTTTTGTTTTACTTTTTCTATATCTTTTTTTACTTCTTCATCACTTTTATATATTTTTGTTAAATCCCATTTATACTTACTATCTATTTCTTCTCTTTTTTTTGTTTTTGACATAGCTTCTCCTTTTTATTTATTTTTTATAGGTTTTAAGCCTTACAAATGTAAGGCTTAAAACTATTATTTTTATTTTTCTTCAAAATCTGCTTCTTTCACATCATCTTTTTTATCTTCAGTTGTGTTTGTTTCCCCCGCAGCTTGATTAGCGGCATTAGCTTGTTCATATACTTTAGTTGCTAACTTATATGTTACTTCTTGTAGTTCTTCTTTTTTCTTTTTGATGTCTTCAATGTCTCCTTTTTCCATAGCGTCTTTTAAAGCTTTAATTTTATCTTCTGCTTCTTTTTTATCTGATTCTTCTACTTTGTCTCCAAGATCTTTTAAAGCTTTTTCAGTTTGGAAAATCATTTGTTCAGCATCGTTTTTAGTATCTGCTTCTTCTTTTCTCTTTTCATCCGCTTCACGATTTGCTTCTGCTTCTTTCATCATCTTATCTATTTCTTCTTCTGTAAGCGATGTATTAGATGTAATTGTAATAGATTGTTCTTTGTTTGTTCCAAGATCTTTTGCAGTTACATTTACGATACCGTTTGCGTCTATATCAAATTTAACTTCAATTTGAGGTACTCCACGTGGAGCTGGTGGGATGTTTGTAAGTTGGAATCTACCAAGTGTTTTATTATCCATTGCCATTGGACGTTCTCCTTGAAGCACATGGATATCTACTGCAGGTTGATTATCTGCTGCAGTTGAGAATACTTGAGATTTACTTGTTGGAATTGTTGTATTTCTTGGAATTAGTACAGTCATAACGTTACCTAATGTTTCAATACCAAGCGATAGTGGTGTAACATCAAGAAGTACTATATCATTAACATCTCCAGTAAGTACGCCACCTTGAATTGCAGCACCCATTGCTACTACTTCATCTGGGTTAACACTCTTATTTGGCTCTTTTCCAAGTTCTTTCTTAATTAATTCTTGAACCATTGGAATACGTGTAGATCCTCCTACTAATATAACTTGGTCAATATCTTCTTTTTTCATACCTGCATCTTTTAATGCATTTCTTACTGGTGTTAAAGTTGAATCTACTAAATCTCTTATTAAATCTTCAAATTTAGCACGTGTTAATGTCATGTTTAAGTGAAGTGGACCATCTTCTCCTTGAGTAATAAATGGACAAGATATTTCAGAACTTGTTACTCCAGATAAATCTTTTTTAGCTTTTTCTGCAGCTTCTTTTAATCTTTGCATTGCCATTTTATCTTTAGATAAATCAACACCATTTTCTTTCTTAAATTCATCTACTAAGTATTTAACTATTACTTCATCAAAGTCATCACCACCTAAATGGTTATTACCATTTGTAGCTTTTACTTCAAATACTCCTTCACCTAGTTCAAGAATTGAAACATCGAATGTTCCTCCACCTAAGTCATAAACGAGAATTGTTTGCATTTTATCTTGTTTATCTAAACCATATGCTAAAGATGCTGCTGTTGGTTCATTAATAATTCTTTCTACTTCAAGTCCTGCAATTTTACCAGCGTTCTTAGTTGCTTGTCTTTGGGCATCATTGAAGTATGCTGGAACAGTTATAACTGCTTTTGTTACTTTTTCTCCCAAGTAACTTTCGGCAGTGTTTTTTAAATCCCCAAGAATCATTGCTGAAATTTCTTCTGGTGAATATTTTTTTCCATCAAGTTCTACTTTTTCTTTAGTCCCCATAAGTCTTTTAATACTTCTTACGGTATTTGGATTTGTTTCAGCTTGACGTTTAGCAACATCTCCTACAAGTTTTTCTCCTTTTTTAAACGCTACTATTGAAGGTGTAGTTCTATTACCTTCTGGATTTGGGATTACTTTAGCTTCCCCTGCTTCTAAGACTGCTACACAACTATTTGTTGTACCTAAGTCTATACCTATTATTTTACTCATAAAAATCTCCTTCTTTCTTACTCATTTATTATAACCATTGCTGGTCTTAAAACTTTGTCTTTATATGTATATCCTTTTTGATATACTTCTAAAACTATTCCTGATTCTTTAGAATCATCTTTTTTTGTTGTTATACTTTGATGAATACTAGGATCAAACTCTTTACCTAGAGCATCTATTTCTTTTACTTCATTACTATTTAGTATATCTTTAATCTGATTATAAATAAGTTTAAATCCTTCAAGATAACTCTTTAATTCTTCGTTTTCCACTTCCTTATTTATAACCCTTTCAAAGTTATCAAGTATTGGAAGTAACGAAATAATTATATCAGCGTTTGCATATTTAAGTAGATTTGATACTTCATCATCTTTTCTTTTGCGATAATTGATTAAATCTGCTTTAGCTCTTAATGTTTCTTCTTCAAGAGTTTTTAATTTTTCTTCTAGCTCTTCAAGATGTTTGTTTTTCTTAACTTTTTTTACTGTTTTATTTTCTGTGTTTTCAACTTTTTCTTTTTCCATACATCCTCCTTACTTTTTGTTTAAATTATCTTTAATATATCCAAGAAGTGTAACCACTTTAGAATATTCCATTCTTTTTGGCCCTATTATAGCAATAGTTCCTTCATCATCATCTGTTTTATACTTTGTTTTTATAATTGTTACATCTTCATCTAAATTTGATTCATTACCAATGTAAATATTAATATCTTTATCATCTTCTTCAACAGATTGTAATAAATTTTCATCATCTAATTTATTAAATATCTTTTTTATTTTTTCTACATTGTTAAATTCTGGTTGATTAAGTATTTTAGTTTTTCCTACAAATGTTGCATCACTTTTTATAGCAAAATCATTAAACACATCAAAGAACGCATTATATAAAGCTTCATGTTGTTTTACATATTGATTAATTATTGGCTTTATTTCAAACTCTAGTTTTTCTTTTATTTCGTGTATTGGAGTACCCACAATTAGTTTGTTGATAAGTTCAACTGTTTTTGTAATTTCTTCAAGTGATACCCCTTCAACTTTCATATCTTTATGCTCTACATGACCTTTGTCAGTAACAATAATTGCGACTAACTTTGACTCATTTATTGGAAGAACTTCTACTTTTTGTAGTTTATTATCAATAACACTGTTTCCTAAAACTACTGATGTATAATCGGTTATTTCTGAAATAATTTCTAGACTTTTTTTCAACACTTCATTTAAAGCAAGCTTATTATTATTAAATATCGTTTGAAGTTTTAGCATGTCTTCCCCAGTCATTTCTTTTGGTTTCATCAAATTATCTACATAATATCTATAGCCTTCTTGACTAGGAATTCTTCCCGAGGATATATGGGCTTTTTCAAGAAAACCTTCATTTTCTAAAGCTGCCATTTCGTTTCTAACTGTGGCAGACGAACAATTTAACTCATCACAGATTAATTTAGAACCTACTGGAGTTACATTTTTGACATACTCTCGGATTATGATTTCTAATACTTTTTCTTGTCTTGTAGTAAGCATACAAACACCTCTTTTAGCACTATTAATGTTTCAGTGCTAATCTCATTATAATAGTATGTTTTAGCATTGTCAATATATGAGTGCTAATTTTTTTGGAAATTATATAAAAAAGAAGTAAATGTGTTTTTACTTCCTTTATTTTACGACTTTTACCGTAGTTCCTGTTGGTACATTATTATATATATATTTTGCTGTTTTGAAAGGTAAATTTATGCATCCATGAGAACCATTGTATGTATATATATCCCCTCCGAAAGTCCATCTCCAAGTTGCATCGTGTAATCCAATATCGCCATATATTGGCATCCAATAGTTTACAAAACTTTTGTAGTCTGGACCTATTAGATAAATCTCTCTTGCTTTACCTCTTATTTTAAATGTTCCTGTAGGTGTATCATGCACATACTTTTGGCCTGTTACTATCAATGATGTGTATTGTACTTTACCATATTTATAATACCATAATTTTTGTTTTGAAATTGATACTTTAATATATGGTGCAGGTGGTTTTTTCTTGAATTTTGCTACATATGTAAAAGATGAATTTTTTACTAAGGTGAAATTTGATTTTTTCGAAATTCTTTTGCTTCCTTTGTACCACCCTAAAAAGTTATAATCACTATTTGGTTTAGCTTTCAGATAGTGTTTGCGCTTATTATTAGTCTTAGCATAATTAACAGAAATTGTACCACCTTTTTCTGCTTTGATAACTGCTTTTTGTTTCGTAGGCGCGAAATTGTATTCAATATATGTTATAGGATTATTAGCGGCTTTAATTGAATTTATATTTTTACTACCTTTTACTACTAGTTTTGTAATATTGTTGTTGGAAACGTTTACTTTTCTTAATGAAATAGCATCTGTTATATTTACTGATTTTATTTTATTGTTTGGCACAGATATATTTTCAAGTGCAGTGAATGATTTTAGATTAAGTGATCCATATATTAATCTTTTTTCTGGCCAATATATTTTTTTAACTCTACCATAACCATTAGTTATTGAATTAATATCGTTTTTTGAAAACCACGTAGCCGAATTACTACTGTCATATGCTGAATTTATTTTTTTACCATTTGATTTTCCATTTTCTTTAATATTCATAAAAACTTTTAAAGCGCTTCGTTCACTACTTTTTGATATATATTTTATATTATTACTTCCAGCATATGTTTTGAAAGCTATATGAGTTTTTGATAGTTCTTCGATGTTAGGATCAAAATATTTGTTTTGATAGTCATCTGATTCATTTAATTCATTTTGATTTGGATTTTCGTTTTTATCTTCATCTTCCGTATCATTATCTTGTATATCATCAATGTTTTCTTTTTCTGTTATTTCATTTTCTAAATTATCTATGTACTCACCTGTTATATCATTATACTCTTTATATGAGTCTGCTGTTGGATCAAACATTCTCCAGCAATTATCAACATAAGCTTCTGCCCAAACATGATTAATACTTTTATTATCTACATTGAATTCCCAGTCGTTGTAGTTATCTCTTGCATTTTTATTGTAATATCCTCCTACCAAACGAGCAGGAATGTTTTGTGTTCTAGCAAGCGCTATTAATGTTGCTGTATATCCATTTGCTCTTGCCCTTACTTTTCCATAAATTTCATATTCATATATTAATAGATAATATGGGTTATCATATCTCTTGTCAAAAGATAAACCTGTTATACGATCTGGAGTTTCATAGTAATAATAATTATCTAAAATCCAATCATAAAACTTTTCTAACTTTTCTACGTCAGAAAAACTATTTGGATTCCCTTCCAAAATAGTATTGTTTGCTAAATCCTTAAGTTTGTTTTGTTGTGTTGTAGTTAATGCTGTGTAATTAGATTCTTCCAATTCTTTTAAAGATAAATCAAGATAACTACTTCTATAAACACTACTCATGTTATTGGCTTCAGTTATCATTTTATTATTTTGATCGATTCTTGATTCAATATTTTCAAACGTGTCAGCTTTAACTGAAGAACACACGCAGATTAAGGCAAAAAATAAAGAAGCATATATTATGTTTTTTAATTTTAACAAGTTCATAATATCACTCCTTTATTTTATGTTACATGTTTATAATATAGTAATTTTTTAAATGTGTCAATTAATAATTAATTGTTTTACGTCTAATTGTCAATTGTTTTACTATTTATTTAAAATAATAATTGTGTTTCTTTTCATGGCCCAAAGTAGTTTTATCTCCATGTCCTGGATATAATATAATATCATTATCATAATTCTTTATTTTTTCTAGTGAAGCAATCATATCTTGATAATTACCTCCGGGAAGGTCTACTCTTCCAATGCTATCTTTAAAAATGAAATCTCCTACTAGCATTATATTGTAATCTTTGAAATAAAATGTTAAGCAAGTATTAGAATGACCCGGAGTATAAATTACTTCAAAGTTAAAGGGCCCTATTTTTTTGTGCCCTTCAAACAGGTTTTTGTAATCATACACTTGAGCTTTGTAAAAAGAGCTTAGACTATCGGCGCACATGGTATGATCAAAATGGTTATGAGTTAATAATATACCAATTGGTGTTACTTTTAGTTTATCTATTTTTTTGATAATATTATTTTCTTCATCTCCAGGATCCACTATTAAACATTTATCATCTTCATATAAAATATAGCAATTTGTTTGTAGTTTACCAACTACTAAATTAAGCATTTTCATTGTTTAATCCTTCTTTATAAGCATCGATAAGCCATGTTGGGTCTTTGCATCCCATAAATGGAATTACCGCATTTTTATGTCTATATAATTTACCTATTTCTTCTTTTGATATATGTTCTGCTCCTGGTATCTCATTAATTATTAAATCTGATGTAACTCCAGGATAGTCTTCAAATTTTTCACGAGCTGGTTCAATATCAGTTACATATACTTTGTCTGCTGTTTTTAATACTTCTGCAAACTCTTTATAAAATGCTTCTGTTCTTGAAATAGTATATGGAATAAGAACAGGTACTAATTCTTTATTTGGATACTTTTGTCTTGCGGTTTTTAGTACAGTTGCTACTTCGTTTGGATGATGAGCATAGTCATCTACTAAAACAACTTCTCCAATGTGTTCTTCACTAAATCTTCTTTTTGCTCCTTTAAAATCATTTAAATACTTAATAATATCTTCTTTTGATATTCCATTTAAGTATGCTACATAAATACATGCTAAAGCATTTTCTATCATATGTTCTCCAAAAATATTTAGATTAAAATTTCCGAATAGTTCATCGCCTATGTAAACATCAAAATTACTTCCATCTTCTCTTAATTCTTTAATGATTCCTCTTACATAATTGCCTTCATTTAAACCATAGTATATAATTTTATCACTTACTAGTTTTTTAACATTTTCATTGTCCCCACAAGCTATTACTTTCTCTTTGGTTTTTTCAGTAAACTTTTGAAATGCTGATATGACATCATCTAAATCTTTATAATAGTCAACATGATCAAAAAAGATGTTGGTAATAATAGTATATTTTGGACTATAGTTTAGAAAATGTCTTCTAAACTCACATGATTCTACTACAAAATTGTTTGAATCTTTATTAACATATCCAGTTCCATCACCAATTAAATAGTTTGTACCAATAGTATTTTCTAATATATGTGACAGCATAGCAGTAGTTGTTGTTTTTCCATGTGTACCACAGATGGAAATTGTATCATACTTTCTAGTTAATTCTCCAACCATTTCATAGTATTCATACATAGTACACCCTAATTCTTTTGCTTTTTTTATAGCATAGTGATCTTTAGGTAAAGCTCCAGTGTAAACAAAAATCATGTCATTTTCTAACTTTTCTGCATCTTTGTAAACAGGAATATTTCTTTTATCTAGTTCTTCTTTAGTAAATGAATATGTCTTAGCGTCATCACAACCTATTACAACACTTCCTGAATCAAATAACATAGTAGCAAGAGAGGCCATTCCTGAACCTTCAATACCTGCGAAAAAATATCTCATATTATCACTCCTAATTCATTATAATTATATAATTTTAAAAAAAAAAATACAAGTAAATGGACTATTTACTGATATTTTTTTATTTTTTCAAATAATTAATAGCATCATCAAAAGTTTTAACAGGCACTAGGACAAATTTATAATCGTTTTTATCATATATAGTTTTTGCTTCTTTATAATTATCAAATGGCACAAACACTATATCTGCCTTCTTTTTAGAGGCTGCTAATAGTTTGTGTTTCACTCCTCCAATTTCTCCAACATTTCCGTTTATATCTATAGTTCCTGTTCCTACAACTAATCTGCCTTTGGTAATGTCTTCTTTTACTAATTTATCATAAATAGTTAAAGCTATCATAAGTCCTCCAGATGGCCCTGCCTCTTTACCATTAAATTTTAGTTTAACTTCTGGATTACTTGTATATTTTATCTCATTAGATATAACAATGCCTAGTTTTTCTTCACCATTAATTTTTATCAATTTATTATTTGTTATTATTTCTTTGTTATTTCTTTTTACTGTTATTGGAATTGTATCTCCTGATTCTTTAATATATTTAACAATATCATCGTAAGTAGATATATTTTTATCGTTTACTTTTACTATTTCATCTCCAACTTTTAGTTCTGTTTTTGAATCTTTATCTATATATATGATAAGAAATTTTGAGGATGATATTTTAACTTCTTTACCTGCTTTTTCAAAAGCTGTTTTAGTGGCCGCATCTATAGAGGATGTAAAATATAATTTTTCTCTATAATCATAATTTTTTTTGTCTTCGTCATTAATAGTTATTTCTTCTTGTTTTTCTCTATCATATGATGGAACTATATAAGAAAGTAAATAAGTTAATACTACTGCTTTTGACTCTCTAACATATAAAGCCCCAAAATGGCCATTTTTTCCTTCTTCTTTTATATCAATTTTATTTTCTAGCTTTATTATTCCTCCACCAAGTTTTACATAGTAAGGAAGTGGTATTAATAAGATTGCTGCTATTATAATTGGCAGAAAGAATGAGATAACTTCTTTAGGGTTCTTAAAGAACTCCTTTAGTTTTTTTGGTACTTGTTTTATTTTTTTGTGTTTTTCTTCTATCATAAAAATCTCTCCAATATAATTATAACAGGAAATGGGTGAAATATGAAAAAAAATATTTATTCAGTAATAGTTTTTAGTTCAATTATTATACTTATTGTAAATGTATTTACAAAGTCACAGTATTTAACTAATATAATAGTTTTTAGTGTAAACATCTTTGTAAAAAACATATTTCCTTCACTTTTTCCTATGTTTGTTATATCTAGTGTTTTGGTAGAAATAGGATTCCCACAGTTTCTAGGAAGTATATTTAATAAATTGTTTAATTGTATTTTCAAGTGTTCCGGTATGGCTTCATTCGTTTTTTTTATGAGTATGATTACTGGATTCCCAAGTAGTGCTAAATATATAGATGATTTGATTAAAGAAGGAATAATTGATAATAAGGAAGCGGAAAAAATGCTATTTTTTACTTTTTTTTCTAATCCTTTGTTTATAATAAATACTGTTGGTAACATTTTTTTAAACAATAAAGAAATGGGATTATTAATATTTGCTGCTCACTTGTTAGGAAATATAATTACTGGTTTAATTTATAGAAACTTTAACTGTAATGTAAAAAATATAGAAATAGTTAATAATTATTTAGCAAAAGACTTTATAGACAAAACTAATAATACTGATATTTTTAAAACCATATTAAGTGGAATAAAAAGTTCATTAGAAATACTAATTAACATTTTTGGGATAGTTACTTTTTTTCTGATTGTTATAAATACAGTATTTAATACTCCGGATAGTTATTTGAAAATATTTATTACCGGTATTATAGAAATGACTACCGGTTTGAAATACTTATCTGTTTACAACTGCTCATATAAACTTAAAGTATTGTCTTCTACTTTTTTTGTATCATTTGGGGGATTATCTGTTCATGCTCAAATAATGGATATATTAAAAGAAAAAAAGGTAAATTATTTACCTTTTCTATTCTCTAGAATTATACATGCTATTGTTAGTACTGTAATTATGTACTTATATATCGTTAATATATATGCTTAAACTTTCTCAAAACTGTTAACTGACTCCATCATCTCCAGCTGTGTTGCTGTTTATTTTGGAAAAATTGTCATCAAATGGATATGATACTTTAAACCCATAGTTAACGTCACTACCAATTATGTAAATTGGATATTCAATTACAAGAAAATAATCTTCTATTTGTATAGTAAAATCTGTCTTTTTAAAATCAATATATTTTTGGTTTGGAAGTCTTTCAAAAGTATTATTGTATTTAATTCCGTATTTATCATCTGTTTTGTCTTTATTAGCAGCAATGACGCTATAACTTGGTACTATTGCACCATTTACTTTTTCTGACGATACACTATCATAATAAGCATAAACTACACATGGGTAATAATTATTACACATTTCATTTAAATCTTTAGTACCTTGTATATTTAATATATTATTTTCTTCTTGTTTTGAAACCTTAACTTTCAAAATACCATCAACTATTCCGCAAGAATTGTCACCAGAACCGCAATCATTATTAATGGTATAACTTTTATTATAATCTAAATACCAATTAGTTGAAGCATTTTGTTTAATGGCAATAGCAAATGGTTTTTTTGTTAGCAAATCATAATGAATATCATTGTTTAAAAAATTAGAGTATTCAGTTATATCTTTAGTAATTTGTTGGTTATCTAAATCTATTTTAGCATCTAAAATCAAGTTAAACATTCCTACAATTATTATCATCAGAAGTGAAAAAGTTATAAGCAGTTCTACTAAAGTCATTCCTTTATTATTCATAACTATAATCCAACCTCCTTACTAATTATCAATATAAGTAATATATTTTGTATTACTACCATTTTTATATATTGATATGGGACCATTTGTTGAAACAGCTTCTGTACATCCTGAATCTCCATAAAAAGCTTTGCACCAAGTGTTATTCCAGTTTGTAACAAGCGATATATTACTATTAATAATAATGTCTGTAGTATTATTACCTAATGTATAATTATCTCCAAATATGTTTTTACCAATATAAGTTCCATCTGTAATTAAATTTTGAGGAATTATAAACGTTTTAAACTTGTTGCCACTAAAAGCAAAATCTCCAATTGTACTTAGATTACTATTCTCTGTTAAACTATCAAATACTATTCCTGATAAAGCTTGGTTTTCAAAAGCTTGGTTTCCAATAGTCGTCACACTAACAGGTATTTTAATACTTCTTGTTTCTATTTTTGTTTCATCAGTTTCTTTTACTTTTACTTTAAACGCAGAATTTCCAATGGTTTCCAAACTTGAATGTTCTTTTCCATCTGGCGTACTATTTGTCTCAAAGACTAATGCTTCTATTTTTACATTTTCAAATGCAGAAGAAGATATTTTTTGAACTGTATGAGGAATTGATAAACTAATATAGTTATTAGGGTCAAGATTATCAAATAATTCTTCATCTATTCCAAATGCAGAAGTTTCAATAGTATGAAGTCGACTTGGATTTGAATCACTATTTTCAAATCTTATTGAAGAGAATTGTATGTTTTTAAAAGCATTTGCTTGAATACTTGTTATGTTAGCAGGAATCACTAATTCAATTAAATAATTATTCGTTTTTCCAGTATTACCTTCTAAACCAAACATATTTTTAGGAATATATTTATCAGGTGTAGTACTATCATAATCAAATTCTATTGCTTGTAATAAGTAATTGTTAGCAAAAGCACCTTCACTTATTTTAGTTAGATTGCTTGGTATAGAAATATTAGTAAGTTTATTGTTACTAAAGGCATACTTTCCTATTGTTGTAACTCCTGGAGCATTATATTTAAAACTGAATTTCTTTATATTGTTATCCTTAAAAGCATAATCTCCAATACTTGTTATATTTTTAGATAAATTAATGCTTGTTATTTCTTTATCTTGGAAGGCTCCTTTTTTAGTTTCATCATCACCCATAATAGCTGTAATTATACCTGTTTTAGCATTACTTCCAGTGCCTATAGTTATTTCATTAGGAGTAATATCAACATTTTGACCGCATCCTTTATGATAGTTTGTTATAATAAACTTGCCAGTGTTTAAACTATTTTTATCAAATTCAAAACAACTAACAGGTGTTAAAGGATCTGGTAGTATTTGGGTTGTGGCAAAACCAGACTTTGATTTTAATATTATTCTATATGGTTCTGCAACTTTGCCTTCATATACTGCCAAAGAGTAATATGGCAAATAATTTATATAGTTATATAATGAGCCAGAGCTTTTCTTATACCTAGTTGGAGCATTAGCCTCTTGGTTTCTTCCTTTTAAATTGTCTAATTTATAATTTGTTATAATTATTTCTTCAATATCATATTCATCAATTATATCTTCTAATTGGCTTTTTAATTCCCCAGATACAAGTTGGGCTTCGTCTATACTACTCTTTTTATAAACAGTATAGTAACTATCATGTGTCAAACCATCGTTAAGTGTAGCTTTAACTTGGGAATCTTCTAAAGCTGTTTTATATATTTTTCTAACATAAAATGCGCCATAATTAGCGGTAACATCAGTATATAAAATTCTATTTTCAAATTCTGATACTAATGGTAAATAATTAGCAAACAAAATAGAAAACAATAATAAAATTACTATAGAGGCTGCCAAAAGTTCAGACATTGCAAATCCTTTTATACCCAAAATATTTTTTTTCATAAAAACTAGCCCTCCCACTTGCCTATTTTCAAAATATATTATATAATAAATTAAGAATAAATGCTAGTGGTTTATTAAAAAAGTATCAAAAAGGGGCAATTCATATGATGAAAGAGTTTAATTTTACAACTACACCGATTGTTAATATTGTAAACGAAATTATAATAGATTCAGTTGTCAGAAATGCAAGTGATATTCATTTTGACCCCGCTGAAGATTATTTAAAAATCAGAATTAGAATAGATGGAGATTTAAGAGATTATACAATTGTTGATAA
>CAMVED010000010.1 GCA_947166445.1 uncultured Mycoplasmatota bacterium
CAAGATAATAAAAAAGTTATATTAGTTTTAAATAAAATTGATAAAATAGATAAAGAAAAACTATTTAATGAAATTGTAAAATTAAAAGATTTATATGATTTTTTGGAAATTGTTCCAATATCTGGGCTAAAGGGTAATAATACAGATGAATTAATAAAAGCAATTAAGAAACATTTGCCTGATAATATTAAGTATTTTAATGATGATGTTATTACTAATACAGATGAAGCTTTTATGATTGGAGAAATAATAAGAGAAAAAGTACTTAATCTAACAAAAGAAGAAGTTCCGCATGCTGTAACATGTGTAGTAGAAAAATTAGAGTTTAAAAAAGGAATATGTAATATTAATGCTCTTATTATAGTAGATAGAAAGAATTTAAAAGGAATCTTAATAGGAAAGCAAGGTTCTATGCTTAAAAAAATAGGTTCACTTGCTAGAACAGATATCGAAGATTATTTGGGTATGAAAGTATATTTAGAACTATTTGTAAAAACAATAGAAAACTGGAAAAACAAAGAAGAAATGTTTGAATTTTTAAAAATTGATGAAAAAGATTTATAAAAAAGTATCACTATATTAATAGGTGATATTAATGAAAGATAAAATATGGGATCTATTTAAAATTACTGGAGATATAAAATACTATATGATGTATAAAGAAATGGAGACTTTAGAGAAGTATGAACAAAATAAAAGTGAAAGGAATAATAATTAGTGAAACTAACTATAGTGAATCTAGTAAGATATTAAATATTTTAACAAGTAATTGTGGTTTAATTGGAGTTATTTCTAAAGGTTGTAGAAATTATAAATCTAAGCTAAGAAGTGTATCAATGAAACTTATCTATGGTTACTTTTATATAAACTATAAAAAAGATGGATTATCAACACTTACTGAAGTAGATGTAATAGATGATTTAAAAAACATAAAAAATGATTTAACAAGAATAGGATATAGTTCTTATTTAATTGATTTAGCTAATCAAGTAATTAAACAAAATAATAACGAAGAGATATTTAATATTTTAGAAGGTGCTCTTTTAAAGATTAATAATGGTTTTGATCCTTCTGTGATTACAAATATCGTAGAATTAAAATATTTGTTTTATCTTGGGGTTGCTCCTATACTTGATAGGTGTAGTATATGTGGCGAGACTAAAAACATTGTTACAATAAACAGTGATGCTGGTGGTTATATATGTAATAATTGTTATAATAATGAGTATATTACTAATGAAAAAACTGTAAAGCTTCTTAGAATGTTTGAATTCGTTGATTTATCAAAAATAAAAGAGTTAAATATTCAAGATAAAAACAAGAAGGAAATTAATAAGTTTTTGGAAGATTATTATACAAAATATACTGGCCTTTATTTAAAATCAAAAAATTTTTTAAATCAAATCAAGCAAAATTAATAAAATTCCTTGTATTTTAATAAAATATAGTGTATAATTTATAGAGCAAAGACAACAAGTCGCAAATGAAAAGGAGTGATATTATGGCAGTACCTGCTAGAAAAGTATCAAAAACAAGAGGAGCTACTCGTAGAGCACATGTAGCATTATCTGCTAAAGCTACTACAACTTGTCCTAATTGTGGTGAAGTAATTAAATCACATAGAGTATGTCCAAAATGTGGTACTTATAAAAATAAACAAGTAATAGGTAATGAGGAAGAAAGTACAAAATCAAAAAAATAGGGCATAGGCTTTATTTTTTTAAAATAATCTTGAAACTTTTAAAAAGCTATGTTATTATTACATTGCCTATATTTTTTCTGGCGAGATAGCTCAGCTGGCTAGAGCGATCGGTTCATACCCGATAGGTCGGGGGTTCAATCCCCTCTCTCGCTACCATTATAAATATAACTCAAACTTTATTGTTTGAGTTTTTTATTTATGAAAAATGAATATAATTTAATGGTGATAAAATGTATAATATAAAAGATGCTTTGTATGCTGCTTCAGTATTAGGAATAACTTTTGATAAATATACTGTAGAAGAATTTCTGGAAGGAATAAATATAGAATTAGAACATGGTTTGATTAATCTTAATACTAATGTAACTGATAACGATTTAATAAAGACTGCAAAAATAGCTTTAGCGCATTTAAATGAGTTTCCAAATTATTACAATAAGGATTATGGTATAAAACAGTTTGAAGAGTTTTTAAAAATGCAATTAAATAATAAAAAAATCAATTAAAATAATTGTGTTTTGATTGATTTTTATGTATACTTAATAGTAATAAAGGAGGTATTATGAGTACAGTAAAGAAAAATGCAAAGACTGGTGGGTTTTTTGGAGGAATAGTTTTATTAGTAATAGGAGTTCTAATTTTATGGAATAATGAAGGTAGAACAGTGCAAATGCAAAGTGTTATTAATGAAGCGATGAAAAACTATACAGATGTGGCTAGCACAACAGTTGATTCTAAATATGAAGGAAAATTAATTGCAACTACTGGTAATCTCGATTTAAGCGGTTCTAATCCTGTTCAAGATGCTAAGTTTGGTATTAAAGTAACAGGTGCTAAACTTGAGAGAGTTGTAGAAATGTATGAGTGGGTGGAAGATTGTACAACAGATGAAGATAACAATAAGAACTGCACTTACAACAAGGAATGGACAAGTGATTTAGTCGATTCTTCTGAATTTACAAAATCTGGTTATACAAATCCTACTTCATTTAAATATCAAGGTGAAGCATTTTATGCATCTAATGTAAAAGTTGGTGCATTTGATTTGCCTCAAAGATTATTAGAAAGTCTTTCATATGACAAAGAATTAAATAATGAAAAAATTACTGAACAATATAAGAATACTGTTGAAGGATTTAAAGTGGTAGATGGTTATATTACTAATGCAGAAAATATAACAGATGCTAAAATTGGTGATTTAAGGATTTCTTATAGGTATGCAAGTGATGGAGAAGTTAGTATGTTAGGGGTACAAAAAGGAAGTACTTTAACTGCTTTTACTGGTAAAAAAGGAAAATCAATCTTTACTATTAAAAGAGGAAGTTATACTGGTAAAGAAATTCTTAATGGTATGACTAAAGCTAATAATACTATGAAATGGTTGCTAAGATTATTAGGATTTATTTTAGTAATGGGTGGAATAGGTTCATTATTTGCACCATTACAATTAATAGCTAGTAAAGTTCCTGTTCTTGGAGGAATTGTAAGCTTTTCAACTAGTTTAATATCTACGGTACTGGGACTTGCAATTTCACTTGTAGTAATTGCAATAGCATGGTTTAGATTTAGACCAGTATTATCAATTATATTACTTGCTATAGTTGTTGGATTATTAGTGTTCTTAAAACTTCAAAAAGGAAAAAATCCAATGTCATCTTTAAAAAGTGGCGAAGAAGTTAAAGATGAATCAAAGACTGATTCTGAATCATTAAAGAAATAATTTTAAAATTATTTCTTTTTCTATATATAAAATCTTCACAAACTGAGATTTTATGATATAATAAAGTGGAAATATAAAAGAGGAGGTATTATTTATGTTTTGTCCAAAATGTGGAGAAAAAAATAAGGAAAATGCAAATTTTTGCGTAAAATGTGGGGAAAGTTTTGAAGGAAAATCTTCAAAAGGAAAGTCAACTAAAACTGTGAAGGATGCCAAAATTACTACAGATGATGTTAAAGAATTAACAAAAGAGGTAACAAAAGAAATGACGAGTGAGGCATCAGATATTATTAAAGACATGTTTAGTAAACCTGTTGATTCATTAAAGAAATATGGCGATGAAAAAAGATTTAATTTATCTTTAGTTTTAGTAGGAATTATGAGCATATTAACTGGTTTGTTTGGTATGGCCATAGTAAAGAATTTATATTCTGTTATCATGGATTTTGTTCAATCGTTATATGGCGGGCTAATGGGTATGGGATCTATGTATAATGGAGCACCAGAAGTACCTTATGTGAAAATATTCTTTTATTCATTAATTGCTGCTTATGCTTTATCATTCATTTTTGTTGGTATATTATATTTTGTAAACAATGTAGTTTTCAAAGGTAAAGAAAGTTTCAAAAAAATGTATGTAATTTATAGTATTATTTCATTAGTAGTTTCTGCAACTTTATTAGTTTCATTAGTGTTGTCATTTATTAGTATTAAATTAGCTGCTATAGTTTTATCTTTAGGACTTACTCTTTCTTCTTTCTATGTATATCACATGATAAAGTTAGTTGGTCCAAAAGATGAAAATAAACATGGATACATTTATGTGCTAACATCTGGACTTTTCTATTTAGCAGTATATGTGTTAATAAAAATGTTTATATAATAAAAAAGAATCTAGAGTAAATCTAGATTTTTTTTTGTTTTAGTTTTATTTAAATAGTCCTTGTAATTTTTTAGCAGCTTTTCCAATTTCATCAGCAGTAATTTTGGTTTTAACAGTATCAATAATAGAATTAATTTGATCATCTGGCAAGTCAATACCAAGAAGATCTTCAACAGCTCTTACAGGTTCCTTTTTAAATTTTTCTGCAAAATCTTTATCGCTATCAATCTTTTTAATAAGCACTTCAACTTTTTCTTTTAAATCATTCATACTTTTTCCTCCTTGCATTTATTATAGAATATAAAGTGTTACTTTTCAATTATACTTATTATTTTTTATAAAAAAAGATTGATTATATGTTAAAATACTTATAGGAGATGGTTATATGTATGATGTTGTAATAATAGGCGCTGGTCCAGCAGGGCTTTTTGCTGCATATGAATTAATTACTAATAACAAAGATTTAAAGATAGCTATTTTAGATCGTGGATTTAAAGTTAGTAAAAGAGTTTGTCCTATGAACAAGAAAAAAATACCATGTCAGAATTGTAATCCTTGTGCTATTCTTTCTGGATATGGAGGTGCAGGAACATTTTCTGATGGGAAACTTAATTTTATTCCTAAACTAGGCAAAAGTGATTTAACTAAATATATGAGTGAATCTGAAAGTTATAAATTGATAGATGAGACAGAAGAGATTTTTAATAAATTTAAAATGGATGCTGAAATATATCCAAGTAATAGAGAAGAGGCTGAAGCAATTAAAAAGAAAGTAGCTATTGCGGGTGCCAAACTTCTTTTAATAAAACAAAAACATTTGGGTTCTGATCATTTGCCTGAATATATTGATGGTATATGCAAATTTTTAGAAGAAAAAGGAGTAAAACTTTTAGATAAATGTGATGTTGAAGATGTAAATACTATAAATGAAAATAATCATGAAATAACTTATAATAAAAACAAGAAGATTAAATCAAAAAAAGTGATTGTTGCTCCAGGTAGAACTGGTGCTAAGTGGATACAAGAACTTGCAGATAAATATAATATTCCATATTTATCTCAAAGTATTGAAATAGGTGTTAGAGTAGAAGTGAGACGTCATATTATGGAAGATATTACTAATGTTATATATGATCCTACTATATTTATAAAAACTGACACTTATGGTGATGAGATTAGAACTTTTTGTACTAATCCTGGAGGATTTGTAGCAAAAGAGAATTATTACGGTTATATATGTGTTAATGGACACGCGTTAAAAGATATAAAAAGTAATAATACAAACTTTGCTTTTATTTCTAAAGTTACTCTAACAGAGCCCGTTACTAATACTAGGTTATATGGTGAGTCAATTGCTAGAATTGCTAACGTATTAGGAGATGGGAAGCCAATTATACAAAGTTTAAAAGATCTAAAAAATGGTAGAAGAAGTGAATGGCATAGAATAAACAAAGGTTTTATTGAACCTACTTTAAAAGATTGTGTTGCTGGTGATTTGGCTCTTGTTTTACCTCATAGAATTATTACTAATATTTTGGAGGGTTTAGAAACGTTAAATAAAATTATTCCTGGTGTTAACAATGATGATACACTTTTGTATGGCCCTGAAATAAAGTTTTTCAGTAACGAAATAGAAACTAATAATAACTTTAAATTAGAAAATGATAATATATATTTTGTCGGTGATGGCGCAGGTAAAGCAGGTAACATTGTAACTGCTGCTGCTACAGGTTTAGTAGCTGCTAGAGATATATTAAAAAATATTAAATAAACGTGGTGATATAATGAATGAAAATATAATAAAAGATATGACAATTAAATTAGGCGTTAGAGATAATCAAGTAAAAAATACTTTAAAACTTTTAGAGGAAGGTAATACAATTCCCTTTATAGCACGATATAGGAAAGAAGCTACAAGTGGTTTAGATGAAGTTCAAATAAAAGAAATATCAGATGTTTATAATTATGAAGTTAACCTTTTGAAAAGAAAAGAAGATGTAATTAGATTAATTGATGAAAAAGGGCTTATGACGGAAGAATTAAAATTAAAGATATTGTCTTGTCAAAAGCTTGTTGAAGTAGAGGATTTATATAGACCATATAAAGAAAAGAAAAAAACTAAGGCAACTGAAGCAATTGCAAATGGATTAGAACCTCTTGCTAAAATAATACTTAGTTTTCCACTTAATAAAACTCCATTTGAGATTGCTAGTTCTTTTAAATGTAAAATTGAAGATAATGATAAAAAACTTGAAGGAGCAGGTTATATAATCGCTGAGTATATATCAGATAACGCTTATTATAGAAAGTATATCAGAAGTTTTTTCTTTAAAAATGGTATTATTACTTCAAAACTAAAAAAGGGAAAAGAAATAGAGGATTTGAATAAAGTATATGAAATGTATTATGTTTTTGAAGAACCGGTTAAATATTTAAAACCACATAGAACTTTAGCTATGAACAGAGGAGAAAAAGAAGGAATTTTATCTGTTTCTATAAATGTAAATAATGAAGAAATCGAAGAATTTTTGTATAAGAAAGTTATAAAGAATAATAGTTCCTTAGTATGCGATTTTGTAAAAGATGCTATAAAAGATAGTTTAAAAAGATTAATACTTCCTTCTGTTGAAAGAGAAGTAAGAAGTGAACTTACTGATAGAGCGAGTGAAGTTTCAATAGAAAATTTTTCTGAAAACTTAAAGAATTTATTATTAACTCCTCCAATGAAAGAAATAACAGTGCTTGGTTTTGATCCTGCATTCCGTACAGGATGTAAATTAGCAGTTCTTGATAAAACAGGTAAAGTTCTTGATATTAGTGTAATTTATCCTCATGAACCTCAAAAAGAAGTTGAAAAGTCTAGAAAACACATTTTAGATTTGATAAATAAATATAATATTGATGTAATTGCTATAGGAAATGGTACTGCATCTCGTGAAAGTGAAGCATTTGTTGCAGAAACTATAAAAGGTACAAATGTTAAATACATAATAGTAAACGAAGCTGGTGCTAGTGTTTATTCTGCATCAAATTTGGCAATTAAAGAATTTCCAAGTTTAAATGTTTCAGAACGTAGTGCAATTAGTATTGGTAGAAGACTTCAAGATCCATTATCTGAACTTGTGAAAATTGATCCAAAAAGTATTGGAGTAGGTCTATATCAACATGATGTAAAACAGAAAGAACTTACCGAAGCATTAGATTTTGTTGTCTCTAATGTAGTAAATAGTGTTGGAGTAAATATTAATACAGCTTCAAAAAGTATTCTTTCATATTTGTCTGGTTTAACTTCTAAAACAATTGATAAAATTATTTCTACAAGAGAAAAATTAGGTAGATATAAAAATAGAATTGAGATTAAGAAAGAAGCTAAATTGTCAGATAAAGTATATGAACAAGCAATTGGTTTTATTAGAATAAATGATGGAGATAATCCACTTGATAAAACTTCTATTCATCCGGAAAGTTATGATAAAACGTATAAACTACTCGAAATTATAGGTTCAAATGATAAAGAATTAGGGACAGATGTATTGAAAGAAAAACTTAAAAGTATAAATAAAGAAACTATGAAAGAAGAGTTAAATACAGATATATATACACTTGAGGATATTATAAAAAGCTTAGAACAACCTTTACTTGATCCTAGAGATGAACTAGTCAAACCTATTTTAAAAAGTGATATTCTTACAATTGATAATTTAAAACCTGGTATGGTTCTTGAAGGAACAGTTAGAAATGTAGTAGATTTTGGGGCTTTTGTAGATATTGGTCTTAAAAATGATGGACTTATTCATATATCTAATATGAGTAATTCCTATGTTAAACATCCTAATGATATTTTGGCAACAGGTGATATTATAAAATGTAAAGTTCTTGAAATAAATAAAGAAAAGAATAAAGTTGCTTTAACTCTAAAAGACAACATTTAATAAAAAATACATATAATGTATTAGGTGATTATCATGTCTTTAGAAAATTTTAAAAAATTTGTTAGAAATAAACCAATTTTGGCTGATTATGTAAAAAAAGGAGAAACATCTTGGCAGAGTTTTTATGATATGTATGAATTATACGGAGAAAATAGTGATGTCTGGAGTAAATATTTAAATGCTGGAACTTCTACTGTTACTTTAAAGGATATGTTTGAAAGTATAAAAAATATTGATATGACTGAGGTACAAAACTCAATTGCTTCTTTACAAAAAGGAATAGGTTATATCGAAGATCTTGTTCGTTCTAAGGAGAAAGAAATACCTGTTAGAAAGCAAACGTATGAAGCAAGGCCTTTATATCGATATTTTGATGATTAATGAATTTAGATATACAGTATAAAGTTAAGTCTAATATTAATTATATTAAGTTTCTAAGAGAAAACTCTAGTTGGTATAAGTATTTAAATAGAAATCCTATATATTTCAATGATTTTGAAAAAGAAATGAAAATAAAATATAAAATGACTCCGAAAGATAAGTTAGATAGATTTTCTAAAAATATGGATAAAGTATCACAGATAATAGATATATTTTCTTAAAATATATCTTTTTTTTATAAAAAAACTTTGATATAATAAAATCATAGGAGATGTATATATGAATAATAAAGGATTTGCGATAACTACTATGGTATACGCTGCAATAATTTTATTTAGTTTAGTTATGTTTGCAGTTTTGGGTATAGAAAAAAACAAATATGTAAATCAAAAAACTTATGTTGAGGATATAAATGATCAATTAAATGATTGTTTGTCTGGAGGTAGTTGTTAATGAAAAGAAATGGTTTTACATTAGTAGAATTGATTGCAGTTTTAGTAATTTTATCTATTATTGGTATGCTTGCTGCTCCAAATATCATAAATTTAATGCAAACGGGAAAAGAAGGATCTTTTATTTCTGATGCAGAAGAAATGGTTTCTACTGCTACTTATATGTATAAAATTCAAAGTGCTCGCGGATTCGAAGAAAGTGCTTTTGAAGAAATTAGTCAATATCAACATAGAATATATATGAAAGATTTAACTGGTACTATTCCAGAGTCTGATCCATATGGATATACTTATGATACAAGCAATAGTTATATTAGTTTCGAAGAGCCTGATGATACTGAAACAACCGAAACAAGAACTGTTAAAGCATATTTTAAGTCTTGCAAAAAAGATGAAAGCGGTAGTATTATCAAATGTCATTGTATTAATGCAACTGATGAGAATGCTGATGCTACAAATATAAAAAATAGTTATATTGTTGATTGTAATTAACAATATCTTTTTTTTTGACAAAATATGTGTTACAATAAAGTAGTAATCTTACTATAAAGAGGTGATATAATGGCTAATCAAACTAGTGATAATAATAACAATAGTAACAATAATAATAGTATCAATAATAATGGTTTTAATTTAAATAGTTCATCTTCATCTCAAACTAGCGAAAATATAACTATTCCTAGAGCTAATAGTGTAAATCAAGGATTTGATAATACTCCTAATTTATCACAAGGTTTTAATAATAAGAATTATTCTATGTCTGATTCAAATAATAACATTAATCAAAACTATAATCCTGCTTTAGGACAAAGAAAGAATAATAGAAATTCTGATTTAGCAAAGCCGGGATTAGATGATAATGATGATAAGAATAATGATCTGAAAAAAAATAATAGTTCTAATTCTGATCATTCTGGTAATGATTCTTCAAACGATGAACATAATCCTAACAAAGCTGATTCAAATTCTTCTATGTTAAGACATAACGATGATAATGGTATAAATAATACTAATAATCCTTATCGTTCTAACAATATCAATAATAATCTTGATAGTGATAATGATAATGATTTAAGCAAATTTAATAAAAAAGGTATCAATAATAACAATAATAGTGAATTAACTAAACAAGCCACAAATAACGATAACAGTTATACTGATGATGATAAAAATAATACTACAAATTCTAATTCTAGTTTATTAAACAGTTCATTTTTTCTTAATCCTGTAATGCGTAAAAGGATTATAATTTCTGGTTCTATTATAGCTGGAGTAATTATTTCTATTTTAATCTTTATTTCTATTCTTAACGCTTTAATTGTAGTAATATCTACTTCTATGTGTGATAATGGGTCTTTAGGCAGCAGTTATTCTGGATCTGGAGATGTTTTGGAATTTATGTGTGGAATGAAAAGTCCTGTTGAAAATTATATAGTTACAAGTAAATTCGGCTATAATGTTGATGATGTGCATGCTGGTAGACTTCATGCTGGTATAGATTTAGGGGTTTCAACCGGTACTCCAGTTTATGCTGTACAAAGTGGTACTGTCGTTGGTACTGATACAAGTAGTGGATATGGTCATGATGTAGTTATAGACCATGGTGGTGGAATATTTACTAGATTTGCCCATAATTCAAAATTGCTTGTTTCTAAAGGTGATATAGTTGCACAAGGTCAGCAAATTGCAGAAGCTGGTAGTACTGGTAATTCAACTGGTCCACATGGGC
This sequence comes from uncultured Mycoplasmatota bacterium, assembly GCA_947166445.1. GTDB lineage: Bacteria > Bacillota_I > Bacilli_A > RF39 > UBA660 > UMGS1449. Next base: position 10,800 of record CAMVED010000010.1, read on the forward strand.
ATTTTGAAATAATGAAAACCACACTTAAAGATCTTTTTTCTGGATATCAAGATCCTAATGATTATTTTATGGATAATGCTAATTTTATGAATTCTTGTGGGTCTAGTGCTATTATTACTACTGCTAATTCTACAACTACGACTACGACTACTCAAAAATCTTATAGTTCATTGAAAACTTTAAAGACTTTATCTAAAAGTACAGGGAGTACTAAAAGTATTAATATGAACGGTAAAAATCCTCAATCATTTGCATATTATAATAATTATTATTATGTACAATGGATATCTCCTGGTTCTAAGGGAAAGGATGGTTATATTCATAAATATGATAGTAACATATCGTTTAAAGGCTCATCGGCTAGCAAACAAGCAGTTGGGCATGGTAATGGTTTAACATATTCTACTTTAGATAATCAGCTTTATTCTGTTACTGTTTCAGGTATTCGTGATAATACAAAAGCTACTATTATTGATCCTAATACTTTAAAAGTGGTAGGAACAAAGAAGTTAGGTCATGGTACTTCTTCAATAGCTTATGATAGGTTAACAAATAGGTTTGTTACTTCATCAGGTGCTGCTGATGGAAAAACTTCAAGCACCGGTTATTTATATGTATATGATTCTAGTTTATCAAAACAAGTAGGGGCTAAATCTATTGCTAAAAAGCGTTGGAAAACACCTGGTGATATTGCTGCGTATGGGGGAATAGTATATGTTACAATTTCTTCATATGGTACGGGTAGTGGTGGTAATTATATTGATATGTATAATGAGGATACAGGAGATTATTTAGGAAGTTATAGTGCTCCATATAGTGAAATTGAAGGTATTGATATAAATGACAATGGTGAAATAGTTTTATTATTTCATTCGTCTGATTTTATACAATTCACGGGAATTAAAGCTAATGTTATTAATGGTTCTGCTGATGATAGTGCTACAAATGCTATTAATCTAGCTAATAATCAATGTTGCCTTAATGGTTCTAGTTCTAATACAACTTATGCTTCAACTAGTAGTGAGTATTGTCCAAATGGTATTACAGTAACTGGTAATTACGCTGGTACATATGAATTAGATGATTACATTGAAAGAGTGGTTACTGCAGAGAATGGTGGAGCACATCCTGAAGCTTTAAAAGCACTGGCGATTGCCGCTAAAACTTACGCATTAAATAGGACAGATAATTGTAAAAAGAGTATTGAAAACAGTACTTCAGCTCAGGTAATGGCAAAAGAAGCATCAGCTAGGGTTAAAGAAGCTTTAGCGGATGTAAAAGGTTCAATAATGCTATACAATGGAAATTACTTTTCGGCACAATATAGCAGTTTTTATGGTAAGTGTGATGGTTCTCAGTGTACTAGTACTTTTATTAAAACTCCATCTGAGGAAAAAGCTACGTTTACAATGCCTTCTACGTATTTAACAACTGCTGCTGATGCTGGTCACGAATATGGCTTAAGTCAAAATGGATCTCATTATATGGCTACTGATCAAGGAAAAACTTTTGATGAAATTTTAAAATTTTTCTATGCAGATGGTATTGAAATAACTGGAGTTTCAAGTTCTGGTAATTCGTGTTCTTTAGGTGGAAGCGGAACATATAAAAATGGGAAAATATGGGATTATAATCAAGCTGATTATTCTGATGCATATTGTGGAGGTACTATAGCTGATAGTGGTTGTGGACCTACTTCTATGGCTATGGTAGTATCAACTTTGTTGAATGAAAAACATGATCCTACAGAGCTTGCAAAAGCCTCAAAAGTTTGTTCAACTGATAAGCATACATATTTTACAGAAGCTGCTGAAAAATACGGTCTAAAAGCAGTTACGACAAAAGATCATGAAGAGGTTATGACTGCACTTAACAGGGGCGATTCGTTAGTAATTGCTAACGTGACTAATGCAACAGTAGATGGACTTAATAATTTTTGGACTGCAGGTGGGCATTATATAGTACTTGCTGGACATGATGGACGCGATGTATGGGTTCAAGATCCTAACAAAGCAATATCGGGTGTTAATAGATCTAATACTAAAGGTGATGGTGTCTATAATTTTGATAAATATATAAAGCCTGCTGCTACAATAGGTTATATAATCATTAAAAAGGCTTAAGGAGGCAATATGAAAAAGATATATGCATTACTAATTGGAATTGTGTTTTTAACAGGTTGTAGTGCTACTGCTAATATATCTATTGATAAAGATAGTGTTGTTGAAAATATTAAAGTATATGAACAAGATACTAATCAATATAATAAATATAAAAATTGGAATGGTTTTCCAGTGCCTTTATACTATGATCAAGATCTTAAGGTGCCTTTATGGATGAAAGACAGGACAAAAGAAACTGGTGTTTCTTATTACGATGTAAAAAATGATGATAATAATAAAACTATAGAAACAACTGGTAAGTTTAAACTTAATAATCATAATCGTTCAAGTTTAGTTAGAAATTGTTTCAAGCTATATAATATTATTAATGAAGATTCAAAAACAATTTTTTCTACTAGTAAAGGATTAACATGCGCATTTAGAAATTTTGATATAAAAGTGTCTACTCCATATGTTGTTGTTGCGAATAATGCAGATAGAGTTGATTCTGAGAATAATGTTTTTACATGGAATATTAATTCTTCCAATGCAAAAACTGCTAGTGTATATTTAGAAATTGATTTTTCTAAAAGATTTAATGAAGAAGACACTAATAGTAATAATGGTAACGCTACTCAAAATAGTAACAACTCTAATATTTTTGTATATATAATGATTGCATTAACTGTGTTGGTTATTATTTCGGGATTATATTTCTATACTAATATTAAAAAACGTAATACTTCAATTTAATAGGAGGTTTTTATGAAATTAAGATATTTGCTTTTAATAGTATCTATACTTTTATGCTTTAGTACTTTTAATGTAAGCGCTAGTAGCATTAATTATAATTTGAGAATAGATAAAAGCTTACATTTTTATGAAACAATTACATATAATGTGGAGAGTAAGGATGTAAAAAATGATGGTGATTATCATTTCTTAACTTCTATAGTAAATGATCCAATATATTTTGATCTAAAAGAAGAAGTTCGTTATAAAAAGAGTAGAACAACTACAAACAATGGATATTTAATTACTTTAAAACACGATTATTCATATTTATTTCTATCAAAAAGCAGAATAATTAATGAATGCTTTGCTAATAAGAACTATAATAATAATGGTTCAAGTATTTCATTCGAAGCATCAGATTTTTACTGCTCTCATCGAGCTGATAGTATTAAAGTTAGTATTAACACAGATTTGGATGTTCTTTATTCAAATGCTAAGTCGAGTAATAATAATACTTATATTTGGAATAATATGTCTAGTAATTCTTCAATTAAATTTAGAGTTAAAAGACCTGGTATTGAAACTGAACCTATGGATGATATAGAGGAGAGTGAGCAAACTGAACAAGCCGAAGCATCTAGAGATAGTAAGGAACCTAATAAGAAAATCATTAGTAGTAATGTGTTAGCAGTTATATTTTCTTTAGTTTTGGTTTTTGTTATTATCGGTTTTGTGGTTTTAAAAAGAAAAAAAGATGAGTTAGATAGATTTTAGTATAAAAAAAACAAATCCTCTCATAATACAAATGGGAGGATTTTATATGAAAAAAATTTTTGTTTTTCTTACATGTATTATGACAGTGTTTGTTTTAAGTGGATGTTCTATGAATAACACCCCTACAAGAAAGGTAGAAAGTTTTCTTGATAATTATACTAGTGGTAATGATACTGTACTTAGGCAATTAAAGGAAATGGTTGATTCTGATGCTATGATGAATGATTCTCAAAGAACTACATATAGCGATATTATGAAAAGACAATATAAGGACATGACATATGATATAAAAGATGAAAAAATCGATGGTAATGATGCAACTGTGACTGTTGAAATAGAAGTTTATGATTATTATAAAGCAAATCAAGAATCTCAAGATTATTTTAATAATAATAGAGATGAATTTAAAGAAGATAATAGTGATTCAGAAGGTTTAGCAGAAGAAGCAAAAGGGGGAATTGAAAAAGCTACAGATGATGCAAAAGATGCCGTAGATAATGTTACTGATAATATTTCTAATTCTAAATATATTGATTATCGTTTAACTCAGTTACAAAATGCTAATGATAGAGTTAAGTATACTATTGATTTTACTTTAAAAAAAGTTGATGACAAATGGAAATTAAATGAAATAGATGATGCAACGCGTCAAAAAATACATGGATTATTTGAACACTAAAAAGTGTTCTTTATTTTTCTATAAATCTATAATAGTATTCGTCAAAAGTAAGATTGCTATAATTGTCATGCATATCCCTAGCTACTTTGATTCCAACATACCTATAATGCCATGATTCATATATATAGCCATGAACGCTTTCTTTTCCTCTAGGATATCTTAAAATAAAACCATATTTATAGGCATTATTTTGCATCCATTTAAAAGAATCAGTGTTTTGAAAATCTAACATATTCCCGGTTTTATTAGAACTAACATCAATTGTGAGTCCGGTTTGATGTTCAGAGTGACCAGGTCTTGCTACATCGCTATCTGCTTTTTCTGATCCATCATTTTTAACTTCATTCTTATATAATATATCTTGTGATTCGTATGATCTATAGGCACTCTGACCATATACTGGAGTACGATTTTTTATTGATGCTTCACTTAACCTTTCAAAAGCATTTTTTGCTTCCTTTTTAAGCATTCTTTTATTTTGATTACCATATATAAAATATTTTGAATTAATTTCCTCCAAATCATTTGGAACATAATTTTTATCTAATTTAGAGTATTTATTAACTAAAATCAGTATATCTTTAGAAATATCACAATTTCTTATATAATTATAAAATCCATAATCTAAACCAATATTTACATGTGTTACAATATCTTCATGATTTAAGTTTTGATTTTTTTCATAGTATCTTATATAACGCTCACGATTTTCTTTCTTGAAACCTAATACATTTTTAAATAGTCCATAGTTAGTCATTACCTCAATATTGTTTTTGGATATTAGTCTACTTTCATAAGTTTTAGTTAAACCAAATAAAGAAACAGCAAATATCGTTAAAAATAGTATAACTATTAATCTTTTATTATTTATACTATCACTTCCTATATTATTAAATATATTCAAAAGGAATATAAATAATATTATTCTTTTTTGACAAATTTTTCATATTATTTAGTAGGTGAGTTTAATGAAAAAAGTATTATTTCTATTTATTATAAGTTTAGTATTGTTACCAAGAGTAGTTTTTGCTAATGATGGCGATTTTACTCCAAATGCTAGTTCTGCGATACTGATCGATTACGATACTAAAGAGGTTTTATATGGTAAAGATGAGAACAAAAGAACAAGTGTTGCATCTCTAACTAAAATGATGGGTTTAATACTAATAATGGAAAAAATTGATGAAGGTTCTTTAAAAACTAGTGAAATACTGACAATTAGTAAAAATGCAAAAGAAATGGGTGGTACGCAGCTTTGGCTTGAAGAGGGTGAAAAAATATCGGTAGACGATCTTTTGAAGGGAATTACTATGGCTAGTGCAAATGATGCTATGGTTGCTATGGCTGAAAGAATAAGTGGTACTGAAGCGGCTTTTGTAAAAAAAATGAATAATAAAGCAAGGGAATTAGGTTTAAAAAATACTAATTTTGTAAATTGTACAGGATTTGACGAAGAAGGGGCTTATTCAACAGCTTATGATATGTCAATAATAGCTAGTGAACTTTTAAAACACAAAAAAATACTTGATTATACAAGTAAGTATGAGAGCTATGTAAGAGAAAATACTAATAATAAAACTTGGATTACTAATACGAATAAGTTGGTTAAATTTTATAAGGGAGTGGATGGGTTAAAAACAGGTTATACTGATAATGCTGGATCTTCTATAGCAGTTACCGCTCAGAAAGATGGGTTAAGATTAATAGCAATAAGCTTCGGGTATAATGATACTAGAACAAGAAATAGCGAAATGACAGCACTTTTAGATTATGGTTTCAATCAATACACAAGTAAAACAATAATAAAGAAAGATCAAATAATAAAACAAATATCATTACCTAAAGCCGACAAAGATAAAATAAATTTATTAGTTAAAGAAGATATAAATATAACAAATAAAATAGGATCTAATCCTAAGAAGTATACTTATTATATAAAGCTAAAAGAAATAAGTTTTCCAGTAAAAAAAGGAGATACATTGGGAACACTATATTTAAAAACAGATTCAAAGATAATTAAGGAAGTAGATTTAATAACTGATACAGATATAAAAAAAGCAGGTATATTTAAACAATACTTCAAAGTATTAAAGAATATGATAAGTGGGGATATTATATAAAAAAACTAAACCTAATGTTTATATATAGGTTTAGTAAATTCTTCTGTAATAATATTTGGATCATTAACTATTAAAGAGTAAATACTATTTGCTCTTTTTTCTATTTCTAAAAGAGGACTATTTATATCTTTATATTTAGTAATAATTGGTCTAGAAATATCTTTTTTAATGTTATTTAAGTATTTTTTACCATTTTCGTTAAATCCTAAAACTCTAATATAATCTAATTCTAAGTTACATTCATTTTTTTCTAGATTAGTTAAAATATGTATAAACATTCTATTTATTTTATTGTATGTATATCTTTTAGTTTTAGTTTTATTAATCAGTTCCTCTAGTGAATTAACACTATTTATATACTTTAGTATTCTTCCTTCAATACCCTCATCAACACCTTCAATGTTTTTTAAGTTTTTACTATCAGTAATTATTTTATACTTTAATAACTTAAAATACTCAGTATTTTTATATAGAATATTCTTATCATATGTAATGTATTGTTTAACAGATTTGTTTTCTTTTATTAGACTTCTTATTTCACTACCACTAAGTATATTACCTGTATTATTACCGTGGTAATTATTAGTTCTTTTGATTGTGATTGGTTCTATACTATAATCATTTTTAATTATTTCTTTAATATAAGATATACCAAGTAAATCATTAGGACTATCTATTTTATCAAAGTTAAATCTTTTTAAAGCAAGCGATAAGCTAGTAGGGTAGTTATTTCCAGTATCTAGATGTTCTTTTACAATTTTTTCAAATTCAGGGTTATTAATTTGCACATTGCCAACAGACTTTAGCTTTTCTATATCATTACATTCACTACCAAACACAATTTTATTAACTCTTAATTCATTTAATATTTTTAAGGAAGCATATGCAAACTTATCAGCACTTTGTGTAGCATAAACAAAAGGTAGTTCCACTACTAAATCGACACCATTATCAATAGCGATATTAGTTTTATCCCATTTGTTTAAAACACTTATTTCACCACGTTCAGTAAAATTACCTGAAATACAAGCGATAATTATTGAATTAGGATACATTTCTTTTACTTTTTTAATGTGATAAATATGTCCTTTATGAAAAGGGTTATATTCACAAATGATACCAATTACATCCATAAAATCACCAAACATATTGTACTATAAAAAAATAAAAAAATGAAGTGATTATTATTTGTTCTCTTCATTTTTTGCAAATTCTCTAAATATTTTAGTAATAGCACGTTTTTCGATTCTTGATACATAACTACGAGAAATATTCATATCATTTGCTATGTCTTTTTGAGTGTGTTCATCTTCATTACCAAGGCCATATCTTTTGATAATTATTTCTTGTTCTCTTTTTGACAGTTTTTTTAAGTATTTTTCTAATAACTTTATACTATCTTTAGTATACATATCTTCTACATAATCAGGTTTTGGAGTTTTTAATACATCAAGTATGGTAATGTCATTTCCTTCTTTGTCATAACCAATTGGCTCATCTAAAGATATATTGTTATTGTTTCTTTTATTACTCCTGAAAAACATAAGTATTTCATTTTCAATACACTTTGCGCAATATGTAGTTATTTTGGTACCTTTTTCTTTTGAATATGAATCAATTCCTTTTATTAATCCAATAGTACCAATGCTTATTAGATCGTCATTGTCTACTTTTGTGTTCTCATATTTTTTACATATATGTGCAACTAATCTAAGATTATGTTCTATTAATATATCGCGTGCATTTTTATCTCCTTTTAATAATAAATTTATATATTTTTCTTCTTCTTCTTTTTTTAGAGGTTCTTTAAAAACATTATTAGAATATGATGTTTTAAATAGAACTAAAGCTTTTAAAACTGAAACTAATGTAGCTAACATAAGATCACCTAATTAAAGTTATGCAAAAAAAGTCTAAAAAAGAATATTGTTTATTCAAATAAATATATTAAATCAACCATATAATATATTGGTGATTATATGAAGAATAAAACAAGTGCTTTTAGGTTTTTATGTCAAAAAGATATAGAAGGAATATATGATATGGTGAATGCATATTTACCTGATTGTGATATAGATAGTTTGAATCAAAGTGTTATATATGAAGAAGATAGAAAAATAATATGTAAATCTATAAAAAATATTTATAATGAAATGGTTGGAAAAGAACTAGTGATTTATATTTATGAAACAGGTGATAGATATAAAATTGAATATAAATTAGATTATATAAATTATGAAAAAACTGATAGAGATTCTAAAGAAAAAATAGTCATTGTTTTGGATAATTATGTTTTAAAGAGGTATTTTTTGTATAAAAATGCTGATTCAATTACTACTTCAGAAGAAATATATAATTTAGAATCAAAGAATGAACTTCAAAACTATTTGGATTCAGATTCGATTGAAAAGTGTATGCATAAGTTAAAAAATAAAAATAAAATTAGAAAAAGAACTTAAAATGTTTCTTTTTTTTTCTATATTTGTTAAAATATTATAAGAGGTGATAGTATGAAAAATAAAGGTTTTACTTTAGTAGAAATTTTAGCGGTTATTGTTATACTTGGTATTTTAACTACAATGGCTTCTTTAGCGGTTACAAGGTATAGGAGAGAAGCTGATCAGAAAGATTTACTTAATTTACATGATGCTTTACAAACTTCATTTGCTAATTATAGAACTGTGCTTGCAATGAGTGGTGATGTGTTTACTGGGCCTACATTAACAATAAGTAGTAGCCAGTCAAGTGATTTCGATAGATATATACAAGATTTATCATATAATGGAAAAAGACTGAGTATATCTGATCTAGATGGTACTACTATTACATTAAGAAAAAAAGGTGATGTCCTTAATTTGGATAGTTATAAAAATGCTGTTAGGCAAGCAATTATAGATAAAAATGCTTCATTGAGTAACGAAGAACTTAATAAAGAAATGGAGCAGCAATATATTAAAGATGCAACATGTATTGTTGAGTCTAGTATTGATAATCCTGGAGAACCTGGTACAACGATTTCTAAGAAATGTAAAGGTACCTCTGATAATCCTGAACCTTCTAAAGATGAACTTATATGCATAAAAGCGTATTATAAAGATGATTTGGTTATTGATGATTATAGTCCAACAAATACTGCATATTCTTTTAATGAACTTTGTACTTATTTGGGAGAATAATGGAAAATAAAATAAAAGTAATGGATGTCAATCTTTCTAATAAGATAGCAGCAGGAGAAGTTGTAGAAACACTAATGAATGTAGTTAAAGAGTTAGTGGAAAACTCAATAGATGCAGAATCATCTTATATTAAGGTTGATTTAATAGAATCGGGAACAAAAGAAATAACTGTAACTGATGATGGTTTTGGAATGAATAAAGAAGATGCAGTGAATTGTTTAAAACGTCATGCTACGAGTAAACTTTATACTGATGAAGATTTATTTCATATAGAAACATTAGGTTTTCGCGGTGAAGCAATTCCATCAATTGCATCAGTATCTAAAATGACTATTGAAACATCTAATGGTGAAGATGGTACTATTGTCGAAATAGAAGGCGGAACTATTATAAATACATCATCGTCACATTTAAGAAAAGGTACAAAGATAAATGTAAAAGATATATTTTATAATACACCTGCAAGATTAAAGTATTTAAAAAATTTACATACAGAACTAGCTAATATTTCATTTTATTTAACTAAAATGGCTTTATCAAGACCAGATATTAAATTTGTATTAACTAATAATGAAAAAATACTTTTAAACACAGATGGTTCTGGTAATTTATTGAAAGTAATAAATAGTATATATGGTCTTGAAGTAACTAAAAAAATGATAAAAATCGAAGCCTCAGATAGTGATTATGATATAAGCGGATATATATCATATCCTGAAGTAAATAGATCTTCACGTGGTTTTATTACTATTTTGGTAAATGGCAGATATATAAAAAATACAAATGTTGTAAAAACTATTCAGGAAGCATATCACACATATATGATGGTAGGGAAAAGTCCGATTGTGGTATTAAATATTGAAGCGGATCCATCAATTATAGATGTAAATGTTCATCCTACAAAGATGGATATTAAGTTTTCAAAACTTGAAGAATTAAAAGAACTTATTACAAAAACGATAGACTCTGCTTTAAAAAAGCTAGTATTAGTACCAGAAATAAAAGAAGCTAATAGACCAGTAGCTAATATTAATGAAGTAACTACTATTAATACAGAAGTTGATTTTAAAGAAAAAGTCGAAGTAGAACCAGTTTTCGAAGAAATATCATTTAATTTTGAAACTAAAGAAGAAGTAACACCTTATGAAGAGGAAAAAGAAGTAAAAAAAGAAAAACTAAAGAAAATTAATGCAATGGGTATCATAGATAAAACATATATATTCGGAGAAAATGAAGATGGTATGTATATAATAGATCAGCATGCAGCTCATGAAAGAATTAATTACGAAAGAATACTTAAAGAAATGAGTGAAGAGAAAGTAGAAACAGTAGACTTACTTGTACCAATAAAACTTACTTTTACAAAAGATGAATATATAAAAATAAAAGATAAAAAAGAATTAATTGAAAGTATCGGAATAAATTATGAAGAATTTGGATTAAATACTATTGTTATTAGAAAACATCCAAAATGGTTGAATAAAATTTATGCTACAGAAATACTTAGAAAGATAATAGAAATAATTATTACTGAAAATGATTTTAAAAGAGAGAAGTTTAATGATAGATTAGCGGCTCATACAGCTTGCAGAATGTCTATAAAAGCTCATGATTATATATCTCTTGAAGAAGCTAATAAATTAATAGAAAAACTTCTTACATGTAAAAATCCATATCATTGTCCTCATGGAAGGCCAGTAATGATTAATTATAGTTTTTATGAATTAGAAAAATTATTTAAAAGAGTTGTTTAAGGAGGAATAAATATGTTTAATTTAAAAGGAAGAGTTGCAGTAATTACTGGAGCATCAAGTGGCTTAGGAATGCAAATGTCAAGAGCTTTTGCAAATCAAGGTGCTAATCTAGTAATACTTGCAAGAAGAATTGAAAGGTTAGAAGAATTAAAAAAAGAATTAGAAGAAAAAGGAGCAAAAGTTTTAGCAATAAAATGTGATGTAACAAGTACTTCTGATATAGATAATGCTGCTAAAATGACTGAAGAAGAATTTGGGAAAGTAGATATTCTAGTAAACTGTGCAGGATCAAGTAAAGATGCAGGAGTACTAGATATGACAGATGAAGAATGGGATTTTACTATAGCAACTGATCAAACAAGTGTCTTTAAAATGACTAGAGCTTTTGCAAATATTATGAAAAAGAACAATTATGGAAGAATAATAAATATTGCCTCAATGTACGGTTTAGTAGGTAATACTGCTATGGGAACAGTAGCTTATCACTCATCAAAAGGTGGAGTAGTAAATATGACTAGAGCTGTAGCAGCAGAACTGGCTAAATATAACATAACTTGTAATGCAATATGCCCAGGATACTTTGAAACAGAACTAACAAGTGCTGTACTTAATACTGACGAATTTACAGCTTATATGAAACAAACAGTACCTATGGGAAGATATGGCAAAGAAGGCGAACTTAATGCTGGAGCAATATTTCTAGCAAGTGATGAAGCAAGTTATGTAACTGGAGTAATACTTCCTATAGATGGTGGATATACTTGTGTGTAATAGAGAGAAATCTCTATTTTTTTTATAAAAAAATTTGTCATTCATATAATTTATTATGAATTATGAAGAATTAAATGAAAAGCTAAAAGAGTTAAAGATTGAAGATTTTATATGGCTTATCTATATAGGTATTATATTTTTAAGTTGGTATTCTAACTCACTAGAAAGAAAATATTTCGTTTTTAATGACCAAGTAAGTAAAGAAAAATATAGAAAAATAATAATATTTATATTTTCTATATTAGCAATAGTATATTTTTATTTTTTAAATGATTCTTATAACAGTTATAAAAATATAAAACCAAATGCTACTGAAAAGGAAAGAGAATTATTGTTTTTATCGTTTATTGCATCTTTATTTATTGTTATAAGTGGATTAATATTTTTATATATTGCTCTTGAAGATGAAGATTTAAATGTAGAACTTGCATTCAATTAAAAAGAAGGTTTTCCTTCTTTTTAGTTTAAAAAATAAATAGATAAATTTAGGACCGATGCAAATATAAGCCAGATTAAATATGGTATTTGAAGATAACCTGCTGTTTTGTTTATTTTTATGAATCTATATATCATTATTGATACTAAAGAAATTAATGCAATAATCCAAAAGAAAGAGAATAAATACCATTTTAGATTAAAAAAGAAAAGTGTCCATAACATATTAAGTATTAATTGAAGAGCGTATACTCTAAGGGCTTCTGTCTTTTTGGAACTATTTGATGTATAAATAAGATAACAAGATATTCCCATCAAAATATAGAGAATTGTCCAAACAATAGGAAAAACTATTCCCGGAGGATTAAAACTAGGCTTGTTTATACTATCAAATCCCATAGTAGAATTACCAAGTAAACTTCCAATAATTCCTACTATTAAGGGTATAACAATATTAATAACTAAACTTTTTATATTTTTCAAATTATCACCCAGTAAAATATATGTCTAATTTTGAAAAATAATTCTAATGTCTATTGTTTATTTCATATAAATGTAATATAATAATTTTATAAATATAATAAAGGGGTATACTAATGAACATGCGAAAAGTATTTGGTTATTTATGTTTAGTTTTGAGTATAATATCAATAACATTGGGTGTTTATTTAGTAATAAACTCTTTTAAGCATGAGACTTTAGATGGAAAATATATTATAGAAAGATCAACAGACTATAACTCTGAAAAGAAAGAACTATCAGAGGGAGAAATTAGTGTTATAAAAGATGTTAAATATATTTCAAAAGGTAGATACAAAATTGTTTTTAAAATTAATTATAATACAGGTAGCGAAAATAAACTTTTATCAAATAAAAGCAAATTTACTATTACAGAAATAATTGGAGATAGTTTTAAACTAGATACTGATAAAATAATTATAAACAAAGATCCTATCAAATTATATAGTTATAATACAATAACTTCAGATTATGAAATGAATTACAATAATAACACTTTTGAAATATCATTTCCAAATAATAAAATATTCAAGTATAATACAGTTACTTTATTTATCAATCTTATAGGTAGAGATATAAATACTAAATATGTGACTTCAAAAGAATCATATTATAGTTTAATACCAAATAGGAATAATGATTTTTACAGTAAGAAAACAATGCAATCATACATAATTGATGGCAATGGATATATAGTTTTACAAAACAAATAAAGTGGTTTTTACCATTTCTTATTATAAGGGGCTGATATAGTGAAATACGTATATAATTTTAAAGATGGAAATAAAGATATGAGAGAAACTCTAGGAGGCAAGGGTGCAAATTTATGTGAAATGACTAATTTGCATTTACCTGTTCCTAAAGGTTTTATTGTTTCTACTAAAGCATGTTTAAAGTATTATGAAAACGATATGACAATAAGCGAAAGAGTGCTTTTAGAAATTAATGATGCTATTGAAACTTTAGAAAAAGAAACTGGTAAAATATTTGGAAATCCTAAAAATCCTCTTTTAGTATCTGTAAGAAGTGGCGCTAGAGCATCAATGCCTGGTATGATGGATACTATTTTAAACTTAGGATTAAATGATGAGATAGTAAATTCTCCTGATTTGAAACATAATAAAAGGTTTATATTAGATTGTTATAGAAGACTTATAAGTATGTATGCCGATGTAGTAAAAGGTTTTGATAAAGATGAATTTGAGCATATATTAGAGATGTTCAAAAAGGAAAGAAATATTAAATATGATACTGAACTTACTGAAGATAATTTAAAAAAATTAGTATTCTTATATAAAGCAAAATATCATTCTTTAGCGGGTTCTTCATTCCCAAGTGATCCAAAAGAACAATTAAATGAAGCAATTATGGCTGTATTTAGGTCATGGAATAATGAAAGAGCTAAATATTATAGAAAACTTAACGATATTCCTGATGATTGGGGTACTGCAGTAAATGTTCAAGAAATGGTATATGGTAACTTAAATGATATGTCTGCTACTGGAGTATTATTCAGTAGAAATCCTGCTACTGGAGAAAATCATTTATTTGGAGAGTATATGATGAATGCTCAAGGTGAAGATATTGTAGCAGGTGTTAGAACTCCAGAAAATTTAGATACATTAAAGAAAAAACTACCACTTATTTATGAAGAACTTTATATGTATAGTAAAAAGCTTGAAAAATATTACAAAGATATGCAAGATATGGAATTTACTATTGAAGATGGAAAATTATATATATTGCAAACTAGAAATGGTAAAAGGACTGGCAGGGCTGCTATAAAAATAGCTACTGAAATGTATGAGGAAAAACTGATTAAAAAAGAAGATTTAATAGATAGAGTTTCAGCAAATGATTTAAATAGTGTGCTTCATAAAACATTTAAAGAAGAAGATTTAAAAACAAAAGAAGTAATAACAACTGGTATTGCTGCATCTCCTGGAGCAGGAACAGGTAAAGTATACTTTACTAGTGAGGATATAAGGAATGCTTATGAATCAGGTGAAAGAAATTTAATACTTGTTAGAACTGAAACATCAGCAGAAGATATTGAAGGAATGAATAAAGCTTCAGCAGTTGTAACAGTTCGAGGTGGAATGACTAGTCATGCTGCAGTTGTTGCGCGTGGTATGGGAACTCCTTGTGTATCAGGGTGTGAAAACTTACAAATTGATGAACAAAGTAAAACAATAAAATATGATAATGGTTCAATAGCAGAAGGGGAGTATATAAGTGTAGATGGTACAAACGGGAAAGTATATCTTGGAGAACTTTCTACAGAAGATGCAAGTATATCTGATGAATTCAAAAGATTTGTAAAATATATTAAAGAAATGGGCATTGTTGATGTGCGTGCTAATGCTGATAATGAAAACGATGCCAAAAAAGCTTTAGAACTTGGTACTACAGGTATAGGACTATGTAGAACTGAACACATGTTTTTTGAAGAAGAAAGAATCTTAAACATGAGAAAAATGATTATTTCTGAAACTAAAGAAGAAAGAGAAAAAGCATTAAGTAAATTATTACCATATCAAAAAAACGATTTTATAAAACTATTTGAAGTTATGAATGGATTGCCAGTTACAATTAGATTACTGGATCCACCTCTTCATGAATTCTTACCTAAAGATGAAACCGAAGTATATAAGTTAGCTCTTGAATTAAATGTTTCAAAAGAACAAATAATTAAACGTATTAATGATTTAAAAGAATTCAATCCTATGATGGGACATCGTGGTGTAAGACTTGGTATTACTTATCCAGAGATTATAGAAATGCAAGCTACTGCTATTTTTGAAGCAATGAAAGAAGCGCAAGAAAATGGAATATTAGTAAAACCTGAAATCATGATTCCTTTAGTGGGAACTAAAGAAGAGTTAGACTATGCTAAAAGAATAATTGATGATGTATATAGTAATATAATTAATAAATCTAAAAAAGATTATATGATAGGAACTATGATTGAAATACCTAGAGCATCATTAATTGCAGATTCTCTAGCTAAAGAAACTGAATTTTTCTCATTTGGTACAAATGATTTGACTCAAATGACATATGGATTTTCTAGAGATGATGCTGGTAAGTTCTTAAATGATTATTATGATAAAGGAATTATGACTTTTAATCCTTTTGAAAAATTAGATCAAAAAGGAGTAGGAAAATTAATAAAAGAAGCAATAGTTAAAGGAAAGAGAGTTAATGAAAATCTAGAACTCGGAGTATGTGGTGAACAAGGCGCAGATGAGGATAGTATTAGATTCTTATCAAAACTTGGAATAGATTATGTATCTTGTAGCCCATATAGAGTTCCTACTGCAATACTAGCTTGTGCTAAGGCTTCTCTTGATAGTAAAAAATAGAACTAAGATTTATTCTTAGTTTTTATGCTTATAATATAGAAAAAAACATGATTTTATGGTATAATATAGGTGAATGATGAGGTGATAATAATGTTGGATAATAAACTTGGAATTTCAAGCGAACTTGAGCTTTTTAAAGAGGAAGAAAGAATAACTAAATTAAAAGCTATAGAATTGTTTGATACAAATAAAATAGATGAATTTGAAATTGGAACGACAAAAGGTTTATGTTCTATTCATGAGTGTTTATTTTCAGACATTTATGATTTCGCTGGAAAAATTCGAAAAGAAAATATTGCAAAGGGTAATTTTCGTTTTGCATCTGCTATGTATTTGGATGATGTATTATCTAAAATTGATTCCATGCCTCAAGATAATTTTGAACATATAATGAAGAAATATATAGAAATGAATATAGCGCATCCTTTTAGAGAAGGTAATGGCAGAAGCACTCGTATTTGGCTAGATATGATGTTAAAAAAAGAAATAGGGATGGTTATTAATTGGTGCAAGGTTGATAAAGAAGAGTATTTATTTGCTATGGAAAGAAGTCCTGTCAAAGAAACTGAAATTATGCTTTTATTAAAAAATGCTTTAACTGATAGAATCAATGATAGGGAAGTGTTTATGAAAGGTATTGATGCCAGTTATAAATATGAAGGATATAGTACTTATATATTAGAAGAATTAGACAATTAATAATTAAATTATAAAATGTATATATAATTATAGAGGTGATTTTGTGAATTTTGTAGATGTTTTATTAATAATAGTTTTACTTTCAGGAGGTCTTGCGGGTGCCCATAATGGTTTTTTTAAACAAAGTGTAGTACTTGTAGGCACCATAATATGTTTTATACTTGCTTGGATATTTAAAAATCCAATTGCTGATTTTTTGAGTTTTAACTTACCATTTTTTAGTTTTAATGGGCTTAAATCACTTAATATATTATTCTATCAGTTAGCAGCATTTTTAAGCTTATTACTATTATTTAGTGCTGTTTTAATAGTTTTAATTAAAATAACTGGAATTTTTGAAAAAATACTAAAAATGACTATAATACTCGGAATACCTTCAAAAATACTAGGATTTATAGTAGGATTAATAGAAACCTATATAATAATTTTTGCAGTTTTATTTTTTGCAAAACAACCTATATTTAATCAAGAGTTATTTGAAGATTCAACTCTAACACCAATAATAGTAAATTCATCTCCAGGACTTTCTAATATAGTAGGGAATATGAATGATTCATTAAAGGATATTTATATTATTACTAAGGATTATGACGATACAGATAAAGAAAAAACAAATAAAGAAATAATAGATTCATTATTAAAACACAAAGTAATTAATAAAAATTATATAGACAAATTAGAAAAAAAGGGTAAAATAAAATACTGAAAGGAGTTTTATATGATAAAACAATACGAAGGAGAAAAATTTGAAGATTTAAAAGGACTATATTTAATAGATTTTTATGCAGACTGGTGTGGTCCTTGTAAGATGCTAGGATTTGTTTTAGAACAATTGGAAGGTATCAATATCTTAAAAATAAACGTTGATGAAAATGAAGAACTAGCTAAACAATATAAAGTAATGTCTATTCCATATTTACTATTAATAAAAGATGGAAAAGTTGAAAAAGAACTTCTTGGATTTAGATCAAAAGATGATTTAGAAGAAGAAATAAAATCAATTATGTAAACAATTGACAAGAATAACGACAAGTTATTTATTTATAAAAATCCTTTAAAATAGCGGTTTAAAATCGTTATTTTTATTTTTTTGTAAAAATTTCTACTTTGTTGCAATTGCAACACATTGTTTTTGTAGAACTATGCTAATATAGAATTGCAAAATAAAAAAGTAGGAGGATAAAACAATGATTGCATTAAATGAAAAAATCGGAAATTTAACAGTAGTTAAAAGAGATGGAAAGAAAACAAACTTCAGGGAAGAAAAAATTGCTATTGCAATAAAAAAAGGTTTTGAGTCAATAGAAAACTCTTCATATACAGATAAAGATATTACAAAAGTATATGAAAAAGTTTTAAAAGAAATAGAAAAAAGATATATAGATGCTAAATCTATTAAAATAGAAGGTATTCAAGATTTAATTGAAGAGGTTCTTCAAAAATATGAATACATGGATGTTTATGAAAATTTTTCAAATTATAGAAATTTAAGAACTAAATCAAGAGAAGTGTTTAAAACAAAAGAACACAAATTCTTAAAGTCAATTGAAAGTTTAGGAATGCAAGATGCTAAAGATGTTGATGCTAAAAGAGAAAATGCTAATGTTGATGGCGATACTGCTATGGGTACTATGCTTCAATTTGGTAGTACATTAACTAAGGAATTTGCCAAAAGTTATTTAATGAAAAATAAATTTGCAGAAGCTCATGACAGTGGCGCTATTCATATTCACGATATGGATTTTATGCCAATGGGTACAACTACTTGTTGCCAAATTGATTTAAATGAACTATTTAAAGGTGGATTTTCAACTGGACATGGATTTTTAAGAACTCCAAATAGTATAATGTCATATGCTGCTCTTGCTGCTATAGCTATTCAAGCAAATCAAAATGATCAACATGGAGGTCAATCTATACCTGCATTTGATTACTATATGGCTCCTGGAGTTGTTAAATCTTACAAAAAGAATTTAAAAAATATTATAAAAGATTATTTAGATCTTGAAGGTTTTTCACATTTTATTAAAGTAAATAAAATAGAAAAAGAAATTGATAAAGCTGCTACTATTGATTTTGATATCAGTATTCTTGATCAGTATGCTAAAGAAGAAGAAAGAATTTTAAAAATATTTAGACTTGCTAATAAAAAAGCTATTGAAAAGACTGACAAAGAAACTTATCAAGCTATGGAAAGCTTTATTCATAATTTAAATACAATGCATTCTAGAGCAGGTGCACAAGTACCATTTTCTTCAATTAATTTTGGTACAGATACAAGTACTGAAGGAAGAATGGTTATTAAAAACTTCTTGCTTGCTACTGAAGCAGGCCTTGGAAAAGGTGAAACTCCAATTTTCCCAGTATCAATTTTTAAAGTAAAAGAAGGAGTAAACTATAATGAAAAAGATTCAAATTATGATTTATTTCAATTAGCATGCAAGGTATCTGCTAAAAGATTATTTCCTAACTTCTCATTCTTAGATGCTCCATTTAACAAAATGTTCTATAAAAAAGGTGATTTCAGAACAGAAGTTGGATATATGGGATGTCGTACTAGAGTAATGGCTAATGTAGTAGATGAAGCAAAGGCAATTACTCCTGGAAGAGGAAATCTTTCATTTACATCAATTAATTTAGTAAGGCTTGGCATTAAACATGGAATACTTAATAATGATAAAACTGATTGGGATGGTTTCTACAAAGAACTTGCTGAAATGATGGATTTAGTAAAAGATCAATTACTTGAAAGATTTGAAATTCAATGTAAAAGAAAAGTATATAATTTTCCATTCTTGTTAGGTCAAGGAATCTGGATTGATTCTAAAAACTTAAAAAACACTTCTAATATTAGAAATATATTAAAACATGGAACACTAAGTATTGGATTCATAGGACTTGCTGAAACATTGAAAGCATTAATTGGAGAACATCATGGAGAAAGTGAAAAAGCTTGGAAAAAAGGTTATGAAATCATTAAATTTATGCGAGACAGATGTGATAGCTATGCAAAAGAATATAAACTTAACTTTACGCTTTTGGCAACACCTGCAGAAGGATTATCTGGAAGATTTACTGGAATTGATAGATCTATTTATGGAAAAATTAAAGGAGTTACTGATAGAGCATATTATACTAACTCATTCCATATTCCTGTATATTATAAAATAACTATTGATAGGAAAATCAAAGCTGAAGCTCCATTCCATGCACTTACTAATGCTGGACATATCTCTTATATTGAGCTTGATGGAGATCCTACTACAAATGTAAAAGCATTTGAAAAAATAGTAAGACAAATGAAAGAACAAGGAATTGGTTATGGTGCTATTAACCACCCAGTTGATCGTGACCCAGTATGTGGATTTACCGGAGTAATTAATGATATGTGTCCAGGATGCGGAAGAACTGAGGCAGATGGTGTTAAATTTGAACGAATAAGAAGAATCACAGGTTATTTGGTAGGTACAGTAGATCGTTTCAATAATGGAAAACGTGCAGAAGAACACGATAGAGTAAAACACGGAAAAGCTTAAGATGAAAATAAGATTAGCTACAAAAGAACTTTTAGTAGATAGTATTGTTGATGGAGAAGGTTTAAGATCAGTAATATGGACTCAAGGATGTTCTCACCACTGTAAAGGATGTCACAATCCTGAAACATGGGATTTCAATGCTGGTATTGAAGTAGATATAGAAGATGTAAAAAGAGAAATTGATAATTTATCTTTACAAGATGGTATAACTTTATCTGGAGGTGATCCTTTCTTTCAGGCAGAAGCTTGCACAGAAATAGCACAATATGCTAAAGGGAAAGGTTTAAATGTTTGGGCATATTCTGGATTTACATTTGAAAATCTTTTGAAAGTTGATGACATGAGAGAATTATTAAAATATGTAGATGTTTTAGTAGATGGCCCATTTGAAATTAATAAAAAGAGTTTAACTCTTAGTTATAGAGGTTCTTCTAATCAAAGAATAATAAATGTACCTAAATCTTTAAAAGATGGTAAAGTTCATCAAATAAAAAAATATGATAGAAAAAAATAAAACTGGTGTAAACCAGTTTTTTGGTTCTAAAATAGTTCTAGTTTTTTTATATATTGTGTTATAATAAAATTACAGATAATAAAAGCTAGTCGTTTTAATAGAAGGAGGAGAGAGATAAAAAAATGAAAAAAAATAACAGA
>CAMVED010000011.1 GCA_947166445.1 uncultured Mycoplasmatota bacterium
TGGCTGCCTCGGCTAGATTCGAACTAGCGCATGTCAGAGTCAAAGTCTGATGCCTTACCACTTGGCTACGAGGCAAAAAAATGGTGGAGCGGGGTGGATTTGAACCATCGAACCCGAAGGAACAGATTTACAGTCTGCCGCGTTTGACCACTTCGCTACCGCTCCAAAAAAATGGTGCCGAAACCAGGACTTGAACCCGGAACCTACTGATTACAAGTCAGTTGCTCTACCAATTGAGCCATTTCGGCATAAAAAATGGTGGGCGATGAGAGACTCGAACTCCCGACCCCTTGCTTGTAAGGCAAGTGCTCTAACCAACTGAGCTAATCGCCCATTAATTTAACTGCTGACGCTTATAAATATAATATATTATAAGTTTTTTGTCAAGTACAATTAAACTATTTTTCAACTTTTTACTGTATTATTATCGTTTATACTATTTTTTGCTTCATCAATCCACTTATTTAAATTGTCACTTAAAATACCAAATCCACTACCTACTTCTTCAATCTTCATTCTCTTTGGTGTCAAACTTTTATAATTAATATCTTTAATGCTTAGTTTAACATGAAAAGATTCGTCATCTACATCTATAACTTTAACTCTTATAGTATCACCCAAAGAAACAAAATCATTGACATCTCTAACAAAACCATGCGATATTTCTGAAATATGAATAAGTCCAGTATAGTAATCATCTAAATTGACAAATACTCCATAGTTTTCTATACCAGTTACAGTGCCAAAAACAATACTTCCAACTTTATACTTTGACATAAGCTCCACTTCCAACATTATTATACCCTATTTTTCTTCTTTTTTCAAAAGTTTTGTCACTTTACAAAAGTATAAACTAATTATATAATTATAAACGGTGATTGAAATGGAAGAAAAAGTAAAAGAAGTAATAGATGAGTTAAGACCTTTCTTAATGAATGATGGTGGAAACATTGAACTTATAAAAATCGAAAACGGTATTGTTTATGTCGCGTTTCAAGGAGCATGTGCTGGATGTGCTTTAAGAGATATGACATTAACTGAAGGAATAGAAAGAACTATTAAAGAAAGAGTTCCAGAAATAAAAGAAGTTAGATTAGTTAATTAACTAGTCTCTTTTTTTATCCAATCAATATATGGAATGTTCATATTTGAGGCACTATTAAATATATGTTTTAAAAGCAGTACAATATTACTCTTTTTATTAATTATTTCCAAAATTTGTTTTTCATCAGTTCTATCTACAATAATACTTTCATATAAATCAAAAAAATATGAAGGGAATAAAAGTCTAGATATAATTAAAATAATACTATCCCTTGATATTCCATTTAAATATTTATCAAACGAAGCAAAAGAAAAGTTTTTATTAATAACAAATGATTTTAAATATTCACCAACATCTCTTTCTTTAAAATCAATAACAAAGTTAAGAGGATTCAAAAATTCATATAAATCCATATTTACTGATACTCTCTTGTGACAAACATATTTTTTATGACTTATATTAACATTATTATTAAAATAACCTATAGCATTTTCCCAAACACCTATATAATAATCAATATATGTATTAAGTATTTGATATTTATTCTTCATTTGATCAAACTGATATTCTATAAAATCTATTTTATTAGACCATGACTCTCCCCAATTAGATTTATCAAGTTTTTTATATTTGTTATTATCTACTTCAATATTAAAGCTAACTATATCATTATAAGTAATTGTTCTATTATTTATAAAAGGAAATTTCATTAGAATATAATATTTACCTTCATAAATAAATAAAATTTCCCTTGTCGTAGTTGGAATAATAATATATCCATTTATACCTCTATTTAGAATTTCTAAATTTAAATTATATAAATAAATGCTATCAATAATATCACGATTATATAAATAAATGCCATAATTATCATTTAAATATCTAAAATAATAATTATCATTTATTTTTTTTATACCTGAAACATTAATATTATAAAAAAATAAAATAGCATTATTCATAATAACCTCTAATTAAGTTTATGAATAAAACTATTTTTTTAAAACTTAAATCTTATAATTATCTTCTAAAGAAAACTCTACATTTTCTTCAATCCATTCTTTTCTTGGTTCTACTTTATCTCCCATTAAAACACTAACTCTTTTCTCTGCAAGAAGTGCATCATCTATATTAACTTTTATCATAGATCTAGTAAGAGGATTCATAGTAGTTTCCCAAAGTTGATCTGAATTCATTTCACCAAGACCTTTATATCTTTGTATTTCGCACTTTTTACCTTCAGTCTTTTCTTTTAACTCTTCATTATCATAAGCATATGTTATTTCTTTACCAGATGTTATCTTATACAAAGGAGGAAGCGCTATATAAAGTTTACCAAGTTCAATTAATGGCCTCATAAATCTATAAAAGAATGTAAGAAGAAGCACTTGAATATGTGCACCATCATCATCAGCATCGGTCATAATTATTACTTTATCATATTGTATATCCTCTGGATCAAAATCAGATCCAACACCTGCTCCAATAGTATGAATCATTGTATTTATCTCTTCATTTTTAAATATATCTTCGGTCTTAGCCCTTTCTGTATTTAAAACTTTACCACGAAGAGGTAAAATAGCTTGAAACTTACGATCCCTTCCTTGCTTTGCAGAACCTCCCGCAGAATCACCTTCGACTAAGAATAATTCATTTTTATTTTTATCTTTACCTCCCGCAGGAGTAAGTTTACCAGATAAAAGTTTTTCTTTTGCACCCTTACTCTTACCTTTTCTAATCTCTTCACGAGCTTTACGAGCAGCTTCACGAGCTTGTTTACTCTTTAAAGACTTTTCAATTATTTCAGTAGCTATAGCCTTATTTTCTTCTAAAAAGAATAGAAGTTTTTCAGTAGTTACAGCTTCCACTGCAGTACGTGCTGCAGGACTTCCTAATTTAGATTTAGTTTGTCCTTCAAACTGAAGAAGAGACTCAGGTATTTTAAGTGATATAACAGCAGTAAGCCCTTCCCTTACATCACTTCCATCAAATCCTTTATCTTTTCCTTTAAAATAACCATTCGCTTTACCATAGTCGTTAAATATTTTAGTAAGTGCTGTTTTAAAGCCCACTTCATGAGTACCACCATCAACAGTCTTTACATTATTAACAAAAGATATAATATTTTCATTGTATGAATCTGTATATTGAAAAGCTATATCCATTTCAATATTATTCTTGCTTCCAGAAAAGCTGTATACATTATGAAGTGACTTTTTATTTTCATTAATCATCTCAACAAATGATAAAAGCCCATCCTCATAATGAAATTTATCATGTTTTTGATCTTCAATATCTGCAAGTTCTACAGTAAGTCCTTTTAATAAAAAGGCGCTTTCTTGCATTCTTTCACGAACAGTAGTATATGAAAAACTAGCACCCTTAAATATTTCATAATCAGGCATAAATCTTACCATAGTACCATGTTTGTTTGTGGTACCAACTTTCTTTAAAGGAACTGCTACTTTACCACCATTTTCAAATCTTATATAGTATTCATATCCATCTCGGGCGATAGTTACTTCAAGCCATGAAGAAAGTGCGTTAACAACAGAAGCCCCAACACCATGAAGACCTCCAGAAACTTTATAACCACTAGTTTCAAATTTACCGCCGGCATGAAGCACAGTAAAAATAACCTCAGGAGTACTTTTTCCACTTGCATGCATCCCTACAGGTAACCCCCTACCTTTATCCACAACCGAACAGGAACCATCTTCATGTAAAGTTACATTTATATAATCTCCAAAACCATTTATAACTTCATCAATTGAATTATCAACAATTTCCCATATTAAATGATGAAGACCTCTTTTATCAGTAGACCCAATATACATACCAGGTCTTTTACGTACTGCTTCAAGACCCTCCAAAATTTTAATACTACTTTCATCATACTTAAGTGCCATAACTATCATCTCCAATATTTATTATATCAGAAAAAGTAAAAAAACAAAAAAAAGAATGTAAAACTTTACACTCTTTTAATAATTATATAGAAGTTATTTATTATTAAAGTTAAAAATAACAATAAATTAATTTTTAGCACCCTTCAAACCCTTTGAACCTTTACTACCAGAAAAACCTGCTAAAATATTTGATTCAAAACTCATTGTCTTTTTAGATTTATTCTTATACTCTTTTATTGCAATACTAATCATTTCATCTAATAAATCCTTATATTCAAGTCCTGCTTCTTTCCACAAATAAAATGATAAACTACCGGGTATAGTATTAGGTTCATTAACATAAAACTTTTCAGTTTTTTTATCGATTAAATAATCTATTCTACAAACACCACTTAAATTTAATAACTTAAACACTTCTTTCGAAGTTTCTTGTATTTCAGTTGTTAACTTTTTAGATATTCTCGCAGGAATAATTCTGTTAGTAGAAGCCATTCCTTTACTTCCGCTACTCTTTACACCTTTTGTCTTAGATCCACCTAAATATTTATCTGAATAACTAAGTATTTCATCAAGACCCATTACTTCTTCAAGTGGACTCACCTTTTGATTTTCATAATTACCAAGTACACTAGCATTAACTTCAACTAAGTTTTCAACAGCTTTTTCAACAACTATTTTATTATCATAAGAAATTGCTTCTTCAATGGCTTTTTCTATTGTCTTTTCATTTTTTACCAAAGTAATTCCAACACTACTACCAAGAGTTGCAGGTTTAACTACAACTGGATATCCTAGTTTTTTAATATTTTTCAAAATTTTGTCTTTATCATCTAAATACTCACTATCAAAAAACCAAGTATAATCAACAATAGAAATATTACCACTTGCCATAATTTGTTTCATAGCAACCTTATCTTGTCCAAGAGAAGCTCCAAGAACATGAGGTCCAACATACGGAATTCCAATTGTATCTAAGAAGCCTGCAAGAGTACCATCTTCTACATTATTACCATGAACAACCGGAAGAACTATATCAACATCAGTAATATCTTTTCTAATTAATCCAGAAGTATTTTGTAAATAAAACTTATTACCCTTTTTATATAAAGATACTTCTTTAACATTCTTTTTATTAACTTCAAAATCTTTGAAAGTATCAATTTCAGTTAAAACAGAACCTGTATAAAAAGTTCTATCTTTTCCAATATATATTGGTATAACTTCATATTTATCCTTATTTAAATTTTGTATTGCTTGAAGCGCAGAAATAATACTTACTTCATGTTCAACTGTTTCTCCTCCAAACATAACTCCTAATTTAATTTTCATTTAATCAACTCCTATTCATTAAATATATCAGGCAAATCATTTTCTAAAAGCACATTAGTTTCTTTTCCACTTAACTTTTTCATAAGAGGAAAAGCTTCCTTAACATCATTTAAAATATGAATATTCTTTTCATTATATTTAGATTTTTTTAATCCATCTAGTATTGGTTTTGTTTGTTCTTCTCCTACAAGAATAACTTCGTCACAAACTTTAGCTATTTGTTTACCGAATTCCATATTGTATTCATATTGTTTATCACCAAGCTCAACCATTCCTGGTGTAACAATTATTTTTTTACCACTCATCATACCAAGTATATCTACAGCCATCTTTGCGCCAACTGGATTTGAGTTATAAGCATCATCGATTATGTTAATATCTCCAAATTTTTTTAATTCTAATCTATGTTCAATAGGCTTAATTCTTTTAACACCAGTTTGAATTTGTTTTATATCAAGTCCTAAATTATAAGCTAGAGCTACTGCCTGTAATATATTATATACGTTTGCATCACCTAATAGTTTAGTCTCAAGAGTACAGCTTTCTTGCGCTTTTTTAAAAGTAACTTTAAAACTTGTTCCATCACCAGATAACTTTATATCAGAAGCATAGACATCAGCTTTTTTATTCTTAAGCGATACCCAAACTTTTTTACAATCACTTTTAATATCATAACTAGTTTGATATGGATCATCCATATTTAATACTGCAATACCATCACTAGGTAAACCATCAATAAGTTCAAATTTTGCTTTTTGTATATTTTCGCGAGTTTTAAAACTTTCCAAGTGTGCAGTTCCTATAATTGTAAGTATCCCATATTGAGGATGAATTAAACCGCATAACTCTTTTATTTCTCCTCTTTTAAAAGCACCCATTTCAGAAATAAAAACATCAGTAAACTTATCGAGTTTATTATTTATAGAAATCATAAGTCCATTCATTGTATTAAAACTTTTTTCAGTAGCATAAGAATTATACTTAACATTCAATATATCATTTAATATATTTTTAGAACTTGTCTTTCCATAACTACCTGTAATAGCCACTCTTTTTAAATCCATCATGCTAGAAAGTTTATTCTTAGCCATTTTTTTAAAATGATTAAATACCATCTTTTCAACAGGTTTATTTATAATATTAGCAAAAACTATGATATACCAATTCATAAATATCATAAGTCCAATTATAAGATAATAAATATCAATACGTAGTTCTTTAAAATTAATTATCATAGGTATTATCACTAATAAATAAATAATTAATTCTGTTACATATAATCTTTTTACTCTAGCAGTAACTACTAAAGGTTTTTTAGATTGTTCTCCCTTAATTTTATTTTTATAAGTTATATATGACAAAACGTATAATATTACAAATAAAACTATATGTGAAATACTACTATTTATAAAACATAATGGAATAAAAACTATAAATAGAAGATCCAAATTAATAAAAGATTTTTTAAAATTATTTTCTAACCATTTTAAATATCTATTATCATCATTATAGTAATTTTGTTGTAACATATGCATAATCTTTTTATTTTTTAGATATAGATAATAAAAAGATACTAATAAAGACAATATAAAATATATTTTCATTATTTACCACTTCCTATAAAGCTTTCAAGAACACTTATAGTTTGATTAAGACGTTCTAAATAAGCATAATGAGTGCAACCATCATAAGTTACAAGTCCACAATCTGGTATTAATTTTTCTAAAGTAACAGCATCTTCATAATCAACTGCTTCATCTTTAGTTCCCCAAATTAACAATGTTGGACACTTTATATTTTTAACTTCCTCTTTTAAATCAGTATTAACATGTTTAACAAGTACATTTCTCATCATGTCACTAGCATTTCTATAATCAGTACTTCCCATATGTTTTTTAGCAATACTAGCAAATGGAGTTTTCTTTAAGATTTTAAATAGTTTCATTTTTAAAGTAGGTTTAGATATTTTTTTATCATAAGGACTAGCAAGTAAAACAAGTTTTTTAACTTTGTATTTTAAAGCATAACAAATAGATATTTTTCCTCCGAATGAATGTCCTATTAAAATAGGATTATCCATTTTTAACTCTTTAACAAAACTATTAACCATTTCTGCATAATCATATAAAGTCCATGCTTCTTTAGGTTCAGAAGATAAACCAAATCCTGGTAAGTCTATTACTAAAACATTATACTTATTAATAAAAGGCTTAGCAATTGGCATCATCATTTCTATATTTTGACCCCAACCATGCAAAAAAATCAAATTGACTTTAGAACCATTATCATAAAATACATAGTTAATACTTGTCTCTTTATATATCTTTTCCACCCTATTCACCTACTTAAATTATATCATATAAAACAATTATTTAGAATTATTTTAACACTTTACTAAGTTCTTCTTGTACTATGACAATATCTGTTTCATATGGAAGCCACTTACCATCTACCATTTGGTAGTTTTCATCACCTTTTCCAAGTAAAGCAATAACATCATCTTTAGTAGCATCATGAAGTGCTTTTTTTATAGCTTCTTTACGATCTTCTATTACTTCATAATTACTATGATACTTTTCAATATATTTAATTATATCAGCACAAATGTCAGAAACAGTACTATGTCCAGGATCCTCTGCTGTTAAATATACATAATCTGCATATTCTCCAGCGAGTAATCCCATATCTTTCCTTCTATTGATACCTTTATCACCAGGGCAACCAAATACT
Source organism: uncultured Mycoplasmatota bacterium (assembly GCA_947166445.1). Taxonomy (GTDB): domain Bacteria; phylum Bacillota_I; class Bacilli_A; order RF39; family UBA660; genus UMGS1449. The sequence continues at coordinate 8,011 of CAMVED010000011.1, forward strand.
ACTTTAATATTTTTATCAGGATAATCTTCTTTTAAAGATTCATATAAAGCCCTAGCACTAAGTTCATTATGAGCGTAATCAATTATAACAGGACATATTCCAGAATCAAACACATTCATTCTTCCAGAAACACTAGTTTCCATAAGACCTTTTAAAACATTTTCATGAGATATTCCTAAAAGATCAGCAATTACTATAGCACAAGTTGCATTAATAACATTAAATCTTCCAGCAATACTAATTCTATAATTCTTACCATTTACTTCAAAAGATAATCCCTTATCATTTACAATATCACTAATTATATAATCAGCATCCTTAAAACCAAATGTAATTACCTTTTTGTCTTTTACAGTTTCAATTACTTTATCAAAATAATCAGTATGTTTATAAACAATAACTGTGTCACATTTCTTTAAAAAATCAAGCTTACAATTAAAATAATCATCAAAATCATTATGTTCAAGAGGAGAAATATGATCTGGACTAATATTTAAAAAACAACCTATATCAAATGTCATTCCAAAAATTCTATTATGTTTAGAAGCTTGACTAGATACTTCCATAGACATATATTTTAAACCAGCTTCATCCATAGTGCATAAATGCTTATGAAGTTCTAAACTTTCAGGAGTCGTTAAATGATTTTCCCCTTCTTCCTTACCATTATAAAAATAATGTGTTGCAAGTATTCCTGGAGTATATCCTAAATGATGTTTTAATATATTGTGAACAAAATAGTTTGTAGTAGTTTTACCCTTGGTACCTGTTATACCTATTTTAAATAAATTATCTGGGTAAAAAAGTCCAGCAAGAATAGAAAGTGCTTTTCTTTCATCATTAACTATTATTTTAGGAATACTAACTTCATAATCAGTTTCACTAACATAACAAATTGCTCCTTTTTTTATAGCATCTTCTAAATAATCTTTTTTAAATGTAACTCCCTTACATATAAAAAGATAATTATCTTTAACTTCTTTAGAATCATATGAAATATCTAAAAACTCTAAATCACATTCATCATAAGAAATAATTAAATCATACTCTTTTAGTTTTTCTATTATTTTATTAAATTTCATCATCATTACCTACCTTTACATTTCCTCTTGGATGACTTTTTAAATAAACATCCTTTAATCTATCATTAGTAACATGTGTATATACTTGAGTAGCTCTAAGTGATTCATGACCTAGAAGTTCTTGAACACTTAGTAAATCACAACCTTCATTAAGTAAATGTGTTGCAAAAGAATGTCTTAACATATGAGGACTAACTTTAGTATTTAAAGAAGCTTCTTTTACTATTTTATCAAGTATATATCTAATACCACGAGCTGTAAGCCTAGTTTTTTTGTTATTTATAAATAAATACTCACAAGAATCATCTCTTAAATCTAAATACATATCAAGTATTTCTCTAGCATACTCTCCAAAATAAACAATTCTTTCCTTATTACCCTTACCAAGTATTTTAATAGAATTATCATATAAATTTATATCCTTAACTTTAACCTTTTCAAGTTCTCCAACTCTCATACCGGTAGCATACAGCATTTCTAATAACAAACGATCCCTAACACCATAAAAATCATCTAGATCACAAGCATTAAATAACTCTTCTAGCTCATTGTAATATAAAAACTTTGGTAAAAGCTTATCTTTTTTTGGACCTTTAGTAAGTGAAAACGGATTGTAATTTACATAACCATTTCTAGCTAAATATTTATAAAAACTTCTTATTGAGCTAATTCTTCTAGAAATAGTATTCTTAGAATACTTTTTATCATCCAAATAATTATAAAACTTTCTAATAAAAGAATAATCAATATCTAAAAAAGGAATCTTTTTTTTATCAACATATTCTTTAAAGAATTCTAAATCATCCCTATAATTTAAAATGGTTAAATCAGAATAATGTTTCTGATACATAAGATAATCAAGATATAAATCTATATATTTATCCATTAGAACCACCTATTAATATTTTACCACAAAAGATAGACATATAAAATATAAGATGAATATACTTGACACTTTAAAAGCATACACTAATGTATGCTTTTCTTACCTATTATCTTTTATAATAGTTTCTATTTCTTTTAATCTGTCATCTATTTCAAGAAGAGATATTTGATGAGGCTGTTCTATTATTTCTTCTTTTTCTTCTTCATCATCTTGTTCTTCTACTTCTTCTAAAGTTTCTAAATCTTTTTGTATAAATACTCTTTCAACAGCTTGTTTAGAAATAGTAGATCCTGTTTTATAACGATCTGAAATAGGTATTTCTGTATTCTTTATAAAGTTTATATCTTCTCCTTGTTTTAACCCTATATGCCCTCTACCTTCAACTAAAAGAACATCTAGTACATTATATGGATTAGTTTTTACTTCTCTTAAGATTACTAAACCACGTCTAGCTCTTGATGACTTTTCAAATTCTTCTATCTTAACTCTTTTGGCAGTACCTTTATCAGTAAATATAGTTACATATTCTAAAGAATCATCAAAACTACTTGCACTTACTACTTCATCACCTTTTAAATTAATTGATTTAACACCTGAAGATTTAATACCTGATTCTGGTACTTCAGATATATCAAACCAAAGACCATATCCCTTGTTAGTAGCTACAAAAATATTATTCTTTTCTGAAGTAAAAATACTAACTACTTCATCGTTATTCTTTAATTTCATACAAGACATTGGTTTAGAGTAACGATTAACTTTAAATTCAGAAAGTGATGTCTTTTTAATCATACCTAATTTACTAGCTATAACTATATCAACTTTTTGACTAAAATCTTTAACAGGAATACATCCAATTATTTCTTCGTTTTCCGATAGTTTTATTATATTACTTATATGTTTACCAAGTTGTTTCCATTTAATATCAGGTATTTCATGTACTGGTAAAAATAAGTAATTTCCTAAATTAGTAAACAACAATACTGTATCTAATGTATTTAATTGATATAATCCAATAACATAATCTCCCTCTTTTAAAAGTGGATCTTCAGTATTTGCTTTATATCCCCTCATAGAAGTTCTTTTTACATAACCATCTTTAGTTATTAATGCTACTACTTCTTCACTAGGAATCATAGCTTTTTCATCTATTTTAATTGTCGCTTCTTCTTCTGATATAACTGTTTTTCTAGGTGTTGCATATTCTTTTTTCATAGTTTTAAGTTCATTTTTCATAACTTTTTTAAGTTCTTCTTCATCTTCAAGTATTTTAGATAAAGCTGCAATGATTATATTTAAATTTTTAAGTTCATCCTCTAGAACAACAATATCAGTATTAGTTAATCTATAAAGCTGTAAAACTACAATTGCTTCAGCTTGATCGATAGTAAAACCAAATTCTTTAACTAAATTATCTTTAGCATCAGCTTTATTTTTACTAGCACGTATTACACGAATAACTTCATCAAGTATAGATATAGCTTTAATTAAACCTTCAACAATGTGAAGTCTTTTTTTAGCATGTGCTAAATCAAAAGCAGTTCTTTTTAAAACTATTTCTCTATAATGAGCTAAGTGTGCATCTAATATATCGAGTATACCAAGTTGTTTAGGTCTACGATTTACTATAGCAATCATATTATAGTTATATGTCGTTTGAAGCTCAGTATTTTTATACAAATAGTTAAGAATTAAATCAGTATTAGCACCAGCTTTAAGTTCTATAACAAGTCTTATACCATCTTTATCAGTTTCATCACGAACCTCTGAAATACCTTCAATTTTTTTATCTATTCTTATCTCATCTATTTTACGAGCAATATTACTTTTTAAAACATCAAATGGTATTTCTGTAACAACAATATTAGTTTTTCCTTTTACTTTTTCAAAATCTATTTTAGCACGTACTGTTATTTTTCCTCTACCACTTGTGAAAGCATCCACAATTCCCTTAGTATCATATACAACTCCCCCTGTAGGAAAGTCTGGTCCTTTTACTATTTCCATAATTGTTTCTAATCTACAATTTGGACTATCAATTCTTTTTATAGTTGCATCTATTATTTCTCCAAGATTATGTGGAGGTATATTTGTTGCATAACCCGCACTTATTCCAGTAGCACCATTAACAAGTAAATTAGGAAACTTAGCAGGAAGCACAGTCGGTTCCATTTCTGTATCATCAAAATTTGGAGCCCACACTACAGTATCTTTATCTATATCTTTTAAAAGTTCATTAGATACTTTAGATAGTCTAGCTTCAGTATAACGCATTGCAGCAGGACTATCTCCATCAATTGAACCATTATTACCTTGCATATCTATATAAGGCGTATTTTGTTTCCACCACTGACTCATACGAACCATTGCATCATAAATAGAACTATCACCATGCGGATGATAATTACCCATTATATGTCCAACAGTTTTAGCACTCTTTCTATATGGTTTATCATAAGTATTACGTTCTCTAAACATACCATAAAGAATTCTTCTTTGAACAGGTTTTAATCCATCGCGTACATCAGGTATAGCACGATCTTGTATTATATATTTAGAATATCTTCCAAAAGATTGTCCCATTATTTCTTCTAAAGAATAGTTGTATATTTTCTCTAAAACTGATTCAGTCTTCTTCATATTCTTATCACCATTACCATTGTATCAAAAAATAACACAGTTTTTCAAATTTTTATATTTTTTTTACGTAAAGAAAGAACTTATATTTCAAAGTTCTTCTTATTTATTTAACTACTATATTAACTATTTTACCTTTAATAACTATAACTTTAACTATTTCTTTACCATCAATATGTTTTTTTACATTTTCGTTATTTAAAGCTTTTTCTTTAATTTCTGATTCTGAATCACTATCAGTAATAGCTATATTACCTCGCACCTTACCATTTACTTGTACTGCAATTTGTTTTTCAGATTCTTTTGTTTTTTCTTCATCATATGTTGGCCAAGATTCATTAGCAATAGTTTTATTATGACCAAGCATTTCCCAAAGTTCTTCAGTAATAAATGGTGCTACAGGATTTAATAGTTTAACAAAACCTTCTGCATATTCTTTTGGAAATACTTCTTCTTTATAAACTGCATTTATAAAAATCATCATTTGAGCAAGAGCTGTATTAAAGTTAAGTGTTTCAAAATCTTCTGTAACTTTTTTTACTGTTTGATTGTAAACTTGTTCAAGATTTTTATTATCTTCTTCCTTTATCTTATTTTCTTCAGTATAAAGTCTCCATACTCTATCTAAAAACCTTCTTGTACCTTCAACAGCAGTGTCAGACCATGGTTTATCAGCTTCGATTGGTCCCATAAACATTTCATAAAATCTTAATGTATCTGCTCCATATTTATCTACAATATCGTTAGGATCAACTGCATATTTTGGATGACGTTTTCCCATTTTTAAACCATTACTACCAAGAATCATTCCTTGATGAACCAACTTTTTAAATGGTTCTTTACAAGGCACCAAACCTTTATCATATAAATAATTATTCCACATTCTAGAATATAGTAAATGCCCAACCGCATGTTCTGGACCACCAATATATAAATCAACAGGCATCCAATGTTTTAATAATTCATAGTCTGCAAACTCTTCATCATTATGTGGATCAATGTATCTTAAAAAGTACCAACTAGAACCTGCAGAACCGGGCATAGTAGAAGTTTCTCTTCTTCCTTTTTTATCATTATAAGTAACATTAACCCAGTCTTCTTTTTTAGAAAGTGGACTGCTTCCATCTTTACTCGGAGAATAATCTTCAAGTTCAGGAAGCATCAAAGGTAAATCTTTATCATCAAGTACTGTTTCTGTACCATCTTCATTATGTATAATTGGTATTGGCTCTCCCCAGTATCTTTGTCTAGCAAATATCCAATTTCTAAGTCTATAGTTTACTTGTTTTTTACCAATATTATTTTCTTCTAGCCAAGAATTCATTTTTTCTAAAGCTTCTTCTTTGTTTAATCCATTTAAGAAATCAGAATTAATATGAACTCCATCTCCTACATATGCTTCTTTAGCAATATCTCCACCATCTAATACAGGAATAATATCAATATTAAATTTCTTTGCAAATTCATAATCTCTTGTATCATGAGCAGGAACCGCCATAATAGCTCCTGTTCCATAAGTAACTAGTACATAATCACTTATCCAAATAGGAATTTCTTTATTATTAACAGGATTTATTGCATAAGCCCCTGTAAATACTCCGGTTTTTTCTTTGTTAAGTTCTGTACGCTCTAAATCAGATTTTGAAGCACATTCTTTTTTATACTTTTCTACTTCTTCTTTGTTATCAGAAGTAGTTATTTTATCTACTAATTCATGTTCAGGAGACAAAACACAATATGTTGCACCAAATAAAGTATCACTTCTTGTAGTGAACACTGTAAAAGTATCCTCACTATCTTTTATCTTAAAATCAACAAGAGCTCCTTCACTTTTTCCAATCCAATTTCTTTGAATTTCTTTTGTTGATTCTGGCCAATCTATCTCATCAAGTCCATCAAGTAATTTTTCTGCATAACTTGGTATATCAATTACCCATTGACGCATATTTTTTCTAACTACAGGAAAACCTCCGCGTTCACTTTTTCCATCTATTACTTCATCATTTGCAAGTACTGTTCCAAGTTCTTCACACCAGTTAACAGGCATTTCAACTTCTTTAGCTAAATTATCTTGATACAGTTTTTTAAATATCCACTGAGTCCATTTATAATAAGATGGATCACAAGTAGTAAGTTCTCTACTCCAATCATATGAAAATCCAATATTCTTTAATTGTTTTCTAAAAGTATCTATATTATCATAAGTAAATTTACTAGGATGATTACCAGTATTTATAGCATATTGTTCAGCAGGAAGTCCAAATGCATCAAAACCCATAGGATGAAGAACATTATATCCTTGCATTTTCTTCATTCTTGCTACAATATCTGTAGCAGTATATCCCTCAGGATGTCCAGCATGAATACCTACTCCACTTGGATAAGGAAACATATCAAGCGCATAAAACTTCGGTTTACTAAAATCTCTGATATCTGTTTTAAAAGTTTCATGTTCTTCCCAATATTTTTTCCATTTTTCTTCAATTATTTTATGATTCATTTTTTGTCATTCCTTTCCTTTTTAATATCAAACCAATACCACTATAACTTAAAAATAACATTCCAAATATTAAAGGAATCGCAATCACAAATTTTAAAAGAATGTTTTCAGTTATATTAGTTATCAAGAGAACTATTCCAATATCTACTGCATTTACTATCGAAACAACTCTCATAAGTTTAGCATAACTTATTTTCTTTACATCTATTTTTTGAGTTTTTATAAGCAGTTTTAAATCAACAGGTAAATTATTCTTAGTATATTTTTTTATACCTTTTGTTTCTACAAACTTGTAATATAAAAGCACAACAAATATTGCTATAAAAAATTGAGCAATATAAAAATATAATTTCATAATATCACTTCTTCCAATACAATTCCCTTATATTATAATATTTTTAAAAAAAATAGTAAACAAAAAAAAGAAGATATCACAAAATATCTTCAATTATCTAAATCTTAACTTAGGTCTTCTAGAAGAACTACCTATAGCATAAAAATATTCATCACAAAAAGTATAATCAAACTCTCTTACATGATTAAGTTTTTTCTTAAAAAGTAATAAGTTTTCTATTTTTTCCTGTCTATCACAATCATATGTATTACCGTATACACCAACTATAATATCATTACGACCTGAATTATGTAAAACATCCCAGCCATCTAACATATCACTATTATAAGGATTTTGAGTCATATATGTCATAATTTCTCCATTTGAGATTACTCTAAGTTTTATATCTTTTGTACTAACAATTGAAAGCACATGCTTCTTATCAATATAAAACTTACCATCAACAATTCTTTCAGGATTATCAATGATACTTTTATCAATATATGGAGAAACTAACTTAGTATGACATGGTAAAGTAACAGAATCATCGACACCCTTATTTACTTCTGCAAAACAACTACTATCACGAAACAATCCAAAATCACTAATGTGAGACAAATACTTATTACCTATAGTTTTACGTTCTTTAATCCAATCAAAAAAATCTCTCATTAAAGTATCAGAATATACATCAGAATTCTCTATTCCTCTCGCAGCAATAAATTGATTGAATAATTCACTATAATTATTTTTCATATTAACACCCCTCATTATAAAAGTCCCGTTGAAAACAACGAGACTTCTTCAGCTGTTAAAACCCCCATTATTAACAACTGGCAAAATTATAACATATTTTATATAAAATGTCAAATATTTCCGCCTGAATCATTCAATTTTTGACATTTTGGGCAATAATAAGTACCTCTTCCTCCAATGCGATCTTTTATTATTTTAGCTTTACAAATCAAACAATCTTCGCCTTGTCTTTGATGAACATATAAATTATTTTGGTTATTACCAGTTACCCCTTCTTCTGAAGTATAACTTCTTATAGTAGTTCCACCATCTTCAATTGCTTTATCTAACACTTTCCTAGTATTATCTATTATATGCAAAAGTTCTTCATCACTTAATTCTTTAGCCTTTTTATAAGGATTTATTTTAGAAAGAAAAAGTATTTCATCAGCATAAATATTACCTATTCCTACAACTATTTCTTGATCAAGTAATACAGTTTTTATAGGAAGACTTTTATTTTTATACTTATCTTTCAAATAAGAAATATTCAAATTTTCATCCCAAGGTTCAAGTCCTAACTTAGCTAAAGGACTTTTATCCAGTTCATTCTTTTTAACTAAATACATCTTGCCAAATTTTCTAACATCTCTATATCTAAGAGAAAACTCATCATCAATATTAAATAGTACTAATTGATGTTTTTCTACTTTTTCATCAAGCTTTCTATAAATATACTTTCCTTCCATACGTAAATGACTAAGTAAATAGTAATCATCAAGCACAAACTCTAGCCATTTACCTCTTCGAAGAATATCAATAATGCTTTGACCTTTTATTTGTTTCTTAATTTTCTCAACATCTTGATCTTGAAAAACATTATTGTGTAAAACTGTAAGGTCCTTTATTTTTCTACCCTTTAATTTTAAAAGAAGAGCACGTCTTACAGTTTCAACTTCAGGTAATTCTGGCATATACTACATCCTTTCTATTTCGCTTCGTACCAATTTACACCATAGTTTATATCAACTTTTAATGGCACATTTAATTTACAAGCGTTTTCCATTTCACTTTTAACTATTTCAATAACTTTATCCATTTCATTTTTAGGACAATCTATTAATAGTTCATCGTGTACTTGAATGATAATTTTAGCTTTTAAATTTTTATCTTTTAATTTGTTATAAACGTTAATCATTGCAATTTTAATTATATCTGCACTAGTTCCTTGAATCGGAGTATTAAGTGCCATTCTCTCTCCAGAAGATCTAATCATAAAATTATTACTTTTTAGTTCATCTATAACTCTAACTCTTCCAAATAAAGTTTTCACAAATCCATTTTCATAAGCATCTTTTTTTAATTTTTCCATATAATCTCTAATACCTGGATAAGTATCTAAATAATTATCAATAAATCTTTTAGCTTCACTCATACTCATTCCCAAATCTTCAGATAATCCAAAACTACTTATACCATATAAAATACCAAAATTTACTGCCTTAGCATTTCTTCTTAAGTTAGAAGTAACTTCATCTTTACTTATATGATATATATCCATAGCAGTTTTAGTATGAATATCCATATTGCTTTTAAAGGCATCAATTAAGTTTTCAGCATTAGACATATGTGCAAAAACACGAAGTTCTATTTGTGAATAATCACTTGAAATAATAACAGAATCATTATTAGGCACAAATGCTTTTCTAATAAGCCTTCCATACTCTTCTCTAACAGGAATATTTTGAAGATTAGGATTCATTGAAGAAAGTCTTCCAGTTCTTGTAAGCGTTTGATTAAATATTGTATGAATTCTACCATCATTCTTTATAAAATCAATAAGACCAACAATATAATTAGAATGTATTTTTGTAAGACTACGATACTCCAGTATTTTATTAACTATTTCATAATCTTTTAATTTGTTTAAAATATCAACACTTGTAGAATAATTACTATCGGCTTTAACTCTTTTAGGATAAGGAAGTCCAAGATCTTCAAATAAAACTTTACCAAGCTGTTTAGGACTATTTATATTAAAATCACTACTACCTGAAAGAGAATAAATCTCTTCTTCCTTTTCTTTTAACTTTAATAATACCTCTTCACCCATTTTTAATAGATAATCCTTATCTACGTTAACACCAGTATATTCCATATCAGATAGAACATATGTAAGAGGAAGATCTATATCTTCATATAAAGACAAGAAATCATTTTTTATAAGTTCTTCATAATACTTAGTTCTATTATCATAAATAAACATAGATTTTTCAATCAAATTAGTAATAATTTCTTCATTTGAAATACCTTTTTTCTTTAAAAGTTCCTCTATACTTAAAATACTATATCCACACACTTCCATAAAATATGATATATCATCTTTTAAAGGATAATTCAGTATATAAGCCTCTATATTTAAATCATCTATCTTATTATTTAACTCTATATTATTATATTTAAATAAAACCAATAGTTTTTTCAAATCATAAGTATAAAGATTAACATTAGAATCAATAACTAAGTTTTTAATATTATCTTTTTCAATAAAGAAATTACCATTTTTATTAGTAATAGCAACACCAATAACTTCATTATCATGATAATTACTTTTACATTCAATAAACAAAGCGCTATCAATATCTATATCTAAAGATTCTACTATTTCATAACTAATATCAGCTTTTTCTTCTTTTATTTCCATCTTTTTCAGTAAAGAAAAGAATTCATATTCTTTCATAAGAGGAACAAGTCTAGAAGTAGCACCATTATATTTTATTTTGGTTAAATCTTTATCAATTGGAACATCTTTATAAATAGTAGCAATTTCTTTAGAAAAAAAAGCGCTATCTTTTCCATCAAGTAATTTCTCTTTAGTTTTTCCTTTTATCTCATCTATATGATCATATAAGTTTTCAATAGTACCATATTCTGCAATCAACTTAATTGCAGTTTTTTCACCAATTCCCTTAACACCTGGAATATTGTCACTACTATCTCCCATAAGTCCTTTTAAATCAACCATCTTTTCAGGAGTAAAGCCATATGTTTCAAAAAAAGTTTTTTCGTTCATACGAATATAATCATTTGTTTTTAACAACTTAACTTCGTTATCAGAAGATATAAGTTGCAAAAGATCTTTATCACTACTTATAATAGTAGAGATAAAATCATCATTAAGATCAACTTCTTTAGCAAAAGTACCTATTATATCATCAGCTTCATAATTATCTATTTCAAAACAAGGTATCCCCATCGCTTTAGCAATTTCTTTAGCAACTGGAAATTGCATCTTAAGTTCATCTGGAGTTTCTCTTCTTCCATCTTTATAACCGTCATATTTTTCATGCCTAAATGTTTTCCCTTTATCAAAAGCAATCATCATATAAGATGGTTTTTCCTCAGATATTATCTTGTTAAGCATATTTATAAATCCGTATAATCCATTTGTAGGAAATCCTTTAGAATTACGAAGTATAGGACCACGATAAGCTGTTGCATAATAACTTCTAAAAAGAAGATTATTACCATCAACTAAGATAACTTTTTTCATACATATCACCTAAATTTATTATAAAACAAATTAAAACTATATACAAATAAAAAAGACAGATATCAAACAGATTATCCATCTTTAATTTATTAGTTTAAAACTATTATTAATCTTCACATGAATGTTGTCCACCACCGATAGCATCCTTAATTGTTTTGATAACAGTATTATTTATTTTATTTCCATCAAAAGTTACAGAATGTTGTTGAGCAGCTACATAGCCATCATCGGTTTTAATATCGTCTCCACAATAATAATACCAATACTTTATAGAAGTGCCATCAAATTCTAATGCATCTAAATCTGTTAATGTTTTATTATTTTGAACTAAACTACCACCATAATTTGCAACCATAATTTTTTTATTGTTTTCAAAGGGTTTAGTATCATCATAAAATTTTAATAACCAACTTGGTTTAGCGCTATCAACACGATAAACTATACCTAAATACTTTGAATCGATAACATAAATATAACCATCTAAATTTTTTAACCAATCGGTTGCTTTGTCCCCATCATTCCAACTATAAAATTCACCACCATCGAGAGTATCAATAAGTTGATCATCAATATATACTTCAATAGAATATTTTGTACTATCAGTTAATTTCTTAATAAGTTTAACATTATGATTAGCATTATTATAAGAAAGCTTAACTGTCTTTTCACACACATCAGTATCAGTACCTACACAATTAATATCAGATAGTTTAAATGTATTCTCAGTAATTAAACTTTCTGTTTGAATATTACCATTATTAGGATTTTCTCCTACTGGATTTTTATCTGATAAAAATTTATCATAGCAAATATAACCAACTGCCCCTAAAAGTAAGATAACTAAAACTACAACCAAAACTATAAGACCTGTATTTCCGCTTTTCTTTTCAACATTTTCCATAATTATTAATTCCTCCTTTTATTTATTTTACTATAACACAATAAAAACTAATTTCAATAAATTAATGTTATTCATTCAAATGCTTTACACCATTTTTTACATTACAACAACAGTAAAACTCAAAAAAATAAAGATATTTTTATATCTTTATTCTACTGTTTCAAATTGAGAATTATATAATTCAGCATAAAAACCTTTTTTCTTTAAAAGTTCTTCATGATTTCCTTGTTCTACTATATTCCCATCTTTCATGACAAGTATTAAATCAGCATTTTTAATAGTAGATAATCTATGAGCAATTATAAAACTCGTTTTTCCTTTTGTTAATTTATCCATAGCGTTTTGAACAAGTTCTTCAGTTCTTGTATCAACACTACTTGTTGCCTCATCAAGTATTAAAAATGGTTTATCAGATAAATAAGCTCTTGCTATTGTAAGAAGCTGTTTTTGTCCTGATGATAAAGACTCTACTTCACTTAAAACTGTATCATATCCTTTAGGTAGTGTTTTGATAAAATAATCCAGTCCTACAACTTTACATGCGTTTTCTACTTCTTTATCACTTAATTTTTTATTGTTATATTTTATATTATCTTTAATAGAACCCGCAAATACCCAAGTATCTTGAAGCACCATTGTAAATAAATCATGAACATTTTCTCTAGATAAATCTTTTATAGATATTCCATCTATTAAAATATCACCTTTATCAATATCATAAAACTTCATAAGTAAATTTACCATTGTTGTTTTTCCGGCCCCTGTAGGTCCTACAATCGCTATTTTAGAACCAGCCTTAGCTTTAGCAGAAAATCCCTTTATAATTAGTTTATCTTCATCATAACCAAAAGAAATATTATTAAATTCAATATTACCTTTAACTTTATTTTTATCTAATTTCTTGCTTGGATTTTCTTTTGACATCTCTTCTTCACCAAGAAAAGTAAATACCCTACCTGATGCTGCTGCAGCACTTTGTAAAGTAGTAAACGCTTGTCCTATTTGACTAAGTGGATTAGTAAACAATCTAATATAAATCATAAACGCTACAATGACTCCAAAAGTTATATGATTATTTATAACGAGCGCTGCTCCTACCACACAAACTGCTACATATCCAAAGTTTCCAATAAAGCCCATAAGTGGAGGCATAAGTCCAGATAAAAATTGACTTTTCCTATTGCTAATATAAAGTTTTTTATTTATGTCATCAAATTTTTCACTAGCATCGTCCATGGCATTATATAATTTAACTATTGTTTGTCCAGAATATATTTCTTCAATATGTCCGTTTAAGTTACCAAGTTGTTCTTGTTGTTCATTAAAATACTTTTGTGACCTTCCAAGTATTAGTCCCATAAAAGTAAACCCTATTATACTAGCAAGTATTGCGGTAATAGCCATTATATAATTAGTTTTAAACATCATAAATAGTGATCCTATAAATAGTGTTGTACTACTTACAAGTGTTGTAAAGCTTTGATTTAAAGTCATAGCAATTGTATCAACATCATTTGTTACTCTAGAAAGAACATCACCAAAACTTGTTTTGTCAAAATATTTAAGAGGTAATCTATTTATTTTTTCACCAATTTCAGTTCTCAAATTTTTAGAACATTTATTGGTAACTGTTGACATAATAAACCCTTGTATATATCCAAATATAGCACCAAGAGAATAAATAGTTATTAAAAATATTCCAATACTTTTTACTTTGTCTAAATCAATTCCAGTCATTATTCCTTTTGTTATAGTATCAGTCATATCCTTTAATTTATCAGGTCCAATTATAGAAAAAACTGATGAAATAAAAGCAAGTACAAGTGATGGTATTATAAGAGGTAAATATCTTTTTATATAGTTAAAAAGTTTTAAAATATCTTCTTTAAAGTTTTTATCTTTTTCAGAATTTCTTCTTCTATTATGCATTTTTAAGTTCCTCCTCTCCAAGTTGAGATAAAGCTATTTCTTTATATACAGAACAACTTTTTAACAGTTTTTTATGAGTTCCAGAACCTACTATCTTTCCATCTTCGATAACAAATATTTGATCAGCATCTTTTATAGTACCAATTCTTTGGGCAACAATTACTACTGTTGCATTTTTAGTATACTTTTTTAACTCTTTTCTTAAAACAAAATCAGTCTTGTAATCAAGAGCACTAAAAGAATCATCAAATATATATATTTCAGGATTTTTAGCTATTGCTCTAGCTATAGATAATCTTTGTTTTTGTCCACCACTTACATTGGTACCCGCTTCTGCTAAAGAATAATTGTAAGTATTAGGAAGTTTATTAACAAACTCTTCTGCTTGAGCAACTTCTATAGCTTTTTTAATATCTTTATCAGATATTTTTTTATCGTTTTTCTTACCAAATCCTACATTTTCTTTAACTGATCCTTTAAACATTACAGCTTTTTGAGAAATGTAACCAATTTTATCATTAAGACTTTTTTCTTTATATTCTTTAACATTTATTCCATCTACCAACACTTCTCCAGAAGTAGCATCATAAAGACGTGGAATTAGATTAATAACAGTACTTTTTCCGCTTCCAGTTCTTCCTATAAAAGCAATAGTTTCACCTTTTTTTGCTTTAAAATCAATATCCTTCAAAACATAATTTTCAGCATCAGGATATTTAAATGAAACATTTTTAAACTCAATTGTACCTACTTCTAAACCTTTTTCTTTATCACCTTGTACAATAGAACTCTTAGTATCTAAAACTTCATTTATTCTTTTTGCAGATACACTAGCACGAGGATAAAGAATAAAAATCATAGTAAGCATAGTAAATGCCATTACTACTTGCATAGCATATGCAGAAAAAACAACCATATCACTAAATAAAGTAATTTTGTCCATCATATTTGCTTCATTTATTAAATAAGCTCCAATAAAATAAATAGATAAAGAAAGTCCAGACATTATTAAAGTCATTACAGGGCTCATAATAGCCATAATTCTAGATGTAAATAAGTGTGCACTTGTCAGTTCATTATTTGCATCATTAAACCTATTCATTTGATAATTTTCAGCGTTATAAGCACGAACTACACGAATACCTGTTAAGTTTTCACGAGTTATTCGATTTAAATTATCTGTAAGCCATTGTATCTTTTTAAATTTAGGAAGTGCTACTAAAACTATAATTAAAATCATAACACTTAAAACAATAAGAGCAACTCCAGTAGCCAAAGACCATTCAAAACTTTTTCCAGCTATCTTAGTTATAGCCCATATAGCCATAATTGGAGCTTTTATTATTACTTGAAGTCCCATAGATATTAACATTCCAACTTGATTAACATCATTTGTAGTTCTAGTAATTAAACTACTTGTAGAAAAACTTTTCATCTCTTCCATACCATACTTTTCTATAGAATTAAATATATCTTTTCTTAATCCATAAGCAAATGATGATGCAATATAAGCTGCAAAATACCCTACTATAACAGATGATAATAAACTTCCAAAAGCACATAAAATCATATAAGAACCTGGATTTAAAATATCTTTAACAGTAGTACCTTTAGTTTGAATTAGTTTAGTTATCTCATTCATATAATCAGGTATCTTTAAATCAAGCCATACCTGAGCAGTTACAAAAGCAATGCTTATAATTATTAATAATAATTGTTTCAAAGTAATTTTTTTTGCTAATCTTAACATACAAACCTCCAGTCTAACGTCTTTAACATTATATGACAAAAACAAAAAAACAGTCAACAAAATTAGATATTTTTACGCAAAAGAAAACCTTATCAAAAGATAAGGTTAAAATCTAAAATATTCAAAATATTTAGCAACAATATCTGGAGATGTAGAAATCTTAAGTATTAAAGCTATTACAATTCCCCAAATTTGTATAGCAGTAATCACTCTTGTTAAGACTAACAAAACAGAATTCTTATTATTACTTGTCTCTGCCATATAAAAGAATAAAAATGCTAAACCAAGTTTAATTAAACGAATAGGTACAAATACCCAACTTGCTATAGATAAAACTAATAATAGAATATCACCAAACCTGAAAGTTGCATGATTATTTTTAATTTTACTAGTATCTTGGGTGTTATTAAAAAACTCTTTTTCATATAAAACGATACCATCGTTATTGTTTGCATTATTATTTGTATTATTAAAATTATTATTAACACTTTCTAAACTAGCTCCACAATTACCACATACTTGAGCACCAGCAGGATTCAATCCACTACACTTTGGACATTCTACCATATTTACACACCTCTTTACAATAAAATTATACAATTAAAGAATAAAAATAGTCAACAAAACAAATACACTATTCTTGATAATTCTTTATAATTAATAAAATCCCCAAGCCATAAGTAATAAAATAAGCGCGATAAAACCACCAATTATTCCAATTATAGACCATGAAACTGCTTGTAGAGCATTGCTATTTCTACGCTTTGCAATATTTAAAACAATGATAACTAAAGGAATACTTATTAAAAAATTTGGCACAAAAAGAAAAACTAATATTAAAATCAAAGATAATATGATATCAACCAATTGATAAGAATCAAAACTTGTTTTCTCATCAGGAAGTTTTTTTATTATCCTAATTCCTTCATGGTACTCTAACTCTGCTCCACAATTTCCGCACACTTTACTTTCTTTAGCATTAAGGCCACCGCACTTTGGACATTCAATCATATTAGACACCTCATATAATAATATTTTAATATTTATAAGATAAAAAAACAATAAAAAACTTAAGAATAATCTTAAGTTTTTTATTGTTTTCTAATTCTACATCCAGTTTCAAAATCATAAGTTTTACAACCAAATAAATCTTCATATTCATCTTCATCAATAAGTTCAAAAACATAACTATGAATATCATTAATATTACCAAATATTTTATTTAACAAATTAAAGTCAACGCTATCTTTTCTACTTAATACACTAGATACTTTCTCATATATAGGAGTAATATATC
Source organism: uncultured Mycoplasmatota bacterium (assembly GCA_947166445.1). Taxonomy (GTDB): domain Bacteria; phylum Bacillota_I; class Bacilli_A; order RF39; family UBA660; genus UMGS1449. The sequence continues at coordinate 25,615 of CAMVED010000011.1, forward strand.
TTCTATATTGACAATCATCTCTTTTACTAGTTTCAAATTTGTTTAATAATTCATTTAAACTAATTATATTACAAATCTTATGATATCTCTCTTCACCAATTACTTCATCTTTTGAATTTAATACAAAACCTTCTTTATCAATATATAGCCTTCCATCATTACTAATATTTCTATAGACATTAACATCTAAATCTCCTAAACTCAAATTATAATTAGTTTTTTCTAAAAGAACATGTTCTTCCCACAATTCATATTCTTCCAAAAATTCATTATACTCATATTTTCTTTCTAATCCAATATAAATATTATCTAAATTCATTATTTTGTCCATAATTGTTCCTCCGACAGGTACTATATTATAACACCTTTTATAAAAAAAATAAAGAGGAAAACTTTCCTCTTTATTAACATCCTCTTAAAGAACTTAAAATTATTACAAGTAGTATATATAGCACTACTGCTATTAAAAGTCCTGAAGATGAATGGCATGAATGTTGTGGTCTAACTTCTTCACAACAATTATTGTTATTATTCACTAGTTACACCTCCTTAAAACCAAGCACCAAGTATAATTATTAGTAAAATAAATAAAACTAATACGATTGCAGATGATTGACCATAATTCATATTTATTCCTCCTTTTTTTCTTGTTCTAGATTATTTTATGGAATATATAGCTTTTTTGTGATTATTTAAACCTATTTTATTGTCAAGTTTTAATATTTTTGTTATTATAATCATATAACTTTGAAGGAGGAAGGTATGAAAAACGCAAAAAAAATAGTTATATTATCACTGCTTATGGTTTTACTAGTAGGTTGTGGTTCCGTTCCCACTTTAAAAAACGGAGAACAAAAAGTAGCATCTATTGATAATGGTGGAATTTCTGCAGATAGTCTATATAAGAAAATGAAAACTAAATATGGAGCACAAGAATTTATAGATCTTTTAGATACTGAAATTTTAAACAAACAATTTAAAGAAACAGACACAGAAAAAGAAAATATTAAATCTCAAGTCGAAGAACTAAAGAAATCTGCAAAAGAAAATAACGTCACATTTGCACAAATCTTATCATATTACGGATTTGCTAATGAAAATGCGTTAAAAGATTATTTAAGACTATCTTATAGAAGAGAACAAGCTGTTAATAAATATGTTGAAAAAACTCTAAAAGATAAAGAAATAAATAAGTACTATGAAGAAGAAGTTTATGGAGACATTAAATTAAAGCATATTTTAATATCTCCAAGCACCACAAACGATATGACTACTGAACAAAAAGAAGCTGCTGAGAAAAAAGCAAAAAAACAAGCTGAAGATATAATTAAAAAATTAGATAACAAGGAAGATTTTAGTGCTCTAGCTAAAAAATATTCTGATGATACAGCAACTGCTAAAAAAGGTGGAGATTTAGGTTGGGTTTCTACTGGAGATATGGTGGCAGAATTTGATGCTGCTGCATTTAAATTAAAAAAAGGTAAATATACTACAAGTCCAGTTAAAACAACATATGGATACCATATTATTTATAAAATTGATGAAAAGCAAAAACCTACTTTAAAAGAATCTAAAAAAACTATAATTGATGCATTAGTAAAACAAAAACTAGAAGATGATAAAGCTCTATACTACACTGCACTTGATAATATAAGAAAAGATGCCGGCTTGAAATTCGAAGACAAAGAACTAAGAACATCATATAATAAATATGTTCAAAATCAAAAATCTCAAGCTACAAATAATGCTTCAAATCAATAAAAAAGATCCATACAGATCTTTTTTTATTGTATTCTAAATCCTTTTTGATATAATTTTTCTTTTATCTTATACTCGAGTTGCTTTCCGCTATATTTAGCTGACAACTTTCTATAAAGTTTTTCATATTCCTGCTTATAAACCTCTGAATCATCGAAATTGAAACTATCCATACAATTCAAAATATCATCTTTATAAAAGCCTTTATCAATTAAGTTTTTTAATATCTTATTCTTAATCATTAATGAAGATTTATTCTTATTTAATCTCAATTCTTTATCTATTATTTTTTTTATTTTCTCATATTGTATATCCTTTGTATAACTCTCTAAATGACTATCAATTACTGTTTCAGATACTTTAAGATTAATAAGATCATTTCTTATTTTTAATGGTCCTACAATTTTTAAATTTATTTGATCATTTATAAATGCTTCAGTATACACATCCTCATTTAAATAACCATCATGTTTCAATTTATCAGTAACATCGTTAACTACTTTCAAAGAAAAATCTTTACTTAAGTATTTTTCTATTTCACTACTACATCTAAGTTTTATATTTATATAAGAAACTGCTTTGTAATATGCTTCAAAAAATTCATTATCTTTTAAATATAAATCTAAATCCTTTTGACTTATATTATCTTTTCCTAAAATATTATATTTAAGTATGATGTCCTCATAAATAATATAATCATTACTATCAATCAAAACTTTATACTTGCCATTACCTAAATACTTATATTTTTCTATTTTCATAAATTTCTCCTTAAAGAAAAAGAACTAATTTTTATGAATTTCAATTAGATCCTTTTCAACTTCTTCAAGTGCCTTTCCAATATTTTTTGCAGAAACATAGGAATTTTTAGGCATTTGTAAATGGCCCGTATCTTTCATTTCATTACTTCTTTGAGCCACTATATGAACCAAACGGTATTTTGAATCAACATGTTGTAATAATTTATCAATTGATGGATATATCATTGTATCACACTCCCTAATTTAAGAATATAACACAATGAATATCTTTACAACTTTTTTGTCAAAATTAGACATTATTTGACATCATTTTTTTAAACTGCTTAATATTTCATCAAAGAATTTATCACTTTTTAAAGTAATAGGATATCTATTCGATATAGCTATCAAATAAAGTGCTGCTAAAAAATCTTTTTGAAAGATTAAAGCTATATTAAATAGTTTTTTATACACTTCGTCTTTCTTTTCTGCATCCATATATTTATTGTATATATAGCCAATAAGCATTTTTCCTTTTAGATTCCTATCTAAAGTAATATAATTCAAATTTTTAGCTTCTTTTATTAATTTTCTATTAAACCTTTCAATACTATATACATACTCTGAATCAATACCAAATAATGATCCTAAATACTCTAAAGATGCATTAACCTCTCTTGTTAAACTCTTTCCTTGCTTTATATTTAAAAATATATTTTGATAACGTTTATTTTTTAATATATTAGTTAGTTTTATTTTTGATTCATCAGATATTAATATTTTTTTTAATAACTTTATATAGTAATCACTGATATTATTATAATTTTTATCTAAATCTCCTTTTCTGAAAGTATAATTATTACCATCTAGCTTCTTAAAATGCTTCATAGTATCATTATAACCTGCACGAATATTTCGCTTAGCACTATCAGGATTAAAATCTAAAATAAAATCATTTTTTAAATCCTTTTTAATATAATCAATTTTCACATCTTCATCTTTTACTTTTTGTTTAATTCCAATAGCAGATAAATCAACTGCTATTATTTCATCTGCACCCATATCAATAGCTAAATTAATTGGTAAATTATCATAATATCCACCATCTACATATGATTCACCATCTATTTTTTTTACTTCAACCATTGGAAAACATGTAGCAGAAGCAAGTATATAAGAAACTAGTTTACCTTTTGGAATTTGATCTTTAGTTAACACTTTAGGCATTCTACTTTTTAAATTAAAAGTAACTAGCCCAAAATCTATTTTAGATTTTCTAATTTTATCTTCATCTAAAACGCTTCCTAAAACTGCCTCTGCTTTATCAAACTTAAGACCTTTATTCTTAATAATATCTTTAGCAATTTTAGGATACTCTTTACTGTTCTTAAATGTGTAATTAAATACTTCGCTCGAAGACATTTTAAGCCATAATTTTTTAGCTTTACGATAATCACCAGTAGACAAAACAGCACCATTTAAAGCCCCAATAGAAGTACCAGTAATAATATCAATTTTTATACCTAATCTTTTTAAAGCTTTATAAACTCCAAGTTCATATGAACCTTTCGCTCCTCCTCCAGATAGTACTAAAGCTCTTTTCATAGTAACACCTCTTTAACATTATAACACTATTTTGTTTATACTACTACAAAAAAAGAAGCACCTTTTAATATATTACTAGTAGAAGTCCTAATAAGTTTATTTATAAAATTTGCTATAGTAATATAGTTTTCATACTCTACTCTGTTAACATCCCAAAAAACAGGTATTAAATATAACTTTATTCCTATTAAACCATCTAAAATAACCACTTGATCAGCTTCAAATTTAAAATATTTATTGCTAGAAAAATAGTATTTTTCGTTATCATTAAATAATAGTATTTTGTTATTTAATAAACTATCAACATCGGTATTTAAACAATAAGCCTCACAATTATCCAAACTATCTCCGCATCCTTCAGTAAATCTTAAAATCTCTTTGCGAAACCACTTTAAATTGTCAGATAAAACATCAGACTTCAAATAATAAGAATTATCATTTTTGTTAAAAAGAGAAAGATCAAAACTATCTTTCACATATTTATAAGTCTGATTGTTACTATTTATTAGTTTGATTTTAGTAGTCACACCATATTTTACGTAAGACATATCAATCCTCTTTTGTTATTGGCACAATTTTCACAGTATATCCAATAGGTTCTAAAACTTTAATTAACGAATTCAGTTGTGGAGAATTTAAATTAGCTTCAATTTTGGCAATTTTCTCCCTAACAACACCAGACATATCCGCTAAAGCTTGTTGAGTCAAATGATTCTCTTTTCTAATTCTTATAAAATCGCATATAAAATCATATTCTAAATCTTGTAACATCTTTTCTTTTTCCATATTGTACCTCCTTAGTTACATTGTACAAAATAAAACACTAAATTCAAGAGATTATATTAAATTACCAAAAATTACCAAGACAATGTTAAATTAGAAAAACAAAAAACTGCCTAATGACAGTTTTTTAATAAACGATTAGTTAAAGTTACAACAAGAACCACATTGAACTTCAGAACAAACATTTTCTTCACAACAAGAATATGCTGGTCTATATGTATGCTTATAAACATGATGATTAATTATCTTAGTTCTCATTGGACAAATATGTGGTACTATATGTTCAAAAGTTCTATTAACTACTCTTTCTCTCATAGGTTCTATAATTGGAGATTGTGTAGTCATCATACCTTGGCCTCCAAAATTCATTGGACCATTTGATAAATTTTGGCCTTGAGTAACATCAATATCAATATTACCATTATTATTGTCAATATCAATCATAGTATCTTGATCAGCCATCATAAATGGATTTTGATTCATATTTTCAAACATTATATATCCTCCTATCTAGTGTATATTATTCAAAAGTATTATTTATGTATAAGATAAACGCATAAAAAAAGTGCACTAAAAGTGTACTTTTTATTTTTAATTATTAATTAAAATATCAACATTGCCATACATAGTATTATTACCGAAGCAAGTGCTATTGATAATACTATCTTTAATGACCATTTTACCCATGTTGTATATTCTACTCCTGCTAAAGCTAGTCCAG
>CAMVED010000012.1 GCA_947166445.1 uncultured Mycoplasmatota bacterium
GATTTATTATTATTTATGCTTGCAATTGTATTAACAGCTTTTATAGGATTAAAAAATGTTAATGCAGATACAATTTTTAATCCCGATGCTACTTGTGGTGACTTTCCTAAAGATGGGGATACTTTAGTCACAAATTGTTCTTCAAGTGGAGATGAATCAGATTTATTTGATGTAACAGTAATGACATGGTATAAAGGAGATATTTATAGTTCTTCAAGTACTGCTCCAGGAGAAAGTGTTGGAACTACTGGAGTTTATGAATCAGGATATAAATATTATCTTGAACTTAAATTTAAACCAAAAGATGGAAATGAATTTGATGATGATGTAAATTTCAATATTATTGGTTTATCTGATGGAACTATAATGAATGTCGCTCCAAATGGAGAATATATTGTCATATTTGAGTATAAAGTACATCATATAGTTCATTTTGAAACTTATGGAGGCACTCCTATAGATGATATAGTAGTAACTGACGGGTGTGATTTTAGGCTTCCAGATGCTCCTACGAAAGATGGATATACTTTTGTAGATTGGTATCTAGATCCTGATTTTGAAGATAGTTATTATGGTTGGTGTATTGAAGAAAGCATGACACTTTATGCTAAATTTGTTCCAACTGCAAATGTAATTAAAAACATTAATCTCACTTTGGATGGTCCTATTGTGGGTACTAAAGTAACTACAACTCCTTTTGTAAATCCTGAATGGGGATATGCATATGAGGAACAAGATCCAATGCCTGTTGTAAATGCCGGTGCAGGTGCTCATTATACTATTGATAGTGCTTTCTGGGTACAGGGAATATGTTCATCTGAATTAGAAGCTTTGGATCAATATCCATGCGAAGATAGATTTAATGGTACAATTTTAGCTAATGAATATTATTATGCAGCTATTGGAGTAGATGCAGATGAAAATTATATTATTTCTGCAGATGATTTAAATATTAAAGTAAATGGACAAGATCCTGATGAAGTATTTACAGTTTATGATCATGAATATACACGTTTTGTAGCAAAAGTAAAATCAAAAAGCCTTGATACTAAAATTACTGCTAGTAGAGAGTTTGTGGATTTTGGATATTCATTTCCAGGTCTAGAAAATGATGCTTATTTGGCATTAGCTCAATCTGTAACATTTACTAATAGTGGTGTTACAACAGTTAAACTTGATATATCAAATCCTTCAGATCAAGGGTTTGGTTCTAAATGGTTTGATTCTAATGAAGAACTTGCCCCTGGTGAATCTATGACTATTGAATTGATACCTCATCCTAGTTATATATTCTCATTACCTGTTGGAGTACATGAAGGAGTATATCAAATTATTGCTACAAATGCAGATGATTCTAATGATACTTATACTGTATCTGTTGGTGCTAAGATATTACTATCTGAGAAAGATATGTCAAAAGCAACAGTAACAGGTATAAAAGCTCAAACATATAATGGAAAGACTCAAAGACAAGATAATTTGGTAGTTAAATTAAGTGGTAGGACATTAGTAAAAGACGTCGATTATAAAGTTCTATATAGCAGTTTAACTAATGCAGGAACTATTACAATGACTATAAAAGGTATTGGTAATTATGAAGGCAGTAGTATAGTTAAAACATTTACTAGAAATAAAGCTAAAAATCCTATAACTGTAAAGGCTTATAATAAAACTGTATATTATTCTAAAGTAAAAAATGCTGCTCAAGTAGTTAAACCAATATATTTAAGTAATACAAAAAATGCAGGAACTATTTCGTATGAAAAGTTGAGTGGTTCTAGTGCTAAGCTATTACTAAATAAAACAACAGGTAAAGTAACAGTTAAAAAAGGCACTAAAAAAGGTAAATATATGATAAAAATAAAAGTAAAAGCAACAGGAACTACTAATTATAAATCTACATATGCAATTAGAACAATTTATGTTACTGTAAAATAAAAGCTGGATTTTTCCAGTTTTTTTGTGATTTTATATGATATAATAATGTTGGTGATTACTATGTTTACTAAAAATAATTTGAAATATATTTTAATATTAGCCATTGGATTTTTTTGGTGCAGCTCAGTGTATTTAACACAGGAACAATATTTATTAAACTACGCTAATGAAAGTTATGTCAATATAGTTGAACTATTATTTGGAAGTTTAGCAATGGCTTTAGGAATCTTAATTTTTGGATTATTGTATAAAAAAAGCAAGGAAATTAAATATTATTATTTAATTTTCATGATATTAGCTTTAATTACAACGATAGTATTTTTTGTAACTAATAATAAAAGTGTTATGAGTATATGTCTATGTTTAACATGTATATTTGGCACTGCGGGTTTTGGTGCAGGATATCACTTTTCATTAATTGCTTCAAATGTTGAACAGGAATACCGTGGCAGAGTATTTGCGATAGGCTATGGTTTAGGATCAATTGGCACCTATATATTGGTTCTTTTACCAGAAAGTTACTACTCAAGTATATGGTCTTTAACATTATATATACCTATAATATTAATAATCTTATTTTTAGTATTAAGATTTACTTCTTTAGAAGAAATTAAAGAAGAAAAGTATTCAAAAAGTTTTAAAATCAATTTTATAAAAATATCAATTATAGTACTATCCATGTCTTTATTATCAGCCTTATCTACGGATGCCATATCAGTACATACTATAAATATAACCGGAGGTTATGGAAATACTAGATTATACTATTGTTTAGGACTTATAATTGCAGGATTCGTGGCGGATAAAAAGAAGATTCTTTTTGATAATCTTACAATTGCAAGCTTTATTTTTTCATTACTTGCTATAATTCTTTTAAATGACAACTATTCAATAAATATAATTGCGGCACTTTCATATTTCTTTGTTGGATTCTTTGTTTTATTTAGAACTGTTTCTTTCATGAATTTAGTAGATACAAAAAGAAGCATTGTTTTTGCAAGTGCATTTGGACTTATGTATTCTAGAATAATGGAAGGAATACTTGCTTTAATTGAAGGCAAAATAATAACTAATTATACAGTGCTTATAATTATTATTTCTATAGTTTTATTCATAGTTTTGTTTTTATATTTAACTATATATCATGAAATATCTAAAACTACTGAAACAGATGTAATAAAAAACATAGTTGTAAAAAATAAACTTAGCAATCAAGAAGAGAGAGTTTTGACATTGCTTATAAATGGAAAAAGCAATCAAGAGATAGCTGATTCTCTTTATATATCTCTATACACTGTAAAAAGACATGTTTCAAATATTTATAAAAAAACAAATATGAATAAAAAAGATTTAATCGAAAAATGCTACCTAGGACTTAAATAGTCCTTTTTTGGTGCTTAAAAAAAAGAGTATATCATGCTAAATTTACTATAGAAAGGAGTAGTTTTATGAAGAAAATAAAACATTTATTATTAGTTATTCCAATCATAGCACTTATTGTTATATGTTTTAACATATCTGCAGATGATCATGGAATAACATTTAAAGAAGGGGATGGTGAATTAGTCTCAGCGGAAGCAGACTATGATTTTAATGGTATACATTATGGCATTCATAAAAAACAAATCCATTTAAGAATCAAAGATAAGCCAGGGAAAAGACTAACAGGACTAGCTTACAAGGCAGACGAAGAAGAAGAATGGACACAAGTATCATTAAATGAATTGCACAGTTATGGGGACAAACATGTCAAAGAAGTAAATCTTGATTTACCAATAGATGATTCTACGATTCTATTTACTTTCGAAGACTATGAACCTGCAACAATATCATATGCAAAATATTTAGGAACAGATTACAATGAAAGTGCAACAATGGACCAAACAAGTTATGAACAAAACTGGACAACAATACTTACAAACTATAAAGGAGGAGATGTAATTCTTCCAACAGGTTGTACAGATAATGGTTGCTTATTAAAAATTGAATATGATTCAGCAAGTTGTGATGCAATTAAAACAAGAATGGATGCACATAACAATGGTGCAAACGAATGGGATCAGTGGAAATGGTTGGGAGATAGCCATGATCACATCGATAGACAAGGGGTTATGGCTCAGCCACTACAATATGCTGGTTATGTATCAGGTGATTATGGTTGTAAAATAACTGCAATAGTTAACAAATATTTCACAGACTTTGGTATTCAAGCTTTTACAATAGGTGATAATCAAAACGAAATAATGTCTTCAGACTTTATCGGAGCAACTGTAGAATCAAATTCAAGAAAGTTTGATGATAGTATTGCAGAAGATGGATATATGTACTTTACAGAACACAATAACTATACTAAAGAATCATCAATATTCTATGGAGTTAATAAGTTATATACTTCATTCTATAGTCCAAGACCATTAAATAGCGATATTGGAACTAATGAAATGGGAACCTTAATATATCAGCCAGATAGTGTTGAAGCGGGAAATGATACTTATCAAATAACATGGAATAACGAAACAAAAAAAGCAACTGTTACAATAAGCAGTTACTATGAACAAGAATACAAACTAGATTTAAAACTAATTAAACATGACGAAGTATTAAAAACAATTCATCTAATTCTAAATAGATTTGCTTTTGCAGGTAATGCAGGACAATTAAGTTTAGTAGATGAAAACAATAACCAATGTCCAAAAAATAATAATGAAAATTGTTATTATTCAACAGAGTACAGAGGGGAACCAGATGTATTCTATACAACCGGAGAAACAAGAGAACTAAATAATTACTTTGAATGGTCTATTCAAAGATTCGAAGATACAGAAAGACTCGAAGGAGATACAATAGTAAATCCTGAAACAGTTTATGAAGCAAACAAAGATTTTCATCCTTGGGCAATAGCTATGTTTTATAATGAAGATGATGAAATAGTTAAAACTGCATCATTTGATCTTAATAAAATTAAAATTGAAGGCATTTCAAGTACTGTAAAACCAGAAAACAATGAAGTTAATGGTCTAGCATGGTCTAGAACTTTAGAAGGTTACATAACAGGATATGATAGAGATAATTATACTTATATATCCCATGGCGCTGGCAAACAAATTTCTGTAAAAGATGTTGATTATTACACAAGAAACTCATATGAGAATGCTAGAATTTTTGAAACATTAAAACTAATTAAAAAGTCGGAAGCAAAAGAACTTGGGATAACCAAAATATCTCTATTCTTAGCAAATGGGGAATTAAAACCAGAAGAAGGTGCTTTCCCTGAACTAACATACGGAGTTGGTCAAGGAAAAGTATTCCATATAATGGATGACGGAGGTGCTAATTGATGAAAAAAATAAATAAATTACTTATCTTATTAGCGGTTATATTCATTCCAACAATAGTATCAGCTTCTTCAGATGTAACTATAAGTGAAAAGAATTATAATAAAACATCACATATCTTCCATATTGAAGGATCAGTCACAACAGATTATGCAATAATTGCCTTATATGATGAACAAGAACAAATTGCTATGTATGTTGCAAAAGCAAAAGATTCTAGTTATGCTGCAGACATAAAAATACAATTTAGTGAAGAAAAAACTATAACTATAAAAGTTGGGGACATAAACGGCACAAAATATTCATTAGATACTTTAAAAGTAGAAAAATCAATTAATAATATAAGCAAAGCTACTGTAACAGGTATAAAAGCACAGACATATAATGGTAAAGTGCAACGACAAACTATAACTGTAATACTAAATAATAAAACATTAGTTAAAGACAAAGATTATCAAGTTTTATATAGTAGTTTAACAAATGCTGGAAAAGTTACTATGACTATTAAAGGAATAGGTAACTATGATGGCAAATTAACTAAGACATTTACAAGAAATAAAGCTAAAAATCCTTTAACTGTAAAGGCTTATAACAAAACTGTATATTATTCTAAAGTAAAAAATGCTGCTCAAGTAGTTAAACCAATATATTTAAGTAATACAAAAAATGCAGGAACTATTTCGTATGAAAAGTTGAGTGGTTCTAGTGCTAAGCTATTACTAAATAAAACAACAGGTAAAGTAACAGTTAAAAAAGGCACTAAAAAAGGTAAATATATGATAAAAATAAAAGTAAAAGCAGCAGGAACTACCAATTATAAATCTACATATGCAATTAGAACAATTTATGTTACTGTAAAATAAAAGAAACTATTAATTTAGTTTCTTTATTTTTATATTTGTATTTTTAAATATTTCTTCAATATTATCTTGATCTTCTTGAACTTTAACTCGATAAATAATATCTTTATTAAAATCTTTTCTAGTGATATCTAAATCTCTAGTTAAAGAATTTAAAAGCTTTAAATCATCATAACTAGCTTCAAGTTCATAATAATTATAAATAAATACTTCTTCTAAGGTAGTATATTTCAATGCTTCACTAGTAGCTTTACCATAAGCTCTAATTAATCCTCCAGCCCCTAGTTTTACACCTCCGAAATATCTTACTACTGCTACTAAAACATTAGTAATGTTATTTTTTACTAGTATATTCATAATTGGAGCTCCAGCAGTACCTGTGGGTTCTCCATCATCACTATACTTTTCTTTTCCATCAAATCTATATGCAAAACAAATATGTGTAGCATCTTTATATTTTCTGCTTAAATAATCTAAATTATCGTTTATTTCCTCTATACTTTCAATATTATACAAATAACATATAAATCTAGAGTTTTTAATCACTATTTCATTAATTGCATCATTAGAAATTGTAACCATACTATCACCAATATAATTATAAACCAAAATCTATCTGTTTTACAATATTTTATTTTAGTGTATAATATAAATGTAATTTTAAGAGGTGATACTATGAAAGATAAACTTAAGTTAATACCGGAAAGACCTGGTTGTTATCTATATAAAAATAAAGATGGAATTATTATATATGTTGGAAAAGCTAAAAATTTAAAAAGAAGAGTAAATTCATATTTTAATAGAATACAAACTGGTAAAACACTTGCTTTAGTTAATCAAATTGAAGATTTTGAATACATAGTTACAAATAGTGAAACAGAAAGTTTAATTCTTGAAATAAGTTTAATAAAAAAATACAATCCAAAGTATAATATTCTCTTAAAAGATGATAAAACTTATCCGTATATAGTTTTAACTACCGATAAATATCCAACTCTTAAAATAGTAAGAAGCAAAAAAAGAAAAAAACTAAAAGGTAAGGTTTTTGGACCTTTTCCTGGAGTAACTTCTGCTAAAAATATGGTTAATTCTATAAATAGAATATATCCACTTAGAAAATGTGATCCTTTAAAGAAAAAAGTATGTTTATACTATCATATAAATGAATGTTTAGGTTACTGTGAAAAAGAAATTGATAAGAGCAAAACAGATAAGATGTTTGATGAAATAACAAGGGTATTAAATGGCGACTATAAGTTTTTAACTAAAAGATTAGAAGAACAAATGAATATAGCTAGTGAAAAACTTGATTTTGAAAAAGCTTTAGAATTAAAAACATTAATATCTGATATAGAGAGCACTATAAGTAAACAAATAATTGTTTCTAATGTAAAATACAATTTCGATGTATTTGGAGTTTATGAAAAAGATAATTTTCTCGCTATTGAAACTCTTTTTATACGAGAAGGTGTAGTAGTAGGGCAAGTAAATAAAATACTAACAGATTATATTGATAAAGATGATGCATATACTCGTTATATTGTTGATTTTTATGATAAGTATTCACTTCCTAAGAAGATTATAGTAAACGATATAGATAATATAACTGATATTGGAAGTGTACTTGATATTGAAGTAAATATACCTCAAAAAGGTGATATTAAAAAGATTCTTAATATGGCTAATAATAACGCAGAAATATCTTCTAAAAAAAGAATTGAAGAAATAAGCAAAAGTTCTGAAGAAAGATTTAAAGCAATAGAAGATTTAAAAAATATTTTAGGGCTAAAAAAGCTTGAACGAATTGAGTTATTTGATAACTCACATTTATTTGGAACATATTATGTCGGAGGAATGGTTGTCTTTAGAGATTTCTTGCCTGATAGGAATGAATATAGAAAGTATAAAATTGACATAAATACTAAAGATGATCTAACAGCTATGAAAGAAGTGATTTATAGAAGATATCAAAGAGCACTTCTTGAAAAAACTGAACTTCCTGACCTTATAATAGTGGATGGTGGAGAACTTCAAATAAGGGCTACTCTTGAAGTATTAAATAGTTTAAGATTAAATATTCCACTTGTTGGTCTAAAAAAGAATAAAAGTCATAAAACTTCAAAACTAGTTTTATCTAATCTTACTGAAATAGATATTAATAATCAAAATCTTTTTGTATACTTATATAAAATGCAGGAAGAAGTGCATAGATTTGCTATTACATACCACAGAAATATTAAGAATAAAGGAATGTTAAGAAGTGTACTTGAAGATGTTTCAGGAATTGGAGAAAAAAGAAGAAAAGAATTATTAAAAAAATACAGCAGTCTATCTAAAATAAAAAATGCTAGTGTAGAGGAATTATCAGAAATATTACCAGAAGAAGTTGCTAAAAGTTTGCTTGAGTTTTTAAATAAAGAATAAAGTCTATCTTTATTCTTTTAATATGTAAACAAAGTATAAATTTCTTTTACTAAAAATAAATTCATGATATAATGAATACAGAGTAGGAGTGATCGTTATGGCAAAGAAGAAAAGTAGGAGTAGTAAAAAAAGCAAGAGGCCTGCATACTTAGTAGATCTTTACGGAATTGTCATTGTTTTAATAGCTATACTAGGAATAGGTAAATATGGCCCTGCTGGAAGAGTTATAGCCTCATTTGCTCTGTTTTTAGTAGGTAATTTATACTTCTTCTTACTGATTGCCCTTTTAATAATTGGTATTTATATTATAGTAAATAGAGAAGATATAAATTTATTGTCCTCTAAAATGATTGGTATTGTTTTGGTAATAATAGGACTTTTAGCACTTATGCATCAAAAATATGCAATTGATAATATTGCTAGTGATAAAATTTTTACTGAAACAATTGATTATTTAACAGATGGAATGCAAAAAATAATGACTAAGCAAGTAAAAGCAGGAATGTTTAATCATGCATTATCTAATACTGGAGGAGGCATTCTTGGAGCTTTATTTGTTTCGTTATTCTATAGTATGTTTGAAGCTCAAGGTACTGAAATAGTTATCTGGGTACTTTTAATAACAGGTATTATAATATTTACTGGATTCTCTTTAAAAGATGCATTATCTAAAGGTAAAGATGCTGCTAAAAACTTGACTAATATGGTTATGGGGGAATCTGATGTTGAAGATAATGTTTCAAGTAAAACTGATCTTAAAATTTTAGATCATAATGATCGAGATGAAGATAAATTAATAGTTCATGATATAAAAGAACTTACTAAGCCTAAAGAGGAGAAAACAACTGAACCAGTACAAATGATGCAAGAAAGTATTAATAAGTCTTATAAACTTCCTCCTATGGATTTACTTAATCAAAATAAAAATAAAAAGAAAGCTACTGATCATGCCGTTGTAGAAAAGAATATTGAAACTCTTGAACAAGTATTAAGAGATTTTGGTATTACAGGAAAAGTAGTAGAGGTAAATATAGGTCCTACTGTTACACAATATGAACTATCTATTGCATCGGGTACTAGAGTATCTAAAATTCTTACAATAAATAAAGAAATATCTTTAGCCCTTGCTAAAAAAGATGTAAGAATACAAGCTCCAATTCCTGGAAAAAGCACAGTTGGAATTGAAATGCCTAATGAACAATCTCAAATGGTAACGTTAAGAGAAACACTTGAACTTATGCCTAATCAAACACATAATCAATTGCTTGCAGTTGCACTTGGTAAAGATATAATGGGCAAAGTAAAATGGTGCGAAATAAATAAAACACCACACCTTTTAGTAGCAGGTGCTACTGGTTCTGGTAAATCAGTATGTATAAATGATATAATTATTTCAATACTTATGAAATCTCGTCCTGATGAAGTAAAACTTGTTTTAGTAGATCCTAAAAAAGTTGAACTTGGTATTTATAATGGTGTACCACATCTTTTAACTCCTGTTGTAACAGATCCTAGAAAAGCAAGTATTGCTCTTAAAAAAGCTGTTGCAGAAATGGAAAGAAGATATGATCTTTTTGAAGAGTATAAAACAAAAAATATTGCTGGTTATAATGCAATTATAGAAAAGAAAAATCAAAAATTACCTGAAGATGAACAACTTCAAAAAATGCCCTATATAGTAGTAATTGTAGATGAACTTGCTGACCTTATGCTTGTAGCTGGTAAGGAAGTAGAAGATTCTATAATGCGTATTACTCAAATGGCACGTGCTGCTGGAATTCACTTGATTATAGCAACACAAAGACCATCAACAGATGTAATTACAGGTATTATCAAAGCAAATATTCCATCTAGAATTTCTTTTGCAGTTTCTTCTCAAATAGATTCTCGTACTATACTAGATATGGGTGGTGCTGAAAAACTACTTGGTAAAGGTGATATGTTATTTTTACCAATGGGTGAAAGTCAACCTGAAAGAATTCAAGGTGCATTTGTTTCTGAAGAAGAAATTCAAAAAGTTGTGGACTATACTGTGTCACAACAAAAAGCGTCATATGATTCGAATTTTACAAATTTAGATAGTGTAGACCAAGAAATAAAACAAAACACTATATCAAATGATAAAGAAGAATATGATGATCCTTTATATAATGACATAGTAGAATTTGTAATAGAATCGCAAAAAGCTAGTGCTTCACTTCTTCAAAGAAGATTCAAACTTGGATATAACAGAGCTGCTAGAATAGTTGATTTACTTGAAGAAAGAGGTATTATCGGCCCTCAGAACGGCTCAAAACCTCGAGAAGTATTAGTAAAACTAGAAAGTAAAGGAGAAGATGAATAAAATGACACCACATAATGAAGCTAAGCTAGGTGAAATAGCTAAAACAGTTATAATGCCTGGTGATCCAAACAGAGTAAAGTTTATTGTAGATAATTTTTTGGATAACACAAAACTAGTTAATCAAGTTCGTGGTATTTTGGCGTATACTGGAACATATAAAGGAAAAGAAGTAACAGTAATGGCTTCTGGTATGGGAATGCCATCTATGGGAATATATGCAACTGAACTATTTAATGTTTATGATGTAGATAAAATTATTAGAATTGGAACTTGTGGCGCATTAAAAGCTGATATAAGTGTAGAATCAATTATTTTAGCTAAAGAAGCATATACTACTTCAAATTATGCTCATTCTTTAACTGGTACTGAAACTAACATTATTGCAGCTTCTACTGAGTTAAATAATAAAATATTAGAAATTGCAAAAAAATCTAATTTAGATATTATGCTTGCGACAGTAAACACTAGTGATATTTTTTATACTGAGTATATAGATGAAACTATAGAAAAGAATAATTGTGAAGTCGTTGAAATGGAAACTTTTGCTTTATTATTCCTTGCTAATCATTTTAACAAAGAAGCAACTTCTATTCTTACAGTATCAGATAATTTGATTACAAAAGAAGAGTTAAGTGCTGAAGAAAGAGAAACTAAATTACACAAGGCTATTGTCTTAGCACTTGAAACGTTATAAAATAATTCAAAAACTGATATAATAAAAAAAGGAGGTACTGCTATGATGAGAACAATTAAAAAAGATGGGTATAATTTGCATATAATAAAAACAAATAAGTTTAAAACTATTACCATTAAATTAATCTTTTGGAATGAATTAAAAGAAGATGAATTAACACTTAGAAACCTTTTAGCAGATAATCTTCTTTTTTCTTCAGAAAAATATAATGACAATAGAAAGATGTCTATTAAAAAACAAGAACTTTATAGTGCAAATATATATAGTTCTACTTATAGAAGTGGTACTCAGATAGTAACTGAGATAAATCTTTCTTGCATTGAAGATAAGTATACCGAAAAGGGAAATTTTGAAGCATCTTTGGACTTTTTATTTGAGTGTTTGAATAAACCCAATATTAATAATAATGCTTTTGAATCTGTTGCTTTTAATATTACAAAAGACCGATTAAAAGCTGCTATAAAAAATGAAAAAGATAATCCTAATTTTTATAGTTATATGAGATATAAAGAAATAATAGGAAATAATAAAGTTTTAATGGGATCCATTTTAGGAACCATAGAATCACTTGAAAAAACTACAGAAAAAGATTTATTTAATTATTATAAAAACTTTTTTTCTAATAACCATATTGATATATATGTTCTTGGGAATATTGATGAAGATTTAATTGAATCGATTTTTGAAAAAAACATTAAGATAAACAAAAATGATATCAAATACATAGATGTTACCACAACTTATGAAAAAGGCTTTTCTGAAGATATTGAAGATTCAAAATTCAATCAAAGTAAACTAATTATGGGAGCTTCAACTAAAGATTTGACTAATAATGAAAAGAAATATGAAGGGATTATTTATAATATAATTCTTGGTAATTCCCCAAATTCTAAACTTTTTCAAACTATAAGGGAGAAAAAGTCATATGCTTATACAATATCATCAAGCATGAGCAGACTAGATGGTATGTTTGTAATTTTTGCAGGTATCTCAGAAAAGAATTATGAAGATACAAAGAATGAAGTTTATAATCAACTAGAGAAAATGAAATTAGGAGATTTTACTAAAAACGAAATTAAAAATGCTAAAGAGATTATTCTAAGTATTTTAAAAGAAATAGATGACTCTCCAAACTCAATTATTGATCATTATCATAACTATTTATACTATGATACTGATACTATTGAAAAACAAAAAGAAGCCATAAAAGCGGTAACTAAAGAAAGTATTATTACTGTTGCTAAAAAAATTAATATTGATACTATTTATATGCTAAAGGAAGATGTTTATGAAAAAAATACAAATAAATAATTTTACAGAAAGCCTTTATTATGATGAACTATCTAATGGGTTGAAAGTTTACGTAGTACCAATGAAAAACAAGAAGAATTTTTCATCTATGATAGTTACTAAATATGGTGGAAGAGACATAAACTTTTCTATTGATGGCAATTCTTATAATACTCCTTCTGGAATTGCACATTTTTTAGAGCATAAAATGTTCGAAAGAGATATTGACCCATTTAAATTCTATGGAAAATTTGGAACTGATGTTAACGCCGCAACTTCTGATGACTATACATGCTATTATTTTATAGGTAGTAAATGCTTCAAAAAGAGTTTAAAGTATTTACTTAACTGGATTCAAAAACTGGATATTACTGATGAACAAGTAGAAAAAGAAAAGGGTATCATCTTGGAAGAGGCAAGTATGTATAAAGATAATCCTAGTAGGGTTATTTACAATAAAATAAAAGAAAACATTTTTGTAAATGATCCAAAAAAAAATAAGGTTATTGGTACAGATGAAGATATAAAGAGTATAACAAAAAATGATTTAGATTTGTGTTATAACAATTTTTATATTCCTAATAATATGTATCTTTTAGTAGCAGGTAACGTTAATCCTACTGAAGTATTTCAAATAGCAGATTCAGAAACGAAGAAATTTAAGAAAAAAGAAACCAAAGGTATTCCTATCTATGGTAAAGAACCTGATAACGTTGCTAAACAATACGAAGAAATATATATGAATATCGGAGTTCCTAAAGTAAATCTATCATATAAAATTAATAAAGATAGTTTTAAAGTCCTTAACTTAACACCATTTGAACTTGATTTATATTTACATTTTTTAATTAATATTTCACTTGGAGTTACTTCTGAAATTAGACAAGAATGGATAAAAAAAGAATTATTTACTGATGCTTTTTATAGAATATCAGAAATTGAATCACATTATGTTATTGAATTTCATGCAAATAGTAATAAAGAAGAAGAATTACTACAATCACTTAAGAAATACCTTCACAATTTAGAATTAGATCAAGATAGTTTTGAGAGAGAAAAGAAAATATGGATTGCTAACGAGATAAGAGCTATTGAAAATCCTACTAATACTTTATATAGTATTTTAGATGATCTATTAGATTATAATTGTTTTATTTCAAATAAAATAGAATGTATAAAAAATTTAAGCTTTAGTACTTTATTAAAAGTTAGAGATTTAATTAATTATGATAACGAAATAATAATTAAAATTCTTCCTTTACAGTTGCAAGATAAAAACTCCAAATAGTTCTTGCATAAGTTATGTTTTTTTGATATTATACATATATAGTAAGGAGTTGGCTTTATGGATATTACGATGTTTTTTGCTTTTCCTGGAATATTAATTACAATCGGAGTAGTATTACTATTATTGTCTATAGTATTATTAATTATGGCCTTTAAAGCGAATGATACTTATAATTATGGAATTAATAAAGATAATACTTCTAATATAGATAATAAAGAAGATAATAAAGAAGATAATAAAGATTTAAATAATAGTGCTGCAGTAAAGGAACCTGTTGTAGAAAAAGAAGTACAACCAATAGATAATTCTCAAGATAAAACGAGTTTAGAAGATGGATTTGATTTAACTAAAGTGTTTGAAATATCTGAAGACAAGAGTTTAATTGAAAAAGATATTACATCTACAGAAGATAATAAAAAATTAGATGATAATGTTTCTGATAACACTTTAGAAGAAGAATCTAATACTAAAGATAAAGATGATGAAGAAATAGAACTTTTATAGTTCTTTTTTTTGTTTCTAAAAATATAATTAATCAGGAAGGAAAGTGATAGAATAATGGATGTATTAAAAGTGTCATCTAAATCTAATTCAAATAAAGTAGCTGGTGCTTTAACTAATGTTTTTAGGGAAAAAGGTATAGTAGAAATTCAGGCAATAGGGGCTGGTGCTTTAAATCAAGCTATAAAAGCAATAGCTATTGCAAGAGGATTTGTTGCTCCTTCGGGAAAAAACTTAATATGTATTCCTGCTTTTAGTGAAATAGTAATAGATGGAGAGGAACGTACTGCTATTAAACTTATTGTAGAGGCTAAATAGTCTCTTTTTTTTTAAAACTCTTTTCTTTTATAAAATGTTATTATATAATATATATGATAGGAGGATATATATGAATAATAATAGAACTAATAAAAGAAGAGTTAAAAACATTGTTTTGGCTATAATTGATGTATTTATTGTATTAGTGGTAATTTATTTTATAATAGGATATTTTAATTTCTTTAAAATTAGTAAAGAACAAAAACCTGTTATTGAGGGAACTACAACATCATACACTAAAAATGGTGGTGAAGTAACTGTACATAATTATACAATTTATAAAATAGTAAAATATAAAATACCTAACAAAAATATATCTTATAGTATGAAATTGTGGTTTATGGATGATGTAAAATAATATGAAGAAAAAAGATGTTTTTGTATCGACTATAAAAGGTTTAATTACAGGTATTGTCTCATGGGTTAATAATATGAGTATTGCCTCTATGATTTTATCTGTTAGTAGTTATGAGCATGTTATTGATAGTTTTAGTAATATTAGAAAAAAGAATAATAAAGATTTATGGTATGTTACTATTCCAATATTATTAGGAATTTGTTTTGGGTTGTTGGCCGGTTATCATTTGATCAGTTTTTTATTGAAAAGGTTTCAATTACAAACAATTATTCTTTTTGTAGGCTTGTTTGTTGGAGGTATAAGAGTACTTTTTGTTAAACAAAAACTCACTTTAAATAAAAAGAATATCTTTGTTTCTATTATGATTATAACTCTTGGTATTGTTTTGATCGTTTTTCTTAAAAATATTAACCTTGCTATAAAAAACAACTTTTTAAATTCAATGGTTTTGGGCTTTATAACAGGCGTATCTATTTTGATTCCTGGAGCTTCTGCTATTACTAGTAATATTAAAAATGGTTATACACCTATAATTGATTCTTTAAAGCATATATCTCTATTTAAACATTTTATAATTGTAATTGTGTTTATTATAGTTTGCATAATTACTTTAGTATTGCTTGCAAAAGTTATAAAAGTATTAATGAATAAAAATAAAAATAATACTTATATAGCACTTTGTTCTTGTATGATAATTAGTATAGTTTTACTAATTATTGAAATAAAACCTGTGGCTATTAATTTTGTAAATGTATTTACTAGTATTCTAGCATTTCTTTGGGGTTATATATTTGCTAAAAATGTTGAAAGAGAATGAAAATACATTCTCTTTGTTGTTGGGAGAATAATATGATTGATAATTATATGTTGTTTGACAATCTTCCTACATTGGATTTACATGGGGAAGATAGAATAAGTGCAATTATTAAAACAAAAGAGTTTATTTCAGATAATATAAAATTAAATAATAAGCTTATTGTGATTATTCACGGAGTAGGTAAAAGTATATTAAAAAATGAGATTCATAAATATCTAAAAACAGATAAAAGGGTTTCAAACTACAAATTAAATATATTTAATAAAGGGGAAACTATAATTGAAATAAAATAAAAAAGAGACATTAGTTGTCTCTTATTTGTTTAGGTTTTTTTTGATAATTTCTGCAATATAAAATTTTTCTTTTTCTTCTAAATCATTCCAAAACAATTCTATCATTACTCCTAAACCAGGTAGAACAAGTTCATCTTCTGTTATGATTGATTCATTTATTGTAGATATTATATCTTCTACATTATCTTTTTTAATTTTATTTATTATATTTTCTCTAATATCTAAACTCATTATATCACCAGTAATATTATGTAAAATGTTTAATAAAATTATACAAAGATATTGAAAAAAAATAATAATTTGTTATACTTATGTATAAGGAGATGATAAAATGCCAGCACTAATAATTATTGGTGTAATTGTTCTAGGACTAGTTGCATGGTTCTTTGGAACATATAACAGTTTAGTTTCACTTAGAAACAAAAAAGATGACCAATGGTCACAAATTGAAGTACAACTAAAGAGAAGAGCTGATTTAATACCTAATTTAGTAGAGACAGTAAAGGGGTATGCAAAACATGAAAAAAGCACTTTTGAAGAAGTTATTCAAGCAAGAAATACTTATGTAAGTGCTAAAACACCTGAAGAAGAAATGAAAGCAAGTGGTGAAGTAACTCAAGCTTTATCTAGATTGTTTGCTTTAGCAGAAAGTTATCCAGATCTTAAAGCTAATGAAAACTTCTTAGGTCTTCAAAATGATTTAAAAGAAACTGAAGATAAAATTTCATATTCTAGACAATTTTATAATGATGCAGTACTTAGTTATAATAATAAAGTACAAATGGTTCCATCAAATATTGTTGCTAATATGACTGGATTTACTAAGGCACCTTTCTTTGAAGCTAGTGAACAAGACAAAGAAATGCCAAAAGTTAGTTTTGAATAGACTTACAAAAGTAAGTCTTTTTTTCCATGAAAGGAGAATAATATGAAATATGTAAAATATTTGTTATTTTCATTGTTTTTATTGATTCCATTTTCTGTAAATGCTGATCATATTTATAATGTAGATATGAAAATTAATATTGATAAAAATGGTAATGCTAATGTTACAGAAACTTGGGATGTAAAAGCTGATAGTGGTACTGAATGGTACAAAGCTTATTACAATTTAAATAACGTTGAAATATCTAATTTTAAAGTTACTATGGATGGTTCATCACTAAAGTATAAGAATTGGGATGTTGATGAAAGTTTAAGCCAAAAAAAAGGTTATTATGGTATTAATAGGGTAAATGATGGAGTAGAATTATGTTTTGGTAAATATGATATGAAAAAACATAGTTTTACTATGACTTATACTATAAGTAATTTTGTATTTAATACAGATGGAGATCAAGTAACATATTTTACGTTACTTCCTAATGCTACAGTTGACCATTTCGAAGTAAATATATCTAGTTACTATAGTTTTCCAGATAATTTAGATGTTTGGGGCTATGGTTATAAAGGATATGCGTATGTAAAGGATGGTAAGATCACAATGACAAATGAGGATGGCCTTGATGAAGAATATGTTGTTCTTTTAGCAAAGTTCCCTCAGAATACTTTTGAAACTACTAATTCTTACTCACAATTTCCAACATTTGATAGTGTATTAGAAATGGCTAAAGAAGGATCATATGAACATGATTATAATGGGTATGGTTATGAAAGTAATGATTCTGGACTTATTGAATTTTTAGTACAAATGGCTTTTTATGCATTTTTCTTTTTAGTTCCTATGATTATAACTTTAGTTAAAGTTTCTGGATCTGGTTATGGATATATAGGTAATAAAAAGATTGATAAAAAGAGTGTTCCGATGTTTAGGGATATACCATGTAATAAAGATATTTATTATGCTAATGCATTAATATTTTTGAATAGTTTTGGTTATAAAGAATCCAATATTCTTGGAGCAATTATATTAAAATGGGTAAAAGAGAACAAAATTAAGTTTATGAAACCGAAAGAAGGGTTATTTAATAGCAAAACAGGTTCAATTGATTTGACAACTAATGTAACTTTTGAAGATCCTACAGAAGCAGAATTGTTTTCACTTATGAGGGCAGCATCAGGAGATGGCATACTTGAAGCTAAGGAACTAGAAAAATGGTGTAGAAAACATTATACTAAATTTTTGAATCTTTTGGACAAAATTAAGAATAATGAGATATCTAAATTAAAAAGTGAAAACCATATATATAAAAGAACTAATAAACAAGAATGTAAGCATAAAAACGTACTTGACGACTCTATATATAAAGATAGTACTGAATTATATGGATTAAAGAAGTTTTTAGATGAGTTTTCTCGAATTGATACTAAAGAAGTACTTGAAGTACATATATGGGATGAATACTTGATGTTTGCTTATTTATTTGGTATTGCAAGTAAGGTAGCAAAACAACTTAAGAACTTGTATCCTGATTCTATGCATTTTGATGATGATAGATATTTTGATTATAATACTATTATGTTTATTGATAATATATCTACTAGAAGTGTTAGTGCTGCATCAAGTGCAAGAAGTGCTGCCGAAAGTTATTCCGCTGGCGGAGGTGGCTTCTCTTCTGGAGGCGGAGGAGGAGGTTCCTTCGGTGGCGGAGGCTCAATGGGTGGCCGCTAATTAATAAATTAAAAATGTCAAATATAAGTAGTTTGATGCGAAAATATTTGACATTTTTCTTGTTTTGTGTTATAATTATTGCACTTAAATGATTACCAGAATAGGGGGTTAGGTAATATGGAAAGTAGAAAATTACATTATCATTTTGAGTATGTAAATGAAAATGAATTTAGAAAAAAAGAAAGATCAGTGCGTAAATATAACATGCTTGCTTATAAAAAACTTACTTTTGAATACTATCCAAGTATTAGAGAAGGTAAATTTTTAGGTAAACTTGTTTCAACTGATTCAAAAGAACATAGTAAAACATATGAACTTAAATTACCAACAGATAGTTTATTTGCAAAAGTACATGGTGATGTAACATTACATTATACTGTTTATGAAGATTCTAGAGTTGTACTTCTTTCTAATATTACTCCAGATTCAATACTTGAAGAAGGACACAGAAGTGAGCTTGGAACATATAAAGGTGTAATGATATCTAAAACAAATGCAGAAAAAGATATGTTTAAAGTAAACTTATTAAATGCATTAAAAAACCAATAAGAATTTCTTATTGGTTTTTTTACATTTTTCTATATAAACCTACAACTTTACCTAAAATCGTAGCATTATTGAGTATAATCGGCTCCATGGAATCATTTTCTGGTTGTAGTCTTATATGATCATTTTCTTTATAAAAAGTTTTAACTGTTACTTCATTATTATCATTCATAGCTACCACAACTTCACCATTATGGGCGACTGGTGTTCTTTCTACTAAAACTATATCATTATCATGAATGCCTATATTTATCATGCTATCTCCACTTACATTTAATGAGAATGTTTCCTTTTTAGGATTAATCATAAATGCTGGAACATCGAAATATTCATCTGGTCTTTCAATAGCTTCAATAGGGTTGCCTGCAGTTACTTTTCCCAATAGTGGTAAAGATACAACAGTATCATTTTTTATGTCATATTCATTAGGTACTAAAAGTTCAATAGTTCTATTTTTAACTTTATCTCTTTTGATATATCCTTTTTCTTGCAAATGATCTAAGTGTACTTGAACTGTAGCAGTACTACTTAGATTAGTTAGATTACAAAGTTCCCTTACAGTAGGGGGATATCCTTTTTTTGCAAGGTACTTTTTTAATTCATTTAAGACTCTTTCTTGTTTCGCAGTAATCTTTTCCATAATTATTACCTCCAGTTTAAGAGTATCACATAAATATATGTTTGTCAAACAAATGTTTACATATTTTGCTATTTACAAATAATCGTTTTTGTACTAAAATATAGATATAAATTGATGCGATGATAAGGCTTGGAAACCTTTAGCAGATACCAATAAAGGGATTCGAAAGAATAAATAGAGTGGAACCGCGGGAATACTCGTCTCTATGTTATTATTTTGCGTCTCTTTTTATTTTAGAAAGGGTGATTAAAATGGATATGGAAAAAATAGTAAACTATTGCAAAAATTATGGATTTATATTTCCTGGTAGTGATATTTATGGGGGACTTGCTAATACTTGGGATTATGGTCCTCTTGGAGTAGAACTAAAAAATAATATAAAAAAAGTTTGGTGGAAAAGGTTTGTTCAAGAAAGTGAAAATAGCTTTGGGATAGATGCTGGAATTCTTATGAATCCTATAGTGTGGCAGGCTTCTGGGCACGTAGATAGTTTTACTGATCCTCTAATAGATTGTAAAGAATGTAAGGCAAGACATAGAGCAGATCATTTAATTGAAGGTTTTACTGATGAAGTTATTCCTGATACTATGACAGATGAAGAAATGGTTAAATATATAAATGATAATAAAATACCATGTCCTAACTGTGGTAAGAGTAATTATACTGATATTCGTGAGTTTAATCTTATGTTTGAAACTAGTAGAGGAGTAGTAAAAGATGCAACTTCTAAAGTGTATTTAAGACCAGAAACTGCGCAAGGGGAGTTTGTAAACTTTTTAAATGTTCAAAGAACAATGAGGGCAAAAATACCTTTTGGAATTGGTCAAATTGGAAAAGCTTTTAGAAACGAAATAACTCCAGGTAACTTTATTTTTAGAACTATTGAATTTGAACAAATGGAACATCAATGGTTTTGCAAAGAAGGTACTGATAGTGACTTTTATAAAACTTTTAAAGAAAAAGCGTGGAAATTTCTACTTGATTTAGGTATAGATGAAAATAGTATTAGATTTCATGACCACGATAAATTATCTCACTATGCTAAAGAAGCATGTGATATAGAGTATAATTTCCCATTTGGATTTAGTGAGCTTTGGGGAACACATAATAGAACTAATTATGATTTAGGAAGACATCAAGAATACTCTAAAAAATCTATGGAATACTTAGATCCAGAAACTAATGAAAAATACGTTCCTTATGTAGTTGAATCATCTGTAGGTTGTGATAGATTAACTCTAGCTATTCTATGTAATGCTTATAAAGAAGAACAATTAGAAAATGATACTAGAGAAGTGCTTAAAATTCATCCTTATCTTGCTCCTTATAAAGTAGTAGTATTACCACTTGTTAAGAAATATCATAGTGATAAAGCTAAGGAAATTTATCAAAAACTTAGTAAACATTTTATGACTAGTTACGATGATTCTGGCTCAATTGGTAAACGTTATAGAAGAGCAGATGCAATCGGGACAGTTTTTGCAGTTACAATTGATGATAATACTTTAAATAATAATACTGTAACTATAAGAGATAGGGATACTATGCAACAGATTACATTAGATATTGATGAAATAATTAATTATGTAGAAGAAAGGATAAAACTTTAATACCTTTCTTCTTTTTTCGACATTTTTCTTATTTAAAAATTGTTAAACTATTTTTGGTGATTTAGATGAATGAATTTTATATATTTAGTATTAAAGAAGAATTTTATAAACTATATAAAGATAAACCTGGAGAACTATACTATATTTTTAACAGAATTTATAATATGAAAAAAAGTGATAAGGAATATGGTTATAACTTGTTTTGTCAAATAAGTGAGTTTTTAGATAAAAAGTATATAAATAATTTATTAAGAGAGAAATATAAAGAAAAAATAATGTATTCCAATAGTAATAACGAGCATATAATTAATAATTTATTCCTTAATGAAATAACAATATTAACTGTAAAGAATCCAAATATAAAGATAGAAACTAATATTACAAAACCTTCTTTTTTGAAAGATCTTAAAGATTTAAAATTACATTTATTTGTGTGTGATTTTAAAAACAATAATTATTATTTTATAACTAGAAAAAAAGCTAAAGTATGCTAATATTTAATATTTTACTTGATATTTCATAAACTATTATATAAAATAAGTTTATGGAGGTATAAATTATGTGGCATGATATATTAATGATTGTAATTGGACTTATTCCTGGAATTGTTATTGGATTCTTTGGCGCTAGAGCATATATGCAACGATATTTAAAAAAGAATCCTCCAATTAATGAGGATATGATTAAAATAATGATGAGTAGTATGGGAAGAACCCCAAGTCAAAAGCAAGTTAATCTTGTTATGAAACAAATGCAAAAAATGAATAAGTAATGTTATTCTTTTTTTATGGCAAACAAAACACATCGTATGATGTGTTTTATTATTTATCTTCTTTTGCTTTCTTAGTAGTTTTTGTGGTTTTCTTTGCTGTAGTAGTTTTTGCTGAAACTTTTTTTGTTTCTGCTTTTTTTACTTCTTTTTCATCTGCTTCCTTAGTTTGAAGTAGAGTAGTTATAATTGAGTTAAAACAAAGTGCATATACAATAATTGCTACAACATTAAGTGCATATTGACCAGTAGCTAAAGTTAATACTTCTTTAAAGGATATACTACCAATATAACCTAGGAAAACAAATAAGAAACTATCAATTGTAATAGCAATAACTCCTGCGATTAAGAAGTCAAATCCTTTTTTTCCTCCTAAGAAATCATAAAGTCTTATGAGAATATATTGACCTACTATAAATCCAACCATTGATGAAACTAAAACTCTAAAATCAGTATTAAATATTTTTTCAAGTCCATCAACTTCATTATATACATCGAATGAAGATGCAAATGCAAATAAAACTCCCATAAATACTAGTGAACACACTGCAAAATCTACAAGTTCAAATGTTCTGTTTTTTCCATATCTTTCATAAAAAAGTACAGATATGAAATAAGTAAGCGGATAAACCATTGCACTTGCTGTAGCAAGTAGTCCTCCGAATTGAATTATTCTATTAGATAATATATAGCAAGTAGTATAGCATGTTACAAATAAAAACATTACAAAAACATAATAAAAACTTCTATCCCTATTCATTATTCTTTCCTCCTAGTATAAATTATAAAAGAAAAAACTTAAGAAAACAAGTTATTTTTATAAAACATAAAAAAAAAGATAAGTAATATGTAAAATAGACACTAAATATTGCTTTTGTTATAGTAAAAAATATGGTAAAATTTGTATAGGTGAGGCAAATGGATAAAGAACATATAAGAAATTTTAGCATTATAGCACATATCGATCATGGAAAAAGTACTATAGCGGATCGTATACTTGAGCTTACTAATGCTGTTGATAAAAGAGACATGAAAAATCAAACACTTGACACTATGGATTTAGAACGTGAACGCGGTATTACAATTAAACTAAACGCTGTTAGTTTAAACTATGAATATAATGGAGATAATTATTTATTTAATTTAATTGATACTCCAGGACACGTAGATTTCACTTACGAAGTTTCAAGATCTTTAGCCGCTTGTGAAGGAGCAATTTTAGTAATTGATGCAACTCAAGGAATAGAAGCTCAAACTTTAGCTAATCTTTATTTGGCGCTTGATAACAATCTTGAAATTATACCTATAATAAACAAAATCGATCTTCCTAATGCTGAACCTGATAGAGTTTTAAAAGAGATTGAAGATACTTTAGGTTTTAAAAAAGAAGAAGTTATTTTATGTTCTGCTAAAGAAGGAATCGGAATAAAAGAACTACTTGATAGAGTGGTTGAAAAAATACCTTGTCCCAAAAAAGAGTATAATCACGATAAATTAAGTGCTCTTATCTTTGATAGTTATTTTGATCCTTATAGAGGAGTAGTGCTTTCAATAAGAGTTGTAAATGGCAAAATTAGAATAAAAGATAAAATAAAAATGATAAAAACAGGAGCTACTTATGAAGTAATATCATTAGGTGTAAATACTCCAAAACAAGTTGAAAAAGAAGAACTTTGTGAAGGAGAAGTAGGTTATTTAACTGCTTCAATAAAAAGTATAAGCGATGTTAGAGTAGGAGATACAATAACTTTAGAAAGAGATTCAGTGGATGAGGCTCTTGCTGGTTATAAGGAGATAAAACCATTTGTGTATTGTGGTCTTTATCCAATTGATTCAAAGAAATATGAAGATTTAAAAGAAGCTTTAGAAAAATTAAAATTAAACGATGCATCACTTGAATATACCCCAGAAGTATCAAAGGCTTTGGGTTTTGGTTTTAGATGTGGTTTTTTAGGACTTTTACACATGGATATAACAAGAGAAAGAATAGAACGTGAATTTAAAATTGACTTGATCGCTACATCACCATCTGTAATTTATGAAGTAACACAAACTGATGGAACTATATTTAAAATAGATTCGCCATCTAAGATGCCTGAAAAAGTAAAAATCAAACAAATAACTGAGCCTTACATAAAAGCTAATGTTTTTGCGCCTTCTGTTTATATTGGACCGATTATGGAATTGTGTCAAAATAAACGAGGTACTTATATTGGGCTTGAATATATTGATAAAACAAGGGTAAATATAACATATGAATTACCTTTATCTGAAATAGTATATGACTTTTTCAATAAATTAAAAAGTGCTACTAAAGGCTATGCTTCTTTTGATTATGAAGTAATTGGAAACAAACCTAGTGATCTTGTAAAAATGGATATTCTTTTAAACGGGGAAGTTATTGATGCTTTATCCTTAATTGTTCATAAAGACTTTGCTTATCAAAGAGGTAAAGCAATAACAGAGAATTTAAAGAAAATTATACCTAGACAAATGTTTGAAGTTCCAGTTCAAGCTGCAATTGGATCAAAAATAATTGCTAGAGAAACTGTTAAAGCAATGCGAAAAGATGTTCTTGCTAAATGTTACGGTGGAGATGTTTCAAGAAAAAGAAAACTTTTAGAAAAACAAAAAGAAGGAAAGAAAAAAATGAAAATGATTGGCAGTGTAGAACTACCTAGTGATGCATTCTTAGAGGTGTTAAAAGTAGATGATGAATAAAGTAGTAGGTTATAAAGCCTTTAATAACATGATGGATCGCTATGGTAATGTTTATGAACTTAATAAAGATTATCATGTTAAAGGTAAAATAAAATGGCAAAAAAATGGTTTCCATTTTTGTCATAATCTTGAAGACGTATTTAGATATTATGATGGGTTTGATGAAAATACTGTTGTTTGTATGGTTGAAGGCTTTGGTACTGTTTATACTTATTTTGATGAATATGCCGATTATTATGACATGTATGTGTCAAGTGATATTAGAATATTAAAAGTTTTATCTAGAGAAGAAATAATAAATGAAGTTTTAAGCAAAAATATTTTTTCAGTTAAACGACTTGTAGCAGGATATAAATTAACAGATGAAGAAATAAACTTAATATTAGGAACTACTAATTATAAAATGATACAACCATATATTAATTATTATCAAAAAAACGATAAAGAGGCCTTTGTGCGAAAAAGAAAGTGATATTATGATAGAAAATTGTTATATACATATACCTTTTTGTAATAAAATATGTAATTATTGTGATTTTTGCAAGGTGTATGCCAATGATGAACTGATTAAAAAGTATTTGAAAGCACTTTCATATGAAATTGATACATATTATACTAACGACATTTTAAACACTATTTATATCGGGGGAGGTACTCCATCTTCGCTAGAAAAAGAAGAACTTGACTATTTATTTAGTATTTTAAATAATTTAAAAAAAGCAGAAGAGTGTGAATTTACTTTTGAATGCAACTTAAATGATATAGATGAATTTTTACTTTCATATTTAAAAGATAAAGGGGTAAATAGATTAAGTATTGGAGTAGAATCATTTAATAAAAGTATATTAAAAGTATTAGGAAGAGAGTATGATTTTGATACAAAAAGCAAGATAGAACTATCTAAAAAGTACTTTTCAAATATAAATATTGATTTAATATACGGCATTAAAGGTCAAACTCTTGATGATTTAAAAAATGATTTGAACAAATTTATTGAATTAGATGTTAAACATATTTCTATTTATAGTCTTATTCTAGAAGATCACACAATACTTAAAATAAATAATTATGAAGAAATAGACGAGGATTTAAATAGAGAAATGTATGATTATATTTGTAAGTTTTTAAAAGAGAATAACTATAATCATTATGAGATAAGTAACTTTTCCAAGGAAGGATATGAATCTAATCATAATCTAAATTATTGGAATAATGGAAAATATTACGGATTTGGACTTGGAGCATCTGGATATATTGATGATATTCGATATACTAATACAAGAAGTATTACAAAATATATAAATAATAAGTATAGATATATAATGGAGAATATAACAGAAAAAATAGATATGGAAAACTTTATGATATTAGGATTAAGAAAAACACAAGGTGTTTCAAATACTGAGTTTAAAAAAAGATATAATAAAAACATTCAAGATGTTTTTGATGTAAGTAAATTAGAGATAAAAAAAGATTGTTATTATATAAATGAAAACAATCTATATATTTCAAACTATATATTACAAGATTTTATTGATATATAGATATTACTGATTAGTTTCAGTAATTTTTTTATTTATTCCTATTGTACCTCCGATAGAAGAAGTTATGACTATTATTAGATAATATATTGCGCTTGAAAGACTTAAATCACTTTTTAGTACTAAAGATAAAACTATAAATAATACACTAATTACAAAACCAAAAATTATACCATTTAGATAGCCTTTATTCTCTGATTTGTAGCCTAAATTATAACTTCCTATAAAGATGCTAATGACTAAAAATAGTATTAATAATCCTTTATAAAAACTTTTGTTTAAAACATCAAAATAGTTTAAAACATTTAGTAGAAAGCAAAAAACTAATACTAATATAAAAGAAATACTAATGCTTATCATATATCTTTTTATATATTCCATAATATCACCTAATAATTTATATGTAAAAAACAAAAAGAATAGTAATATCAATTGACATTTTTCTATAATTTTTATACAATTATTATAGGAAAATAGGTGAGTGTAATGAGAAGAAGGCTTAATGATAATGGTCAGACTTTAGTGGAATATGTTTTGATTATTGCTCTTATAAGCGTAATTGCAATTTCTTTAGTGTCGCTGCTTGGTGGTTACCTAAAAGATTCTATTACTAAATCATCATGTGGACTTGTTGGAGAAGAATATGTAAAAGGAGCAAAACCTGGGGAAGGGCATTGTGAAACTCCAAAAAACAATGAATAAAAAAGGCCAAGCTTTAGTAGAATTTGTAATTATATTGCCTATTATTATGATGATTATATTTGTCATAATAGATTTTTCCAATGTCTTTTATCAAAAAAATTATTTAGAAAATATGACAAATGATGTAGTTAGATTAAAAGAACATGGCAAAAGTGATGAGTACATCAAAAATAAAACTGATAAAGATATAAAAATTAGTTTTGAGAAGGATGGAGATTCTCAAAAAATAATTGTTTCTAAAAATATAAATTTAGTTACACCGTTTTCAAATATGTTTTTTAAGAATCCATTTACTATTAAAACTGAAAGGATAGTGTTTTATGAATAATAAGGGACAAAGTTTAGTGCTTTTTGTAATTGTTATACCATTACTTTTTATTATTGGTGTTTTTGTTTTTGACTTATCTAAATTATATTCAGAAAAGAGTAAACTTGATAACATAGCTTACGATGCTCTTTATTATAAAATTACTAATAGACAAACTTTTGCAAAAGCAAAATCTCTCGTATATGCTAATGATAATAAAATAAAAATAGATGAGTTTACTGATGATAGCATATGTCTTTCTAAAGATACTGAACCAATACTTGGAGGAGTAATAGGACGCGAAAAATATACTATTAAAACATGTTATGAAGCAAATGTTTTTAATAGTATACTTAGAATAGAAAAAAAGGATGATTAAATATGAAGAATGCAAAGGGGAAAATTATTACTGTTACATCTACTAAAGGCGGAGTAGGGAAAACAATTACCACTCTTAATCTAGCGGGTACTTATGCTAAACTCGGATATAAAGTGTTAGTTATAGATTTAGATTTATATAGTGGTGCTGTTGCAACATATTTAAATTCAAAAAATGATAAGACAATTTTTAATTTAGTAGAAGACTATACAAATAATCGTTATGAAAAGATAGAAGATTATATTTATAACTACAATGAAAGCATAGATATAATTGCTGCTCCAAAAGATCCTAGAATGGCAAATAAAATAGATTCAAAATATATACCTCTTATATTTAGAAATGTAATATATAAGTATGATGCTATTTTAGTAGACACTAATCACATTTTAGATGAAACTAATATAGTGGTATTAGATAATAGCGATAAAATTTTATATATGCTTACTAA
Source organism: uncultured Mycoplasmatota bacterium (assembly GCA_947166445.1). Classification (GTDB taxonomy): domain Bacteria; phylum Bacillota_I; class Bacilli_A; order RF39; family UBA660; genus UMGS1449. Next base: position 28,738 of record CAMVED010000012.1, read on the forward strand.
TGACACATTTGATTTAAAAAATACAAAATCATTCATGGCTATTATGAAAGATGTAGGTTTTGATAATTATTACACAATATTAAATGAATCAATAAATACTAATAAAAACTATTACTCTTTGTTTGATATAAGAAGCATTATAAAAAATAATGTTGATTACACTATTTCAAAGAGTATGCACATTAGAAATATTGATAAATATATTTTAGATGGCGAAATACTAATTTTTAATAAAAAACTTTCTTTTTCTGATAAAAAAGAGAGGGAAAAATTAAAAGCAATGGCGGAATTCCTACTTAAAGATGAAAATA
>CAMVED010000013.1 GCA_947166445.1 uncultured Mycoplasmatota bacterium
GCCAGTTACCCGACCTACACCCTTAGCAGGGGCGCCTCTTCAGCCTCTTGAGTACCACTCCAGAAGCACTAAAACAGTGCATATTAATTATAAAATATAAACTGAAATATTTCAAGTGATAATTATATATTTAGTTTTTTTTCTGTAAGTTGTAGGCTTCTATTAGATTACTTATTAACATTGTGATAGTAAGTGGTCCTACTCCATTTGGTACTGGAGTTATAGCTTTACATTTGTTTTTAATGTTTTCAAAGTCACAATCGCCGTATAATTTTCCATCTTCTCTATTTATTCCAACATCTATTACTATAGCATTTTCTTTGACATAATCTTCTTTTATAAATTGTTTTTTACCAATCGCAACAATTAAAATATCAGCTTCTTTTGTTTTTTCTTTTAGATCTTTAGTTTTAGAGTGGCATGTAGTAACTGTAGCATTTTCTTTTAACAAAAGCCCACTAAGTGGAAGTCCTACTAACCTGCTTCTTCCAACGATTACCACATTTGAACCCTCAATAGGAGCATTTATGCTTTTAAGTATTTCAATTACTCCTAGAGCAGTGCATGGTACTAATCCTTTGTTACCAGAAAACAAATTTCCCAAATTAGTTGTTGTTAATCCATCTATATCTTTTAAAGGGTCTATTGCATCAATTACCTTTTTTTCATTTATTTCTTTTGGTAGTGGTAGTTGAACAAGAACACCTGTTACACTTCGATCAGTGTTTAATTGTTCTATTTTTTCTATTAATTCTTCTTCATTCGTTTCATCATATTTGAGATGTTCAAATAGTATACCTACTTTTTCACAAATTTTTTGTTTGTTTTTTATGTAGACATTACTTGCTTCATTGTTTCCAATTTGGATAACAGTTAGTTTTATGGTATCATTAATGCTTTCTATTTGATTAGAAAAATCTTTTATTTTTTCTTCTTGTATTTGCTTCCCATTAATTATATTCATGATATCACCCCTAGTAAAATAATAAAACTGATGTTATTAAAAGGATAACGATCACTATTCCAATCAACAATACTTTTTTTATCTTATCTAATTGTTCTTTGTCATCTTCAGTTATATTTTTTTCTTTTTTAATTTTTTCTTTACCATCTTCTATATTGTTAACTTTTTTTTCGGTTAATGTGTTATCTTTATGATCTTTATTATCACTTTCTATTTTTTTTGTTTCTGGTTCTTTTATAACATTATCTAGTTGCTCTTTATACTCTTTTTTCCTTTTTTCTAAACTATCAATTATATCCTTTAATTCTTTAGTATTAGCTTCTTGTTTTTCTTTTTCTTCTTTCTTTCTCTGATTTATTATACTTTCTTTTATATCATTTATAATTGAAACATATTCTTTTTTTAATTCTTCAGGATATTTACTAAATCCTTTTATTTCAGAAAGTTTCATTAACATTTCATTATATGTTAGATCATTATTTACTACATATTCAATTACTTGGTATGTATTTTTTTGTGGATTAAAATTACCTTGTATTGCTGATAAGCGCTTTTTTATAGTTTGAATATCTTTCACACTATCACCTCTTTAGAAAAGTATAACACTTTAAATGAAATTTTTAAAGTGTTATAACAATCCTTCATTTTTTAATTTATTTAAAATAATACTAATATCTTCGTTTGTTTCTTCTAGTAAATCTATTCTAAAGTTTGTTACTCCGATGTTTTTTAGTTCATTTATGTCAGATATTTTATCAATATTTTGATAATCCATTATTCTTGTTTTATGGAAACTGTCTTTTAAAAGTCTAAATTTATGATTCTTTTTATCGTCTAAATAATATTTGTTTTTATCGCATAAAGTACATTTTTCACTACTACTTGTCATTCTTATAGGGCAATACTTCATTATCATTAGTTCTAGTTTCCCATAGATTAAGACTTCTATGTTAGGCTCTTTTTTAAACGTGCTTTTATAGGAACTAATTAATTCTTTTATTTCATAATTATTCAGTTCTGGAGAAATACCTATTTTATATGAATAATTTGAATATAATGCTGTAGTTAAACTGTTATATACGTTCATATAAATATCTATTATTGATTTATTCTCATTACTATTTATATAACCATTGTTTGTTATTAATGTATTGGATGATCGATTATAATCATGATTAGATCTAGCTGGCCTATAGATAACTTTACTATTTTTGTACTTATTATATAAACGATAATCTTCAGTATAGATATTAACATTTTCTGTTAATAACTTTTTTGCCTGTTCTTCTGTTCTTACTAGAAAGCTTATTTCATGTGTTATGTTGTTTTCTTTTGAAATTATTATTTCATCTTTTTTTACACTAGAATACTTTTTTGTTTCTCTAAACTCAATAAGGTTATCAATTAAATTCCTTTTTAATTCATTAATTGTTTTTAACGGTATAAATATATTATCATCTGAGATTATTTCAATTTTATTAGCAATAAATGGTGTATTACCAAGTTTAGATATTTTTTCTGTTATTTGTTCTTTGGTAGTTGGATTATTTATAGAAGTTTCTACTATACCTATAGATTTTGTTATTTCTTTATTATCACATATAATAGTTGCTTGTAAGGGTTTTCCTATTTTAGCAATACATTTTATATCAACTTTAATCTTTTTATTTGGAATATTATCTATTTTTTTGTTTAAATCTGAATCTGTAGTTTTATATACTGTTCCTTTTTCTTTTAGATTAACTTTATTATCTAAATAAATTGTTTCTCCTTTTTTAGCACAATTAATAAGCAAACCATTTTTATTATAAATAAAGTTACAAATCATTCCTTCATTATTCGAAAAACGGATTCCATCTTCTTGATGAAGATTATCAGATAATAATATTTTTATTCTTTTGTTTGTTTCAAGTACTTTGCCTATTTCTATTCCTTGGTGATTACATGTTTTTGGATTGACTACATTATTATCATTTCCTAGAAATCCTTTTGTGAATTCTCTGTTATATACTGTCAAAAGCTCTTTATATTCTTCTTCTGTGTACTTTAGAGGTTCATTGTTATAGTACTTATCAATTAAATTTCTATAAAACTTAGTTACAACTCCAACATAGTATTTTGACTTCATACGACCTTCAATTTTTAAAGATGTAACTCCTAAATCAAGTAATTCTTTTATTTGGTTAGCACTACATAGATCCTTCATACTTAGAAGATATTTATTTTTTATATTTTGCTTTTCTTTTTCTTTGTATAAATCAAAACAAAATCTACAAACCTGAGCGCATTCTCCTCGGTTACCACTTCTTCCAAACATTTTTGATGATATTAAACATTGTCCTGAATAACTAACACAAAGTGCGCCGTGAATAAATACTTCAAGTTCAAGTGGTGTTTTTATTTCAGATATTTCTTTTAAAGATAATTCTCTTGCTAGAACAACTCTAGTAACTCCAGTGTTTTCCCAAAATTTTATACATTCTTTTGAGCAGTTATGAGCTTGTGTTGATACATGTATTTCTAAGTTAGGATATCTTTTTCTAACTAGTGAAATTAATCCTACATCTTGCATTATTAGGGCATCTACTCCAATATCATATAGTTTTTCTATTGTATTAAGAGCATCTTCTATTTCACTATCATGAATTAGGGTATTAACTGTTACATAAATACGAACTCCATATAAATGACAATACTTTGTTGCTTCTTCAAGTTCTTCAAAAGTGAAGTTTTTTGCATATTTCCTAGCGCCATAATTTCTTAATGAAACATATACAGCATCTGCTCCACATTTAATTGCTGTTTTTAGTGTTTCTAAATCTCCTGCTGGTGCTAAAAGTTCTGCTTTTTTCATTTAATCACCACCTGTAATTAACAAGTGAATTATACCATAAAAGTACAAAAAGAAAAAGGATTATTATCCTTAATTATTATTTTATATAATCTTCTATATTATTGGGCACTTGGTCATTTATGATTGTTTTTACTATTTTATCTTCTTTTTCCTTTGAAACTTGTTTTCCTGTTAAGGCACCTATTTGCCTAATTACTTCTCTTAGAGCAGATTCATTTTTCATATTGTCATCTTGAAGTTTTTCTGCTAAAGAAAGAATTGTTTCTTTGTTTACATTAGTTTTCTTTTCTACTTTTTTAAAAAAATTGTCAGTAAATTTCAAAATAAAAACCTCCTACCATATTGTATGTAAGAGGTTATATTTGGTTTATTTATTCTAAATCGTTTTTGTTTTTGAATTGTATTTCTATAGGAGTTCCTTCGAAATCAAAGCTTTCCCTTATTTTGTTTTCTAAATATCTTTCGTATGAGAAGTGTACTAATCCTTTATTATTTACATTAAATACAAATTTCGGAGGTTTAGTATCATTTTGATAAACATAATATATTTTTAATCTTTTGCCCTTATATGTTGGCGCAGGATTTAAACTATATGCGTCTTGTATTACATTATTTAAAAGGCTTGTTTTTACTTCTTTTATTATGTTTTGTGATACTTTTTCTACTTCAGGCATAAGAGTATGGATTCTTTTTTTAGTAAGTGCTGATAAAAATACTATTGGAGCATAAGGAACAAATTTGAACTCTTCTCTAATATCTTTTGAAAAATCTTTTATGTCATGTTCTTTTTCTTCTACCGTGTCCCATTTATTTACTACAATTATTAATCCTTTACCTTTTTCTATAGCATAACCTGCAATGTGTTTATCGTGTTCTATGATACCTTCTTCTCTATTTATTACAAGTAGACAAATGTCTGCTCTATCAATTGCTCTTTGACTTCTTAAAAGGCTATATTTTTCAATTTTTTCAAATATTTTCCCTTTTTTACGCATTCCTGCAGTATCTATTAATATATAGTCTTTCTTGTTGTATTTAAATGGTATATCTACTGAATCTCTAGTTGTACCTGCTACATCACTAACTATTAATCTTTCTTCATTTAAAAGAGCATTTACTAAACTACTTTTTCCTACGTTTGGTCTTCCTATGACACATATTTTAGTAGTTTCTTCTTTTTCCGATGTTTCTTCTTTAAAATCTTTGGTTACTTCATCCAAAAGATCTGCAATACCACGATTATGTTCACCACTTATTTGGATATAGGTATCAAAACCTAATTCATAAAAGTCATAGACATTATCTTCTGCTTGTTTATTATCTACTTTATTAATTGCTACAATTACTTCTTTACCAGATTTTTGAAGTAATTCTTTTACTTCTTTATCTCCTGCAGTTAAACCTTCTTTAGCATCTACCACAAAAATTATTTTATCTGCTTCAAGAATTCCTATTTCTACTTGAGTTTTTATTTCACTATTAAATAGTTCTTTTGAAATATCTATACCTCCAGTATCAATAAGATTGAACTTTTTGTTTTGATATGCCACTTCACCATATATCCTATCTCTAGTTACACCTGGAGTATCTTCAATAATGGATATTTTTTTCCCTACAAGTTTATTAAAAAGTGTAGATTTTCCAACATTAGGGCGTCCTACAATACATACTGTTGGCAAATTCATGATATCACCTCTTTTTTCTTTTAAATTATAGCAAAAAAAGAAGTAATTTGCAATGAAAATACTTTCTATGTTACAATATAATTACTAAAAAGGTAGGAGATTATAAATGAATAAAAAAATTATTGCTATTATATTAGAAACAATACCTGTTTTATCAGCGATTTTATCTTTTGCATTTGTTTTAATACCATATGGGTCTGAAACTCTCAGTTATATAACTCCAATAATAGTACTATTAGCTTTCTTTGGATTTATATTTTTCTTTATAGGTAGAAAACTTTGTAACGAAAATAAAGTAGTCAAAATCCTAGGAATATTAGACTTATTATCAACTATATCTATAATAGTGCTTTACATTTTAGCAATTTTTAGTTTTGGACTATAGCGTATAAAAAAGCATTTAAGTTAGCTTAAATGCTTTTTTAAAATCCATAATAAGTTTTATCATAATCCAAGGTTACATTTTTTAACTCAGACATTTCTGTAATTGTTACAAAACTATAACCTTTTTTCTTTAAATCCTTCATAGCTAGAAGCGCTCCATAAACTGATTCTTTATATATATCATGAACAAGTACTACTCCGCCATCTCTAGCGTTTTTTACTATTTCTTTTTTTATTTTCTTTCTATTTTTGGTTTTCCAGTCCAAAGAGTCAATATTCCAGCAAATGGTATGCATTATGGTTTGGTTTTTTACGTGTTCATTTACACTTCCATAAGGTGGTCTAAGATAGATTGGCTCTACTCCGATTATTTGCTTTATTCTTGTGTTTGTTCTATCTATTTCTTTTTCCAATTCTTTATCTTTTAAATATGTTAAATCTTTGTGGCTATAAGTATGAGAAGCTATATCATTTCCTTCTTTATAGGCTCTTTTTAAGATTTTTTTATTATCATTTACTCTACTTCCTAAAACAAAGAATGTTACTTTAGCATCATATTTATCTAAATTATCTAAAAGTATTTTTGTAGTTGCAGTATTTGGTCCATCATCAAAAGTAAATGCTATTACTTTTTGATTTTTATATTTAGAAATATCTCTTTTTTTTCTTGTAATTGTGGCTTTTATTATTTTCTTATTCTTATATTCTTCCTTTAATATGTCGTTTAGTTTATTCCAAGGAATAGTAACTTTTATTTCTCCATCAAACCTACTTGACACTTGGTATGGCACAAAAATAATAGTTAGTCCTTTTTTGCTTAAATATATATTTTGATAATTTTCTTTTTTGGGATTTGTGCCATTTATTAAGTCTTTTTCAACTAGTTTTATTTTGTGATCTTCAGCATATTTATTAATTAAATGTTTTGATATTAGTGATAGTTCTTTAAAGCTGTTTTTATTCTTTAAAAGTTCTGATACGTTTGTAAAATTTTGACTATTTTTGTTGTAAATATAAGATATATCTTTACGTTTGTAATGGTTTCCTCCGGTAAACTTGTTCACAATAATATGTGTAAATTCTATGCTGTTATACTCTTTTGCTTCTCCTTTTATTATTAAATGATACTGTGTTTTAGAATTCTTGTTTACATTTTTTGTTTCTTTTATAAACTCTTGTTTTTCTTTTGCTACTATTTCTTTTATTTTTGTATCTATATCTTTTACCTTTGTTTTTTCATATCTTATTTTTATGCTATAGTTTTTGTTTTCTTTTGTATAATTATAGATATTTTGACTTTTAGACAGCACAACAAAAATACTAGATATAATTATTAGTATTCCTATTGTTATCATTATAATAATTGTTAATTTTTTTGTTATTCTGTCTTTCATACACTACTCCTACTACATATTGTTAACTAAATCTATCTTTTTATTTGTCTTTAGAGAAAATATTTAGTATTTTTGAAAACTCAAAAATTATTTCATTTGCATTATTTATGGCAATTGTTTTGCCAAAAGCTTTTCCTCCGATTGTTAGGCTTGAAATAATACTTGTTACTATAATAGTTGTTAATATTTTACTTGTATTCATCATATTTGCTAGTGTAATACTAATTGCTAATCCGCAACTACCACTTACTACACCGCATATATCTCCGATTACATCATTTAATAAAGATGAAACTTTATCTTTATTTTTTATTAGTTCAATAGCTTTTTTTGAACCTCTTACTTTTTTTGTTGCCATCGAATGAAATATTTTTGGATCTGCTGTGTTAGCTGCTAAACCAATGATATCAAATATTATTCCTATAAAGATAAATACTAATACTAAAAATATTGAGACTGCTATTATAGCATTAGGAATTACCATTTCACTTATAAGAGCCATTAGAAAAGATATTATGAAAGACACTATTGTTACAGTAACAATCCATCTTTTGTCTTGTTTTTCTTTCTTTGTTCTATCTTTTTTTATTGGTTCTTTACTATATTCATCTTTATATTTTTTTGTTTTCACATTATCACCTCTTTAATTATACACTAAAAAAAGGACTTTTGTCCTTTTAATCTATAAAAAATGGCTAATCTATAGTTAACTTTACGTCTTAGGTCAAGTTGGATTTCCCTGTTTCTTACTTTCTGTTACCAGAGTAGCAGTTCCCATTTAAAAGAAACAGTAGTATGTTACCATATCTACGACTTGATTACCACTTAGTACGCACTGCAATCCTACAGATTGTCACTCTAGGAGTTTTCCTCACTGATAAAGAATTTACTAATACTCTTTTGCAGTTATAGTTTCATATAGCGATAATTATATTTTTTGGCCAGTTAAATATAATTTGGTCTATAATTCCCTACAACCACTCAAGTCAAGCTTATTCGTTTGAACTTATAGTTATAGCCGTGGATAAATGGAACGGAATCATATGCCGTTATGAGCGTCCATAAATCCTTTATTATTTTAATATTCACCCCAAACTGGGCGTAAGAAGCAAATATTAAAATTGGCATTTAAGCTTTATAGTGGATTTTTAGCCCCACCTTCGTAACTTTTATCAACTAGAATAATGTACCATTTTCTAGGTGCTTATAATTATAACACATTTTGTAAAAAAAATCAAGCTTTTCTATATATTATGAGTTGTCCTGGTAAAAGATATATGTCATTATTACTATAAATTACATCACTTGATGGTGCACTGAAATGTTCTGAAATTGTATCAATTGTATCCCCGTTTTTAGTAATGTATAGTTCTACATCTTGTTTAGGTACCAATAGTGTTTGTCCTTCATAAATATATTCATTAGGATTAATTCCATTTACTCCAGCGATTAGATCTGCTGTTGTGCTTTCTTTTTCTGCAATACTATATAAAGTGTCTCCTGGTTTTACTGTATAGTAATTAAAAATATTATATAGATTTGTAGGTATTGTTAAACTTTGCCCTACTGTTAATAAATAAGGTGCTCTTAAATTATTAGCTTTTATTATTTCAATTACTGGAAGATTATATTTTCTTCCTATACTTTCAATGGTATCTCCTTGTTCTACTATATATACATCCATATAAAAAATTACCTCCTTTTCATAATTAATTATATGAAAAAGGAGGCTACTAATTACTCAGTATATATTGCTATTCTATTTTTTGAATTAAACTCTAGTTCACTATAAACTACTAGTTTTTTTAATCCTTCATTGATGTTATATGAATATAATGTATCTTCACTAATAAAGTATATAGTTTCATTTATGAGAATAAAATCTGATATTTTTTTGTTAAACAAAAGCACTTTTTGTTTATTGTGTATATTGTAATAATAAACATTGTTATCTTTAGTTTGATAATAGTATGTATCTTTATTATTTCTTATATATTTTAAACTGGTATTTTGTTCTATTTTTGATATGTAATCTTTAAATGTTTTAAATACTATTTCTTCATCTCTAAATGAATAGACATCTTTTGTTTTAAATCCTAAATCATAGTATAAAACTCCATCTTCTTTGTTTCCAACTTCTTTTATTTTTTTACCTTTTTTATATATCTTATATTGCTTCAATTCATCTTTGTCAAAAATATATATTTCGTTATTTATAATTCCGTTTATATATGAATCTTTTGAGATTTCTTTTTTATAAGTTTTTGTTTTAACTTTATTATTTGTCATGTTTATTATATAGAAATCTTTATAATCATATTTTTGATCATAGTTAGGTACTATATAGTATTTGTTAACCCGTACACCAAGAGTGTTGTTATAATTGTCGTTTTCAAACAATTTAATTCTATCACTATTTTGATTATTTATTGTATAGAAACCATTATATTTATAAATATAGATATAAGTCTTATCATTTATATTTTTATTATAAATATTTAGAGTATCTAGTTTTGTCTGATAGTTACTATCTTTTATCCAAGAATTATTACTATATCCTTTAGTTTGTAAATCCTTTACAAAATCATTTAATTCATCTTTGTAATAGGTATAAGTATATGAATTGTTATTTTTACTACAAATGATATTGGTGTCATTTGATTTTTTTATTAAAGGATAAATGCATAATGAACCCTTTGTTTTATACTCTATTATTTTAGATACTATTTTCTTTTTTTTGTGAAATTTATCATTTATTTCAAATGAATACCTGTATTTTTTATTCGTTATTAAAATATAATACTTTTTATTTTTATATACTTCATTTATTGTAAATTTATTAGTTTTATTCTTTATTTCATATTCTACTTTGTGACTATCTTTAAATATGTATGCAATAAGTTCAAAAAATAATATTATTATAAATATTTTAAGTATTAGTTTTGCAACTTTTTTCATATTAACACCTACTCTACTACGCTTAATTTTATTATTTGTTCCATGTTATCATCTGTTGCCATAACATTTTTTGTATTAATGCCACATTTATCACACTTATATAATATTTTATAACCTCTCTTTTTATTTTTTTCTATTCCTATTGGTATTAAATGACCTTTGCAATTTGAAGCTCTATCTCCAGGATTTATATCTAAATGAAGACTATGTAAACAGTTTGGGCAATGATCTCTTGCTGTGTATCCTAAAGGGGAAACTTCTATACCACAGTTATAACATTTAAATGATTCATCTATCATTTTAAACTTTTTATCTTGCATGTTCATTCCTTTCTATTAATTTTACTAAATTATCTAAATCTTCTTTAGTAGTACTTGCTGAAATACTTATTCTTACTGAGGTTTCTGCTCTTTTTTTATCATTTGTTACTGCGAGTACTGCTTCAGAATATGAATTACTTGTACTGCAAGCACTTTTGGTGGATATGTAAATATCGTTTAGTTCTAAGTAATGTAAAAATGTCTCTGGTTTATAACCCTCTACACTTATATTTAAAATATGTGGTATAAAGTTTTTACTTTGGTTAATAATAATACCAGGAAGACTTTTTAATTTATCTTTTAGGTAAAGGTTTAAGTCTTCCACCTTTTTATAATTTTCTTCTATATTTTCTTGGGCTATTGTTAAAGCTTTTATTAAACCTTTAATTAGTCCCAGATTATAATTTCTTTTTCCATAAACTAACTTTTCTATTTTTAAACTTTTATTTTTTAAAAGTATACCTATTCCTTTTGGTCCATAGAATTTATGAGCTGAGAAACTTATTAAATCTATGTTATCAAAAGGAATATTTATTTTGCCAATACTTTGAGTAAAATCACTATGAAATGGGATATTATGTTTTTTTGCTATTCTTCCAATTGCATTTACTGGTTGTAAAGCTCCAGTTTCTGAGTTAACTGACGCAACTGTTATTAAGGCTATATCTTCATTTATTAGATTTTCTAATTCTTTTAGATCTACTATGCCTTCTTGTAAAGGAAGATATACTATTTCAAATCCTTTTTTTGCTAAATAGTTTAATGTTTCATTTATTGAGGAATGTTCAAGTTTTGTAGTTAAAATAGTTCTTTTTTTATTGTTTTCACATATGCCTTTTATGGCCCAATTATTTGATTCACTTGAACCACTTGTTATAAATACATCTAAATCTGTATTTAAAAGGTTTTTTATTTGATTTTTATATGTTTCTAAATCATCTTCAGTTAGTTTGGTAAACAAATCTTGTTCTACTACTTTTAGAACATCTTCATTTATTTTAGTTGTTGCTGAATAATCTAAATAAGTCATAATATCACCTTTGTTTTATTATAACATATTATGTTTTATTTTATCTGTTTTTTGTTAATTGTGTTTATATGTATAGTATATAAACATTAACTTGTCTAAATTATTTTGATATGCTTGACAATAGATGAAAATTGTTCCATAATGAAATATGGAGGTAAAAGTTTATGAAAAACATATTTGAAAAAATAAAAGAGAATAAAAAGATAGCAACAATAGTAGCGATAATAGTTATGGTAATAGTAGTCATTCTAATTCTATTTGGTGGTCATAAAGACAATTCTGTTGATAGTCTTAAAACCACATATAGTGATGGAAAGACAATTACATATAGTAAACTTACTAAGAAATTCAAAGAAACTAGAAAAATTACAATTAAAAACAATTCAAACAAACCAATTATATATGATTTGAGATGGTTTAATGTACAAAACACATTGACTAAGCAAGATGATTTACTGTATGAAATTAGTTGTAAAGGTGATGGTTGCCAATCAATTACATCTTCAGTATTACCTACATCAGATTTTCCGTTATTTGTAAACATCAAACTAGATGCTAACAAAAAACATGTGTATACTATTTCATTAAGCTATAAAGGTTCAGAAAAAAAGGCTAAGTTTACTGGAGAGTTAAAACCTTTAGTGATAAATTATGATGATGCTAAGTAAAAAAGAAACGAAGGTGTTTCTTTTTTTTGTGAGATTAATAATAATTATATTTTTCTAAATTTAAAGATTTTTTATATATGATTAAGTAAATAAAAATCCGTTCTTTATATAAACATTTTACTGTTTTTGCTTGACAATACTGAGATATTATTTTATAATTAATTTTGTCAGTTGACATTTATTGTTTTTGCGGATGTAGTTTAATGGTAGAACCTCAGCCTTCCAAGCTGACTACGTGGGTTCGATTCCCATCATCCGCTCCATTTGAAATATAGAACTTAGTTATAACTAAGTTCTTTTTTATTAATCTTTTAAGCAAAAAATAATGGTTTAAAACCATTATTTTTTAATACCATCCGTTATTTTGGAAGAATGCCCAAGCTTTTGAACCACTTCCATATTTGCCACTTACGTATCTTAATCCCCATTTAATTTGGTTTTGCCATGTGTTACTACCGTAAGCAGCAGCAATCTTACTACAAGGCAATGCTTGTGGAATACCACATGCTCCAGAACTACTGTTGTAAGATTGTGGGTTCCATCCACTCTCTCTATTCCATAGATTTACTAAACCTGTAAAGTCTGCTTCTGTCCATCCATAACTATTTATAGCTAAATCATGAGCATATTGTTGTATTTCTCCTTTTGGAGCAGTTGTACCAAGTGCTGCAGCTGCTCTTTCAGCTGCTTCTGCTTTGGCTTTAGCCTCAGCTTCAGCTTTTGCTCTTGCTTCTGCTTCTAGTTTAGCAGTAATTCTTTGGAAAGATGTCATAAGATCTTTCGTAGATACTGTTTTATTTATATTTTTATTAGTTACTTTTTTACTTTCAAAATTATTGTTTTGTGTACTTTTTATACCTACGATTCCCGCACATATACAAATTACACTTAAAGTATAGAATAAAGTAGCAAAAGTCTTTAGAATTAATCCCCTTTTACTTTTAATTTTATTCAAAACTTCCACCTCCAGCGGTAATATAATTATATCATATTATATGTTTATTAGTCAAATTTCTAGTGTTTGTTTTGTATCACTTTTAAATACTCATTATAGGTTTCTTCTGCAATTGTCATCCAGTCTTTTCCTAATGTTTTTTGAGCGGTTTTAGATACTTTTTTTAATAATTTTTTGTCGCTTATTATTTCTTTTATTCTATCTTTATATTTTTCTTCATCTAGTTCAGAGATATATCCGTTATAATTGTTTTTAACAGTTGCTCCTACCATACTGTCTTTTATAAATAGGCCTGGCGTTGCATTTACTGCTGCTTCAATTCTTACTAGACTTGAGGTGTCAAAAACTGATGGAAAAAGCAATAAATCGCTTCTTAAATATATTGCTGACAATAGCTCTCTACTGCTTATTTTACCTGTCATTGTTATTATGTCATCCATATGAGATTCTTTTATTTTGGTTTGTAATTTTTTTTCATCTGGTCCTGAACCCACATACAACATTTTAAATTTAAAGCCATCTTTTTTTAATAATTTTAAGGAATCTAAAATAAAGTAAATATTTTTAACGCTATTTATTCTACCTACAAAAAGTAAAACTGTATCGTTTTTTGATAAATCATATAGTTTATTAACCATATTTATACTTTTATCTATTTCTTTACTATTTATAGGCGCTAGATCAGTACCGTTATATATTACAGCGTAGTCTTTTGTGTATCCTAAGTTTTTATATTCTTCTATCATAGTATCATTTACATGTATGCACATATCACATTTGTTAAATACTTTTATTATTTTTTTCATAATTTGATTTGTTAATCTTTTACTTTTTACAATTCTTTGAACTTCAAAATCAAATCTAGTATGAACTGTGGCAATACATGGTACGTTTAAATGTTTTGCAACTTTTAATCCAATTAATCCCATAGTAAATGGTGAGTGAATATGGATGATATCAAAATCTTCTTCGAGTAATTTTTTAAATTCTTTAGAGTGTTTTAATGGTATTTTACCAACATTATACTCTGAAAAAGGAACATTAATACTTTTTACTCTATGAACATTATAAGGTCTTTTATAATCTTCTTTATAACTTTCTGTATAAGGCACTACTAAAGTTACATCATTAAATTTTGCAAGCATTTTTGCTAAGTTGTCTATTACTACAACTACTCCATCTATTGAAGGATAAAAATTATCCATAAATATACCTATTTTTAATCTTTTTTTACTTTTCATAAAACACCTCTATAGTTTTGTTTATACTATTATATCATAAAATATTTTTTTAATATAAAAAAGCATAATCTTTTGATTATACTTTTAATTAATCTTTATTATCTATTCTTTCATATAGAATTTTTAGATTGTTTATTTTATAGTCACCAAATAATTCTATAGGTTCCCAACTTGCTTGTGGTAAGTTTAATAGTTCTTTTATTTTCTTTGATCCTTTTGGTAGAATTGGTGCAATTAAGTTTGATAGGTTTGCTATCATATAAGTACATGTATATGTTATGTTGTTAAATTCTTCAAGATTTTCCTTGGCTTTTACCCAAGGTTCTTTACTGTCGTAGTATTTATTACCTAGCATTATATATTCAACAATTCTTGAAACAGCATTTCTTATTTCACCTTTTTCAAAGTATTCTCCGATTTCTTTATAAGCTTTTTCTGTTTCTTGTTTTATTTCTTCATCTATTGTTGCTTCTTTTATTATTCCATCAAACTTTTTATTTATAAATGATAAATTCCTATTTACAAAGTTACCTAAAGCTCCCACTAAGAACTTGTTATGAGTTTGTGTAATGTCTTCTAAAGAACAATTCATATCATTTGTTTCAGGTCCTTTAAATGAAAAATAGAATCTAATTGTATCGCTATCAAACATATCAAGTAATTCATTAGCAGTAATTAAATTACCTTTTGACTTACTCATTTTTTCATTGTTTAAATTAACATAAGCAGAAGATACAATATAATCTGGAAGACGATAATTCTTTTTTAGAGATAATAGAAGCGCTGGATAAATAGTTGTATGGAATGGAATATTATCTTTTCCATGCACATAATATGTAGTTAAATTAGGATTGTCATCTGATAAGAATTTATCGAAGTCAATTCCTCTTTCTTCTGCAACATAAGCACCCATCGAATTATAACCAAGAACAGCTTCAATCCATACATATATTCTTTTATCTTCATAGCCTTTTATAGGTACAGGAACTCCCCAGTCTATTTGTCTTGTAGCTGCTCTATTAACAAGACCCATATCTATATATTTTTGGGCTTCTCCAACTGCATTTTTTCTCCATTTGTTTTTATTTTTATCAATTAGTTTTTGTAATTCATCTTGAAATTCTGGAAGTTTAAAATATAAATGTTTGTTGTCTTTTAGAACTGTTGTATTGCCACATCTTTTACAGTGTTTATCAAGAACTTCACTGCTATCTAAAGAATGCCCACATACTTCACATTGATCGCCAGTACTAGCACCTCCACAATGAGGACATGTTCCTACTATTTCACGATCTGAAAGAAATATTTTGCAGTTTTCACAATAATCTTGTTTTTCTTCTTTTTCAAATAGGTATCCGTTTTCATACATTAACTTAAATAATTTTTGTACATATTCTTTATGATAATCTTCCATAGTACATGAGTATCTATCATATTCAAAGCCTAAATTATTAAATGTTTTTACAAACTCTTCATGATATTTTGTCGCTATTTTTTCAGGAGTTGTTCCTTCTTTTCTAGCTCTTTCTGTTATTGGAGTTCCATGACAATCTGACCCAGACACATACATTACATTATCCCCACATAATCTATAATATTTAGCAATTATGTCACCAGGAAGAAGTGATGCTAAATGCCCCACATGTAAATAGTAATTAGAGTATGGCCATGCTCCTCCGATTAATATATCTCTTTTTGCCATAATAACTCCTCCTTTATCGGTATTAATATTAACATAAATATGATTTTTTATCAATATTTTAGTGTTTGTACTACATATTTTTTTCTTTTGTTCATAATATAATTTGACAACTTTTTTTAGTTGTGTTATATTTAGGGGGAATTTAAGGAAAGGAGTGGGAATATGAATAGAGATATTAAATTCATTGAAAGTAGTTATAAGTTAAAAAAAGAAGGTATATTGGTATTCCCTTCTCTTTAAACTATGACTACTAAATTTTAGTAGTTTTTTATTTGTAAAAAAGGAGGAAATATGAAAAGGAAAAATACTTTTTCTATCATTTTTAAGTATTTAAAAAATGATAAGTTAAAGTTATTTATCTATCTTATACTTGTTTTGTTTTCATATTTACCTGGTCTATTATCAGCATTCTTTTGGGGTTATGCTTTAGAAAAATTATTTGTTAAAGATTTTAACAGCTTTGCAATGTATTTAATTATTTGGGAAAGTATATGGATTTTCTTTTTTGTAATCCTATCTATTCCTAGAGATATGTTGTATAACTATTTTGAAGTCAAATTTACTAGAAATGTTTCAAAAGAATTATATTCTAAAATGAACGATTTACCTGCGAGAGCTTTTGAAGAAAAAGGTGTCGGAGAACTTATAAACAGATTATATACTGATCCAGACAGAGTTATGGATTTGTTAAAGTCTTTAATTAAACTTATATGTAAATCTATTGTAATATTCCTAGTTGTGGGATTATGTTTTCATATATCTTGGATACTTGGAATTGAAGTATTACTATTTGGATTTATTATGGGATATATATCCTATAAATTTTTTCCTAAGATTAAAACTATTCAAAAAGATATAAAGAAAGACTCAGATGAATATGTTAAAACTGCTACAGAAAACATTACAGGAATAAGGGAGATAAAAGCTTTAGGAATTAAAGAAAATATTAAAAGAATAATGTTTTCTAAAATTGATTCTTTATTTGATAAGAATATAAAAATCAATAAATATGAAATAGTTTATTATAATTTAAGTAGTTTTGTATACTTTATATTACAATTCATTATTCTTGTTTCTTGTGGTTATTTAGTTTGCACAGGAAAAATTGCTTATAGTATGTTTATTGTACTAGAATCATATATATGGAGAATAGATGAGGTTGTAGAAAGTATTAGTGACTTTGAAATTAATTATAATAAAGTTACTGTATCGCTTAATAGAATTGATGAGATAGTTAATAATAAACTATATGAGGATGAAAAGTTTGGTAAAAAGAATTTGAATAATTGTAAGGGGTTAATTGAATTTAAAAATACTAGTTTCAAGTATAGTAATGATGAGAATAATGTTATTAATAATTTAAGTATGAAACTTATGCCTAATAAAAAGATAGCCATTGTTGGGAGAAGTGGTAATGGCAAGAGTACTTTGTTTAATTTGATACTTAGATATTTTGATGTTACCAAAGGCAAAATTGCACTTGATGGAACTGATATTAAAGATTTAACTGAGAAGTCTTTAAGGGATAATATATCTATTATTAGACAAACACCATTTCTATTTAATATGAGTATTCTTGATAACTTTAAAATTGTTAAAGAGGATGTTACTTTAGATGAAGTACGTACTGTATGTAAAAAAGCTTATATAGATGATTACATTATGAGCTTACCTAATGGATATGATACTATTATTGGTGAAGGTGGTGTAAACTTATCTGGTGGCCAAAAACAACGCTTAGCTATAGCTAGGACACTACTTTTAAATACTAAAGTTATATTATTTGATGAGGCTACATCTGCCCTTGATAATGAATCACAAGAATGCATTAAAAAGACTATTGATGATTTAGTTAAAGATCATACTGTAATAATTGTTGCACACAGATTATCTACTATAGTAGATGCAGATGAAATTAACATTATTGACAAAGGAAGATTACTTGATACTGGTAAACATGAAGAACTACTAAAAAGATGTGTAGTTTATAAACATTTATATTTCAATGAAGACTTAAATTCAAGAGAAAAACACTAGATTGATTTCTAGTGTTTTTTCTTAGTCTTTAACTTGTGTAGTAATTGTTTAATATTTCTATTATATGCTTTTCTGATCCACCATAAGATTCTACTATTTTTATGAAGTTATTCCAAACTTTTTTTGTGTTTATTACTCTTTTTGCTTTTAAATATCCTTCTTTTAAAGTTTTTGCTTTTCCTGATAACAATATAAATATTGCAGCGTTAATGCATATGGCATTTATTTGATCTTCAGTACCATTTCCTTGTAAAATATTTAGAGCAACTGCAATATTTTTTTCTTTATCTTTTTCTTCTTTAATATTTGATATATCAAATTTATCTACTAATCCTAGTGCTTCTTTAATTTCTTCTGAAATGGTCTTTTCTACAAAGCCATTATTTATTCTTACTAAGTTGATATGCCCTATTGGTGTTAATTCATCTAAATAGTGAATTCCATCATATGTAGATGAATATATTAAAGCGTTTTTTATACCAAATTTTTTTAATACTTCTGCTGATAGTTTTACATTTGGATGAGCTAGCCCATATGCTAACGAATCTATTTGTACAGGAAAACTTAAGCCCGCTAAAGCAAAACTCATAGCGTGTGGTGCGTAAAAAACGCCACCATATAATTTGGCAAATTTGGGAGTGGTATCTTCAATTGAAAAAAATGCAATATTATGTTTTTTTAATATTTCTATTTTTTTATCGTAAGGAATTTGTATGTTAATTCCACATATATCTAAAAAATCTGAAGATCCAGTTTTTGAAGAAGTTGAATGTGAACAAGCTTTTGCTATATAAACACCACATGCAGCTGCTACCATGCATGATATTGAAGTAATGTTGATTGTTTTGTTACCTTTTTTGCCACTTGATGCTACTCCTACTAAAATTTCATTATTTTCTAGGTTAATTTTTGGTTTTTTAGCATCTAATATATTATCTAAATCTAGTGAGGCTTTTAATAAACCACTTACTTCATTTACTGTTGGGCCTTTTACCATAATTCCATTAAGTAGCATGGTTAATAAGCTTATTCTTTTTTGACTATCTTTTTCATTTAAAATTTTTTGCATTGCTTCTTCTGTTTCATATTCATCTAATGAATAACCAACATTTAGTTTATATAATGATTCATATGGTTCATTATTCTTTGTTGTTTTTATTATTTCCACTTTAATCAGTCCTTTCTAATATTTTTATAACTTCATTTAATGATTCTACTGATGCATAACACTTTGATATTGTTTTATTTGGTACTATATCTAAATCTTGAACATGTATTGTGTTAACTCCTGAACTAAGTGCTGATTTAATACCAATTTTACTATCTTCTATTGCAAATATATTATTGCTATTTAAATTAGACTTATCGATCGCATATTTATATAAATCATTATGTGGTTTTACTCTTTGAACGTTTTCTCTTGTTACAACAATATTAAAATCTTGAATGTTGATATTTGTTTTTTTTAATACTTTTTCAATAAACTCCTTTGTATTGGATGAAACTATTCCTATATAATAGTTATGTTTTTTTAAATAATTAAACAAATCTATATACCCTTCTTTTGTTGATAAATGAATATTTTCAAAAAACTCGTTCCTATAACGCAATAGTCCTTCCCAATAATTCGTTTCTTTAAAACTATCTTTGTATTTTTCTTTTAATATTTCAGTTATTTCAGTTTTTGTTTTACCTAGCAAGTTTTGAATATAATAATCTTTACTTATATTTAAATTCCTTGATTTATTGTATTCTAGCATTAAATCACAGTATATATTTTCAGAATTTATAATCACGCCATCAAAATCAAAAAAAACAGCTTTATGATACTTCAAAAAATTCATTTTCAGTACATCCTTTATTAAACGTTACCGGAAAATCAGTATTTAGTATATCCCAATCTTCTTTTAATAGTGAAAAATTATTGGTTTCTAATATTTGATTTATGTGATTTATATTATTACTTTTAAAAATTATATATACATTATTTTGTTGTGTCAACCATTTAATAGCTACTTGAATATTTGTTTTGTTGTATTTTTTGGATATTCTATCTAATATTGGATATGTTCCTTCAGAATAAAATTTATCTTTTACTCCAGGATATGATAATACTATAGGTCTCCAAGCAATAAATTTAATACTATTATTTGTACAGTATTCAATTATTTTTTTATTTTGTGATTCTCTACATATTAAATTATATTGATTTTGAACTGCATAAATTTTTTTATTAAGATATTTATTATACTTTTTTATTGTCGATATTCCTACATTGGATAATCCTATTTCTTTTATTAAACCTTTATCTAATAAGTAATTAAGTGCTCTACAAGTCTCTTTTATATCAATATTAGGATTCTGTTTATGAATATAATACAAATCTATATATTCTGTTTGTAGTCTTTTTAATGAATTGTAACAAGAATTAATTAAATCATCATATTGTAAGTTCCACTCTCTTACTTTTGTAGCTATAAAAACAGTTTTTCTATCAATATGTCTTAATGCTTGTCCCACTATTTCTTCGCTTTTACCATTTGAATAGCTTTCAGAAGTGTCAATGTGATTAATTCCATTGTTTATTGCATATATTATAGCATTTATATCTTTTTCATCGTCATTTTGTTCATTAGCCACTACATCTCCTCCTATTAACCAAGTCCCTAATCCAATTTTAGACAAGCTTAAATCATTATTCATACAAGCCTCCAAAAAATATAAATATTTACATTAAATACTACCACAAATTTTTTCTTAGAACAATATTTTTTTGTTTTGCATATAAAATAAAAATATGATACACTATGACTGAAATTTTTTTCGGAGGATGTGCCTATGAAATATGACATAAATGCTATACTAGCTATATTAAAGTATGAAACTGATGATAATATTAGAGAAATACTAAATAATAAGGAAATAAATTGGATTAATGTATTAGGTTATTTATCTTATCATAGAGTTGCAGGATTAGCCTATGAAAAAGCAAATGATATTGATATTCGGCTATTTGATTACCCTGTATTTCTCTCAACTTATTTAATTAACCAAGCTCAAAGAATAAGATGTATAGAACATCAAAAATACGTTGATATGATTTCTAATGAATTTAATAAAAAAAAGATTAGTTATGTATTTTTAAAAGGAACTGTTTTAAATAATATTATATATAATTATGGTTCTAGAGCTAGCAATGATATTGATTTATTAATAAATAAAAAGGATATTAAAGCTGTTACTAATATATTAAAAAAGCTTGGGTTTATTCAAGGAGTATTTGATTATAAAAATAATAAAATAATTGAATATTCTAATAAAGATATTTCAGAAATCGAAAATAAAATTGGTGAGACTGCTGCATTTGTAAAAATAAGTGATACGCCTACTGCTAAGACTATTGATATTGACGTTAATTTTTCTTTAGATTGGAAACCAACTTTTTGTGAAAAAACTATTAATAGGTTTTTAGATAATAAGATTTTAGTGGAAAATCCAAATACTGGTAATCAAATATATTCATTATGTTATAGACATATGTTTATTGAACTATGCGTACATTTTTATAAGGATTCTGTCTTAATAGATCAGATTAATAAAAGAAAAATTTTAGATTTATACAAAATTATAGATATATATTATTTTATAATGAAATTTTTTAAAGAAATTAATGTACAAAGTTTATACAATGATATAAGTGAGTCTAAGTTGGATAATCAAATATATTTTACTTTAATGCATATTCTTACACTTTTTCCTGATGCTAAGACTAAAGAAGTTATAAAATTACTAAATATGTTAAATACCGATAATAATGATTTAAATATTATATTTGATCAATATGATAATGATATAAAAATGTTTACTGACAAAAGTATCTATGATAGAGTTTTCGCTTACGATCTTATTAATTTATATAGGGATGATAAATATGAATAATTTAATAATTGAGATTGATAACAATTTAGGAAAAATATGTTCTACAGAGACATTATTTAACGAACAATTGAACACTACCATCATATCTTATTCTAAACTGTATTCGAAAAGTTTAAGTAGTTTTTCTAGGGCTTTTAATTCATTGTTTGAAGATAATAACAAATGTAATAACTGTATAGAAGCAGTTGTAATTGAAAATATAAAATTGTTTAATATGGCGGAGTCTATTTTTAATAATGATAATTTCTATACTAAAACTTTGGGAACTGAAGAGTTTAATAAAGCAACTGTTACTACATCCTTGGCTAAGTGTTCAAAAGATAAAAGATTTTATATTATGAAGTGTTATGATTACTTTATTTATATTTTTGATAGATTAAACAAAAAATGTTATATGCTTATTAAAAACAATAAAAAATCTTTAACTATGGTTAATATTTTGTTATTAACACCTTATTTAATGTATGGAGAATTGTTTGCTATTCACGGTGGACTTGTTAACAAAGATAACAATAATATACTAATTAATAACGCTAGTCTTGGAGGTAAGACAACAATGGCTCTTTTGTTTGCTTCTAAGGGATGGAATATTATTACTGAAGAAACAACTTACATTAATGCTGAGGGGATTATTCTTCCATATAATATTAGAAATTATTTTAACATTAGGTTAGGCACTTACTTAGCTTTGGAAAATTTTTTTAGGAATAGAGGGATAATTAACGAAGAGTTTTTATCATTAAAAGATAAAACTGATGAAGAGAGATTTGATTATGGAAAGCAATCCCAGTTTTCTATAGATTTTGATGCTTTAGGAACAAATTTAAATAATAATAATTCAAAAATAACTCATTTTTTAAAAGTATCTATAAATAAAAACAAAAATTTTAGTATGAAAGAATGTGATTGTTTTGATAATGTAAAGGCTTTTTTAGACTTAAGTTTAGCTCCTACAGTTCTATTATTTCAAGATATTTTAAATTATAAAGTTGTTAATAAAGATATGAGAATTAATATATTAAAAAAGATATGTTTAAATGCTAGGTGTTATACTTTGGATACTTCTTTTGATTATATAAAATATTATGATTATATTATTGAACAATTAAAAAAAAGTAGTTAATCTACTTTTTTTGGTTGTTTTTTAATATTTTCTAGTTTTTTTTTCCTCTAAATCTTGATTATATTTTTCAATTTGGCTATTTATTAATTCATAATCACTTCTATAATCTAATCCTATAGCTCTTTTTACTTTTAATAATGTTTCTGCAGCAACTTTTCTTGCTTTATCACTACCTTCAAATAGTGCTTGGTATACTTCAGGAATATGTTTTTCTAATTCGGCTCTTCTGGCACGAATAGGAGTTAATGTATCTTGAATAACGTAGTTTAAAAATCTTTTTATTTTCATATCTCCTAATCCACCGCGTTCATAATGCGCTTTTAATTCATCTAAATTCTTGTATTCTAATTCTCCTGTTTCTTCATTTTTAAAATACTTTTCAAAATGTTTTGGCTTTGAAAAAGCTTCTAAATATATGAATACTGGATTATTTTTTGTATTTCCTGGATCTTGAACTCTTAAGTGGTTAGGATCAGTGAACATTCCCATTACTTTCTTTTCTACTTCTTCTGGAGTATCTGCTAAATATATACAGTTCCCAATAGATTTGCTCATCTTAGCTTGACCATCAGTTCCTGGTAAACGATGACATATTTTGTTTTCTGGTAATACTGCTTTTGGTTCTACTAATGTTTCTCCATATAATCTATTAAATGTTCTTACTATCTCTCTAGTTTGTTCAATCATTGGAAGTTGATCATCACCTACTGGCACAATATTAGCATTAAAAGCTGTTATATCAGCAGCTTGACTAATTGGATATGTCATAAAACCAACTGGTATACTACTGTTTTTAAAACCCCTGTATCCTATTTCTTGTTTTACTGTTGGATTTCTTTGTAATCTAGCTAGTGTAACTAAATTCATGTAATAAAAAGTTAAATCACTTAATTCTGGTACTTCTGATTGTAAAAATATTGTACTCTTTTTTGGATCAATACCACATGACATATAATCAAGGGCAAGTTCCAAAATGTTATTTTTTACTTTTTGGATATTACCAGCATTATCAGTTGTAGCTTGAGCATCAGCTATCTCTATAAATATTTGATCATATTTTCCTGAATTTTGCATTTCTACTCTTTGGTTCAATGAACCAACAAGATGTCCTAAATGTAACCTACCTGTTGGTCTATCACCAGTTAAAATTATATCAGCCATATAAAATCTCCTCTCACATGTATGGTAGTATATCATTATATACTGTATTTGTCAATTTTGCGTATATATTCTGGCAGTTTATTTAATGGAATATATACGTTTGCTAAGTCTAATAATTCTTGTGGTGGTGTTTTATTTCCTGTTGCAATTTTATAGCATGAATTTAGTTTAAACATATCTATATCATTTAAATCGTTGCCAATGATTACAATATCGTCAAGGTTTACATTACAAATATCTGCAAGTTTTTTTACTCCGAATCCTTTGTTAGTGTTTTTATTACAAATTGAATGAAATTCATTTTCTGAAATACTTATGTTGAATCTTTCAATATTCTTTATTGGTTTGTTTAATTCTAACCCTCTTGTAGTTATTCTACATATATTTTCTTTGTCAACGTTATTTAAGAAATCATTTATATCTGTGTATACTTCTTCGCTATAAAACCATGGTTGAGTTAAATCTTCTGATAATTTTTTTGTTCCTCTTAAAAACTTATATTTATGTGTTTTTAAGTCAACATATGCTATAAATTCAAATGGTAAATCATATAATTCATGTATTAGATTCGCAACATCATTATAATTCATTTTATCATTATATATTACTTCACCTGTTTTTGATACAATAACTGAGCCATTTTCACAAATGAATGGTATATTAAGATTGATATCTTTTAATGTTTCATATCCACCTTTATATCCTTTCCCTGTGCAAAATGAACATTTATAATTTTTAAGATTGTTGAGTGTATTTAATAATTCATAATTGTTTACTCCTTTTATTGATGCTATACCACTCATATCACATATCATTAATTTCATTTTATTGTTCCTTTCTAAATAGTTCATCATATGTATTATTCTTTGTGTTAGGTTTTGATTCATCCCATATTTTTTTAATATTTATAAAGAATTCATAATAATCTTTTTTGTATTTTAACCAGCTATTATAATCATTTTGTCTATTATCATAGGCCTTTTTAGCTTCATTTATTTTTTGAGGGTTCCAATCAGAAGCTAATGTAATCATCTGAAGTATTATACTTTCATTTAGTGGACTACAGTTGATTATTTTTTCATATACTTCTTCATTTGTGTCACCAAGATTAATTGATGAATTTTTTATACTTTTTGACATTTTTACGTATGGAAATAATCCTCCAATTAGTTTACTATATAGTGCTCCAATTTTAGCATCTTTATCAATTAATGTATTTATTCCTCCACTTTTATGTTTTATTCTTTCTATTACTACACGAGCTAAATATGGATATAAATGTTCTTCTATACCCGCTGGTACTATAACAGCTTTTTTCTTATCTCTTATAATTGGTAATACGATATCTCCTACTGTATATGCTTGACTAACCATTGTAGAAAAGTCATTTCCTAATATATTTAATTTTTTATATATTTCATCAGTAGCTTCTCCTTCAACAAAATCATTAACAGTTAAGACACTAGAAATAATTGAAAAAGTTATTGCGTGGTCTAAAAAGCTATTAGTTCTTATTTCTCCATTATTGGTATCAAAACCAATTTTTTTGATAAATGAAATAAATTGTTCACTATTTGATAACAATTCATCTAATGGCATTTGTCTAGAATTTAAGGCACTTAAATCAGAAATTATAATATGTGTATATATACCTGTTTCACGTTGCATTTCTATCGTTTTAAATATTAATGATAACGTACCAGCAGTTGGTGCACTTGTAGGTCCGAAACCTGTTACAATAGCTATATCTTCGGCTTTAAAATTTTTTAATTCATCTATTTTATCGAAGCATAGATATTTACTTTCTAACTCATTGTTCTTTCCATAACCATTAATACTAATATCAGCTGGAAATCTTTGATAATTATTATCATCTATAATGGAATTAATTTTTGCTAATGAATATTTTAAGTCCTTTAATCCATATTTGTAATTATTTATAACTTCTTCTATTGTTTTATTTTCTTTAACTGCTATTCTTTCTAGTTCGTTATTTAATTGCTCTTCTTTCAAATTATTATAATCAATCATATTGTTCCTCTTTTCTTTTACTCTTTATTAAATTCCCTTATTTTTCTTTTTGCATGTGTTGTTTTTGCTTTTTCTTCCCAATCTTTTCCTGGCCC
>CAMVED010000014.1 GCA_947166445.1 uncultured Mycoplasmatota bacterium
TTATCTATTTTATTTAAAACTAATCTAACTTTTTTATTATCTTGTTTCAATTTATCTAATATTTTTTGATCGCCTTTACCAAATCCACTTGCAATATCCACTAAAAAAAGAACCAAATCATTTTCAAAAGATGCAAATGCTTTTTTATTCAAGTGCGCTTCTAGCTTGTCAGCAGTTTTTCCAATTCCTGGAGTATCAATGAATACAATTTGAGTATCCACTTCATTATACACTCCATAAATAATGTTTCTAGTAGTTCCTGCTTTATCAGAAGTAATAGCAATCTTTTTATTAATAAGCTTATTAATTAAAGTTGATTTTCCAACATTAGGGCGCCCTACTATACTTACAAAACCACTTCTCATTTTAAATCTTCCTCTTCAAAAGGAACAGGACATAACTCTTCAACTGTATATTCATCATAATCACCATTCAAATTATAACATCTAACTATTGAATCCTTATCCATTAATTCAGTAATCATTTGTCTACATACAAAACAAGGTGTTGATGTTTTGCTAGAAGATGTTAAAACATTCAACTCTTTGAAATCTCCCTTTTTCACGCCATCAGTAATTGCAGTAAACAAAGCAGCACGTTCTGCACAAGTTCCTGCTCTTGTTGATGCATCTTCAACATTTACTCCAAAATATTCTTTATTATCTTTAGTAACAACACAAGCAGATACATTAAAATCTGATATTGGGGCATATGAATTATTTAATCTTTCTTTTAATTTTTCAAACATAATTTCATCTCCTTAAAATAGTTTTATTATATGTGGTAAAAATATTATAATACCAATAACAAATGCAACAATAGAAGCAATAGTTAGAGCTCCCGCAGCACAATCTTTAGCAATTTTTCCATATCTACTTTTACTGTTACCATCATGAAGATCAACCACAGCCTCAATAGCAGTATTAATAAGTTCAAGTGGTAATATAATTCCAATTAAAACTAATACTATTAACATTTCGTAAACTTGTATTTTAAAAATAATACCTAAAGTAACCGCTAAAAAGGCTAGAACTGTCATTATTATAATATTTTGTCCAGCAGTATATCCATGTACAATTCCTTGAAAAGCAAATTTAAAAGAACTTACTAATTTATTAAAACCATATTTACTTTTGTCCATCTAACACCAACTCCTGTTTAGAAAACATAACTTTCTCATCTTCCTTATTAATATGATCATATCCTAATAAATGAAGTAACCCATGCACTGCTAAAAAAGATATTTCTCTTTTTAAAGAATGACCATACTCTTTAGATTGTGATATAGCTTTATCCACTGAAATATAAATATCTCCAAGAACTCTCCTTTTCGATGAAAACTTTTCATTTTTTTCATCTTCTAAAGCAAAACTTATCACATCAGTCTCTTTATCTATGTTTCTATACTTTTTATTTAATATCCTAATATTTTCATTATCTATTAATATAACATTAAACTCTGCATTTTTTATTTGTTCTAATTTCAAGCATTTTTTTAAATATTTTTTCATAATTTTTAGTTCATCAGATATATTATAACTTGACTGATTATATATTTTAAATTTATTTAAGGAATTAAAAACCATATTAAACCTCCTAAAACTAACACAGATAATATATCCCACAAGATATCCTTATGAAAAAACTTTGGTAATTTTGATCCCCACTTTTGAAAAATAATATAAAGCGAAAAACCTAAAAAACATCCAACTACATTTAAAATAATATCATCAACATCAAATACTCTTCCTATTAAAAACTGAATTACCTCTATAGAAAGTGATGTAATAAAAGCAATAATAACTAATATTAAAGGTTCTTTTAACTTCAAATATCTAGCAATAAACACACCATAAGGCACAAAAAGCAACATGTTACCAAATATATTTTTATAAAAGAGCCCACTTCCAATATCATACCTAAATATTTCTTTAAAAGGAATGTAATTATGAGATGACCAGTTTACATCTTGAAATGTTACTACATAGAATAAACATAATATATAGATAATAAAAGATAAACTTAATAATTCTTCATGAATTACTAGTTTCTTTTTATTTGCTATTAAATCAGTAGTTCTTAAAAGTATAGCTATAATAGCAGCCATCACTATAGTTGGCCAAGTATATTTTAAAAGTGAAATAACTTCTATTCTAAAACCTTCAATCATTACTATTCATCCTTTTTTTCTCCTATTTTTTGAATATCTTTTTCTTCTGCTATATCCTCATAACATTTAAAAAATACTTCAATATACATTTTACCATTTTTAACATATTTTTTCAAAGTTTTTTCAGTTATTATATACTCATCTTTTTCTAAGGTTTTAGAAATATCTTTTTTTGCCTTCTGTTCTAATATCTTTTGTAATTTATTGCTAGAGTAAATTTGATTTTTAAAAAAATAAGTTTTTTCTTTTTTTAGTTTTATAGAAAAGTAATTATTATGAAATAAAGTAATAGTTTTAGCATTAATAACCTTTTTAGGAAAATATAACAATTTTATTTCTTTGTTATATATAAATAATGAAAGTCCTACCTTACCAAGACGTTTCTCAGATACATCAATATAAGACAAATCTTGTCTTGCCTTTACAATATACCAAACCTCGGCATACACCTTACCACTAGCATGAACTTTACCAACAACTTTATCATTTCTGAATATATTACCACTAATAATGACATCACCTTTTTTTACATAATCATCAATATTTTTTAATAGTTGTCCATTTCTAGATTCTATCTTTCTAATGTAACCATTTTTTGAAGCAACTATATCTTGATAT
This sequence comes from uncultured Mycoplasmatota bacterium, assembly GCA_947166445.1. Classification (GTDB taxonomy): domain Bacteria; phylum Bacillota_I; class Bacilli_A; order RF39; family UBA660; genus UMGS1449. The sequence continues at coordinate 2,789 of CAMVED010000014.1, forward strand.
TTATTATACTCTTTTATTTTCTTATCAACTCTCTGTATTACCTTTACATTTAAGACTACTCCTTTTTGCTCAAATTCAATCCATTCTATCTGATCTAAATTATCATTTTTTATATTTTCAGTAATCTCTTTCAACTTCTTATAGCTTTTTTTCGAAGTATAAAGAGTTATATTGTTTTTAATAAGCTCGTTTTTTATAACATTTTTTAATTCATTATTACTAGATTCTATATTTATAAATAGTATGAAATTAGATAAAAAAACTATAAAAAAAACACTTATAACAAAAATAAGTAATGACATTTTATATTTTTGATATAACTGCTCTATTCTTTTTGTACCTGCTGTTTTTACTATACTAATAACACAAGTAGTTTTAGACTTTAATATTTTCTTATAATCATCATATGAAACCTTAATCAAAACTTCATTCTTTTTATACTTAATTTCCATCATATTTATTTTTTGTCTAAACAAAGTATTTAAAAAATTCTTAGTATTTTTACCTTTTATTGATACCCAAAAATAATTAACCATTTAATCACCCAAATCTATTAAATTAATTTGCCCCTCCACTAAAACTTCGTTGTTTTCTAAACGCGTTATTATTAAATCACTACCTTTTATTTTTAGTAGTTTATTCTTTATTCGTATTAATACTTCATCACAATCAAACAATAAAATATCATCGTAATTATTTATATCTACTTTATTTTCATATATTACAATTTTAAATAATTTATCAAAAACCATACTTCTAAATTCTTTAAGCATATTATCCCCTTTACTAAATAATATTAAAAGAATAATTCTTTATACCAAAAGGTAAGACTAGAAATCTAGTCTTACCCTATACAACTTGAAATCTCCCTTAAAAAAGAACCAAAATAAACTCCCAATATATTAATAAAATATAAAATTTTTACAATTACAGGTATAGATAAAATAGCAATTATTATCTCAATTATTTTACTTTTATTAATTGTTTTTACAAACTGCATAGTTTTCTACTCTTAAACCTTCTTAATGCACCACCAAAATCTTGCCCAAAACTATATACTGTTTTAAACGCAGAAGTAAATGCATTGACAATAGTACCAGATATAGATTTGCCACCCACAATATGTAAAAGTTCTTGTTTACTTAATCTATCTGCGACATTTTGGTGGTCTTGCATATCCATCTACCATCCCTACTCCAAATACTAAACCAGCGAGAGCACCAATTAATGCCCAAACTGATACTCCTCCATTTATTTGCATTAATTCATAATCATTTAATTTCATGTATTCTACCATCCCCCTCTAATTTATATTTTTTGTCAAATAAATTACTATTTGTATTTCTATGAGATATTGCTATTATTATTTTATCTTTATATTTACCAAATATATTGCTTAATATTTCTTTTTCTTCTTCTACAGAAATTTCATTAAATACTTCGTCTAAAATTAATACATCTTTAAAATGTAATATTCCACGGGTTAATATGATTTTTTTCCTTTCTCCTCCACTTAAGTTATTTCCTGATTCCTCAATCAAATAATTGTAATCTACATTATTTTTTATTAGAAATTTATCAAGTAAAGTTATCGCAGAAGCATCTTCTATATTCTCCATAGAAGATGAAACTAATTTCAAATTATCTAATATAGAACCTGAAAATAAACTTTCATTTTGCCCAATATAAGTAATATTGTTTCTTATAAACGATAAATCTAGATCCTTTATATTTAAATCATCTATTAATATGTTCCCTTTAGTAGGAGTAAAAAATCTAAGTAATAGCTTCACAAGAGTAGATTTACCGATTCCAGAATCGCCAGTAATAAAAACTTTATCTCCTTTTTTTAATTCTAAATTTATCTCCTTTAAAACATCCAGATTATTAACTTTATAATTAACATTTACAAATTTTATAGTATTAACTTTGCTTAAATTAGTCTTACCAAATTTTTCAGGAATTATTTCTAAACAATCAAGTACTCTATCAGTTGAAGTTTGATATACTTTATAAAGAGATATACTTTCATTTATATTATTTAATAAACTAACCACTAAATAATATATTGATGAAAAAAGTACAACATCAAATACATTTGTATTATAGTTAAAAAATAAAGATACAAAAATAATTAATAAATAAAAAGAATCAATTGAAAGTGATGATATCAAACTATACTTATAATAGTTTTTGTTATACTCTTCATCTCTGTTTAATGTATCAGAATACTTATTGGATAACATTTTTATTATACTATCAGAAATATTAAGATTTTTAACAGTTTCGAAAGAAGTCAAATAATTTATCAAAAAGGATGTATAATCAATTTTAGATCTTTTTAATCTAACATAATTATCATTGAAAATATACTGATACCTTTTAGTAAAGAATAATAATATAATTATTAAAACTAAACATATGAAAGCCATCGCCATATTCAAGAAAAACAAATAAGAAATTATAACTATCAATAGTATAAAATCTACCAAAGATAGAACAAATACTTTTGTTACTACCTGTTTAAAAACTTCAACATCTTCAACTATAGTAACTAATTCACCCGTAGTTTTTTTAGTAAAGTATTCATAAGGAAGGTTAAATATATGACTAGTTACTTGTTCTGTTAAATCTTTATTTATTTTTTTAAATATTTTATATTTTAAACTATCTTTTATATAATTAATAAAATTCTTCATTAGCGCCATTTGTAAGAATATAATAAATATTTTTAATAAAAGACTAAAATTACTACTATTTGATAACATAATTTTTAAATAATAATTAAATATTAAAGATAAAACAATATAGAGAATAGAAAAAAGCAAAGTCATAAAAATAGCTTTCTTATTTTTATGAAATATTTTAAACATTTCCTTCTTAAACCTTTGATCTTTTATACTTTTTTTCTTTCCACCCTCGAATATTAAAAATATGTTGGTAGTAATTTTATTAAATTTTTCAAAAGTAATAGTTTTTATACCTTCAGAAGGATCCATTACTTTTAGTAGTTTCTTTCTGTCAGACTTTTCTAAAATTACTATAAAATGAAACATATTTTTATCCTTTATTGTATGAGCAATAACTGGTAATTTATTAAGCTTATTTATATTCGTTTTTATACCATATCCATTTATGCCATACATCTTTGCAATCTTAATCAAATCATATGCAGTATATCCATTATCATGTTTCTTAAATTTACTAATAATTTTTTCCCTAGATGATTTAATACCATAATAGTTCAAAATTGTCATTATACTAGATATACCACAATCATAAGAATTTTGCCCAAGTACATAGTCATAGTTTTTACTCACATTCACCCTCCTCATATATACAATAGGCACAAAAAAACAAAAAGACCTAACTTTTTGCTTAATTTTTTATAAAAATTTTTCTTTCTTAAATAATATTTCTCATTTAGAGGTTCTTAAAATTGCTTCACTATATAATTTTATCCCATCATTATCATTAGGATGAATATAATCAACCATATATCTATCTCTATTTTTTCTTACAACACTTTCAAGATACTCATTAGGATTTATATATAAATAACCATTTTTAAAACTATATTTTTCTAAGGCATAACTATAATCTTTCATCATACTTCGCTTATCATTTTCATTTAAACGAGAAATACTATCATCACTGAGAGAAAACCATGGAGCTATCAATACAATTGAAGGATTATCACTAGAACTTTTAATAAGTTTTACAATTTTGTTTATTTGAGAAACATATTCATTACTTGTAAAAGCACATATCCTACTATTTCTATAACGAATATCATTAGTACCTAAAGCTATCACGTATAAATCGCCATCAGATGTACGTATTTTATCAGAATAATCCCTTAAAATCATTTTAGTGGTATAACTGCCTTTTGAAATATTAATTATTCTTTTATCCTGAAAAGCATTCATTAAAGGTTCATAATAAGGATGAAAACTATTCTTAGTACCTTCAGTAATACTATCACCAATAAATACTATACTATTAGAATTTTCAATTAATTGATATAATTTTTTATCTTTATATTTTTTTATAGTTTCACTAAAGTTAGATTCTCTCGTACAATTATTCTTAATAAAAAAATAACTACTTTCGATATTGTCTAATGACATTCTTTTATTTATCATCACTTTAGTAATCATATTTGAAATTTCTTCAATTCGCTTTAAATCATAGTCTGACATAGAATCATATAATTTTTTATCATTCATAATATCATAAATAGGTAAAGCTCTAAAATATCCATCCTTATACTCTTGGGTATACATTGGAACTACACCAGAAGCAATAACGTTTTTATCTTTTTTATCTATATATATATTAACTATAGAAGTAGCATCTCCATCATACTTAACGTAAGAATTAGCAAAATTCCCAGGACAGTTTACAACAATAGTATTTCCAATATACTCAATAGGTTGTACAGCATGTGCATGGTCTCCTAAAATAATATCAGCACCCAAATCAGAAAAAACTTTATTCCATTTTCTTTGAAATGCATTAGTGGTATGAGTAAATTGAGTTCCCATATGAGGCATTACCATAATTAAATCGGCATCTGATTCCTTAGCCTTCTTAAAATCATTTTCAATATCTTTATACATTTTTTGATAATTCCTACTATCATCTTTTGGAATTATAGATGTAAGTGAAGGATACTTTTCATATACTTCATCCAAATTATAATAATTCAAAGCACTAACATATGATAAAACTGCAATTTTTACTCCTTTGACATCAACTATAAACAAATTATCTTTTTCTTTTTGATTCTTATAAGACCCTACATGATCTATTTTATATTTATCTAAAATATCTATAGTTCTAATAGCACCATCATATTCACCATCTAATAAATGATTATTAGCAGTAGTTACAACATCTATTCCTGAATCTTTGACTGCTTTGGCAAACGAATCAGGAAAGTTTAAATAGAATTTAATTCCATCACCATAGTTGCTAGTAGAATATGGTAGCTTAGAGCCAGCAGTTGGTCCTTCGAAAACACCAATAGACAAATCACTACTATCAAAATACTTCTTTGTATATTTAAACATATCATTAAAATCATATTCTTTAGTTTCTTCATTATAAGCACTAGTTACTTGATCTTTTAAAAGAATCAAATCACCAACATAAGATATTTTGATCGCATTTTTAATTTTCTTTTGCATATTGCTTGATAAAGAACTATTCTTATTAATATTTAAAAAAACATTTTTTTGATTATTACTAACTTCTTTTGTATAATTTATAAAACTGTTAATAGGTGCAAATAATAAAGCCATTACAAATAACAATAACGCAACAATTTCAATTAATTTACCTTTCTTTGTACCATTTGATATAGCAAAAGCAATACTGTTTACTCTATCATTTAGCCATTTGTTAAGTGTATCCATACCCAACACAATAACACATATTGTAGCAGCTACAAATGCATATAAAATCAACTTATTAGAATAATTAGAAATATCAAAAACTTTTAAAAATTCAAATGTAATAAAACGATGAAAAACATAAATACCTAAAGAGTTCTTTCCAGCCTTAGTGATTATTGGAATAAATCTATTTGGACATATAAATAACAATAGAAACATCATTATAAAAGCAACAAATAAAATAAACACTCTATAGAAAAATTCATTATTTTCTTTATAAGTACTCATTATCAACATAGAACTAGTAAATTGATACTTAGTTATAACTAAATACAAAAATAATGAAAAAGCAATAGTAAGGAGAACAATAATTATTGTTTTTACTACATTCTTTGAGGATTTAATATTAGTTAAAAAATCTTTTTGAGCAAGTTTATAACCTATTAAAAAAAATGGAAAAAAAGCAATTGTTCTTCTAATAGATAAAAAATTAGAAAACTCCGAATAAAAACCAATTAATAAAGCAATAATGATACTAATAGGAATTATAAATCTTACTTTATTTAAGTACTTTATGAAAAACCTCCAGAAAATAAGTGAGAGCAAATACCAATAAGAGTTATATGGTGTTAAAAATATAAATTCTGTACCATCATAAAAATACATATATATCATCATTATAAAATTAAATATAAGATAATAAATCAAAAGTTTAAATATAGTCTTATAACTTCTAGAGTTAACACTTTTCGATAAATATCCAGAACAAAAAATAAAAGCAGGCATATGAAAAAAATAAATAAAAACAACAATTCTATCAATAATAGTCCCAGGATACTCCCTTGAATGATCAAACAAAAAATGAGCGAATACTACTAAAAAAATTAGTATTCCCTTATAATTATCTAAAACCATCTCTCTTTTTTTTGTGACCATCATACCACCTCGTTAATAATGCACTTTAAAATTATAAAGTAAATAAGCGAAAAAATCAACTTTTAATAATTATTATAACCAAAATATGAATGATATTACAATAAAAAAAGTATTTAATATATAAGAATACATTAAATACTAAATATTATACTACATCTTACTTGGAATATCTATTACTAGTAACTTTAACAAAACATCCATAACTTGATATGTATAAGTAAGTAAACTAATCCAAGTATTTTTCATTAATTCATCAGTTAAATTAGAAATATTATTATTTTGATAAAAAGCATTAGTTATAACAGCAAGATCATATAAATAATCTGCTATATAAGAAGGCATTCTAGTATTTGCAGCTTTTGTAACAATATCATTTACTTCTAAAAGTTTCTTTCTTAAATCTCTATCATATTTATTATATATTTCTTCTCCAATATTTATATTAATATTTTCACCTATTATTTTTTTGATTCTCACCGCAGTATATAATAAATAAGGTCCTGTCTTACCATTTACATCTGAAAATTTATCTATATCAAATATATAATTCTTTTCCCTATTATTTTGCAAATCTGCAAACTTAATAATAGAATTTACTATTTTATCTATATCTTCTTTATCCATATCCTTATTAGACTCTTTTTTACTAATAAATATTTCTTTCACATCATTAATCAAATCATCTAATTTTAAAGCTTCACCATTTCTTGTTTTGAATGGTTTGCCATCAGGACCATTTATAGTACCAAATTTATTATGTTCCAAAATAGCTTTTTTCGTAAGTCCACTTTTCTTACAACATCTGAAAACCTGTTCAAAATGAAGTGCTTGTCTATCATCTACAACGTATAATATGTAATCAGGATTAAAATCCTTCATTCTTTGATATATAGTAGCTAAATCACTAGTAGCATAAAGATAAGACCCATTACTGGCTTGAAGTATTAATGGCGGTATTTCTTTCTTGTCATCTTCATTAGCAACTCTTATTATCTTAGCACCTTCATCTACTTCCACTACATTTTTACTTTCTAAAAATTTCATTAAATCATCCATGTATTTATAACTATCTTTTTCACCATACCAATAATCAAAATCTACATCTAAATACTTATAAATCCTTTTTATATCATTAAGCGACACGTCATACATTACTTTAAAATATGATTGATACTCCTCATTTCCACTTTGTAAATCATTAGTAATTTGCTTGCACTTTTCTAGTATCTCTTTATCTTTTTTGCAAAGGCTTGACATCTTTGGATATATTTCTTGAAGTAGTTCTATTGTTATATCTTCTGGATTTAAATTTCTTTCTTTTAATCCATATATAACTTGTCCCATTTGAAGACCAATATCTCCCAAATGTACATCACTAATAGTATGATAACCTTTAATTTTCAAAATCCTATTAATTGATTCACCAATAACTGCAGGTCTTAAATGTCCAACATGTAATGGTTTTGCTATATTTGGACCTCCATAATCAACAACACAAGTAATATTTTCATTAATTTTCTCAATACCACAATTGTTACTTTTTACCAAACTATTTAATTCATTAGATATAAATTTATCACTTATAGTTATATTAATAAATCCAGGTAAAACAAATTCTATTTTTTGTACATAATCACTAATACTATTAATTTTTTTTATCTCTTCGATTAATTTATTACCAATTTCTACTGGATTTTCATGTTTTTCTTTAGCAATTGAAAAAACAGTATTAATTTGAAAATCACATAAATCTGGCCTACTTGATATAGATACTTTAGAATATGACTTATCATAACCGAGATTTAAAAATGCTTCTTCTAATAATAACTCTAATTTTTCTTTCATATAATCCTCCTTATAATATAAAAATTCTATAAAGATAAGGACAAGATTAGATCCTGTGGTACCACCTTACTTCATAGAATTCTATGCACTTTATTCTTTTAACGCAAGAAATACGCTATGCTAGAAAGATACGTTCACAAACATTTATTATTTGGTTCACACTATCCCAAACTCACTTTAATAAATATATTTATTACTACTTCTTTCATAATTGCATTTAAGTTATTCTACCAATTCTGAACAGGATTTGTCAAGTTTTGATTTAATCCTTGATACCAAACTACATCAATTTTAGCATTACTAGATAATGGTGATGGATTAGGAAATGGAATTTTTACAGCAATTGGAACTTTAAATGTAGCCCCAAATGTCATACAAGTACCTGGTTGTAATGTTTTAATAGTATTTACTGTATCTTTAGTAGCATTAGGCATCATTGTTTCAAGATAACTAATATCTCTTTCATGCATTGTTCTAAAGATTAAGAAATTTGCACATTGGCTCATAGCAGTTTCACTAAGTTCAGAAGGCCTTTGTGTAATAAATCCAAGAAGTATCCCATACTTTCTACCTTCTTTAGCAATTCTATCAAAAATATTATATCCAAATAAAGACTCGTCAGTATCGTTTTGAACATATCTATGAGCTTCTTCAATTATTATATGATAAGCATTAGCAGCACGTACTGGTGCATTAACAGCTTTATTAAACAACATTTTTGAAAGTAGTTTTACAAGTATTTTAGCAAATCTATCATCAACATAATTAATATTAAAATTAACTATTTGAGCTTTTCTACCAGTACTAGTAGTCATAAGTTTTTCGATATATTGGTCTTCAGTCATATACTCTCTACAATCGAAATAAGTATTATAAGGACCTTCGATTAATGATCTAGTACGAACTGCAAGAACATTAGCATAATCATATACTCTATCACTTTTTAAAATACCTTCAGAAATAAGAGCAAAAGATAAAGCTTTTTCAAAATCTTCCAAAGTATAAGCAACAGGAACAGTATTGACATAATCTAAATCATCAATAATAAAATGAGAAACAGCTCCAACTACTTTTTCTATAGCTTGCATCGTATCATTATCACTAACATATAAACATTGTTTCAATGTTCTAGTATATCCAGGTTCAATAATCTTTAAATCTAAGTTCAGTTCAGGTGTGTTGTAATATGTTAAAACTGAAATTATTTGGTTTCTAATATTTGATGCAGATTTTCCTGTAAGAATAATGTCCCTTAAACATGTAGCTATTATATTATTTTTATATTTCATAACGCTTTCGTCATTACGAGATAAAATTGGAAGCAAAGTAAGGGCTTTTTCAATAATTGGAATTTGGTTTGGAGAATCTACATCTAAAAGCATTGCAATACCATCAACCCCCATAAGCCAAAGTGGTAATTTTAACATTTCAGAGGCATCTTCTTTAGGATTGGTAGTTAAGCTTTTATAAGCAATACTTGGATTAACTTGCTCGATACCCCCGAAAGCAGTATGATACTCACCATATGCATCAAATACAAATACATTTGATGATACTGGTGGATTTTTCTTATAAAATAAATTTTGAATAATTGAAGCAGCTCCACAACTCTTACCAGAACCAGAATTACCTACTATAGCAAAATGATTCGAAAAAAAGTTATGAGTGCTAACATTAATATTATAATTATTATAAATAGATGAAGTACCTAAATGAAACGTATTATCACTCTCATTGTTAGGTCCTAAAATTAATGCTAACTCATCAACATTAACTATCCTAACTTTAGCTTTAAAACTAGGTTTTTGTTGTACTCCTGGTAAATATTCATTATCAATAATTTCTCCAACTATATTTATAGAAAGAAACGCTTCATCTATAGAATTAATTTGTCCAACTATTCTTTTTGCATCTTCCTCAAAAATAACGTGTAAGTTAGAAAGACTAGGTTGTAGTTTTATATCAATTGTCATTTTTACCTTAACCAACTCATCTTTAATTTCCACTATTTTTCCTAACATAATAAAAACACCTCTTTTATTCTAAATAAATTATAGCTTATTATTTTAATCATTTCAAGAAAAAACAATGAAAAAAGTAAGAAAACTTCTTACTTTTCAAAATCACAACTAGAACAAACTATTTTATCTTTCTTTTCTAGCAACATATTATTACATTTTGGACATTTTTCCCCAATAGGTTTATCCCAATACGCTGTTTTACATTTTGGAAAATTATTACATCCATAAAATATTTTTCCTTTTCTAGTTTTTCTTTCGATAATAGTTCCTCCACAATTTGGACATTTACATATTTCTACTATCTTTTTTTCTTCTTTCTTTATATATTTGCATTCCGGATAATTAGAACAAGCAACAAATTCTCCGAACTTTCCTTTTCTAACTACTAATTGATTACCACATTCTGGACAAGACTCACCAGTTTCTTCAGGACCCTTCTTTTCCATATCTTTAAATGCTACCTTAACAAGATCTTCAAAAGGTGTATAAAATTCTTCCAACACTTTATTCCAAATTTTTTCTCCATCGGCTATTTTATCTAAGTCCGATTCCATATTACTAGTATATTCAACATTTATAATATTAGAAAAAAATTCTTGTAATTTATCAGTAGTTATTACGCCCATTTCTGTTGGATAAAACTTTTTATCTTCTAAACGAATGTAATCTCTAGCCTTTAAAGTATCAATAATGCTTACATACGTAGATGGTCTTCCTATTCCAAGTTCTTCAAGTTCTTTTATAAGTTTAGCTTCAGTATACCTAGCTTTTGGTTTAGTCTGATGAAGTTCTGCTTCTATATCGTTACTTTCTATTTCTTTATTTAGTTTACTTTCTAAATCAGGAAGTATTTTGTCTTCACTTGATTCATAATCTTTATATATTTTTAAATAACCATCAAAAGTAATAACACTTCCTGTTGATTTAAACTTATAATCGTTATTATCTAGAATAATAGTTGTTGCTAAAGTTTTTGCATCTTTCATAAGAGAAGCAAGCGCTCTCACATAAATCATCTTATATAGTTTATATTCATCATTTGATAAATACTCTTTTACTTTTTCAGGAGTATTATTTATGTCAGTAGGTCTAATACCTTCATGAGCATCTTGAACGTTTTCAGTCTTTTTAGAAGTTTTTACATAACCAACATATTCTTTCCCATAATTATTATTTATAAAAGCATAAGTACTTTTAATAAACTCATCACTTAATCTAATAGAATCTGTTCTCATATATGTAATTAAACCTTGTCTTTCAGTTCCTATATCAATTCCTTCATATAGTTTTTGAGCAATACTCATAGTTTTTTTACCTGTAAAACCAAGTTTATTTGAAGCAGCTTGTTGAAGAGTTGAAGTAGTAAAAGGAGGTCTAGCCTTTTTATTTTTATCTTTCTTTTCAATACTCTCAACTACAAAATTTTTGTCTAAAGCCGATAATATATTATCCTTTTCTTCTTCAGTTTTTACTTCAATATCCTGATCTTTATATCTGAACAATTCTGAATCAAAGTCATCAAAATAAGCAGTAATTGTATAATAGTTTTCAGGAATAAAGCTTTCAATTTCACGCTCTCTATCTACTATTAGTTTAAGTGCAACAGATTGGACACGTCCTGCACTCTTACCACCAGTTTTACTTTGCATAAGTTTGGATAATCTAAAACCAATTATTCTGTCAAGTATTCTTCTTGTCTCTTGAGATTTAACTAAATTATCATCAATTTTTCTAGGATGAGATAAAGCATCAAGTATTCTCCCTTTAGTAATTTCATTAAAGACAATTCTATCATAATCACTATCTTTTAATCCCATAGCATCTTTTAAATGCCAAGCAATAGCTTCTCCTTCACGATCTGGATCGGATGCAAGATATACTCTATCAGAATTTTTAGCTAATTTTTTTAGATCTGTAATTGTACTTTTTTTACCTTTAATAGGCTCATAATGAGGTTTAAACCCATCATCAACATCTACTCCAAAACCATACTTGCCTGTAGTAGATAAATCTCTAATATGTCCTTTTGATGACACTACTTTATATTCACTACCTAAATACTTTTCTATAGTTTTACTCTTACTAGGTGACTCCACAATTACTAATTTTTTCACTTGATCACGCCCTCGTTACTAATTTATAACTCATATTTTATTATATGTCAAGAAATAAATATGTAGAAAAAGAAAAATAGTACACTACAAGATGTACTATTTAAATAACCTATAAGGATGAGCATAGGTACCAAATTCATTTGGAGCACTTGGATCTTGAAATAATTCAGCATCAGCAGATAAATAGAACACTGGATATGCAGAAAGTGAACTATTTGCGAGACCGCCAGTATAATCTAAGCCAGTATTTCCAATTATAAATACATCATTTCTTGAAGTAACTTGATCTAATGTCCATGACGGAGTCAAAGAATCTCCTTCATCATTCTTATTAACATTCCAAAGCCAGTTATCTGCACAACGACCAGTATCAAAATGCATTAGAGGTGTAGTCGCACACGAGACGTTTTCACTAACTGCGGCATATCCATAATCACTAGCATACATAAGTGCTATTCTACCATCCCAATATGTAGTATCAGGATGACTCGAATGAAAATATTTATAGTCGGCATCATTAGCAGTTTTTCGTTCATATTCATATAAATCTATTGGGGTGAATCCATCTTCGTCCTCTTTTGGCAATTGTGCACCACCTAAATAGTATCTAGCAGTCCCAATCAATTCTTGATACTTAGGATTAATACTATTATAGAAAGTTCCATTAAGATATTCTTGCAATGATGATTCAGTCCAATCATTTGAATTACTCTCATTCCACTTGACTTTATCCGAATCATTTATTTTTAAAGTCTTGACACTAATCAATTTCACTCTCTGCTCAATATTTCCAGAGCCATCATCAACATTACTAATTCCAATTATTCTATATAAATCACAAGTTGACCTTGTTTGATTTTCAGTATCACTACAATTAAAATATACATAATTGTTTTTTACGATAGTGTTATCCCCAACAAAACGATATTCTGTATTATCGGTATTTGAAGTTTGAGAATTATCATTATCAAAATCTTCATGGTTATCTTCAGTTATTTGATCCTTTAAATTATGATTATTAGAATTTATTATTTCTTTAGTAATAACAGATGCAGCAGTATTTATTCCAAATGTGGCACAGTCATTATCTGTTGTATCTGCAGTTCCCATAACAATAGTATCAGTACTTAAATTTTCATATCTATTATAACCAAATCCATTCCCATTATCATCAATTAAGCAAACACGAATAGTATAACTTCTTCTGCCTGTAGGATTATTAATATCAACTTTAGCACTTGCAATTTTATAATTACCTCCGAAAGGACTTTTTCCTAATTTTTTATCTAATAAGTTATTAATTTGGCTCATATCATAGGTAAAACCATTATTACTAGTTAAAGCCTTATCACCCATTAATATATCATCTTTTACAGCACTAGCAATAGTTTGAGCATCATTAGTAAACGCCTTTTTTCTAGATAATTCTATTTGACTTGTAACAGCAGGCATAGCTAAAAGAAGTAATATTCCAAGTATTACAATAACTGCCAAAAGTTCAACCAAAGTAAAACCATTATTGTGTTTCTTCATTATACCACATCCTATTATAAATAAATTATACTTATTATTTCTTTTGTTGTAAACAAAAAACTAGATTATATTTCTAGTTTACTGTAAATTTATTATAGAATAATTGTTATTTTTTATAGGAGCATAACTTTTGCGATGTTCTTTTAAAATACCATGTTCTGTAATCGCTTTCACATGATCTTTAGTAGGATAACCTTTATTCTTTTTAAAATTATAAAAAGGATATTTCTTATCTAATTCATCCATCATTCTATCTCTTGTAACTTTTGCTATAACGGATGCCGCAGAAATAGTTATACTCTTTAAATCTCCTTTTATAATAGGAACAATAGTATTATCAATATCTAATTTCATAGCATCTGTTAAAACTATATCTGGTTTAATTGACAAATTATTTATTGCTTCAATCATAGCTATCTTTGTAGCTTCATATATATTTATCTCATCAATAGTATTATTATCCACTACGCCTACTCCAACTGAAATGGCATCTTTCATTATGATGTCATAAAAGTACTCTCTTTTCTTTTCAGACAGTTTTTTTGAATCAGTTAAGCCCTCTAAAATATAATCTTTAGGAAGAATTACTGCAGCAGCTACAACAGGACCTACTAAAGGACCTCGCCCTACTTCATCAACACCTGCTATTAGATCATAACCTAAATTACAATACTTTTTTTCATACCTACGATTATCTTTTTTACACAAATATAAATCAATATCTTTATACAATTTCTTATCATCTTTAGAAGTACTAGATTCAAGCTCTAATAATTTATTTTCAAGTTCAATGTCAGTATATTCATCAAAAATCATAATCTTCTATCCTATCGAAAGTAATACCACTTATTTTACCTTGTTTTATATCATTAATAATTAAATCAGTAACTCTATCATAGTCTACTACTCCGCCTTTCATTAAAAAGCCTCGTTTTTTACCTATAGTTTCATATACTTCATTAAAATCTTCTATATTATTAACACCATATTTATCATTTAAAATACTTGAATAATATTTATATAAGAATTCAATTATATAAACTGCAACCTTTTCCTTAGGTAACACTTCCTCTTTTATTGCAGTAGTACTCGCTAAATTAAGTGCTTCTTTTTCATTAGATAATTTAGGCCAAAGTATTCCTGGAGAATCAAGTAGTTCTATATTCTTTCCAATTCTTACCCAATTTAAATTTTTAGTAACTCCTGGCTTATTGCCTGTTACAGCAATACTCTTTCCTACTATTTTATTTATTAATGTACTTTTACCTGCATTAGGAATACCAACTACTAAAGCACGGATTGTATCTTTTTTTAAACCTTTTTCTTTTAATTTATCTAGTTTTTCTTTTAAAATCTCATTGCTAAGATTAATTAAAGAAGAAGAATCAATATTTTTAGATAAATCATAAGTAATAACATAACTACCATTTTTTTTGTACATGTCAATAAATTTATCAGTTTCATTTTTGTCGCACAAATCATATTTAGTAAATATTAAAACATGAGGTTTATTATTAATAAGTTCTTTTATATCATTAATTCTAGAACTATATGGAATTCTAGAATCTATTACTTCATACACTATATCCACTAAAGATATGTTTTCCTTTATTTGTCTCCTTGTCTTAGCCATATGACCTGGATACCAATTGATAACCGTATTAGAAAACACTTTTTCTTTATTTTCGCTCATTAGAATCACTTCCTTTAAATCTATTTAATTATATCACATTATTTTATTAATT
>CAMVED010000015.1 GCA_947166445.1 uncultured Mycoplasmatota bacterium
AGGTATAGCATTGGTAGCATCTGGTGGATACTTAATTTATAAAAAATATAAGAAATAAATATTAAAAAATATAATTCATGATTAAGCTATGAATTATATTTTTATATATAACCAATTATAAAAAATAAAAAAACTGATTAATAGAATTATTTCCATAATCAGTTTTTTTTAATAATACTTTTTTATCTGTTGTAATATTCAACTATTAATGATTCATTAATTTCTGGGTTAAGTTCACTTCTTTCAGGAAGTCTAACAAAAGTACCAGTGTTTTTCTTATCATCAAATGTTACAAATTCAACTCTATTAAGAACTTTGGATAATGCTTCTTTTACTGCTTTATGATCTTGAGATTGTTCTTTTAAAGTTATAACATCACCAGGTTTACATCTGTAAGAAGGAATATCAACTTTTTTACCATTAACAGTAATGTGTCCATGATTAACAAGTTGTCTAGCAGCTCTTCTAGTAGAAGCAAATCCTATACGATAAACTAAATTATCTAGTCTAGATTCAAGAAGTTTTAAAAGGTTTTCACCATGAATACCTTGCATTTTACCAGCTTCTTTGTATGTTTTAACAAATTGTTTTTCATTTAAACCATACATAAATCTAACTTTTTGTTTTTCTTTTAATTGTACACCATATGTAGAAGCTCTTCTTTTTCTATCTGCACCATGTGCACCAGGTCCATATGGTTTACGAGCTAGTTCTTTTCCATTTTCAAGTAATGAAAAACCAGTACGACGAGCTTGTTTGTAACTTGATCCTGTGTATCTTGACATTTTTTTCTCCTTTCAAAGTTTATTTCATAAACATTGAAATTAGTTCTTTACTATTCTAAAGGGTGTTTATTTAGTGCTTTCGCCAAGCAGCAGGTTACTAACTTTTTTTAATAAACACATTCTAAAACATAAAGAATTGCTGCTTCAATGTATATGCAGTAATAATTATATATATTTATATGCTGAATGTCAAGAAAAAATTACGTTTGACTATTGTTTTTCTTAGTGTTAAGATATGAAAAAAGGTGATATTATGATTTATGTAATTGTTGGTCCTACTGGAGTAGGTAAAACTAAACTTAGTGTGATGTTAGCTAAAAAACTAAATGGAATTATAATAAATGCAGATAGTATGCAAGTTTATAAAGAATTAAATATTGGAACCGCTAAAATAAAGGACGAAGAAAAAGAAGGTATCCCTCATTACTTATTTGATATTAAAAGTATTAATGAAGATTATAACGCTTTTAATTATCAGTGCGATGGTAGAAAAATATTAGATAGTAATAAAGATAAAAATATAATAATAGTTGGTGGTACTGGTCTTTATATAAAAGCTCTTTTATATAATTATAAGTTTGAAGAAAAAGGCGATATTAATGAGCCGTTATATGATTTTAAGATTATAGGACTTACTAGAGATAGAAAAGTTTTATATGAGTGCATTAATAAAAGAGTAGAGATAATGATTGATGAAGGACTTATTAAAGAAGCAAAAGATTTATATAATCTAAAAATAAATTCTAGAGCATTAAATACTGCAATTGGATATAAAGAGTTATTTGACTATTTCAAAGGAAATATTTCATTAGATGAAGCAATAGATAAAATAAAACAAAACTCTAGACATTATGCTAAAAGACAGTATACTTTTTTTAATAATCAGTTTAAAAAAATTAAATGGTATAATATTGATGAAATATCATTCGAAGATATAGTAACTGACATACTAAAATAGTAGTAAAGTACTGCTATTTTTTCTTGTTTAACGATTTATATTCTGATATACTAATTTATAGGGAAGTGAATAAAAAATGAGATTAAATTTAGGAGTTATTTTCGGAGGTAAAAGTGTTGAACATGAAATCAGTATTATTTCAGCTGTAGAAGCCATGGCTAATATTGATTCTAATAAATATAAAGTAATACCTATATATATAGATAAAAATAATGATTGGTATACAGGTGATCATTTAAAAAGTATATTACATTATAGAGATATGGATTTAGTAAAAAGATATGCTAAAAAAGTATCTCTTGTAAAACGTGGGAAATCATTTATTCTTGAATCACAAGGCCTTTTGAGAAGAAGTCTATTTGTTATAGATATGGTTTTACCTATAGGACATGGTTCTTTTGTAGAGGATGGCTCACTTCAAGGATACTTAAACATGTTAGGAGTACCTTTCGTAGGTTCTAATGTTTTAGCATCTGCAATAGGGCAAGATAAAGTTATTCAAAAAGACTTGTTTAAACAAAACGGAATACCTGTATGCGATTATGTTTGGTTTTATGATTATGAATTTGAAAAGAATAAGAAAGATGTATTAGAAAAGATTAAATCTTTGTCATATCCATTATATGTGAAACCAGCTTCTCTTGGATCATCTATTGGAATATCTGTTGCTAAGGACGAAAAAGAATTAATTAGTGGAATTAAAGAAGCTGTTAAATATGATAGAAAGATTATCGTAGAAGAAAAAGTAAAAAATGTTAAAGAAACAAATATAAGTGTTCTTGGAAACTATGAAAAACAATCTGTTTCTGAAATAGAAGAAATAAATATGGAAGATGGTTTCTACTCATTTAAAGAAAAATATGTAGAAGGATATTCTAAAATAAAAGGCAAAGATAAAAAAGAAAAAAGCAAACCACTTATATCTAAAGAAATGATAGAAGATATGAAATCATATGCCATAAAAACATTTAAAACTGTTAATGCAAGTGGAGTGGCAAGAGTAGATTTTTTGATAGATGATAAAAACAAGAAATTGTATGTAAATGAAATAAATACTATTCCAGGTGATTTATCCAGCTATTTATGGATGGCAAAAAAAATGTCACAAAAAGAATTAATTAATAACTTAATTGATTTAGCAGTAGCTGAACAAACAAAAAAGAATGATACAATATATGCATTCTCTGGCAATTTATTAGAACATTATGATTCTCTAAAAGGAGAAAAAATAAAATCATCTGTTAATGATAATGCAGATATAAAAAAAGATACAAAAAAAAATAAATAAGCACCTAAGTGCTTATTTTTATATTATCTCCAATTTTTATGCTTTTTGCAGTTTGTAATGGCATTTCTAATGTATAATATCCTTTTTTAATTATAATTCTGTTTTTTGGCACATTTTCCTTAGTGTATACAACTTTGTAATCTTTATCTAGTATACACACATCAATGTTTTGTTTCATAAAATACGTATGAATACTACTGCATCTAGGAAATAGATATATTTCTGTTATTGTTTTTTTTTCAAACATTAACCCTTTTAATCTTTTATAAAAAGTGTTCATTAAATTAATCTTATACTTTTTATTATTAATAATAGTATGCATATACTTCACCTATATCAATTGTATAATAAATAATGAGAAAACGATATAAAAAAATTAAAAAAAATGTAAAAAGTATTGATTTTTTACCAATCGTTATGGTATTATTAAATAGCATTATTTGTATGCACCAAGTATGGACCCTTAGCTCAGTTGGTTAGAGCATCCGGCTCATAACCGGGCGGTCGTAGGTTCGAGTCCTACAGGGTCCACCATTACATGCGGGCGTGGCGGAATTGGCAGACGCACTAGACTTAGGATCTAGCGGATTTTTCCATGGGGGTTCAAGTCCCTTCGCCCGCACCAAGATAACAATTATAGACTTAGGTCTATTTTTTTTATGCAAAAAACTACGATTGCCCGAATAGTTATGAGCCAGATGCAAATTATATAAAAACTAAATTTTTTATATAATTTTAAATTTATATATATGAATATTTAATATTATATTCTTAAGTTATATTGAATTCCCTTTTTTTATGTAATATATGATTATAAATATAAAAAAGAGTCATTTGCATTGTTATATCTTATTTGGTAGTATGTAGTTCAAACCGGAGAAAAAGGATGTGAATTACATGAATGAAAATATTGAAAAACTTATGAACGAATTTATCAGAATTTCTAAAAAAGGATGGATTAGTACCACAAGCAGCAGTCATGGAGCGGTTGGAAATTTATTTGAAAACGAATTAGGAAAAAGGAGTGATGCACTATATTTCCCAGATTATTATGGGATAGAAATAAAATGTACAACCAGATTTAGCAAATATCCGCTTTATCTATTCACTGCAGCTTTTGATGGTCCAACGTTTCCGGAAATAGAAAGAATTGTTGAAAAGTATGGTTATTATGATAAGGATTTTAAAGATAAAAAAGTTCTCTATGAACGATTATACTTTAATAACAAAACAATGATAAGTGACAATTGCTTTTTTCAACTTGAGATGGATAAAGTGGAAGGGAAAATATTTCTATGTGTGTATGATAAAAACTTTAATTTAATTGAGAAAAAGTCATTTATATATATCGATACACTATATAATCACCTATGTTTAAAACTTAATAACCTCGCAGTTGTCAAAGCATTCAAGAAGGAGAAAAGTAATATTAAATATTTTAAGTATTATTATATAGCTATATATAAGTTCATCAGTTTTGACAGATTTTTAAATCTATTAAAAAATAATTATATTAGAGTAGAGTTAATTTCAAGAATCAGTAAAAGCGGTCAAGATAGGGGAAGGTACAGAAACAAAAATTTAGTTTTTAGCATAGATAAGAAAGATATAAGCAAACTATTTATAAAACTAAAATCATATAATACTATTTTCAAGTAAATATAATTGAAAAACTAGTAATTTAAAAAGGAATGATATATAATAATAAAAGAATAATATAATAGTATATAGTGATAGGAGGTATAATAATGCTTGAAATAAAAAAGATAACTAAAATATATAACACTGAAGAATTATCTCAAAAAGCATTGGACAGTATTTCAGTTAATTTTAGAGAAAATGAATTTGTATCAGTTTTAGGACCTTCAGGAAGTGGTAAGACAACACTTTTAAATATTATTGGTGGTCTTGATCATTACGATTCAGGTGATTTAATAATAAATGGTATTAGTACTAAAAAATATAAAGATAAAGACTGGGATTCTTATCGTAACCATCGTGTTGGTTTTGTCTTTCAAAACTATAATTTAATAGCTCATCAGTCAGTATTAAAAAATGTAGAACTAGCTCTTACAATATCAGGAATTAGTAAAAAGGAAAGAATTAAAAGAGCAAAAGAAGCACTAACTAGAGTAGGGTTAGAAAAACATATGAAAAAAAGACCTAATCAATTGTCAGGAGGGCAAATGCAGCGAGTTGCTATTGCTCGTGCCTTGGTTAATAATCCTGACATCTTGTTAGCAGATGAACCAACTGGAGCACTTGATTCAAAAACGTCAGAACAAATAATGAAACTATTAAAAGATGTAGCAAAAGATAGATTGGTTATTATGGTAACTCACAATCCAGATATTGCCCAAAAATATTCAACTAGAATAATTAAACTAAAAGACGGAAAAATAACAGATGATTCCAATTCATATAAAGAAGGACAAGAAAAAACAACAAATACTAAAACTAAAAAGACATCAATGAGTTTAAGAACAGCGTTATCCTTATCTCTAAATAATTTAATGACCAAAAAAGGAAGAACTTTTTTAACAGCCTTTGCTGGATCAATTGGAATAATAGGAATAGCCCTAATTCTTTCATTAGCACATGGTATTAATACTTTTATAGATAAAACTGAAGAAGAAACTTTAAGTTCATACCCATTACAAATACAAAAAGATTCAGTGGACATGTCTAGTATGATTCAAACTATGACTGGTAATAATAAAGAAGAAAAGCATAATGATCAAAAGATACACTCTGTCAATATTATGGGTGATATGTTTGAAACTATGTCAAAACAAGTTAAACATAATAACATGAAAGATTTTAGAGAATATCTTGAAAAAAATAAAAAGATAAAAAAATATACTACAGATATAGAATACTCATATAATGTTCAATTAAACTTATATAAAAACGATAATAATAAAATTCTCAGAGTTAATCCTACAACTGTACTAGATACAATTGGTATGGGAACAGAATCTGTATCTAGTTTATATAGTGGAATGCTAACTCAATATGATGTTTTTTATGAAATGATAAATAATGAAGATTTATTAAAACAACAATATGATTTAGTAGATGGAACATGGCCAAAAAAATATAATGAAATGGTTTTGAATATTGGCAAAAACAATGAAATTAGCGACTATACCCTTTATAGTTTAGGTGTTCTTTCCCAAGATGATTTAAAAGAACAATTTAATAATATGACTTCTGGAAAAGAAGTTGCATTTGAAAAGCATGCATATGATACTAAAGATTTTATAGGATTAACATTTAAATTAGTTTTAAACCCAGATTATTACAAAAAAGAAAATGGTATTTGGATTAATAAAACCAATGATGAAAAATATATGAAGCAAGTTATTTCTGATTCAGAAGAAGTGAAAATAGTTGGAATTATAAAACAAAATGATGAAGCAGTTGCAGGTGGGCGTGACTATGGTTTGGTAGGATATCGTCAAGATCTGATGAAACACTTAATTGATAAAATAAATCAAAAAGAAATAGTCAAAGAACAAAAGAAAAATGAAAAAATAAATGTTTTTACTGGTAGAAAATTTACTACTAATTCTAGTTTTGATATGAAATCTTTAACACCAGAACAAATTCAAGCTCTTCAAAATATGTCACAAGAAGAAATGGCTAGTTTTATGAAGAGTTATTCTGAGAATATGACTTCTTCACTTGAAGAAAATAAAACAAAACTAGGAATAGCAGAACTTGATAATCCAGATACAATAAATATTTATCCTAAGGATTTTGACTCTAAAAAAGAAATAACAAATATTATTAGTGATTATAATAAAAACAAAGCAGAAAAAGATAGAATAGAATATACTGATATTGTTGGCGTGATGATGTCCAGTGTTACAACTATCGTCAATGTAATTAGTACAGTTTTAATTGCTTTTGTTGCAATAAGTTTAGTAGTATCATCTATTATGATAGCAATAATAACTTACATTTCAGTATTAGAAAGAACAAAAGAAATTGGTATTTTAAGAGCTATTGGAGCATCAAAAAAAGATATTTCTAGAGTATTTAATGCTGAGACATTAATTGAAGGACTAGCAGCAGGTGTACTAGGAATTGTTGTAACAATTGCCCTAAATATTCCAATCAATATAATTGTTAAAAATGCTGTCAACATTAGTAATATTTCTAAATTGCCAGTTAACGGAGCAATAATTCTAATAATTATAAGTATCATACTTACAGTAATTGCAGGTTTGGTACCTTCAAAAATGGCCTCTAAAAAAGACCCAGTTGAAGCGTTAAGAAGTGAATAAAAACTATATATTTGATATTATAAAAATGGTGATGATATGAAAAATAAAGAATTAATAAGAGCAATAAAGTTTACATTGTTTTCTATATCTGCAGGAGCAATAGAATTAATACTGTTCACAATACTAGATAGTTTTACTGATTTTAGTTATTGGGCATGTTATTTGCCTGCACTTGTAGCATCAGTAATATGGAACTTTACTTTAAATAGAAACTTTACATTTAAATCAGCAAGCAATATACCAGTTGCTATGACCAAAGTGTTATTATTTTATTTGATATTTACACCAAGTTCTACAATATTTGGCAATTTTTTAGCAGAATCTCTTCATTGGAATGGTACAATCGTTACATTAATAAATATGGTTCTTAATTTTGTACTTGAGTTTGTATATGATAGGTTTTTTGTGTTTGGAAAAAGTATAGATACAAGAAAAACAAAAAAATGATATAATATACATTGGAGGAAATATTATGGAAAAATCAAAAGTGTATTTTACAAAAGAGATTACACCAGAAAGTTTAATCAAAATTTATGAAGCATTAGGAATTGAACTAAATGGAAAAGTTGGAGTAAAAGTATCAACTGGAGAAAGTGGCGCAAAAGGATACTTAAAAGCAGATTTAATCGGACCACTAGTAAAAAAATTAAATGGGACAATAATTGAATGTAACACTGCATATCCAGGCTCTAGAAACAATGCTGAAGAACATTTGAAAACAGCAGAAGAACATGGTTTTACATCTTTTGCAGATGTAGATATTATGGATGGGAATGGAGAATTTAAAATCCCAGTGCATAAAGGAAAACATTTAGAATATGATATTATCGGCGAAAACTTTAAAAACTATGATTCTATTTTAAATTTAGCTCATGGTAAAGGACATGCAATGGGCGGATTTGGAGCTAATCTTAAGAATCAATCAATAGGAATTGCTTCAAGAAATGGTAAAGCTTATATTCATTCTTGCGGGCAAGATGAAAATCCTGACACTGCTTGGGGAAGACCTTATAAACAAATTGAGTTTATCGAATCAATGGCCGAAGCTGCTACTGCAGTTGCAGATTATTTAAAAGAAAATAATAAGCCAATTGTTTATATTACAGTAATGAATGCACTTTCCGTAGATTGCGATTGTGATGCTAATCAAGGAGATCCTGTTATGCAAGATTTAGGAATAGTAGGGAGCATAAATCCTGTTGCTAATGATCAAGCATTTATTGATATGGTATGGAACAGTACAGATCCTGGAGCGCATTTATTGCAAGAAAGAATAGATAGACAAGAGGGAAGAGAAATTCTTCCATACGCTGAAAGTTTAGGACTTGGTTCAAGAGAATATGAATTAATTGAATTATAAAACAAAAAAAACTAATTGATATATTTCAATTAGTTTTCTTTTTTCTAAAAAATCACTTCAAATATTCCAAATGATATTGCCATCATTATAAGTCCTGCAAGTAAAACTCCAAACGTTGCAGCGATTACACTTTTTTTAAAGTCCAAATTTAATATACTAGCAGCAAGAGTACCAGTCCATGCTCCAGTACCAGGTAAAGGAATTCCTACAAATAGTAATAATGCTATATAAATACTTTTTCCAGCTTTTTTTTCTAATTTCTGTCCGCCTTTTTCTCCTTTAGTTAAGCAAAAAGAACAAAAGTTTCCAATGATTTTTTTATCTTTTCCCCATAATAGTATTTTCCTTGCAAAGAAATATATAAAAGGAACAGGAACCATATTACCAATAATAGCAATTATAAAAGAAGGTAATTTGTCTAATCCCATTCCAACAGCTATTGGAATAGCGCCTCTTAGTTCTATAACCGGTACCATAGATACTAAGAAAATTAAAATATATTTTTTTAACATTTTATCACATCCTTAAAACCATAACCATTATAACATATATTGATAAAAATTCTATTCTTTTCACAAAACTATCATTTATTATTTAGTATTTTTACAAATTAATGAACATAAGTTTTAATGGTGATAATCTTGTTTACAAAAAAGAATAACGAAAGAATTACATATATATTAATGATATTTTTATTACTGTTTTTTATAGTATTCTTCAAAGTCTTTTATATACAAGTATTTTCATATAATAAACTAAGTAGATTATCTGATGATCTATGGAGTAGAAATTTACCAATAAGTGCAGCAAGAGGAAGAATACTTGATAGAAATGGAAAAATTTTAGCAGATAATATTACTATTACTAGTTTAGTAATAATACCTAATCAAATAAAAGAACCAGAAAAAGTTGCAAAAGTTATAAGTGATATTTTACACACTGATTATAATGATATGTATAAACATGTTACAAAAAAAACTTCTATTGAAAGAGTTCATCCTGAAGGAAGAAATTTATCATTTGAAATAGCGGATAAAATAAATAGCTACCACTTTGATGGGGTTTATTTAGTAAAAGAATCTAAAAGATATTATCCAAACAAAGCTATGCTTTCACATGTTTTAGGTTACACAGGAATAGATAATCAAGGTCTATCAGGAATAGAACTTTTATATGATAAATATTTAACTGGAGAAGATGGTGCAATCAAGTATTACAGTGATGCAAAAGGTAATAAACTTGATATGGCAGAAGTTTATAATGAACCTGAAAAAGGACTTGATGTAATGTTAACAGTTAATTTAGATATTCAAACTTCTATTGAAAGAGAACTAGATAATATAAACACTGCCTTTTCACCAGATAATGCTTTAGCAGTAGCTATGGATCCTAATACAGGTGAAATATTAGCAATGAGTTCTCGTCCTAATTTTGATCCAAATAAGTATAAAAAATATAGCACTGAAGTATTAAATAGAAATCTTCCAATATGGATGACATATGAACCTGGTAGTACTTTTAAAATAATAACTACTGCCTCAGCTGTAGAAGAAGGTGTAGTTAATTTAGAAAAAGATACTTTTTATGATAGCGGTTCAGTAACTGTAAAAGGCGCAAAACTTAGGTGTTGGAAAGCAGGGGGGCATGGTCACCAAACAATGCTTCAAGTTTTCGAAAACTCTTGCAACCCGGGTTTTGTAAAAATGGGATTTTTACTTGGAAAAGATAAACTTTTCAATTATATACATCTATTTGGTTTTGGAGAAAAAACAGGAATAGATTTAAATGGGGAAGGTAAAGGAATAATTTTTGATATAAGTGATGTATCTGATTTAGAACTTGCAACATCAGCTTTTGGACAAGGTGTTAGTGTTACTCCAATACAACAAATAGCAGCAGTATCTTCAATAGTAAATGGTGGCAATTATTATAAACCATATATTATGAAAAGTATTTTAGACAGTGAAACTAACAATGTGTTTTTAGAAAAAAAACCAGAATTTGTAAAAAAAACCATAAGTAAAAACACTTCAAATATAATGAGAATGGCATTAGAAAGTGTAGTAGCAAAAGGTGGAGGTAAAGTTACATATATAGATGGTTACAGGATCGGAGGTAAAACTGGAACAGCCCAAAAAGTAGAAAATGGTAGATATTTAGATAATAATTATATAATGAGTTTTATGGCAGTATTACCTGCTAATGATCCAAAAATTGTTTTATATTTAGCAATAGATAATCCTAAAAAAACAGCACTTCTATCAAGTTATACAACAACACCCTTTGTTAGAAAAATACTTCTTGATACAATTAATATTATGAACATAGAAAAACAACCTAATCAAAAAGCAAAAGATTATGAATGGATGGATAAAAAATATTATGATGTGCCCAATGTAATAGGAATGACTAAAAAAGAAGCAAAAAAATATTTATCGCTTTTTGAAATAGAATTTGTTGGAGATGGAGATATAGTGCTTGAACAAACTCCTGATGCTAATACTAGGTACTATGAGACTGGTACAATAAAGCTTTTGATGGGGAACAAATAATATAAACTATTATTTGTAATATTTGATAAAAGCATATATAATAGTTCGAAGAGGGAGTTTGATTATGTCTGAAAAGGAAGTACTATATAAAATAAAACAAATATTATATAAAATGAGATATACAAAAAGTAAAAAAATGAAGGATTACTATTTAGGTGATATAGTAACTTTACAGGAATTGTTAGAACTTAATTCTATAAGTACGGATAAAGAATTAGATTTTTTATTTGAAGATCTCGCGTTTGATATCCATAGATTTCTTGAAGAACATACTATGAATACAATAAACGATTTTATTGCTTTAAATGATAGAACAAATAAGTTGGCAGATGTATGTCTTAGTATATTTGATAAAGCTGATTATGTTGTTTACGATTCTAAAAATTACCATAAATATAATACAGATTTTTTGTATGAATTATTATCGGATTTTTTATCTAAAGTAGATAACAATGCTTTAAAAAAGTTTAAAGAAAGTTTATATAATGGAATATATATTACTGATATTGGTGATTATGTTGAAGGGCTTTGTTTCGATTTATATTCGGATAATAAACAAATTATGGCAATTAGTAATGGACATTATAAATATGATAAGTCAGTAAGTGAAATTGGTTTTTTTGTATCTGTTGTTCATGAATTAGGACATGTTATACATCGTAGCCTTATAAATGAATCTGTGAAAAACAAAAACTATAGTAATGCTTTTTCTGAAGCCATTTCACTAATGTTTGAAAAAATGTATTTAGATTATTTAAGCGATAATAATATCAATATAATAAATGAGCTAAGAACTAAAAACAACGAAATACTAGTAAATAGTATTCTAGCTAAAGCTGGTTCTTTAGCAGTAAATAATGGCATTTTAAATTATGATTATTCTATACCTGATGATTGTTTTAATGAAAAGTGTTTTGATCAGTATATATATTTGCGTGATAACCTATATTCTAGATACTATGATGAACCATTACCTTATTTTTATGGAGAACTAATTGCTACAAAATTTTTAGACGAGTTTGGAAAAGATTATAAGAGTGCAACGAAAGAGTTATTAGATGTTTTGATGAAAAATGAGTATCTTGATACATTATCATTACTTGATGAAATTGGTTTAAAAAATGTTCCAAAAGGAGTAGCAAAATCTTTAAAAAAGCTTTAAAAGAACGATAAAACTCCTATAAAGATAATGTAAACTTCTATAAAAAATTATTAAAAATATAGTTTAATAAAAAAATATGTAGTATAATTGTTTAGAAAGAGGCGGTTATATGTTAATACTAACTAAAGCAATCTTATCAGTAATGGTTGGTTTCATAGTAGCAGTTATTATGGGACTTGGACTAATACCAATATTAAAAAGAATAAATTTTGGACAAAGAATAAGTGAATATGTTGGAGAAGCACATCGAAAAAAAGAAGGTACTCCTACAATGGGAGGAATTATCTTTATTATTCCAACTATACTTTCTATTTTATTCCTAGTATTAGATAATAGATTAGAAATGACTTACAATTTACTTATTATAATGATTGTTTTTGTTTTATATTCATTCATTGGTTTCTTAGATGATTTTTTATCACTAAAAAAAGGTAAAAACGAAGGACTTACTGTTATTCAAAAATTTATGGGTCAAATAATAGTATCACTTATTTTCTTTGCAATATATATGAAATATAATGGTAATACTGTTTTTGAAGTAAGTACATTAGGTATAAAAATAGAACTCGGATGGTTATATGGAGTATTCATTTTACTTCTTTTAGTAGGGTTTTCAAATGCTACAAATCTAACTGATGGACTTGATGGATTATCTGGAGGACTTAGCACAATAGCTTTTGTATCATTTGCCCTTATTTCGCTATTTATAGGAAAAGAAGACGTTGGAATATTCTGTTTCGTCTTAGCAGGAGCTTTAGCAGGGTTTCTTATGTTTAATGCATATCCTGCAAGAGTATTTATGGGTGATACAGGATCTCTCGCGCTTGGAGCAGTTCTTGCTACTGTTGCTATACTTACAAGAAGAGAAGTTACTTTACTTGTAATCGGAGCAGTATTTGTTATAGAAACACTTAGTGTCATGATTCAAGTATTTTACTATAAGACTCATAATAAGAAAAGATTGTTTTTAATGACTCCAATACACCACCATTTTGAAAAATTAGGGTATGAAGAACCTGATATAGTAAAAGGTTTTTGGCTTGTAGGAATAATCTTTGCAGTTTTAGGAATATTCTTTGCAGTATGGATTTAAGAAAGTTTAGTCTTTCTTTTTTTTATGTTTTGTTTTATAATAAATTTGTATAAAAGGGAGGAAATTATGATAAGTAGTTATAAAAATCCTAAACAAATAAAAATGAACAGGAGAACACCTGTATATAAACAAAAAAAACAAAATGCCACTATACTTGAAATACTCGCAGTTCTACTAATTATAGTAATTGCAATAATTATAATTAATCCAATAGTAATTAAAATAAGGGATGAAATTAATAAAAGACAATATATAGCAAATGTAAATACTTATATAGATAAAGCTATAGATATGTATGGTGATGATAATTATAAAGATAAGTTTACTAAAAACAACGATATTTATACTATAATGTTTTCAGATATAGAAGGGGTCAATATTACAAAAGATCCATACGGATTTAACTATAAAAACGATGAAAACTACGTACAATTTAATAAAACAAGTGAAGATATAATAGTAAGCGTAAAATCGTGTGCAACATCTGAAGGAATAGAATATTGTTATGAAATAGCAGATGTTAATACTAAGGATCTTGACACTAACTCTATAAAAACTAGCATAAATTAGACAAAAAACTATTTACAAAAAAAAATATAAATGCTATACTTAACTTGTAAATGATAAATGATAGGAGGAAATATATTTATGAAAAATAATAAGAAAGGTTTTACTTTAATCGAACTATTAGCAGTTATCGTTATCCTAGCAATATTAGTAATGTTAGCTATCCCAGCTGTAACTAGATATTTAACTAGTGCAAGAATTAATACATTTTCAGACAATGCATTAAGAGCTGTAGAAGCTGTTAGGAACGATGTTGTAACTGCAGGATTTAGTGCAGGAACGCAAGGATTGTCTGGTGCAGAAGGTAAGCGTTCATGTGACGGAACAAAGTGTTATTATAATCAAGAAGCTATCAATGCGCTTCTTGAAAACAAGATGCAACAAAGCTCATTCGGTAATAGTTATACATGTTTAGGAATTGAAGTTGATAGAGAAAATAATACTTATAAAATGTCAATGGTAGATGAAGGAAAAAATGGTTTTATTGGTACAAATTCTGGCGACATCCAAGCTAAGGAAACGGTAATCCTAATTGGAAATCAAACTGGTACATGCCCTACTTTTGGCTCTGGCGATAATACATACTCTTTCGCCGCTAGTTAGTGGTAGTTAATATAATAAATCAGATGAGTTTATCTCATCTTTTTTTGTGTATAAATATATCCAAACATTTGACTTTTGTCCATTTTTGTAGTAAAATGTAATGGTATTGTTTTTACACACAGAGTGGGGGATTAATATGAAAAAACAAATACCTAGTACATTTATTTTAAATGCAAATGATGTTTCATATTTTTTCGTGGAAGGAAAGCATAGCTCTATCCACGGACCTCTTTATTGTGTTTATTATGATTCTAAACATAAACCTGTACGTTATAATGCTGAAAACTTTGTTGAAGTACATGGTCTAAATGAAAAACAATCAATTGTTAACTTTACTAGACAAGCTTTACTTGATCTTACTGTTTTACATGGTAGTGATTCTAGAGTTAGTCAGTTATATGATACATTTCATGATGTTTATAACTTAGCTATGAAACAAGATTATAAAAAACCTAAACTTGGTAAATTAAAAAATTCATTTGTAGATGCTTTGGCAACTTATAATGAATTAAAAGAATTAATACCAGGTGACCCAGAAATATCATACGAAGATGATTATATTTTAGTTTCTGGAGAAAAGAAAAAGGTAAAACACGTAGAAAAAGTTATTGAACCTGTTGTTAGTGAAAGAAAAGTTGTTAAACAAATTGTTACTAGTTATGAAGACAATAAAGCTGTTCAAAGAAAATTAAAGTATGATTAATATCATACTTTTACTTTTATATTTAAATATTTTTTGAAAAAATAATAAT
>CAMVED010000016.1 GCA_947166445.1 uncultured Mycoplasmatota bacterium
GATTGATAATAATGAAGATAAGGATGAGGAAAATAAAGGCAAAAAGAACAAAAACAAATAGAAGTTAACATAATATCAATTATAGGAAATTAAATATTTTTTAAAATTATAGTAGGAAATAGATAAATAATATAGGTTTTATAATAAATAAAAAAATATGTTTATTACTAACCTATTTTTTTATACAAGTAATAATATTTATAATTGAATTAAAATAAATACTTTTTTATATTCATGTGTATTGATCTATTATATACATATTAAAATAAGTAGTATTACCCCTATTATCACCTCTTAATATAATAAATAGGGGACTTATATTTTAAATTGAGCTGGGTAATTATCCATCTTTTTTTATTTCGATTTAAATTACAAGTTATATGAATAATTGTTTAATGTTTATTATTTATAACTTAATTTAATTAATTAATATTTTTAATTATTTTATTCAGTTCTTTAATTAATATATTTAAGTATTTACTTTTGTGTTATTATCATTTTTAATTGTTATATATATTTTTAATATATGAAAAAGCACACTAAAAAAGAGAGTAGTTTAACTATCTTTTTATATACTCCTCCCCTACTTTGATATTAAAAAAATGTCTATATAGATAGACATTATATTTTTCTAGACATTATTTCTGCTATTTTTTCAAATACTTCTTTAGCGTTACTTTCGTTTACAAAATTATAACCTAATTCTTTTAATGCTTGTTGTTTAAAATTAGTTAATTCTTGAGTTCTACTTAGCTTTTCTTCTTTCATTTGATCAATTTTTCTTTCCCATTTTTTATGGGATTCTGCAACTTTTGCTCTTGATACATTATTGCTAGCAAATAGAGAATCTGCTGAGAAGAATATTCCTTCGAATATATATTGTTTGTTTTCATCATATGCATATTCAAACATAGGTATTTGGGCAGTAGATTTACCTAAATATGCCAATAAATACTTAAATTCATCTAGTTGAGCCATATTTTGTATAAACATTTGAAGATAAAGAAGTGTGGTATATTCAAGGCCAGTTTCATCCCCTACTAATCTTTCTTTTAGTGTAGTAAATATATCAGTTAAAACTTGTTGCTCTTTTTTATTTAAACCATGGAAATCAGAAATTGATTCTTTATTAAATGTGTCAGTAATACCATCATTTATTCGTGATTCAAGATCACCTATATATTTATCATCTATTTTTATCTTTTTTAAGTCTGCTTCCTTCTCTACTCCGAATAAAGTTAATAATTTGTTTTGTTTATCAGTTGGTAAATCACTTACACTATCTAAACTCAAATAATTGTATAGCATTTGACGTGATACTCCCATAAATTTAGCAACATTTACTTTAGAAATGTTAGCTTCATCTATTATTCTTTTAGCTTCTTTCATAAGATATCAGCCTCCTACAATTTAATTTTATCACAAGTGTAAACAACGTGTCAAGTGTAAAGAAGTGTAAAAAAACTATGGTTATAATAAATACCATAGTTTTTCGTTATTTTTTCTAACTTCCTTAATAATTCCGCTGCCTAAACATCTATCTTTATCATATAAAACACATATTTGGCCTGGTGTAACTCCTTTAACGTCTTCATATTTTACTAATATTTCTTTATCGTTTATCTTTTCTAATGTTACTGGTACATCTTTACTTCTGTATCTAAATTTGGCATTACAGTTAGTTATTTTGTCATTTGTATTTAATACAATATTATCAATTATGCAACTATCAGAGTATAAATAATCGTTATTTTCTCCTTCTGCTACGTATAATATGTTTTTATCTAAATTCTTACCGACCACAAATAGTTTGTCTTTTGTTCCTCCGACATCTAATCCTCTTCTTTGTCCAATTGTGTAATACATTAGACCAATATGCTTACCTAATATTTCATTAGTATCAATATTTACTATATCGCCTGGAATATTAGGTAAATAGTTAGATAAAAACTTCTTGAAATTACGTTCTCCAATAAAGCATATACCAGTAGAATCTTTTTTATCAGAGGTAACTAAATCATATTCTTTGGCTATTTCTCTTACTTTATCTTTAGTGATTTCTCCAAGAGGAAATAAAACATTTTCTAATTGTTTATTAGAAAGTTGTGATAAAAAATAACTTTGATCTTTGTTTTGGTCTATTGCTTTATATAGTTTTCCATCAATTAACCTTGCATAATGTCCCGTAGCAATATAATCTGCTCCAAACTTTTCTGCTTCTTTTAAAAATAAGTCGAACTTTATGTATTTGTTACACATTACATCTGGATTAGGTGTCCTACCCTTCTTTAATTCATCTAAAAAGTAAGTGAATACATAATCCCAATATTCTTTTACGAAATCTACCCTGTGAAGCTTGACTCCGAGTTTTTCACATACACTTTTCGCATCATTATAATCTTGTTCTTGAGTACATATTTCATTATCTAATGTAGGATTACCACTTATATCATTGTTAACTAGACTATCCCAATTTCTCATGAATAATCCTTCAACTTCATAACCTTGATTTTTTAATAATATTAAAGCAACTGATGAGTCTACTCCACCGGAAACACCTACTATAACTTTTTTCATACCTATCACTTTCTTTCGGATAGATTATATCATATTTTTATATTTTTGTAAAAAGTTTTATAAAAATAGGATCAACAAAAGTATTAAGCAAACTAATTCCTATGATCACAATCCATAGAAATAAAAGAACTTTAAAATACTTATGCATTTCTTTTTTTAAATTAGTATTACTATTTAAAAAGCATGTTGCTATTATCTTATACGAAAATTTTATTGAAAAATATGTTAGTATGTACATTGCTATTACATATACTATTTTACTTGGTATTAAGTATACTAATATTCCTACGATACTTTTTGATTTATATGTTGCTATTATTGATGAGATTGTAAAACCAATACTAAAAAGTTCACAAAAATATATAAAAACACTGGCAAATATTCCAATTACACTTATTCCCAATATCCATATTAGTAGTACGTTATATGTATTTGATAAAATGCTATCTTTTAATATTTTCATATAATTGTAATTATCACTAATTTTAAAATTGTTTGCAACTACACTATTTACCATTTCTTGGTCACTATTAGACATAATAAAATAAAAAACTATTCCAAGTATAATTGATATAATTGAAAATGATATTAAAAATGCAAATAAGTTTCTAGAGTTAAGTTTTATATTTTTTATATTAAATACTTTATTGCGTTTACTATTACTTTTTAAATTCATTCTCATATTATCACCACTAAAGTATATTAGATAAGTATAAAGAATAAACTATATTTTGTTAGACAAATTATTACTTTAAATTGACTAGTTTTTATAGTTTTGTTATAATTAAAACATCCGGAGGTGCAAATAAATGGGTAAAAAAATGCAAAAAATAGTAATATTACTTATGTTAATTGGTCTGGTAGGTTCTTCTTTAGCAGTTTCTATTTATTATATTGTGTCTGCAAGTTAAAAAATTAATTTTTTTTTTAAATAAGTAAATACTAATACTGGTGATAGTATGAGTATTTTTTATTTATGCATAAAAATATTCTTTTCTAGAATTATTGATGTTACTCTTGGTACTTTAAGAACTATTGTAACTGTTAAAGACAAAGTAGTTGTTGCTAGTATAATAGGATTCTTCGAAGTATTAATTTGGTTTATTATAGCAAGAGAAGCTTTAGAGATAAATCAAAATGGATTTTTAATTGGAATATCTTATGCACTTGGTTTTGCTGCTGGTACTTATATTGGAGGGTTAGTATCTAGAATTTTAATAAAAGGTACTTTATCAGTTCAAATTATAACTAATAAAGCTACGCAAGACTGGGTTGAAACATTA
Organism: uncultured Mycoplasmatota bacterium; assembly: GCA_947166445.1. Classification (GTDB taxonomy): domain Bacteria; phylum Bacillota_I; class Bacilli_A; order RF39; family UBA660; genus UMGS1449. Next base: position 3,861 of record CAMVED010000016.1, read on the forward strand.
AGAAAAAATGGATTTGCAGTTTCTGTAATTGATATAAATCAAAAAAAGAATCAGCCTGATAAATATATGTTTTTTTTAGAAATTAATAAAAAGGATTTTGATAAATTGCATAAATTGATTAAAAAGTATGATAAAGAGGCGTTTATTGTAGTAAATGAAAGTAAAGCAGTAATAAATGGATATTTTACCCAAAATAAAAAGAAGTAATGTTACTTCTTTGTTTTACATTTGAACCAAAAACATGTTCCTTTGTTTATTTTAGAGTCAATACCATAATCAAAATTATGTTCCTCAAGTATTTGTTTTACTATAGATAAACCAAGCCCTGTGCCTACTACTTCCCTTCTGTGTCTTTTATTAATTCTAAAATATTTATTCCAAACTAATTTTTTATCTTCTTCTTCAATACCTTTTCCAGTGTCAATTACTTTTACGGTAAGAGTTTTTTCATCTTTAATTAGTTCTATTTTTACTTTTTTATCGGAACCTGTATAATTAATTGCATTGTTAATTAAATTATAAATAACACGCTCTATTCCTTTTTTATCAGCTTCAATAAAATAGCTTTTTTCTTCGTTAAATTCAAATGTATAACCATCATTTTTATATATAGCAAATCTTTCTAGAATCGTTTTTATAAAATCTGTTATATTAAATGATTCTATCTTTAACTTATTTGTTTTGCTTTCAATTTTAGATAATACTAATATATCGTTTACTAACATATTTAATCTTTCTGCTTCATCTATTATTACATTTAGGTCTCTTTCTCTTTTCTTCTTGTTGTTATAATTAAGATCTCTAGCAGATGCTGCATATGCTTCAATCATAGTAAGCGGTGTTTTTAAATCGTGTGATACGTTTGCTAGAAATTCTCTTCTTAATTCATCAGTTTTACTTAGTTCCTTGGCAGCTTCATTTAAAGTGTTAGAAAGTTCTTTTAATTCATATACATCAGTATTACATATGAAATTAGTTTCAGAACTTTTTGTTCCTAATTTCTTAGCTTCATTATTTATTTTTAAAATTGGATCCGCTATTCTTCTAGAAAAATAATAAGATATAATAAATGATAGAATTAGAACTGTTAGAGCTACATAAATAAATTGACTTTTTAAAAGTTCAATACTTTTATCCATTGGTTCAAGAGAGGTATTAATAAATATATATTTATCGTTATTAACTTTCTTACCATATAAAAGTAATTTATTATTAAATCCATTATTTATAAACTCTATTTTTAAATAATCTTTGTTACTATCAATAAAGTCATCTTTTAATTCAGATAATTGCTCATTATCTTTATTTGCACAATGCCTATAAAAATTAGAGTAATACATAAGTTCATCATCTGAAATAACTTGTATGCACACTTCATTGTCCAAAGATAATTCATCGAAAATAGCACTATAGTTTTTGTTATCTAAACTTTTTTCTACAGTTGTTAGTGTTTGTTCTAATGTATTAATGCGATTCATTTTATAATAGGTGTTTAAAAAAAGAATTTGAAAGAAATATAAAAACCCGAGAATGATTGTAGAAAATATTAGGAAATATATTAATAAATTAGTACGTAGACTTCTAGTTTTTGATTTCAAGTTTATAACCTACTCCACGTACAGTTTTTATTAAATTTCTATATTCTCCTAAATTATTTCTAAGCATTTTTATATGAGTATCTATAGTTCTATCATCCCCATAAAAATCATATCCCCAAACTTTACTTAGTAATTGCTCACGAGATAATGCAATATTCTTATTATCTATAAAATATACAAGCAAATTATATTCTTTTGGAGTGATAAATATTTCTTTGTCATCTACTGTAACGCTATGCCCTACTTTATCTACTTTTAATCCCTTATAAGTAAATATATCATTGTTTTCTGGAATTGACCTTTTTAATACCGCTTTAATTCTAGCCATTAACTCTTTGGGAGAAAATGGTTTAGTGATATAATCATCAACTCCAAGATTAAATCCTAATAGTTTATCAGCTTCTTCACTTCTTGCAGACAAAACAATTGTAGGGATATTTTTGATTGCTTTTATTTGTCCATAGGCAGAATATCCATCTAATTTAGGCATCATAAGATCTAATATTATGATATCATAGTCGTTGCTTTGTACTTTTTCAATAGCTTCTAGTCCATCGCCTGCTTCATCTGTTAAATATCCTTCACTATGACAATACTCTTTAATAATATTTCTTATTAAGTTTTCATCATCTACAATTAATACTTTCATAAATACCTCCATAAAAATTATAACATATTTTAATAAATAATATAATTAGTTTTATTAAGAGAAAGAGGTAAAACTAGTTTTAAATATAATAAAAATCGGATAAATAAAAAAGAAAAAATATACCTCTTTCATATGAATATTAGTTTTTTTATATGATTATAATGAGTTGAAAACATGAAATTTTTGTGAAAAAAGAAAAAGACTAAAACTAGTCTTCTTCTGATTCTTTTAACATATTAGTTATTAATATACCAAATCCTTTATGAGGATCATCTACAACTACGTGTGTAACTGCTCCTACTAAATTACCATTTTGCATGATTGGTGAACCACTCATACCTTGTACTATTCCATTTCCTTTTTGTAATAATGTTTTATCAGTTACTTCAAATATAATGTTTTTTGTTTTATTATTATGATCTATGCTTAATATATTTATGTTAAATTCTTCTTTTTTGACACCATTAATAACGGTAATAATAGAAGCTTTTCCGTTTTCAACTTTTGTAGATATTGGTACTAAACTATTCTTATTATAATTTTTAGTATAATTTCCATATATCCCTGTTTGTTTATTTTTATCTATAGTTCCATATACTTCATCTGCGTTGTAAATAGCGTTTTTTTCGCCTACTGAACCTCTTTCTCCCCTATCTATACCTGTTACACTAGATTTAAATATTTTGCCTTCTCTGACCTCAAATTTAACTCCTGTTGATTGTTCTAAAATTTCATGCCCTAGTGCTCCAAATCTATTTGTTTGTGGATCAATAAAAGTAAGTGTACCAATTCCTATAATGCTATCTTTTACATATATACCAGTTTTATAAGTAGAGCCTTCTTTTTTTAATTTTAAAGTTGTATTATAGCTATTTCCATTTCTTTTATAAGTTATATTTAAGTTTTTTTCATTATCAAAATTTTTAGATAGATCAGTTATTCCATAAATAACAGTATCATCTACCTTATAAATAATGTCACCTTTTTTTAAACCAGCATCTTTTCCTGGAGAATGTCCTGAAACATTATAAAAACCTACCACTAAAACTCCATTTGATTTTACTTCAATTCCAACGTTTTCTCCTCCAAGTGCTAGTTTATCTGAATAAGCATGTACAGAAATTGGTATAATAAGAATAGTTGTTAAAAGAACCATTAATAGTTTGTTTTTAAAATTTTTAAAAAACATTTTATCAACTCCTTAAACAAACTACATTATTATTATGTCTAATTGTTATAGTATTATAGTAGTAATTTTTTTCCAAAATAAAAAGCAAGAAAACTTGCTAATTATTTCTTTATAAATTTTGCTTTATATGTAAATGATGCACATTTTGTAACTTTAAATGTTAGATTTCTTGTTAATCTAGTAGTTCCTTTATACCATCCTTTAAATTTATATCCTGATTTTGGTTTAGCTATAAATTCATGAGTATGTTTTCCATTTACTTTTTTATATCTCATTGAGAATGTTCCTCCGGTTGTAGAAGTTATAGTAGCTGTTTTTAATGGAGTCCCAAATTGATATGTAGCTGATGTTAAAGGATTGTTTATTGCAGAGATCAGTGTTATATTTTTTGATCCTGATTCTACTAATTTAATTAGTTGATTGCTTGAAACTGACACAGTTGAAAGTTTAGGACATTTTTCTAAATAAATGCTTGTTAATCTGTTAGACGGAATATATACATTTTGTAATGATTTAAACTCACTTAGTGTTAGTTTTCCCCACAAACCTCTGTTTTCTGGCCAATATAGTTTATACATTCTTCCGTAACCATCACCTGCAGACTGAGTTGGTGTGGTAAACCATGTATTTGGAAGTAATGGATCGTAATTGCTGTTTACTCTTTGTCCATTAGTTTTACCACTTGTTTTTTTATTTAAAAATGTAGTTAGTCTGCTCATTTCATATTCATTAAATAAATATTGTAGTTCACGTGATCCTGAACGGAATAAAAATATTATATGTGAATCAGATAAATCTTCTACTGAAATGTTGAAGTATTTATTGTTGAATGCATCTGCCCACGATTTTTGAGAAACTATCCAGTTAGTCCATGAATATCCAGCGTTTTCGCAGGAAGTTTTTGTTTTATATTCACTTGGCAATCCATTACCATTTAGTTCTCCATCGCTTTGATAATTACATTTTTTGGTAGCAGCATATGAGTTATAACTATCAGCATTAGCATCCATTACTACCCATTCGTTATCTATATATGCTTCTACCCAACTATGTTTTAATGTATTTTCTGCTATGTTGAATGGTTTACCATCTTTCATCCATCTTTGACCACTTAGTCTCCTGTAAGAAGTGTTATAATAACCAGATATAGCTCTTGCTGTAATGTTTTCTGATCTTGTTAACGCTATTAACATGGCAGTATAACCATTACATCTTGATACATAGTGTGTTCCTTCACTTGTAGTGATCTTATTTTTTGTAAGTATATAATATGGATTATCATATTCATCTATGTTTAATCCTAATTTTTTAGCATTTGTATCGTTTCCAGGATCATAATAATAGAAATTTGTTTTGATCCAGTCATGAAATTTTCTTACTTTACAGATTTCTTCAGTATCTGTTTCTTCACACGTATAATCTGGATCGCTTAGTATTTCTTCTTTTAATTCTTCAATTTTTTGTTGTTGTTCCTCTGTCATACCTTTATAATTTGTTTCATACATATCTTTTAAAAAGATATCCTGATACATAATCAACTCTTTTTCTGTTATTCTATCTGCTGCTGCATATTTTTTCTCGTTGTAACTTTTTCTTGTTGAATATAATGAAAAATCATATGTTGCTGCATTTACTGCAATTGGTAATGTCATTGATAAAACCAATATTATTATTATATTTTTTACTACTTTCATATTTTACACCTCTATTATAATTCTATAATTGTTACTCTTAAAAATCAATTTATATTTGCATATAATAAAAAAAGTTGTCACTATTTGACAGCTTTTTCCGTTTCTTTTTTTGCTTTTGCAAGTTTCTTTTTCTTTTCTTCTTTTTTTAATGCTTCAAGTTCAATAATATATTTTTCATATAAGTGTAACTTACCTACTTGATCGGCTGCTTGAGTTACGTCAAAATTAGGCATACTATTGCCTTCAATAAACTCAATATTTCCATCCTTTGTAATGGCTATATCCCAACCAACATGTCTAATTCCAGGAATCAATGAGCCACTTTCTTCAATAGCTTTTACTAGTTTATCCCAACATGGCACTTGAAAACCTTTAAATTTTAAATTACTATCTGGATGTCTATCATAAAACATATGATGTCTATCAATTGCATCACTTGCTACTTTTCCAGTTTTTGGATCGATTACACAAGTTACTCCACCACAGTGGAAATTATCTACATCTTTTCCTTTTCTACTAAGTCTTAAATTAGCTAATAAAAGTCTTACCTTTCCGTCTGCGCAGTGTAATGAATAAGCTCTAATAGTGTTAACTGCACTATCATTAAATTTTGCTAAATCTTTATGTTGTTGTACTATTTCTTCAATAATTAAATGATTCTTCTTACTATGCTTATATAATGCATCAATATTATTGAAATCACTAACTCTAATTATTCCTGCTCCTTCACCACCTGTACCTTCAACAGGCTTACCAAAGAATTTTGGATGTGCAGTAACAAATTTTTTGAATTCTTCAAAAGTACAATTATCACAATTTAAGAATTCTCTGTTTACATATTTATGATAAACTTTATTAAACTCTTCTTTGTCTTTTAAAACTTTAATCTTTTTACCATCATTTGAAGCTTTATAAGTTCTCCACCAGAATCCCCTACTTAAAAATGTATTAGCTTCATCAATAGTTTTGTTATATAATTCATAATCTAAATAATCAAAATAGTAGAATCCAATTGGAAACCATCCATATAACCATTCAACCATCATTTGAACTAGTTTTTCATCATTACCTTGCAAGAATTCTATTTGGTTATCAAAACCAAATTTAAATCTATTCATTTTCCACTTTAATTGTCTTACGAAATTTGGTCTTCTATAATTATGATATTTTATTTTTTTTCTTACTTCATCTTTATTTTGTATTGGATCAAATAGATAAGTGAAATGTACAGGTATATTTTGAATGGGTTTATACTTTTTAGGTACTTTTATATGAATTATTTTACAAATTTGTTTTACTGAAAAAACAGGAATTTTATCAATTACGTATTTTCTTCTCCATGGTGTTATTTTTGTATAAATCCTTTTTAGTCTTTTCTTTAATTTTTTATTTTTAATTTTAATTTCCATAATTTCCTCCCTAAACTAAATTCTTCATAAATTCTTCATATTTGTCTACTATTTCATTTGCTTCGCCATCACCCATCATCACACCTTCATTAATCCATATTACTCTATCACAAAGGTTTCTTAATGTGCTTGAGGAATGTGAAACAATTATAACAGTCCTGTTTTCATCAGATATTAATTCTTTCATTTTATTATAGCTTTTTT
>CAMVED010000017.1 GCA_947166445.1 uncultured Mycoplasmatota bacterium
TTTATAATATTACTTTTATTCTTTATAATAATCACTTTATTATATAGATAAAAAAAGGCATCTGATCTCAACCTCTGTTGATTTCAGATGTCAACCAATAATGGGAAACGTCTGATAGTAGCTTCAAACGTATCCTTTTTTATTTTATGAAGTTCCCTTCATATGTATACTATATCATAAATTATTTTTAGTTTCAAGACAATGTTAATTTTCTTTCCATATAGCTTTTAAAGTATAATTACTTATTAAAACCTTTAAAGATGATAAAGTCATATTTATATCTAAAAAAACGTAATATTTTTTAACGCTTTTCTATACTTGTTTACAACTTTTGTTTTTATTTATTTTTTACTAACTTTTTTAAAGCACTTTTAGCAGCTTCTTGTTCTGCTTCTTTTTTAGTATGACCTTCTCCAGTACCATAAACTATATTATCTATTTTTACTGCCATCTCAAAATGCTTATTATGAGCTGGTCCACTTTCGTTAATCAGTTCATATGTAAGCTCTTTTTGAACATCTTGAACCGCTTCTTGTAATTCTGATTTATAATCACTAAAGAAAAGGACATCTTCGTTTTCTATATATGGGATAATTATTTTCAAAGCTACTTCTTTTGTTTTTTCAAATCCTTGATCTAAATATGCTGCGGCAATAAAGGCCTCAAAAATATCCGCTAAAATTGCTTTTTTATGACTTCCTCCAGTATTGATTTCTCCTTTACCTAGCATTACTAGTTCACTAAAACCTAAATCTGTTGCATATTCAAACAGAGCGTTTTCACACACATAACTAGCCCTTAGTTTTGTCATTTCTCCTTCGTGAAACTTGTTTTCTCTATATAAATAATCAGAGATTACCAATTCTAAAAAAGCATCTCCTAGAAACTCTAATGTCTCATAAGAATAATCTAAATTGTTTTCATAAGCATATGATGTATGAATAAAAGCTTGTTTATATAATTCTATATTTTTTGGTTTTATATTTAGTTTTTTAAATAATTCTTCCATCAGTTATCACCAATACAAATATATCATAAATTAAAATAAAATAGTACTGTTTTAATTGATAAATTTTTAATTTAATAGTAAAATATTATTGGTGATAACTTGAAAAGAGTTTTATTATGGATGATTGATTTATATCAAAAAATACCTGGTTTGTGGCATAGCAAATGCAGATTTATACCAACATGTTCTGAATATACAAGAGAAGCTATCAATAAATATGGAGTAATAAAAGGATGTAAATTGGGAATAAAAAGGCTACTAAAATGTCACCCTTTGGGGAGTTCTGGTTATGATCCAGTGCCAAATGAGGAGGAGTTAAAATGAAAAAAATAAATATTTGTTTAGTAATAATTGTAATTGTACTTACGACGGGATGTCTTAAAAGAGACCGCATGGAAGATATTAATATAGTTACCACTATATATCCAATTGAATATGTAACCAATAGATTATATGGAGACTATTCGCATATTAAAAGTATATATCCTAGAGATTCTATATCTTCATCTTATGAAATGACTAACAAGCAGCTTAAAGACTATTCTCAATATGATTTATTTATATATAATGGTGAAGCCACTGAAAGAGAATATGCTACTAAAATGTTAAATTATAATAAAAGATTAAAAATAATAGATGCTGCTTATGGACTTGACACTACTTATAAGTCATCTGATATTTGGCTTAATCCTTCAAATATTTTAATGATTGGTCAAAATATAAAGAACGAACTTAAAGATTATATAATTTCTGATTATATTAAAGATAAAATAGAAGAAAAATATACTTTATTGAAAGTTGATATAACTGAGATCGAAACTGAATTTAAAAAAACTGCAGAAAATGCTGATAATAATAAAATTGTAGTTGAGGATGAATCACTAAATTTCTTAAAAAAGTATGGTTATGACGTAATTAATCTAACAGAAAATGGTAAAGAAAAACAAAATAATATTGCTTTGGCTAAAGATTTATACTCAAAAGGAAAACTAGATTATATATTTGTAATGGAGCATTCAAAGAGAAAAGATATCGTTGAACAGTTAAAAAGTAGTTATGAAATAAAGGAATTAAAATTTAGAACTCTTGATACTATATCTGAAAAAGATGAAAGCAACAATGATGATTATTTATCAATTATGCATGATAACATTTCAAAATTACAAAAGGAAACATATAAATAGAGAATACATCTCTATTTTTTTATAAAAAAAATAACCATTAAGGTTATTTATAAAACTTCTATATCTTCTTCATCTTTTTCTGCATTAGTATTAAACTCTATATCCTTTCCTTTTTTTGGTTTTGTAACTTCTATGTTGATTTCTTTTAAAGGAACAATCTTTTTATCCTCTTTTTTGATTGGCTCAGGTTCAGTGTTTTCATCACTTATTTCTGAATAATCTTCTGATGCTTCTTCTGGTTCTGGATCTTCATCATCAGTTTTTATAGGTTCTTCTATCTCTATTTCAGATGCTGATATTTCTTCTGGCTCATCTTTTTCTTCTTCAATCGCTGGTACTATTTGTATTTCTTCTTTAAAATTGTTTTTATTATCTGATTGTTTTTCTTTATCTAATTCATTCATGTTCTCCTTTTCTGATTCATGTTTACTATCATTTTCTTTTGATTGTCGCTCTTCTGGACCGGAAACTTCTTTTATTTCTTGTAGTATTTCAGTAGATTTGATTTTTGGTTTATTAATTATCTTTTCAGAATTATCAATTTGTTTTTCAGAAGCATCAATCATTTTAATATTTTTGTTCTCTTTTTTTAGAAGTATTGCACTTATGGTCATGAACAATATTCCTACAATTATTAATATAGCTCCATAAATTAACATATTTTGGAAACCATTTTCTACAATTGAAATTATTAAACTATCTATTAATCCTTGATTGTTAAAATACATAATCAATACCCTCACTTCCACGAAACTTGCTATTATCAAAAGCAATCCATTTAATATAATCATTTTACTACACCAATTTATTGCTTTTTTTATACTACCCAAACAAATAGATATTATAGCGAGTAGAGTTATTATTACAATACCTAAAACTACTGGCATAAATTGTGATGCAAATATAATTGCTATTTGTTTGATGATATTTAGGCTAATCATCTCATCAATTTCACTTTTTTCTAATATGCCTTGATCTATATTGTTTCCTAACAGTTCAATATATTGTAATGCTTTTTCTTTTTGTTTTTCACTTAAACTTTTATGCTGTTGTGTTTGATATTTATCCATTAAAATGCTTAATATATTATCACTAGGAAAAACTGGTTTATTCTCATTATATAATACATATTTTGAATATTCATATATGTAATCACTAATTAGAATGTCTAATTCTGGACTATCTATAACTTCATCAACTACTAGAGCCGGAATATCCATAGCTAACATTTCATTTGTAATTGTTTTTCTTAACGTACTATTTTGACTATCCGATATAATATCACGAGATGAATAGTCAAAAATATTAGCATTCTTTACATAATTTGCAATATTTTCTTGACTAGTCATGTTTTTAATTAAAAGAAAAACTGTAGTAGTTAAGCATAGCAATCCAAAGACTAATATAAACAGGCTAGAAATTAGTTTAACAAAAAAATTTACCACTTTCATTTTAGCCACACCCCTATGCTAAATTAATTTTAACATATTTATAATTTTTTGTACATATAATTATTGCTTCTTTTACACTTTTATACAAAAAAATAAAAGTTAATAACTCTTATTCTTTGCATTAGTTTTTACTACTTTTACATCATCATTTGATTCTATTTTATCGTTTTTCTTTTTGCTTTTCTCTGGTGCTTTTATACTTATTGAAAACACACGTTTTGCTTCATCTATTACTTCATTTCCATTTTCATCTTTCTTGAGTTCATAAAAATTCATTTTTAATTTTGAATCATTTATAGGCTGTTCAAAAACCATTGATCCAGTTTTTATTCCTCCGATAACTAATTCCCCAGAATACAATGCTGTATCAACATTAATTGAAGTAAATATTCTCTTCTTTTCTTCACCTTTGCTGTTAGACATTGTCCAATTTTCATAACTATATGGCACTTTATCACCAGTATTATTTTTTATATATACTGTAACTATTAGAAATTGATGGCCCTCTTTGGGTGATTTATAACTATTACCTTTAGAAGTTTCAATCTTAACAACTTTATAATCAACGTTCTTATATGTTATTATATCTTCCATGTTAAATACTTTTTCTGTTGTGGCCTTTTCAGTTACTATAACTTTGTGGGCGTTGCCTGTTAAATCTTGATATATATCTTGCCCTACAAAATAAATTCCACTTAAAACAGCTATAACAAACACTGAAATAAATGCAAATTTTAAACTTTTTTTAGATTTTGACGGGTTTATCTCTTCTACTTTTTTGATTTCTTGTTTAACTATAGGTTTTTCTATTTTTACTTTCTTTGGTGTGATTTTTTTGATTTGTTGTCTTTTTATATGTTTATCCTTAATATATAATAATAGTTTTTTTGAACCATATAAAATTTTGTCTAAAGCAGCGACCATAAACGTTCCGCAGGACTTAATTAATTCGAGAGTAATTTTAATAGTTAATTTTAAACTTTGAAACAATTCAATTGCGATATAAGTAAATGCTTTTTGTAGTACTCTAGCAAATTTAATTGATCCTCTTTTTGTAACACTAAAAGTTTTTATAAGCACACTTTTTATTTTGACAATATAATGATTTTTATCTTTAAATTTTACTATTTCTTTTTTTTGTTGTTTTTTATTTTGTTTATTTGTTACAACGATTTTGTCTTTTGTTTTTGTTTTAGTATCTACTATAGGTTTGGTTTGTTTATTTATATTTTTTGATTTTGTTTGGGATTTAGTGTTTTTATGATTCTTTTGATTATTAACATTTTTTATAATTTTGGCTTTGCTTACATCTGAACCGCATTTTGTACAAATTCTTGCTTTATTGGCAACATGATTTTTACATTTTTTACATACTTTCATAACACTCACTCCCCTATATAACCGCTTTAATTGACTAGATTATAACACAAAAAACAAAATGTGTCAGCAAATCTAATAAATATTATGATTTTTTTTTATTAAAATGAAAAAGTAGTATAAAATATAGAATTTTTATACTACTTTTACTAACATTCCTATCGGAGCATTATAATATAGTGTTTCCGCTACATAATATGGTAAATTAATGCAACCATGAGAACCTGATGTTTGATAAATATATCCCCCGAATGTGCTTCTCCATGAAGCATCATGCATTCCAATATCCCCATATATAGGCATCCAATAATTAACAAAGCTTTCATAATCTGGTCCTCTTAAGTAAATATTTTGGGCTTTACCTTGAATTCTAAATGAACCTCTTGGAGTATCATTTACTCCTCTTGTTCCTGTTACTACATTGGCGCTTAGCTCTAATATTCCGTTTTGATAGAACCACAATCTTTGATCACTTATAGATATTAAAATATGATTTGCATTATCTATATCTGTTTGAGTTCCTACTTGAACTTTTCTTGAGGCTTGAGATGTGTTACCAAAAGAATCTTTAACACTGTAATTAATTGTATAATAACCTGCTAGTCTTGTGTTAACAGTTCCTGAAGTCTTTACTTTATCACTTATATCTCCATCATGCTCATCTATTGCTTTACAACCTTTTTCTTTATATGTACCATTAAGTGCTACTACTGTATAAGATTTACCATTTAGTGTAAGTTTTGGGCCTTTTGTGTCAGTTACTTTTATTGTTCTAATGACTGTTGTGCTATTTTCTGATGAATCCGTTACTGTATAATACAACTTATACGTTCCAATTTGTTTAGTATCTACTTCTCCTTGAACTTCAACCTTTTCTGTTATATCTCCATCATAATTATCACTAGCAATATACCCAGGTTCTTTGTATTTTCCACCATATTGTACTGTCATACTGTTTTTATTGTTTAGTTTTATTGTAGGTTTTTCCGATTCTCTTACCTTTACTCTTCTTGTTACAATTTGCTCTTTTTTACCTTTTGTGTTAGTAATAGAATATTTAATAATATAGTCTCCAACCTTTCCTGTATCAAGAGGGTTGTCAATTCTTATTTTATTTGTTACATCTTTATTATCTAATTTGGCTGTAGCTCCACGTTCTTCATAATTACCATTTAATGGTATTGTTATTTCTTCTTCTCCATTTAAAGATATTTCTGGTATTGCCAAATAAGCATACAAAACAAACCATGCCAAGCACAATATGGCACAGATTATAAATACTACTGAACACGCTATTTCAATTCCGTTTGTTTTGTTTTTCATTAATATCACAAATAAATTATACCATGAATTACAATATTTTAAACAATAAAAACAAAAAAAGAACAAATAATTGTTCTTAATT
>CAMVED010000018.1 GCA_947166445.1 uncultured Mycoplasmatota bacterium
TAAAATCCTGCGGGAGTCAAATCCCGTACCGGTTCGATTCCGGTCATTCCCACCAGAATATTAATACAAGCTTTTAGCTTGTATTTTTTTATTATTTTTTTAAAAATATCATTGACTTTATGTAAACTATATGTTATAATAAATTTGTATTTACTTTTGATAACATTATTTTAAATAAATAAATGAGATTATCTCATAAAGACTTGTTTGTGAGAACCTGATCAGTTTATGTAATATGTCTTATCGCAAGTATTTTTATTATTAGAAAATAATGAAATTATTTGCAGTTACTATCCAGCGGAAATCTAGATTACATCAGTTGAAGTGGTATACTTCTTATAATAATCTTAAATTATATATATAAGCATTCCAAAAGGAATATTATATTTATGTTTAATTTTATTATCAGATTTTGATAGTAGCTAGTTTTTACATTAAATTTTCTATTTTACTCCATAGTAAGTGAATTTACCACTCATGAGCTTGGTTATTTTTAATTATTTATTATTCTGGTAAAATAATTAATAATTATAAACTGACATGTAAAATAGTAAAATTTAATGTGAAAAAGATAAGAATATTACATCAAACAAGTCCGTACGTATTTTAAAGAAAAGCATTTGCTTTTCTTTTTTTTGTGCAAAAAAGACTAACATTTCTGTTAGTCCTTTTTCTTTTTCTATCTTTATTTATTCTTTGCTATCAAGCATGCACCAATTATTCCAGGTTCTTTTAGTTTTGCTTGTACTATGTTTGTTTCTTTTGCAAAGCTATGTGCTTTTGCTTTAAAGTTTTCTTTTACTTCTTCAAAGAAGTATTTTTTAGCATTCATTATTCCTCCACCAATAACTATTGTATCTGGATTTATAGTAATTGATATATTTAAAAGAAGCATAGTTAAATACTTTTTAAAGTCATCTAGTATCTTTTTTGCCGCATCATTTTTCTTTGCTAACATGAATATGTCTTGAACATTATTTACTCCTAGAAAAAATTCTCTGTTAGCTTTTTGTATAAGATACGTTCCACTTAATCTATGTTCCGCTATATCTTCTGAGTCTAGCATCATTCTTGAAAAATATCCTGCTATATTTGTATCTCCTTTATATATCTTATTATCTATTACTACTCCTCCACCAAGTCCTGTACTAATAGTTACATAGCATATAGATTTTGAATTTTTTCCTGCCCCTTTTGTTGCTTCTCCAAGAGCAGCAACACGTGCATCATTTTCTATTATAACTTCTGTTTTAAAATCTTTTTCTAATTTTTCTTTAAGTGGAAAGTTTTTAAATACTGGTATATTTCTAGATGTAGTAATATTTCCTTTTTCGTCTATTGCACCTGGATATCCTACACCTATTCTTTTTACAGTTTCATAATCTGTTATACCTTTAACCATTTCTTTTATTTTTTTATATAAATCATTTGCAGTCTTTACATTTTCTAGTGTTTTTTGTGAACTGTAACATACAAGTCTTTCTTTTTCATCTATTGCTCCAACTCTAATGTTTGTTCCACCTATATCTATACCTAAATACTCGATCATATAAACACCTCTTTTTTCTTCGTTATTTTATTTCATACTCCCAGCCTGGTTGCCATGCTTTTGTTTTTCTCCAGTCTGTTTCAATTGCTTCATCCCATGTTTTGTTTTGTGTTAACACTTCAATAGCAAGTTGTGGGGCTTTATGTGCAACAAGAGCTACAGTCTTTCCATCATAATTATCTTTTAAATAATTTAAAAATTCACTTATTCTTTTTTCAACATCTTTAAGTGATTCTCCATTTGGAAATGGTACTTGTATATGTTCTTCATATTTTACTAAAGATGTATCTTTTCCATCTAAGTCTCCATAGTTACATTCACGTATTCTGCTATCTTCAACAATTTCTTTTATACCGCCAAAAATATTGTTTGCAGATACTACTGCACGTTTTAAATCTGAACAAAATACAATGTCTATTTTATCCATTGGTACTTTCTCTTTTAAAGCAAAGCTTTGCTCTATTCCTTTTTGTGATAGCTCAACGTTTTTCCATCCAGATGATACATGTTTTTCATTATCTGTTGTTGTACCATGTACGTAATACATTATTTTAACTGACATCTTGTTTACCTCCTTAGATACTATTATTATATCTTAAATATGGTTGTTTTAAAAGGGCAAAAAAATAAAATGACAGAAAATCTCCATCATTTTATTTTATAATATTCATCTATGCCTATGTATTATTTCTTCCTCTTCATTTTCTAGAACTAAAAAGTCTTTCCCATCTAGATGGTCTATTGCATGTTGAACAATATGAGCAGAATAACCATGAACAAATATTTGCACTTTTATTGCTTCAGGTGTAAAGTACTCTAAAAATATTCTATCTGGTCTTTCAACAAGCATTGTTCTTCCTTTACAACTTGTACATAGTTCATATTCTGCACTACTTGATACGCCCTCAATATGCTTTATCTTTGGATTAATCATTAGTGTAACTTCATTATCCTTTATATCTTGTGGATAACTCTCGTTAAACAAATCTATTTTTAGTGCAACCACTCTTAATAATACGCCCATCTGTGGTGCAGTAAGCTCAAAGTAATTATTTTTGTTTGCTACCATTCTCATTATTTTTAGCAGTGCGTCCTGCTTTCCTTCTTGAAGTGCTTCTATATCCACTTCTTTTGCCCTAAGTTTTAACATAGGATCTCCAATTTGTAGTAGTTCAAAATTCTTAAACATACTCATCCCTCCTTAAAAATTATTTTTTTCATCTGTGTATTTTTGACGCGTTTGTATTATATCACAGATTTTATGTTTTGTACATTCTCTGTGTTTACCTTTTTTTCATTTTATAGTATAATATTAATTGTAATAATAATGAGGTGAAAAAAATGAGTGAAAAAGATGAAAGAAGCACAATAGAAAAAATTGTGGATGATGTTAAGAAAAAAACTCCAGAAAAAGAAAGAGATCCTCTATATTTTGTAGTTGGTGCATTACTGCTAATTATTGGTCTATTCATATTGAGTAGAAAAGTTAGTGTAACATCTGGATTTTTTGGATTAAGCTTATGGGGATTTAATATGGGCTTTGGTCTTATTATTCTTCCACTTATCTTTGGAATTATATGGATGTGTTATAATCCAAAATCTTTATGGGCAAAAATATTAAGTGCAATTGGTGGAATCTTAATTGTTGTTAGTATAATCTTAAATACTGGAATACATCTACAATTTATGACACTATTTGATTATATTATGATAATTGGATTAATTGCAGCAGGCATTGGTCTATTATTTAGATATTATTTTAAAAGAAAATAATTGATAGTTATAGCGGGTAAATTTGAATTTTACTCGCTTTTTATTATATAAAAAAGAGAGGTGTTAACCTCTCCTGCTGTTTGGAAATCTTTAATTTTATCCTTCGTTTTCGCCTCCCTTTTTATTAGTTTTAAAGTGTTATATATTAAAATTATCACTATAAATTTGCTTTATATTATGGATAGACTTTTTAGTTTTCATATTTTGTTATAGTGATTTTTGTTTACATGACCATTATACTCTAATAACTAGCAATAGAAAGGTTTTAGATTTTTTTAGACAAAACAATACTTTTTTTGTTAAAATGGTACAAAAAAAGCAGTATATTTCTATACTGCTTGATTTTTTTATATTAGTTAATAGCTTTTTGTTTTACAGCAAGAACTGCTCCAGCAATTGAACATATAGCCATCATAAATACTTGTGCAACATCCATATCTCCTGTATTTACTGTTTTTTGTTCTTGAGTAGTTTCAGGAGCTGAAGTAACTTCTACTTGAGCTGCTTCTTCTTTTTCTGTTGCATCAGCTTTATATTCTTTCATTTCTTCTACTACTGGTTCTTCTATAACAGGTTCCTCAGTTACAGGCTCTTCATAGTAGTATTCTTCTGAAATAGTTGGTCTTTCACTTAAAACAATAGTTGTTACTTCTTCTGTTACTGGAGTTTGTACTTCTTCTTCTGCTACTGGTTCTTCTACAATTTCTTCCTCTTCTTCCTCTTCTAAAAGAAGTAGTGGTCTGCTTCCACCCAAAAATTCTGTTTCAGCTTTTACTACAGCATGATTATTGAATACAAGCACAACTGCAAGTATAGCAGCTACAAATACTAGTAATTTCTTCTTATCCATACATATCACTCCCCCAACTATTGTATGTA